>JBEKWN010000050.1:0-24444 GCA_049513055.1 Thermodesulfobacteriota bacterium
GGAGATTAATGACCAAGAAGTTTCATTTATATTTTTGACTTGACAAGTTTTGTTATATGTTATATGTGATAACATCATGATTCTAGAAACAATTCCTACCAAAACATTGAGGCAGATGGTATATGAACAGCTCCGCAACAAAATCATAACAGGAGAGATCTTACCAGGCGAGTGCCTAACTCACCGCGGACTTGCTAGCGGGCTCGGTGTGAGTTTAATGCCGGTTCGAGAAGCACTATGGCAGCTCGAATCGGAAAGAATAGTTGTCATTGAGAACAATAAGAGGGTTTATGTGAATAAGTTGAGCTTGCAGGAATTGGAGGAAGCACTCAAAATCAGGCTCTCGTTGGAATCGATGGCAGTGGAGAGGGCTTGTGAATTGCGGCAGGAAGGATCCATGCCGACGTTGGAAAAATTAATAGAGGAAATGGGAAATGCGTTAAAAAGCCCAAAGGAATTTATGAAGCTGAATGCCCAGTTTCATTTCACGATTTATTCGTATGCTGATTCTCCCATACTGCTTCAAATCATCGATTGGATATGGTCCCGAATCGGGCCTTATTTATTTATTTTCATCTCTAAGGGAGACTTACATTTGTCGCACAAGTTCCATACGGGTATGTACCACGCTTTAATTGAAAGGGATAAGAAAGAGATGAAAGAATGGCTGCGGAAGGATCTGGAAGAAGCTGCGAGGTTTATTGCTCCGTTCTTAGGAGAAAGCGACAGTGGAGGCTTAGAAGGAAAATAGGAAATTGAGAAGTGCGATCATAGCGCGCGTTTTTGAATAGTTGACCAAGATATACTAATACGATTTATTTTAGGATGGAGATTGAAATGATACCGAAGGAGAAATCGGTGGAATTGTATGAGACCATAGTTCGGATCCGTTTCTTTGAGGAGAAGGCGGTTGAGCTTTTCTTGAAAGGGCTTCTACCTGGGTTCCTCCATTCTTCTCTTGGGCAGGAAGCCATTTCCGCGGGTGCTTGCTCGACTTTGAGGGAAGATGACTATATCATTAGTACACATCGGGGCCACGGGGACATCATTGCTAAAGGTGCACGAGTTGATCGGATGATGGCTGAGCTATTTGGCAAAAAAACTGGCTATTGCAAAGGTAAGGGCGGTTCTATACACATTGCTGACTTAGATCTAAATATCCTCGGTGCCACAGGGATTGTAGGCTCCGGTCTCTGCATCATTAATGGCGCTGCGCTGGCATGTCAGATGAAGGGGACCGATCAAGTGGCCATCTGTTTTTTCGGTGATGGAGCGTCAAATACAGGGGCGTTTCACGAAGGCCTCAATTTGGCGGCGATCTGGAACCTGCCGGTGATATTTATTTGCCAGAATAACCTTTACGCTGAATCCACCCCCCAACGTGTTCACCAAAAGATTTGTGATGTCAGCGAAAGGGGTCTTGGATATGGTATTCGGGGCCAATGCATTGATGGGAATGATGTCATGGCAGTCTATGAAACAACGAGTGAGGCTGTGGAGAGAGCAAGGAAAGGGTTAGGCCCCACCTTGATAGAATGTAAAACCTATCGCTGGCTAGGCCATTATGTGGGGGATCCCAGCACCGCATATAGAACAAAGGGAGAGGTGGAAGAGTGGAAAAAGAGGGATCCTGTTAAACTCTACCGAGCAAAGCTCTTAGAGATGAAAATTTGTAGTGAAAAAGATCTGGCCGAGATTGATCAAAAGATAGAAAAGGAGATTGAAGAGGCAGTTGTGTTTGCCCAAAGCAGCCCTGAACCCGAAGTGGAGGATGCGTTGGAGGATATTTACGTTGGTCCATATATCCCTTAAAGGAGAAAGAGATGAGGCAGATTACCTATCGGGAAGCCTTACGAGAAGGATTAAAAGAGGAAATGAGGAGAGATTCCAATGTCTTCCTATTAGGGGAGGATATTGCAGAATTCGGGGGGAGTTACAAGGTAACGCAGGGTTTGCTTGAGGAATTTGGCCATGCGAGAATTCGAAATACTCCTATTTCGGAGGCGGCCATCATAGGGGCGGCTTTAGGAGCATCACTTGCTGGGATGAGACCTGTCGCTGAGCTAATGTATATTGATTTTTCCGGTGTAGCAATGGATCAGATCGTGAATCAAGTGGCGAAAGTGCGCTACATATTTGGCGGGAAAGCAAAGGCCTCCCTAGTGATTCGTACCCAGGGAGGAGCCGGAAGGTCGTCGGCGGCCCAGCATGCCCAGAGCCTTGAATCATGGTTCACCCACGTTCCTGGACTGAAAGTTGTAATGCCATCTACTCCCAAGGATGCAAAAGGGCTCATCAAATCTTCCATCCGGGATGACGATCCGGTCTTTTTCATCGAACATAAACTTCTCTACAACGAGATCGGCCCTGTTCCAGAAGAGGAGTATCTGATCCCTATCGGTAAGGCTGATATCAAACGGCCAGGAAAGGATGTCACAATTGTAGCAACTTCTCGAATGGTTCTGAGAAGTCTCCGGGCGGCCGAGTTGCTTACCGAGGAAGGGATTGAGGCCGAGGTGATCGATCCAAGAACGCTTGTTCCTCTTGATGAAGAAACCATCTTTAACTCAGTTAAGAAAACGGGAAAGTTGGTGATTGTCCACGAAGCCTGCAAACGCTCAGGATATGGAGCCGAGATTGCGGCTCTTGTCTGCGAAAAGGCCTTCTACGATCTTGACGCCCCGATCAAGAGGGTTGCCGCATTTAACACCCCCGTTCCCTTTGCACCAAAACTTGAGAATTATGTAATTCCAGACGAGAAGGCGATTATCAATGGAGTGAAGGAATTATTCAGATAAGAGGAAGCGGCTGATGGCAAAGGTAATCACTGTTCCAAGACTTGGTTTGACAATGGAAACAGCAACGGTCACCACATGGATGAAACAGGAGGGGGATATCGTTAACAAGGGTGAAGTCATCTGCATTATTGAAACGGACAAAGCCAGTTTTGACGTTGAGGCGCCCCAGTCAGGAGTCCTTGTGAAGGTGATGGCGGAAGAGGGAAGTGTGCTCCCTGTGGGAGAAGTTCTTGCGGTAATCGCCCAAACCGGAGAGAGCTTTGACCTTGAGAAGCTGATCCAACAGGCGAAAGCAGACATGGAAACTCCTGCGGCGGTGAAGCCTGCTGAAGCACGAGCGGTTGTAAGGGGACCCATACTCCCGAAGGAAAAAAGAGAGCTCAAGGTATCACCCTTAGCAAGGAGGATTGCCGAAGAAAAGGGTATAATGCTTGAAGATATCATAGGAACGGGGCCTGGAGGTAGTATCACAAAAGAGGACGTTTTGAGGGTCTGGGAGCAGAAGGGTTCGATCCCGACTCAACCCCTCATCGTTTCGAAGAAGATCCCGCTAAAGGGGATCAGAAAATTGATTGCAGATAGGATGTCTTTGAGCTGGCATACGGCTCCAAGGGTGACGCAGGTGATGGAAGTGGACATGTCGGAAGCCATCCGTTTTAGGGAAGAGTGCTGGTCAGACTGGGAGGCGAAAGGGGTTCGAGTTTCGATCAACGATATTTTGATAAAGGCTGTCAGTTTAGCTTTAATGGAGAATCTGGAGATGAATTCGAGTCTAAAGGAGAACGAAATCGAAGTCTATGGCAATGTAAATATGGGTATAGCTGTTTCCGCAGAAAGAGGTCTGATTGTTCCTGTTCTCAGAAATGCCCATCAGAAGACACTTCTGGAGATTGCTCGGGAAAGTGCCATCCTCGTTCAAAAGGTTCGAGAAGGGAAAATCGGCCCTGATGAACTTAGTTTTGGGACCTTCACCATAACCAATATCGGCACTTTCGGCATCGATTTGTTCACCCCGATCATCAATCCTCCTGAAAGTGCCATTTTAGGGGTGGGAAAATTAGAGAAAAAAGTGAAAGTGGTGGATGATGATAAGATAGCCATTCGCTCGGTCATGAACCTCTGCCTTGTTTTCGATCACCGTGTAGTTGACGGTGCCCCTGCAGCGAGATTTCTTGGGAGGGTAAAAGAGATATTAGAAAGACCTGTTCAATTGAAGGAACTGAACTGACCAATGGAAGAAAGAAAATACGATGTCGTTGTTCTAGGTGGCGGCCCCGGTGGTTACGGGGGCGCAATTCGCGCAGCCATAAAGGGGTTGAGAGTTTGCCTTGTAGAGAGGGACCGCATGGGAGGAACCTGTCTCAACTGGGGTTGCTTTCCAACAAAATGTCTTCTACGGGATGCGCAACTGTTTTCGGAAGTGAGAGAATCCCAATGGTTTGAAGGGGAATTGAAGATTAATTTTCAGAAAGTGATTGAGCGAAAGGATAATGTGATCAATAGCCTTATCCAAGGGATTGAGACAGTTCTTCTAAACCGAGGAGTAACCATCTTAGAAGGCGACGGCAAGTTTCTCGGTTCAAGAGATGTTATTGTAGAAAAAAAAGATGGTTCCGAAGTCAAACTGAATGCGGAAAGGTTCATCATCGCCACAGGAGCAAGACTCGATTTTTCTCCTTTTACACCCGATGGGGAAAGGATCCTAACTAGTCGAGATGCTCTGACCCTGAAGAAGTTGCCAAAAAGTATTGCCGTGATTGGCTGTGGAAGGCGAGGGGTCGAGTTTGGAAGCTTTTTTCGGAGCTTAGGTTGCAATGTGGTCTTAGTGGAAAAAAGTGAACGTATCCTTCTACAAGAAGATATCGAAATCTCTCATCGCCTTCGAAGAATTCTTGTAAACATGGGCATCAAGGTTATTGTCAATGGAGAAGCAGTGGGGGCCGAGATAACTAGTGAGGGGGGCGTAGTGTTGACCCTTCTTACACCGAAAGGAGAGAATAAGATCGAGGTGGAAAAGGCCCTGATTCCTGGAAAAAGGGTAGGAAATACACAGAATTTAGGTCTGGAACTGCTGGGGATTACCACCAAAGATCATTTCCTTGAAGTGAACACCAAATCCGAAACCTCTGTCTCTGGAATATATGCAACAGGGGATGTGAACGGTTTAGGTTTCTTCGCCCATAAGGCTCTTACTGAAGGCATATCCGTTGTAGATCACTTCACCGATAACTCGTTGAGAATCAATACCCTCCTCATCCCTCGCTGTACATACACAAATCCTGAAATTGGTTCCATCGGTTTGACCCAAATGGAAGCAGAACGAAGAGAGGAGGAATTTACGATTGGGAAATTCCCCATGGGGGCGTCAGGAAGAGCGGCCACACTCAATCAGACTCAAGGCGTTATGAAGATTATTTCTGGTAAGAAATTTGGCGAAATCCTGGGAGTCCATATACTTGCCCCACAAGCAACTGAACTTATTTCTCTCGCATCGCTTGCAATGCGGAACGAGTTGGGTATAGAAGAGTTGAAGGCTACGATGTATGGTCATCCAACTCTTTCCGAGGCTTTCTTTGAGTCTGCCCTGGACATTGGGGGAGAAGCAATACATTTCCTAAAAGGTAATGTGGAAGGATGACACTCACTGAAGTATTATTTCATCAACGGAGGTGCTTCAACAACTTGCAGTCATTTTGGTATGTCTAGAGAAGGAGGTAACCAGAGTGAAAGTAGTAAAGTTTGTTGCCCGGGTGGATGAGGCAAAATGCACAGGTGCTAAGCTTGGTCGCGAAAGATGTGCCCCCGATAATTCACCTTATTGTCAGGCAACTTGCCCCGTGCATATAGACGTGAGAGGCTATGTTGGCTTAATTCGGGAGGGAAAATTTGACGATGCGTTAGGATTAATTCGAAGGTACGTTCCCTTTTCAGGAGTCTTAGAGCGAATTTGCCCACGCCCCTGTGAATCCATGTGTAGGAGAGGAGAGGTTGACGATGCTATTGCAATCAATGCTTTGAAGAGAAGCGCCGATGATTTTGGAAAGGCTCAGAACCAGGAAGCATCCATTACTCCAAAGAAAGAGAAAATAGCCATAGTAGGTTCAGGACCGGCCGGCCTGACCACAGCATATTATCTAAGTAAAGAAGGATATCCAGTGACAGTCTTTGAAAAACTTCCCTTTGCCGGTGGCATGATGGCTGTTGGTATTCCCCAGTATCGGTTGCCCAGGGATATACTGGCTGCTGAAATCCAGGTTATTCAGGATATGGGTGTGGAGATCAAAACAGGCGTCACTTTTGGCGAAGAGATAACTTTTGACCACCTAAGAAAAGATGGTTACCACGCCTTGTTCTTAGCTACGGGTCTTCACCTTAGCCTGATGCTAAACGTGGAAGGGGAAGAACTTCCAGGAGTGTATAAGGGAGTAGAGTTCATTAAGGAAGCAATTTTGGGAAATCGGATAAGCGTGGGGAAGAAGGTAATAGTGATCGGCGGGGGAAATGTCGCCATCGATGCAGCCCTCACGGCTAAGCGACTTGGGGCTCAGGAGATATCTGTCGTGTGCCTTGAAAAGCGCCAAGAGATGCCTGCATGGGAGTACGAGATTGAAGAGGCCCTCGAAGAGGGTGTGACCATCATTAACAGCCTAGGGCCAAAAAGGTTTTTAAAGAAGAATGGAAAAAAATTGAGCATAGAACTCAAATGTTGTACAGCCGTATTCGATGAAAAAGGGGCCTTCAATCCTCGGTATGACGAGACCGACATGACAACCATGGAGGCCGATACAGTTATTATCGCTATTGGGCAGACCAGCGATCTAGCCTTTGACAAAAAGGATGGGATCCCTATCACCACAGCAGGAGGACTAAAGGCCGATCCTCTTACCTTGCAGACTCAAATCGAGTGGGTTTTTGCGGGTGGGGATGCTCTTTATGGTCCGAAGACTGTTGTAGAGGCCATAGCTTGTGGGAAAAAGGCTGCGGAGAGTATCCAACGCTATATCAGAGGCGAGGACCTGACTGCTGGCAGAGAGTGGGAAGGGCCATTCGAAACTAGTTTGGAGATAGATACGGGGGGTGTCAGTCTGACGAAGAGATGTGCTATGCCTACGCTGGATATAAGTCAGAGACAAGGAAACTTTCATGAGGTAAATTTGGGTTTGGAGAGGCAGCAGGCTATTGAGGAGGCTGAGCGCTGCCTATCTTGCGAATGCCATATTTGCGAACTAGTATGTCCCACCGGAGCAATCGAAATCGTTGAAAGAAGGACTAAAGTGGATGAGAAAAAATGCGTAGCCTGCTGCAAATGCTGGGATGCATGCCAGCAAAATGGTATCCAAATGGTTCCTCGCCCCGAGCCAATCATATTTGGATTAGACCCGGCTGAGGTGGATCAAACAAGATTGAAAGAACTTTGTATCAAGGCGAATCTTCATCCAAGACAATACCTCTGCTTATGTTCTGAAACTCGGGTGGATGAAGCTGCTGCAGCAGTTTTGAAAGGGGCTAAATCACCAGAAGAGATTTCTTTGATGACAGGAGCTCGTTCGGCATGCGGCGTATATTGCATGGAACCGATGTTAAGGTTACTAAAGGCTCACGGAGTGGAAATTATCCCGCCTAAAAGCTATCGGTGGTACAATATCACACCCTCTATTTGGGACGTTACGCCGGAGTTAGCTAAGAAATATCCTAATTATTATCTTGAAGAGGACAAGAAGGTATTTAGGAAAATTCGGTAACATGGCTTCAATTTGACAATAAGGGAGAACAATTATGCAAAGGCAAGCGGTCTCGCCTCCAACAATTATGAGATCCTTTTATGGCCCTGAGCTTCGTCAACGTGCAGCCAACTTATCGGGGTTGACGTCCCTGGAAGTAAGGGAGCTTTTTCCTGACATTCCCGGAGAGATATATTCACAGGGTAACGATTTTTCTATGATCAGGAAGGCTACCGAGGAAGCTTTGGCAGGGGTCGATATGAGTATGATTCGAAATCGAGATACAGTCAATATCCTGTGTTCCGAGCACGGCTTCTCCATGATGGGAGGCGAACCATATGCTGAGATGCTTAGAACTATAAAAGACGTTGTTCAAGAAAGGACTGGCTGTAAGAATATCAGGCTTAGGGTAGCTGTAGGATACGGCTTTAATGAGGCAAGTGAAATAATCAAATATTTCAAGTTAGACCAATGTTTTAAAGGGCAAACATGCAGAGTAGGTCCCTTTGATAAAGGGGTCGCTTTAGAAACAGACATCGGAACACTATATGGGATTGCACGGGCCTATGACGCGGATTGGTTTATCCATACCCATTATGGCGATCTCAGGGAACTGTATGTGCATCGTTTGATTAACCGAGTTCTTAAACCCTTTGCTATGAGCTATGCCAGGTTGGAGACGAGGGGGGTTTATCATTTCAATTTTGGTCCCCGCAGCAGCAATTTTGTTCAAAGAGCCATTTTTAATTCTCCATTTATTCAACAGAGGTATACCTTCACCTGCTTCCTTATGGTTTCGCCGGCGGGAGTCATTGGAGTAAACGCCAACAATGATATCGATCAACTGGACCGCAGGTATGTGATGATGACTCTTAGGTCTTTCGGTAAGTTGGTGCGACTGTTTGCTGAAATAGACGAATGTATAGTAGTACTAGACGGAGGGAAGTGGCCGGTGTATTTGCATGCCGGAGGAGTAACATTTGGCAATTTGGTTTATAATCCAAAGCTGGATTATTTCGATTTGGACGTAATTCCAGCAGGCACGTGGTTTGCTCTCTTTGATAAAATTCCTAAGGCTCCAATAGTACATGGTATAAATCCATCAATCAAGGCATTAATAATCAATCAAATGTGGATAGGGATGGCGTGTACAGAGCTTCCCATCAACATTCCTACTATATTGGTGGGTAGAGACTTGGCAAATATGTTGATTACCGATTCTTCGAACCCTACGTTTATGGATTATGCAATGACGGCCGAAAACCTCGAGGCTGCCATGCGGTTTGCCCGCGGAATTGCCAACACAGATAATATCATTGTGTTTGATGGGAGCTTTGGACATATTAACCTTAGCCCAAGCCTAGCACAATTCATGCTGAAAAAGGCACCTGAAGTGAGTCGAAATGTTGATGAAGTGCTTATGCCTAAATGGCTTCGTCAGAGGGGGTTTGATCCCCAGCAAGTATAAGGACTTAATATACTACTTCCATACTCAGAGAAAAGGCAAGAATGAGTGGAAGACCTAAGGGATAAGATATTAGACAGCAAAGCCAACAAGAGGATTAACGCTTCCATAATTGCGGATGATGCGGGGATCTTAGTTGGAACACCTGAAATAAAAGAGGAAGCTGAAAGATTAGGATTATCTTTGGAGAGATTGCTTAACGAAGGCAGTCAGGTCAATGAGGGGGATGAGATAGCGAGTTTTTGTGGAAGTCCAAAACAAGTGGCAATGGCTGAAGATGTGTTAATTGGTATTATTGCTAAACCATCAGGTATAGCAACTTCTGCCCATAAAGCAGTTGAAGCAACCGGCGGAAAGCCAAAGATTGTATGTGGTGCTTGGAAGAAGATGCCCTTGGTACTAAGGGATATAATTCGTCGGGCTATAATCACTGGGGGCGCCCAGATACGCATCAGTGTCGATCCCTTTGTCTATTTGGACAAGAACTATGTCGAAATTTTAGGCGGAATTAAAGAAAGTCTGAAAGCCGTGAGAGACCTAAAAACCTTTCTGAAAGTGGTCCAAATCAAGGGTAGATACAAAGACATTGTTTTAGAAGCATGCGAGGCTACTGAATTTGGAGCCGATATTCTTTTTATTGACACTGGGAGACCGAGCGACGTAAAAGCGGTAGTTAATAAGCTTGTCCTTTTGGGGTTAAGAAAGAAAGTAAATATTGCCTTCGGAGGAGGTATCACATTAGAAAGCATCGATGAACTGAAAACTATGGACATAGATATTTTGGATATAGGCCGGCAAATAGTAGACGCGCCCCTATTAGATATGAGAATGGAGATAATCAATAGTAATGGTAAACAAAAGAACAAGTCAAAAGGATTTTGCAATGGCTGAATTTGACCTGTTGAGGAAAACCGAGTTGAGGATTGAAAAGGTATCGCTTAAAAACGCCAATCTGAATCAGATTGCGTGTTCCGTTGCTGATACATTAAAGATAGAACGCGCTGGTGTTTTGGTTACCGATGTGCAAGGCAGTACGCTGACCATCGACATTTTGAAAGGTAATATAAATGCCTACGACATTGTTGCCAAGAGAGATGAACTTTTTGAAAGATTGTCGGCTCTTCCAGGAGTTGGTATTACTGAAGAGACGTCGATCTGTTCCGAAGGCATGCTGGGTTGGGTCGTCCTTAACAAACGGAAGGGAAGGTTAGCCCTAAAGCGCTCGGAAAGAATTTCCAAACAAATCCTTCAAAGGCTGTCAAAAAGAGCGATTGTCTTTTCCACCGGCGTCGAAGTGGCAAACGGTCAGGTCAAGGATACTAATACATCCACTATTAGAGACAGACTGGAAGCCGAAGGCTATTCGGTAACAGCCGGGCCTACCCTCAAGGATGATGAGTTGCTGATCGCAGCAAGTTTGAGGCAAGCCATTGATGATGGTTATGGCCTGGTTATTACCAGCGGAGGGGTCGGTGCCGAAGAGAAAGACCGTACTGTTGAGGCTGTATTAGCATTAGATCCGGAGGCTGCTAACCCTTATATTTGCAAGTTTCAAAAGGGTACGGGAAGGCATCATAAGGACGGCGTCAGGATAGCCATAGGAGAAGTCGGCGGATCTTATATTATTGCCTTACCTGGACCTAATGATGAAGTCAAATCGGGCATAGATGTTCTGATAGAAGGTCTTAGAGTTGGTCTAGGCAAAAATTACTTGGCAGAGAATGTAGCTGAGGGACTGAGAAAAAGACTACGGGAGAAAAATGAGTTTTTAGTCGTTAGGGAGAGTGGGAACAGGATATGATTTATTTGAAGACCCAAATTGAAGAAAATCCGATGGACCTATATTGAAACAGTCCAACACTGAAGGAGACCTATAGAATCGGGAGTCCCGGCTGAACGAAAAAGAGAATTTCATGAAAGAAGTTCTATTGAAATCTCTTCGATTGTAGCTTTGCACGCGACATATGGTGTGCCAATAGAATAGGTAGTTAGGTTTATATGAGAAAATTAAATTTTAGGAGGTGCGTATGAGCAAACTGAAAGGGAAAGTAGCTATTGTAGGCATTGGAGAGGTACCGACAGGAAGATTTCCCGATCTCGATGCAATTTATCACGCGATTGAATCTTCCAGGTTGGCCATCAAGGATGCCGGGATAAATAAGGGTGACATCGATTTTGTCTTGCCTGCTGCCGCGCTGTATAGCGCTCAATTCAGCACCGACTTGGCATGCTCCCGGCTTGTTGAAGAACTTGGACTTAAGAATGTCAGAACTAATTGTCAGATCTTTGGGGGAGGGTCCACGAGCGCTTGTTTTATGCAGCTAGGAGGCAGCCTGATCACATCCGGTATAGCCAAGTACGTGTTATGTGTACAGGCTGACAGAGTGGGTACCGGAGTGACGGCTCAAGGAGGGATTGATTTATTTTCCGCCGCCGGTGTATCGAGTGAATGGGAGAGGCCATATGGTCAACACGTTTCTTCAATCGCGGCCCTTATTTCCACCAGGTACCAATATGAAACGGGGACTTCAGATAGACATATGGCTGCTGTTTGTGTGTCAAACAGAAAGTGGGCTGAGCTAAATCCCAATGCCATGTATCGGAAGCCCTTGACCATAGAAGAAGTTCTTGCCTCAAAGATGCTTTCTACGCCCCTAAGGGCTAAGGAGTCCAATATGCTTTGCGATGGCGGTTCTGCTTTCATCATAACTTCCGCAGAACGGGCTAGGGATATAACGGATAGCCCTGTCTATTTTCTTGGAGAAGGGTCACGTGTCACACATTTTGCTTTATCCCAAGAACCTGAACTTACAAGATTTGGCTGGGCTGAGGCAGCTAAAGAAGCCTTTGAAGAGGCTGGTCTTACCCCAAAGGATATGCATATTGCTGAACTTTATGACTCGTACCCCATTATTCAGTTGATTACATTTGAAGAAATTGGATTATGTAAAAGAGGTGAAGGAGGCGAAATGTTTCTGAAAGGTGACACATGGCCTGGCGGTAAAATCCCAACTACGACAAATGGGGGAATGCTTTCCCAAGGGCACACTGGTGCTGGAGGTGGTGTAGCTGTATTAGTTGAGGCTGTTCGCCAGCTCATGGGTAAGGCGGGTAAAAGACAGGTCAAAGGTGCTCAGTTTGCTGTTGAAACCGCGACAGGTGGCACCTATATGGATGTTCATGTAACGATCCTTGGAAACACAATTCCGTAAAAAGGAGGATAAAAAATGAATACACCCGAAAAGCTCGTTCCGACCATACATTCTTGGACGGAACCTTACTGGAAGGCGGCCCGTGAACGAAAATTGATGATCCAGCGATGTAAGGATTGTAAAAAGCATATTTTTTACCCTAGAATCTGCTGCCCCTTCTGTTTTTCAGATCAGATTGAATGGGTTGAAGCATCCGGGAAGGGGAAGGTCCATAGCTATACAGTAGTGCAAAACAATCCCCCGTCAGCTTTCGTGAAAGATGTTCCTTTTATTATTGCCATTGTCAAACTTGAGGAAAAAGTTCAAATGCTAACAAATATTGTGGGGTGTAATCCAGAGCAGGTTAAATGTGATATGGAGGTTGAGGTGACCTTTGAAAAAATTACTGAGGAAATTACCCTTCCGAAATTCAGGCCTGCAGGCCGCTAACCAGTAATCCTTCGAACCAGATCGTGGCGGTCTGTGTTTGGCCAAAGGTCTGAGAGGTGAGGATATGGAACAAAGCAAATACGGCGATGATTTCAATGTTGGGGATGTGTACAAGACCTCGTCCATCACAGTGACCGAAACACATTTAATCAACTGGGCAGGTTTAACCATGGATTTTTACCCGCTTCATATGAATGCGGTTTACGCAGCAGAGACAGTTTTTGGGGAGAGATTAGCCCACGGTCCGTTGATTTTCGCCTTGGCCGTGGGGCTGGTCTACATGGCCGGATTTGTCGGGGACTCTGTAGTGGCATGGGTTGGCTTGGATAATATGCGGATGGTTAAGCCTGTGAGAATTGGCGATACTATCACGGTGGTTGTTGAAATAATCGATAAGCAGAAAACCTCTAAACCAGAGAGGGGCATACAGACTTGGAAATATACCGTTAAAAACCAGCGTGACGAGACGGTTCTTTTTTTTGATTACAAAATGATGTTTCACATGCGTGTTTAGTTAGGGTTAGCGATTCTATCAAAAATAATATAAATGAATACCCATTAATAAGTTAAAACTATCAAAGCCAAATTTGGTCCGGTTAAGGCAGCGATCATCGGGGTTCTAGAGTAGACCTGAGGGAGGTTATACAGTATGAAGTTGAGTGCTTCCAGCAATGTTTTGATTCCAGCCGTTAAAAAGGAAAGATAAAGTTTTTTAGAAAGAAGTTGGACGTTCTGAGAAAGGAATTCTGTTGATAAGGGAATTAAAAGTGATTTAGGAGCAAATATCATTGATGAACATCTTTGAAGTAAGACCAGATCTTTATTTGATTGAATTGGAACAGGAGATGGAGGGATTTAGGAAATGCATTGGGTCTTGGTTTTTCAAGGGGAAATACAAATTTTTAGTTGATGTGGGCCCAAAGGCATCCGTTGGGAAATTGATCGAGAGCTTGAAAGCAATTGATATAAGGAAGTTAGATTTTATCTTTTTGACCCATATCCATATCGATCATGCAGGAGGGATAGGTTTTCTGATAAGATCTTTTCCTGAAGCAAAGATAATCTGCCATGCGTCAGGAATCAACCATTTGATTGATCCTCGAAAACTCTGGAGAGTTAGCAAAAAGGCTCTGGGAGAGATTGCATTGAAATATGGAGAGATTGATCCTGTATTGGGAGGAAATATCGTTTCATCCTCCGAATTTGAATTGGAGGGTTTTAAAATAGTTAATACTCCAGGCCATGCAGTTCATCACATCAGTCTGATTTATGATCGGTATCTCTTCGCTGGAGAGGCAGCAGGCTTTTTTCGAGATTTGGGCGATAAAATCTACCTTCGACCTCTCACTCCACCCAAATTTGCATTAGGAGAAGCGATAAGGAGTATCGATAGGCTTTTAGAGGCCGAGCCCCAACAAATCTGTTATGCCCATTTTGGAATTCATTCGGATGCCAAAGGAATGTTGAAGCGACACAAAGATCAGCTTTTTCTTTGGAGGGATGTGATTGCTGAGCAATTGCAATATTTTAATGGGAAAGATCTAATCGAGCGTTGCATTGCTACCCTTCTTGAAAAAGATGAATTCTTGAAGCCTCTAAAAGATTTTAATGAAGTTGAGAAAAAGACGGAATTCTTTTTCATCCAAAAAAATATTGAGGGATTTTTAGAATATATTAACTCCTCATAACTTATATTTTACTCATTTAAAACCAAATGCCTATTAACTCGAATTATGTAACAGGGAACATCTAGTGCACATGGAGGCTTAGTAGCTTGGTAACTCATAATAATTATTATAGTAAGGTAGAATTCTACGGGATGCCATCTTTCATAACAGACGTTCTCCAAATGCTTCCAATATATATGTATAACGGTTTGGTATCGTTATTAAATTAGGGGGGTATTCTTTTAACTGAATATTAATCGTACATTTAGTTTAATGTTTAGTTTGGAGAAACAAAACAAATTTTAGAGGAGTGGTTTAATTATGTTTATATCAATCTTGATCAATAGCTTGGTATCAGGGGGAATGTTTGCTATTCTCGCGGTTGGTTTCTCCCTCGTTTTTGGTGTAGCTAAGATATTAAATATGGCTCATACTGCCTTTTATATGGTTACTGTTTTTCTTATATTTATCACCATGAAAATTCTCGGTTTAGCCCTCCCCATTGCTGCCATATTGTCTATCATTGTTACGGCCCTTCTAGGAATAGTTTGTTATAAGCTATGTTTTGATAGAGTAAAGGTACATCAAACAGCGGTGATGATTATCTCCGTTGCGATAGCGATTCTTTTTCAAGAAATATTTCTAATAATATTCACTGGACATTTCCGGAGAGTCCCTCCTTTTATCCCAGGATTTGTAACAATTGCAGGGGTTCCAGTATTAAACCAGCATTTTTTTACAGCTGGGGCAAGTTTAGTTACCCTAATTGGTTTATGGCTTCTTTTGTCAAAAACGCGGCTAGGTAAGGCAATTAGAGCCGTAGAACAAGATATCGAGATAGCTAATCTTTTCGGAATAAATGTAAGTCGAATAAGCATGCTGGTTATGGGGATATCGGTAGGCCTTGCAGGGATAGCCGGTTTAGTAATAGCTCCTGTAGTTGTGCTGCACCCATTGATGTGGACAGGTCCACTTGTTATAGTTCTTGCTGCAGTTGTGCTTGGTGGTATGGGAAGTATTAAAGGAAGTATCATTGCAGCTTATATCTTGGGATTTGCCGAGACTTTAGTGGTTTTTCTGGTTCCTGGTGGGAGCTTTCTGAGGGGGGCTGTTTCATTAGCTATTATGGTAGTAGTGCTATTAGTAAGGCCTGAAGGGTTATTGGGAGTAGCTTTTGAGGAGGAGAGACTCTAATGACATTGGATATTGTTTGGTTATTTAGATGGTTTCAAGAATCGGTAATGGCTGTCCCGGGAAGGGTGGTGGCATTAATTTTTATTTTGTTTTTGTTCCTCCTTCCTCTTATAACGACCGACCCTTCGGCATTACGTATTATTACCCTTACTTCCATATTTGCTCTTTATGCTGCAAGCTGGGATGTGTTAAGTGGATTTACGGGTCAAGTGAGTTTCGGCCATGGGTTATTCTTTGGTGTTTCTGCTTATACTAGCGCTATGCTAAATAAATACTTTCTATTACCCGTCTGGGTAACAATTCCCATTGGAAGTTTTGGCGGAATTTTAGTGGGGTTGATTGCCGGGATCCCTGCTCTGCGATTAAGGGGTTTTTATCTAGGGCTGGTCACTCTTGCTTTCCCCATAATACTTGCAGGAATAATTTTTGTTTTTCCAGATGTTACTGGCGGTGAAGTAGGAATCTATGGTCTAACTCGCCTTTCAGGTTCACCCACTCTCAATTACTATATCATAGTCCTTATTATGATATGCTCTTTACTTATAATGTATAAATTAACCGACGCGGGGAGTAAATTTCTAAGGACTGGGTTAATTTTTCGTGCCATTAAGGAAGATGAGATTACTGCTCGGGCATCAGGAATAGATACAATGAAATATAAGCTAGTGGCTTTTGGCGCAAGCGGCTTTTTTGCTGGTATTGCAGGCGGTCTTTACGCTCACTATATGAGGGTTGCTGGACCGTCGACACTGGAGCTTTTCTTTTCATTCTCGCCAATATTGTGGACGATTTTTGGAAGTATGGCAACAATTTATGGACCAGTGGCTGGGACTTTTATTTTGTTTCCCTTCATGGAAATCATTCGTTTTTCCCGCTTTGGGGAAGAAACACGCTATATCTTTTTTGCCTTTATCCTAATTTTATTTCTCATTTTTATGCCTGAGGGTTT
The DNA here is from genome assembly GCA_049513055.1 of Thermodesulfobacteriota bacterium. GTDB lineage: Bacteria > Desulfobacterota > BSN033 > BSN033 > UBA1163 > UBA1163. The sequence goes on from JBEKWN010000050.1 coordinate 16,436, forward strand.
GACTGTTTGGGTACGTGATAAAATCGAGATTAAATGCCAACGGTGCAAATTGATCAATATAATGACCCGTAAATATTGTAGGGCGTGCCGCGCCCCTCTCCATATGGAAGAGGAGAATTATTTAATTAAAGAGAAGGGAGGAACTAATTAGTGAAATCTATATATTTGGAAAGACCTTGGCTTAAATCTTATTTAGCGAATGTTCCTGCTGAGCTCGCAATCCCTAAGAAGTCAGTAAATGATGCATTTGATGAAGCGACCGAGAAATGGAAGAACAAAACTGCATTATTTTTTTATGGGACAAAAATAAGTTATTGGGAGCTCAGGGAGAAAGTGGACAGATTCGCTACAGCTCTCTCCGATCTTGGTATAAAGAAGGGAGATAGAGTGGCGTTATTATTACTTAATTCACCTGAATACATAATAGCCTTTTATGCAATACTTAAATTAGGGGCTATCTCAACAGCCATAAGCCCTGTTTATGTCTCCAGTGAGATCAAGCATCAATTGGAAGATAGTGGAGCAGAGAATATAATTTGTCAAGATATACTATACGAGAGCCTAGAGACAACGGGAGTTAAATTTAAAAATGTCATATTGACCAACATTTCCGAATCGTTGCCCCAAGTAAAGAAATTCATTGGAAAAAGCATACTGAGAGGTGTATATGAAAAAATGGCAGTACCCTCTCCAGAGATAATAACTAAAGAAGGCTTTCACAAATTTAAGGAGTTGTTAAAGAAGTACAAACCGGAACCACCAAAGATTGAGATAAACATAGAAGAAGATGTTGCTGTGCTTCCTTATACTGGTGGGACAACGGGTGCGCCAAAAGGTGTCATGTTAACTCACAAACATATCATTGCCAACATAATACAATACAAAGCTACACTACCTTTTCTTGAAGATGGTAATGAAACTAGTGTAGGTTTTATGCCTTTTTATCACGCTGGGGGACTATTTTTTCAGGTACTTCTGCAAATATTGTTTGGCAATAAGATATTGATATTTACGACCCCTGAACTTGATGAAGTGTTATATACAAGTTCCAGTCAAGGAGCGACCTATCTTGCATGTGCCCCGGCTATGTTTGAAAAACTAAAGGATTATGAGAAAACCAGTAGAGTGAATTGGAAAAAGTTCAAGATTATTATTTCTGGAGCGGATGCACTCCATGAGTATACTGCTAAGGATTGGGAGGCACGAACTAAAGTGAGGATTTATGAAGTTTATGGTATGACTGAATTCGTATGTTTAAGTCATTGCGACCACTTGGGTACTAAAAAGATAGGGTCATTCGGGATCCCGATGCCCAGTACTATGGCGGCGATACTCAATCCTGACAAGGATGAGTTTCTCCCGGTTGAAGAATTAGGAGAAATTGTGGTCAGCGGTCCACAGGTGACTCAAGGTTACTGGAAAAATGAAGAAGCCACCAGAGAGTGTGAAGCAATAATAGATGGGAAACGATGGTGGAGAACTGGTGACCTAGGGAAAATGGATAAAGATGGCTATTTTTATACTTACGACAGAAAACGAGACCTTATAAAGTATAAGGGCCTTCGGATTTATGCACGGGAGGTGGAAGAGATTTTAAAAACTCATCCTAAAATTAAGGATGTCGGAGTAATTGGGGTGAAAGACATAAAGGTAGGTGAAAATGTTAAGGCTTTTGTAGTTCTCGAAACAGATTCGCGAGGCAATTTATCCGAGGAGGACATTATGGAATACTGCAAGGGTAAATTAACCCCGTACAAGATTCCTAAAGTAATTGAATTTGTTGGCGAAATTCCTAAAACTGACATTGGGAAAGTATCTCGCAGGGAACTAAGAGAATCGGAGGAAGGTTAAGGTGGCGACAACATTTCTCGAGGTTGAAAATCTGGCCAAGCATTTCGGAGGAATTAAAGCAGTTGATGATGTAAGTTTTCAGATTGGCCGAGATGAGATGGTAGGTTTGATAGGTCCAAATGGTGCCGGAAAGACGACTTTAACTCGTCTTTTAACAAGTATACTTAAGCCTACTTTCGGACGGGTAAGATTTAAGGGAGAAGATATCACAGGGATAAAAACTTCGAAGATTGTCAATAAGGGGATAGTGTCAACATTCCAGGTAGTAAAGCCGTTTAGACAGTTACCTGTGATTGCTAATGTTATGGTTGCATGCCTCTCTCCCAAATCAAAGAGGAGGGGGGAGTGGGTGAAGACAGTGGATCAAAGAGCCCTTGATGCGCTAGAATTCTGCGGTATTGCTGATCTTGCCCTTGAACCAGCATCAGTGCTATCTCATGGAGACCTGAAGCGATTAGAATTAGCAAGGGCAATCGCTACGGAGCCTGACCTCCTACTTCTCGATGAGCCTTTTGGTGGGCTGAGTCCGGCTGAGACTACCCTGATAGCTAGGTCCTTAAAAAGGCTTCATAAAGGAGGGCGATTTGGAAGATTACACAGTGAAGGACCGGCAATGCTTATTATAGAACACAAATTATCAGATCTTATGAAAATTATAGATCGAGTAATCGTGATCAATTTTGGCAAGATAATCGCCATAGATACCCCTGATAATATAATCAAGAATAAGGAAGTGATTGAAGCTTATATCGGTAAGGGGGTGAGTTAACTTGTATCTGGAGGTAAAAAATCTTGCTGTTTATTATGATAGGGCAATAGTGTTGAACGAATTGAGTTTACATGTAAATATCGGTGAATTGGTTTGTCTTGTCGGACCGAATGGGGCTGGGAAAAGTACCTTTCTTAGGGCTATGGCGGGCTTGGTTAAATGGGAGTGTGATACGCTCAAAGGAACAGTTAGCGGGAAAATTACCTTAAAGGGAAGCGTAAAATTTAATGAGGAAGAGCTTATCAACATGCCCGCCCATGAGATTGCTAAGAAAGGCTTGATTCTTTGCCCCGAGAGGGGAAGACCATTTCGGGAAATGACAGTTATGGAAAATTTAGAAGCTGCTGCTTTCCTTTTTAAAGATAAAAAGCTAATGAGTGAAAACCTTGAGAAGGTCTATAAACTATTTCCTGTTTTGGAAGAAAGATTATATCAAATATCAGGTTCATTATCAGGCGGTGAAAGATCTATGTTAGCTATTAGCCGGGCATTGATGGCACAGCCAAAACTCCTATTAATTGATGAACCTTCAATTGGGCTCGCTCCGATAGTAAAAGAGAATTTGTTTGCACGGATAAGGGACATCCATGGGATGGGTGTTACCATTCTTTTAACTGAGCAGGATGTTGGTTTCGCCTTTGCGTTGGGCTCAAGGAATTATGTCATGTCTCGCGGAAAAGTAATTGCTGAAGGGATGGGGGAGGAATTACTTGCTAATGAGCTCATAAGAAAGACTTACTTAGGTCTATAATCAAATTCCCGAAAAACAGATTATTTTATTTGTATATTCAAATAACGCTGGACAGAGGACACATTGATTGAGGCTACAGATGAATTTTGGAAACAGATGAAAGTAAGACCTCAAGATTAAAAAAAGAATAGATAAAGGAGATTGGTTGTCAAGAGCCATTTTGGATGTAGATGCTGAACAGAGAAGAAGATGAGGGAGGGAGGTGAGAAGTTAGAATTAAGAGGTTTTGATATTTTTGTTTGAGTGAGCAATCTAAATCTAAGTGAATTATAGGAGGTGGAAACTATGATAGCCAGCGATAAGAAGATGAAATGGTGGTGTATAGGTTTGGTGGTTTGTTTATCAATTTATATGACAGTAACATTGGGTCACGCTCAAGAGAAGATTAAAATTGGGTATATAGGCCCTTTGAAGTTTCCGGTGGGCGAGGAATGTTCCCTTACCGCCGGGATCGCTGTTGAAGAAATAAATGCAGCCGGTGGTGTGAGAGTCGGCGGTAAGATGCGTAAAATTGAATTTGTTAAGGTAGATAGCAATGAAATGCACAGTCTTCCTGATGCAGTAAACGCGATGGAAAGAATAATAAATGCGGATAAAGTAGATTTTATTGTTGGTGGGTACAGATCAGAGGCAGTGCTTGCAATGCAGGAAGTTGCGGCGGACCACAAGGTAATATGGTTAAACGGTTATATTGGCTCTCCAGAACCTGCCACTCGAGTGGTGAAAAACTACAACAGGTATAAGTATTACTTTAGGTTTTCAAACCTCAATTCGATGCACCAAAACAAAATGGGATTTAATGAATTGCTCATGGTGGCTGAAACGGTGAGAACGAAGCTTGGTATCAAAAAGCCCCGTGTGGCTGTCCTTGGAGAAAAGGTATTATGGGTGGATCCCGTAGTTAATTTAGCACTGAAGAGTATTCCTGAGAATGGAATGGAAGTCGCAGGAGAATGGAGACCTTCCTTTTTTGCTGAGGATGTGACTGCTGAGTTGACTGCCATCAAAAACGCGGGGGCACAAATAATTTACTTTATGGCTTGCGGGCCCGTTGGAGCCGTTGTTTCCAAACAGTGGGGTGAGCTCCAGATACCTGCAGCTCTTATCGGACTTAATTGTAATGCAATGACTGATCGGATTATGGAAACAACCGGCGGATTGAACAACTATGAGGCGACTTTGTCCTGTTTTGGCGAGGCTGATGTAACCCCGAAGACAGTCCCTTTTATACGTAAAATTAAGAAAGCATACGGATATACTCCCACCTGCTGTGGAACACTCTATGATATGGTCTACGTATTAAAAGATGCTATTGAAAGAGCAGGAACCTTGGATAAAGATGCAATGGTAACTGCACTCGAGAAGACTAACTATGTGGGAGTCTGGGGGGGGATCGCATTTACTCCCAAGGATAACCCTCAGTTCGGCCATGATATAGTATTTGGTCCCCACAATGTGATTAATCCAGTTATACAATGGATTGATGGAAAAGCTTCGGTTGTCTGGCCCGATGGCAAAGCTTTCTTAGGAACAGATAAGTCGTGGGTCGGCGTAAAGTATAAAGGTACTAAGGATTATGAGCTACCTCCCTGGGTAGTAAAGTATTGGAAGGATAAAAAATAAGATAATCTGTCTTAAGTCATGTTTAAATTAGGTTGCTAAATTTAATAATTAAGTGCAACACAACACCCGGGTTCAAAACTTTATTGGGCGTCGGCAATTGAGACAGTTTCGCCAACTCGTGACTGTTCTTTGGTAACAAAAGCAAAACCGGGTTTTTGAGGGAAGGCGTCTAATCATCTCGGTGAAATTTTTGATGGGAACCCTTCCCAAGCTATGCTCGCAGAATTATGATTTTGTCTCTCTTTTCACTTGAAAGATTGTTATAGGTTCTTTTTGTCACAACGATTAGGGTGCCATCTTACCCTAATCGTTGTGTCTCACTATTAGAAAACTAAACTGTCACTTTCAGATCAAATGGTTCTGCTCGGAGTGAACCTGTTTGCGCATGGGGACATTTAGGATTATTTTTAAAACCATTTAAAGTTTTATTTGGCCTATATGAATCGGAACACTTGAACCTCCATTTTTCTTAATCGGGCAGCATTATTTACTCTAACTGTTTTACCGAAAGCCAGGCTCGAAAGGAAAAGATTATGGCTATGTATTTGAACGATTTGTTTGGGTTAGGAGGAGAGGTAGCGTTGGTTACAGGTGCTACTAGAGGATTAGGAAAAGCGATAGCCCTAGCTCTTTCAAAAGCCGGTGCCGATGTTGCTGTGGCGGCACGAAATAAACAGTTACTTGAAAAAACAGCATCCGAAATTGCAGCTTTGGGAAGAAGATCGTTGCCGATTGTTGTTGATATTTCCGATACTGAGAGCATTAGAGGAATGGTAGAAAACGCTATAAAAGGTTTTGGGAAAATAGATATTCTTGTTTGCAATGCTGGTGTTTTGATTTCAAAGAGGATGACGGATTTGACCTTAAAGGATTGGGATACCACAATAAAGACCAATCTCACTTCTGCTTTCTATTGTGCACAATTAGTAGGGCGACATATGATTGATAGAAAAAAGGGAAAGATTATATTTATTTCATCTGCGCAGGGCAAGATGGGAGTGAACGGATCCTGTGCCTACGGACCCAGCAAGGCAGGTCTGATTCAATTAGTGAAAGGGTTAGCTGTAGAATGGTCTAGGTTTGGGGTAAACGTAAATGCCATTGCGCCAGGGGGTTTTGAAACAGACATGATGAGTCCGATTATCAATGATCCCAAAGCCAACGAGCGAGCGCTCCAGATGATACCGATGCGGAGATATGGGAAGCCAGAGGAATTGGCTGGTCTAGTAATTTTATTGGCCTCAAAGGCATCAGATTACATAACAGGAACAACGATTATCATTGATGGGGGATGGTCCAATAGCAAGCTTTGAGTGCTATTTATATCAAATATTCCTTATAGAGACTATTTTAGGCGGTTTTCAGTATCCTTTGATGGTTATAGGGCTGGTTCCCACGCTGAGGGCGTACCAAGAAACCATATTTTTTAAGAAGGAAGTAGGTTGTAAAACCATTGTTTGGAAGGACCTTGATCCAAAGGAGGGATGTATCGGTGCTTATCAAGTTGTATTTTAGAATCAGTCAATCCCTTCTAGCTACTTCTGAAGCTTTAAGTTTGCTTTGTTGCATACATTCCATAGTGTTACACAATGATGTATTGCCTCTCACCCTCAAGACAACTCACTTCTGGTAGGAGAACCCAAATGATAATCGCCAGATCTAGCCAAGTCAAGAGTTATATCACTCCTGCGCCCCATAAGCGAGAGCTGAAGGTTTTGATTTCCCCAAGCATACAAGAATGTGTGGAAGGGCTGGCCGTCGGCATGACCATCTTACCTCCTGGCGAAGCCAGCAGCTTTCACAGCCATGATCGGGAATGTGAAACCTGGATTATCGTCTGCGGGGAAGGGGAAGTACGGGTTGGTGAAGAAAGTCAATCAGTAGGTGCAGAAACAGTGATTTTCCTGAAACGCAATATCAAACATCAAATCATAAATATTGGAAGGGTTCCCTTGCGAATGTTTTGGGTGTATACCCCACCCGGGGCAGAGATAAATGTTTTAGAAGAGAAAATGAAATAATACAAGGATCACGTTATTTCACCCCATGGGAGTAATTTTCAAACCTCTATATACATCGAGGAACAGGAATGGAAACCGTGTTGAATAATGTTTTGCTGATACAGAGGCATGAACGGATATGCACATTGAAGATGAATCGTCCCCGGATCATGAACGCGATTAACTCGGCCATGATACAAAAGTTACAGGAGGCATTCGACGAAATCTCATCGGATGAGGAGGTCCGGGTCGTTATCCTTGAAGGGGCGGAGGGAAATTTTTCAGCGGGTGCAGATATGCGCCTTCTCAAAGAAGAACTCGGTGCACCTGAGTCCTTCCAAGGGATGAAACGCCTCGGGAGGTTGATCCGAACTATGAGAGAGCTACCGCAACCTATTATTTGCAAGGTCAGGGGAGTTGCCTATGGAGGTGGGGCAAACCTGGTTTTGGCTGGAGACTTTGCCCTGGCATCGCATAACGCTCGATTTTGTGAGGTCTTCGTGAATATCGGCGTCATTTTAGATGGAGGAGGGTTCTATTTTCTTCCGAGGTTGGTCGGTCTGGCCAAGGCGAGAGAGATTGCTCTTCTTGGAGAGGAAATTGATGGGAAGACAGCCGCTTCCATCGGCTTGATATACAAGTCCGTTCCTGATGAAGACTTAGACCATGAGGTGGACACTTTAGCCCATAAACTATCGAAAAAATCTTTGCCTGCAATGGCTTTAATAAAAAAGGGCCTTGAAGGAAGTTTGAGCATGTCCTTACAAGAAGTTCTCGAATGGGAGGCTTCTCATCAAGCTGTGATGTTTCAGACCAGTGAACATAAGGAGGCAGTCCGTCTTTTTTTTGAGTCTCGGAAAAAGCGAATTTGAAACTCCCCCATTCTCCTCTAAAAGATAAATAAATATACCCACTGAACAACTTTTAGAAATCGCGCAATATTCATTTGTTCGTATGGATGCTGATTGGTTTTGGCCTTAGCCAGGAAACTTGGAAAAGAAACTCCATGGGAAAT
>JBEKWN010000051.1:0-24307 GCA_049513055.1 Thermodesulfobacteriota bacterium
ATAACCCTATACCTTTCCAAAAGAAATCTTCACTCTTTGGGGTATACAGCGTTAATCTGTGGCGGGTCTGCCTGCTTACTCCTTAGGCAAACAAGGAGTCAGAGATGGAATGTTTCTTCCTGAAATCCTCAAAAATAGATTTCCATACCATTATGAAGAGTACAACTGATAATCAACAATTTCCTAAGACAAAAAAGCAGGGCCATTGGGAATGGAGAAGTGCTATGGTGAACCTAAACGGGCACGAAACTGGAAGCGGTGGATACAGCCAAGGGGATACTTAAAGTAACTCGCCATTCCTTGACCCTACAATAAGATAAGCTCTACTTTTTGCAACGCCCTCCTCAGAATTTACATCATTTAAGTTCACTAGGCCGACTGGTGAATAAAAAATAATTTCACAATTTTATTTTTAGTGTTGACAAAAAATACCAAATTAGTTGATAACCTCATTTGAAAAAAGCCTATTGGTGTATATAATAGAAAAGGGAGGTAATCTTATGTCAAATAAAAAAGATAGGATCAACCCTTTGGATGTGGCGATGCGGCAGGTGGACATTGCAGCTGAGCGTTTGAAGTTAGATCTAGGTGTCCGTGAGAAGATTAAACAGACGAAACGGGAGCTGATTGTCCATTTTCCTGTAAAAATGGATGACGGAAGCGTCAAAATTTTTACAGGGTATCGAGTCCAGCATAATATGACCAGGGGTCCAGGGAAAGGAGGGATTCGTTACCATCCGGATGTGGATCTGGATGAAGTAAAGGCCTTGGCCATGTGGATGACCTGGAAGGCCGCCGTGGTCAATATCCCATTCGGAGGAGCAAAAGGTGGGGTTCAATGTGACCCGAAAAGCATGTCCCTTTGGGAACTTGAAAATATGACACGGCGGTTTACATGGGAAATTGCCTTTTTGATTGGTCCCGACCAGGATATCCCCGCCCCTGATGTTTATACCAACCCACAGGTCATGGCCTGGATTATGGACACTTATAGTATTTTGAAAGGATATACGGTCCATGGAGTCGTTACAGGAAAGCCTCTGGAACTTGGGGGATCATTGGGAAGGTTTGAGGCCACTGGAAAGGGTGTCTTTATTACTGCCCAGGAGGCCACTCGGCATTTAAACATTCCTATCGAAGGAGCTCGTGTGGTGGTCCAGGGTTGTGGCAATGTGGGTGGGATTGCGGCTCAATATTTTGATCGAGCAGGAGCTAAAGTGATTGCAATCAGTGATTCAAGGGGTGGAATTTATAATAAGAATGGATTGAATGTTTCGGCTGTTCTGGATTGTAAGAAGAGATATTCTTGTCTCATCACTCCTGAGGCCAGGGCTGGAGTAGAGATTACGAATGAGGAATTATTGGAGCTAGGCTGCGACATCCTTATCCCCGCTGCATTAGAAAGTCAGATTACCCATAAGAACGCTCCTAAGATCAAGACTAAAATTATAGCTGAGGGCGCCAATGGTCCCACAACGCCGGAGGCAGATGAAATCTTCTATGATCGTGGTATCTTTGTAGTCCCCGATATTTTAGCCAATGCGGGTGGAGTCACAGTTTCCTATTTTGAGTGGGCTCAAAATCTTCAGGAATTACTCTGGAGCGAAGAAGAAATCTCTGATCGTTTGACTCGAATTATGAAGAGGAGTTTTGCAGAGGTGCTCAACATCTCTCAGAGAGATAAAGTGGATATGAGAACAGCCGCTCTGATGCTCGGGATTGGAAGAGTGGCTGAGGCCACAAAACTGAGAGGAATCTATCCGTAATCTTCTTTCACCCGACAATGCAAAAGTTTCGGGATTATTTACTTTAAGTGCTATTTCTATTATCATTTCTGTGATAGCCTGCGTAGCGGTTCCCATCGGGAATAATAAGCTCCAGGAAAAACTCGTAACTGACTAGGAGGTGAAAGAAGATGAAATTAAGCGCACGAAATATTATAAAAGGGAAGGTGAAGAAGGTCAATCACGGATTAGTCAACTCGGAAGTGATTGTTGGGTTACCAAATGAATTAGAGATTGTTTCCATCATAACGAAGGCTGCTGTCGAGAATCTAAACCTTAAAGAGGGTAAGGAGGTTTATGCAATTATAAATGCGACCGACGTGATTTTGGCTACGGATTATTGAGGTTACGGCTGTCCAGGAAGGAATTTTATTGTGTATTCCGTTTAGGGGTTAGTTTTACTTATTTCTTTGTTGCCTGTAAGAAAGGATGAAAATATGGTCGAGGAGACAATTACCCAAATTGAAGCGAGGATCAAAAGGGCCAAATCTTTAAATGACGAAAGAAAGAAGGAATTACTAGATCTGCTTTCCACTTTGAAGACCGAAGTTTCCCAACTCTCCAAGACCGACGCCGAGGACGCCCAGAGTATTATCGGTTTTACCGAAGTCTCAATTCACGAAGCAATACGTGAGGAGAAGAATCCGCAACTTTTCAAACTATCCTTGGAGGGGCTTTCTACCTCTGTGAAAAGGTTCGAGAATTCCCATCCTAAGCTCGTGGGGATTGTCAATTCGATCTGCAATACCTTATCGAACATTGGAATATGAAAGAGGCGACAGGGACCGCTGGAATTGAGAATTAGGAATCACTTCATCTAAAGATCCTCAACCATCTTGGACTCTGGGATGTGAAGTCCCGGCCTTTGGTACCTCCAGCATCTCCAAAACAATTGGTTTGGAAATCTTAAAGAGAGGTTTAGAAGAAATTAACCGAACTTAACATCGTGAACTCCGCAAGCGCAGAGTCAGAAATGGTTCTGGCCTTTTTTGTTGCCGAAATTTAAACAAGTTTATAAACGGTGAAAAACTCCTTCACGATTTTATGTCTCCTTTTTGTTGACTTTATGTTCTTATCTGATAAACTTTAAATGTATCTTTCATAGTTTTAATAAATCACAAAACTTTTTCAATGGAGGGAAAATCATGTATGAACAACTTTTTTCCGATGATGCTCTTGGTAATTTCATAAAGACAAAACAAGAACAAATGGTATCCGAAATCAACAATTATCAGAGCGAACTAAATTCGGATATAAATACACTTTGTGAACAATTGTATGAAAAATATCGCCTTGAAATACCTAATTTGAAAATTGATAACATTTCCATAGATAATCACAGCGAAGTGAAAGATGGGATATCTGTTACATTTGCACTGCCTTTTGAAGGAGATTCTGCTTTATTTAAACACAGACCGTTACAATTTTATCCTACCCCTGTATACGGAACTATTGTGGGCAAAGGAATTCACCTAACTTATACCCGAACCGATTATAACCATGAGGCCATGAAAGCGGAGTTAAATAGTGATATTGAAAAGATAAAAGAACTTCTCGGTTGGGTTTCTAAGGATATTGCTCTTTATAATGAAAAGATTAAGGAAGTGGTACGTCAACTAATTGAGCTCCGCAAAGAAAAAATATCGAAAGATAGACAAATGATAGAATCCCTTGGTTTCCCAATAAAAACAAAAAAACAGGGACCCTTTTAATGATGTTATCTAAACAATATTCAGTTTTTAGAGAACTAAGGCAGGGTCAGAGATGGCCCTGCCTTTTTATGCACATTTGCACCAGTAATCGTTAACCTTCAGAGTAGCATTAGGGTGAAGACTTGTAGGTGGAAGGTTCAATCGTGACCCAATCTGAACTTGTCTTTCGTCCCCAATATTGATCGGGCCGGAATTTTTTACTTGACAAAATTATTTAGTATGCTAAATATTAGCATATAAATATCTATCTAAAGGCGTAACTTATGACTATAGAAGATCGGCTTATCTTCTTAATTTCTAAGGTATGTCAAAAACTTATAATAAACCTTCAAAAAGCCTTTTCAAAAAGTGGTATAGAAGTAACGCCAATCCAGGTCATGCTTCTGTTTTTTCTTCAAAAGAATGATGGTTCAAGCCTCACCCAAATTAGTCAGGGATTAATGCTGGAAAATCCGACTATCACAGGTTTGATTGACCGATTGGAAAAATCGGGCTATGTGAAACGGTCTGATCATCCCAATGACCGGCGTGTTTACTTAGTTAATATCACTGAAAAGGGAAACAGGGTGGCCAAAAAGGCCTTACCAATCATCAAAAAGTTAAATGAGCAGATCAAAGAAGGATACTCAAAGGAGGAAATTGAGAATTTCAAGAAAGTGTTGTTTGGAACCTTCAATAAGTTCTGATCGGGAGGAACAGCATGAAAGAGATCAGTGAAGAGATGGCAAGTTTGTTCACCCAAAATAATATCCCTGTATTCGGCGTTGCCAAGGCATCTTCCCTTGAGAATGAGCCTTTAGGTTACAGGCCGTCAGATATGCTCGCTTCAGCAAAAACCATCCTCTGCCTGGGGATACCTGTTCCTAAAGGAATATTTAAATGTCAGGGAAGATCAGAATGGATGTATTGGAGGGCTGCAAATATCTATTACCGAAACATAGATATGGTCTTGATGCAGGTTGCGAGCCTCATCGAGGAAAAGCGGGAAATCGCTGTGCCGATCTATGGCTGTTTTCCTTACGACATTAAAGGAAAGGCAGATTTCTGGGGTTATATGGGCTTGGTTAAAATGGCTGAAGCAGTTGGTATTGGAAAGGTGGGGAAAAATGGATTGCTCTTCAATTCCAAATACGGTCCCAGGTTAATTTTGGGTGGAATTGTGACCACGGCAGAATTACCTCCCATTGCATGGCCGGAGAAGGATGAGAAAGGTTGTCCCGAGAAGTGTTTTATTTGTCAGGAGGAATGTCCAGTTAAGGCTATTGATAAAAGCGGGAAGGTGGATAGGGTTGCCTGCACTAAATATTCGAGCCAAAGCCCCATATTTTCAAGCATGATGAAGGCCGGCAAAATTCCTCTTCAAAATGTTCACATGATAAATCATCTCACTGCAGTAGATGACCACTCCATGTATCAATGTATTCAATGCGTCTCTGTCTGCCCTTATCTGTGAATCCCATTTTGCACCCCCACCCCTCCCCCCTAAGAGGGGGAAGGAGGGATGGACTTTTAGGAGGTAAAACATGAAACTTGATGAAAAAGTCTGGAAAAATTTCCAACAGCATCTGGGTTACAATGACGAGGAGATGAAAAAGTTTAGAGAAAATCCGAGAAATGAAGACGTCCTCACCAAATCACCTGCCTTGATGAATAAAACCATCGTTATAAAAGTGGTGGAATCCAAGGGGTGTAATAGTCAGCACAAGGTTGGGGACAAGTTCTATTTTGACGGGGCTGGTAACCTTCTCACCAAGCTTTCTCCGAGCAGAATTTGCATCTACGCTTTGAATTCGGTTACCCAACTCATTTTTGCGTCAAACGAGCTGTTCTACGCAGGGATTGAGCCTAACGAGATGCGATTCAGAAGGGCAGGTTGTTTTGATGTTGGAGTGCAATGTGGTGGTTGGGGACACATCGTTATGGAACTCGGTGTAGAAGATCGCGATAAACTCAGTAAATAAAAGGATCTCATAAAAAGGAGCGAGTCATGAGCGAATGGCAAAAGACATCTTGTGTGCTGTGTTTTAACAATTGCGGCCTCGAAGTGATCACCGAAGGCAGCAAAATCGTGAAGGTCAGGGGTGAAAAGGAAAATCCCCGTTCACAGGGCTATCTTTGTCGAAAAGGAGCGAACATTGCGTACTTTCAAAATAACCCGGAGAGACTGAGATTTCCTCTTAAGCGTGTTGGGGATCGATTTGAGCGCATTTCATGGGATCAGGCTCTGGATGAAATCGCAGCCAAGCTCAAAGAAATTGTCCAAGCGCATGGGCCTCGCTCCATTGCCTATATGGGGGGAGGGGGCCAGGGCTGTCATTTTGAAGCAGCCTTTGGTGTTCGCTTTTTGAATGGATTGGGGTCAAAAAATCATTATAGTCCCCTGGCCCAGGAGCTCACCGGTTTTTTCTGGGTGAGTGGTAAAGCATTTGGCCGCCAGTATATGCATTCCTTCCCCGACATCCAGGGGTCAGATCTTCTTGTCTTCTGGGGAGCCAATCCCATGGTGAGCCACGATATACCCAATGCCCCGGTAGTGCTTCGGAACAAGAAAAAGGAGCCTGGTTTTTTAATGGCCATCGTCGACCCGAGAGTGACGGAGACAGCCAAGCTTGCTGACATCCATTTACGACTCAGGCCCGGGACGGACGCCTTGTTGTTCAAAGCGATGATCAAGATTTTGCTAACCGAGGGACTTGTGGCCAAGGATTATCTGGAAGCCAGAGTCAATGGTTTTGAAGCGATTCGAAGCTGGTTTGATGATGTCGATGTTGAAGAAAACTGCCGAGTTTGTGGATTGGATCCAAATGCTGTCCGAGAATTCTCCCGGCTTTTTGCCACCCGCAAAACGGCTATGCGCAGTGACCTTGGCATCCTGATGGGACGGCACAGCACGCTTAATTCCTATTTAGAGTTGATCTTGCTTACATTAACAGGCCGCATAGGAGCCAAAGGGGGCAATGTCTTTTTGGGTCATCTGATGCCAATGGGATCCCATACGCCGGAGGAAGATCCAAAGACATGGAAGACAGTCATGACAAATATTCCTCTGATTATGGGGGTCTTCCCGCCCAACGTGTTGCCGGAAGAGATCGATAACGATCACCCTCAACGCATCCGGGCTCTGATCGTCAGCGGCTCAAATCCCTTGCGTTCTTACGCTGACACAAGGGCCTATGAGAAAGCTTTTGCAAAGCTGGATCTCCTGGTAACGATCGAGGTGGCCATGAGCGAAACAGCTGTTCTATCCCATTATGTCCTGCCAGCCAGGTCGGGCTATGAGAAATGGGACGGCACATTTTTCCAATTGGGGTATCCCGACTACTACTTCGATATGCGCCGTCCTGTGGTGCAGTCGGATGGAGAGCAGGTGGAAGAAGCGACCATCTTCGTGGAGCTTGCTCAAAGATTGGGAATGATCCCGGATTACCCATCCAAGCTTCGAGAACTGGCCAAGGACCGACTAGGTTTTGGCCTTGCGCTGATGGAATATATTCGTGCTAATCCAAAGGTAGAGCCGTGGCTGCCTTATATTCTCGCGAAGACTTTGGGCGAGGAACTCGGGTCTAAAAATCTATCTACCCTCTGGGGACTACTGGCGCGATTTCCGATGATGCACAAAGAGGATGTTGCCCGCGCCGGTTACAAGGTGAGTCCTCTCACAGGAGAAGAAATATTTAGAAAGATCCTGGATACACCAGGAGGGGTGAAGATCGGAGTCGTAGATTCGGAAAACAACCTTTCTGTTTTAAAGACCCCTGACAAGAAAATCCACATCCATTTCCCTGAGATGGAGTCGTGGGTCGAGGAAGTAACCCCTGCGACCGAGGAGACCCAACTCGTGAGCAAGGACTATCCTATGGTGCTCATGTCCGGAAACCATATGGAGATGGTGGCCAATACCATCATGCGTGACCCTGCCTGGAATGAGGGGAGGCGGCCTTGCACCATGCGAATGAACCCAAAGGATGCAGAGGAGTTAGGAATCAGCGATGGTGACCTTGCCCTTATCGAGACAGAAGCAGGATCTGCCAGGATCGAAACTGAAGTAACAGATAGCTCGTACCAGGGCCAGGTGGTCATACCTCATGGCTTCGGGCTCGTACACGGCGGAGAGGCACATGGAGTCAATGTTAACCAGCTGGCTCCAGCGAAACACCGAGATCGTCTGGCAGCCACGCCGCTCCACCGTTATATTCCATGCCGGGTGCGCAGGGCTTAATATTTAGTAACAACCCATAGCCTCACCTCTACAAATGAAAGAGGAGGAATTCCATGCCGAATAGTTTATCCTTTGAAATGGAGAAAGACCTTCTGATAAAAGGTTGGATGTCACACGATGCCAGGTGGTTTATGGCAGTCACACAACATTTTGGCATCGATGCGGCGAACCGATTGAATCAAATGGTGTGCCGGGAATTAGGCCAAGTGGAAATGAAGCGGTTCATTAAATCTTTAGCCCTTTTGCCGCCAAAAGACATGATGGAATACCTGAATCTCAAGAAAGCAGCCATCTCACTTTATGGTCCTAACCTCATCGAATATGAAATCAAGACCTTAGATGATCAATCGTATGAGATGCATATGAAAAGATGTTTTGCCTATGAAAATATTGTGAGAGCTGGGATAGAGGATCGATGCGAATGTGGCATCTTCGCAAGATTGCAAGGCTGGATCGATGCCCAGGGATTAGACCATGAACTTACTCCCTCATTGGGGAAGTGTATGATGGTTTTAGGAAAAGAATGTCGTTATAGGATCACACTTCATTTCCATTAATTTTTATTGAAATCAATTTTGAAGGGATATGTAGATGGAGAAGTATACCCGGTTGGCAAAAGAATTAGGAATGGTCAATGCAATGATCATTTCACCCAAGGAAATCTATTTTGATATTCGGGCGATTTTGAAATGTCGATGGGGCTGTGAAGATTTTTTTCAGGAAAGTATAAGGTGTCACACCAGAGATACGACCTATCAGGAACGAGTGGAGATGATCAAGAGATACAATCATATTCTGCTCGTCCATTCGAATGATGCCAGAACATTGAGTGAGGCCGTTCTTGAAATCGAAAGGACTGCTTTCCTCGATGGATACTATTTTGCGTTTGCAATTCGATTCTGCAATTTGTGTAAGGCTTGTGCCGTTAAAGAAGGTCATCCTTGCCCGACTCCGGAGAAAGTAAGGCCATGCGATTCAATCTTTGGTATTGACGTATACAAAACAGCACGAAATTTAGGACTACCGTGTGAAGTCCTTCAAAATAAAGAGGACATTCAGAATCGTTACGGTTTTGTGCTGATCAATTAAATATTCTTATTCATATCAGGGTTCGTAAAGCGGTGTAACCTTTCGGAGGTCTTTTTCGTCTTATATATAAAAATAAAAGGAGGACTCGACCATGGACGAAAAGACGAGGCTTTTAATTTGCTTGGGAGCAGCCACCGCAGCGAACTGCATCCCTTGTTTCGAGCACTATTTCGGAAAGGCAAAGGAAGTGGGCCTGAAATTTGAAGAAATTCAAGAAGCTGTCGATCTTGCCACCCAGGTCAAAAAAGGAGCCCATTTGGCCATAAAGAATTGTATCAATGGTCTCATGGGTGAAGTAAAGGAGTATGATCTGCCCTGTGATAGGCAGGCCAGCAAATCATGTTGCGGGTAAGTATCATAAGACTCCTAAAAACCTCCCCTCCCTTGGCGGGAGGGGAGAAAGGGGAGGGGGAATTAAGGCTTCTTTTTTCACCCCCACCCTCACCCTCCCCCGTCGAAGGGGGAGGGGAATAACTGGGAAAATTAAAACTATTTTTGGTTAGGATTTAAAGATGGAATTTTGGGATATCTATGATCAATACTACGTTAAGGTTAGAAGATTTATTCTGACCCTTGTTAAAGATGAATGGGTGGCGGATGACTTAATCCAGGAAACGTTTTTAAAAATTCAAAATAATTTAAAAAGCTTAAAAGATCCCTCCAAATTGTCCTCTTGGATATTTAGCATTGCCTATCACCTCTGCCAAGACCATTTCCGCAAGTTGAAGAGATCACGTAAAGAAGAAAGAATTGACCAGGAGGAGATGGAAGAATTTAAAGAAGCTCTAATTCAAAAAGGACTGGATATTCAAAAAGAATTGGAACAACGCCAGATGGGAGAATGTGTTCAGAATCAGGTCAACCTTTTGCCAGAGTCCCTACGAACCGTCCTCATCCTTTTTGACATCATGGAATTCAGCCATCAGGAGATTGCTGATATCCTCGGGATAACGGTTAAGAATGTGAAGGTGAGGCTTCACAGGGCCCGAAAAAGGCTAAAACCTATTCTCGAAGAAAAGTGCAGCTTTGAGAGAGATGAAAGAAATGTATTGGTATGCTTACCGATTGGAGAAGGACCGATGGAAGAAAAAAGTGGAAACGGGCCTAGAAGATGCAGTAATAAAATGGAAGTCCCAAATGGGAGGTGATCCGATGGCTGAACATCCTTTAAAGATTTTTGAAAAGATCGATCCAGAACTTCTCAAGCTGGTTAGAGCCACGAATGACTTTGCTCTGGCTGACGGTGCTTTGCCACGGAAAATTAAATTCCTCATCGCCATGGCTTTGGATGCATCGGAGGGAGCTGTTGAAGGTGTAAAGTCACTGGCCGAACAAGCGATGAAAGCAGGTGCCACCAGAGAAGAGATCGTCGAGACATTGAGGGTCGCTCAATACATCTGCGGGGTAGGAAGTGTCTACACAGCCGCCCGCGCATTTAAAGACTTATTCGTCCAGGACACTATTTGATTTGACAGGCATTGTCAAGGTAAGTCGGATTGAAAACTACACCTACTTATCTGCAATTCAAGATAGGACATATGATTGAAGATTATCGATTGGAACAGTGGGTTAGGTTTTCTGCGACTTGCTTGGCCCATAGTTCTTTCCCGACAGGCGCTCGAATTCTCGCGTGAAGTCGTGAATCTTCGTGAAAAGCGCTTCGTCGCCGAATGCCTTGGCAACAAACGAGAACGCAATAATGCTTCGGTAGAAGTAGTTCCAGAGGTCGGCGCGGTGTTCACGATGGCGCTCCGTCTCGCGCATGCCGCCCATATGAAACTTCGGTGGGTTCCCGCCGTACATATCCATGATGTGCGGAGATGCAGCGTGGACATAGCCGGAGTAGGCCTTGCTTAGGGTGTGAGAAAGCTCGACTCTACGGCTAGGGTCCATCGGCGCCCCCTCCACTTGCGAGATGTAAGCGCGGATCTTCTTCCGAGGAACCATCGGCCGCTTCTGGGTCGATTCCAACGCGGTATCAGCGTCGGACTCTTCTTCGAAGAAGGCATCGAGGTAACTCTGGTGTAGCGGCGTCATGTCACTAAAGATGACCGCAAATGCGAGGAATGTAATGTCCTCTTCGATCTCGTCGAGCACGCGTTGCAGAGCTGCCTGCTCTTGAACGAAACCATGCCCCATTAGGAGGCGAGCGGCATGGAGAGTGCTAACTAAGCGGGCGAGCTTTTGAACAAGTGCCTGGTGAATTGACTTCTCGACGTAGCGATAAACGAACGAATCCTTGTACGGCACACGCTGAGGCGGAGGAACACGCTGCGCAAGGGCGTGCACAGTGTTCTCCATGTTGATTAGCGCTTGATCGTACAGCTGCTCCATCGACTTATCGAGGTAAATCATCGGCGCGGGCAACCACTTTTGCTAAAAAGCGCCCGGGGCTTATTCCGCCAGCACAAAGAAACCCAACGGAGCGGTAATAGCGTCAATTAATTTGTGCTTATTATCTTGTACAAACATGCCATTGTAATATACAGCATTTTCAAAATTTAGGGAAGAGAATGTTTCAGGAAGGAAGAGTTAAGAAACCCGGTTATCGCTTTCACCTACAAAGAGTGAGGATCGGTGTACATCAAAGGTTGATGATTACTCATTGAAAGAGTGGATAACGACCGAGCTCAGCCGCCGCGCTGTCTGCGGTCGGCTGCAGCGCCTTGTTATGCCACGTTTTCTATCAGCTCTCGACCGGAAAGTCGAAGAGGGATTCTTCACTCTCTTCGGTCAAAAAGAACAATCGATATTCGTTCCTGTCATAGTCAGTAACGATCATCATTTTTGTATGTTCTGGTGTTTCGGGTTCTTCCAATAGATACTTCATTCCCTGTCTCTTTTCGTCCTCGAAGAATTTATTCCAATACTCCAGGCCCCAGCCGGTCGCTGCGCCACCACCAAGTTTAAAGTAGATCTCTTTGAACTGCTCCTTAGTAACCTCTTTCATGTCATAGGTGCCTCGAAGGCATAACAATAATTATACTGCAAGCAATAATTTATGAAATTTTATCCCCAAGAGCACTTTCTGTCAATAACAATTCGGGCTTCTCACCATTCTATCTATAAAGCGAATCATCATGGACTTCTTATAGTTTTTTTATCTTCAGGATATCTCAGCGGTTATGAACCTTTTATTACATTTGAATAATTTGTTAAGAATGAAATGTTATATTGCGTAAATATCATTCCGTAGGGTTATTATTATCGATGATTCAGCCTCAACACTTTCCACTTGAAAGATTCTATAAACGCGGTTGTTCCAAGGTTGATGATTACAGGAAGGAGTCCACACCTTAGGACTACCTCTTAACCAAATGCTCAGGGGAAAATGTGCCATGATTTGACAGCATATGTAAGGTAAGCTAACACCAGTCATTTTAAATATTGAGACATATCAGAAGATGGTGGCGCTGATACAAGAAAGGCTGGATCGGAAAGAATCAAAACTCTTGTCACAGTCTAAACAATTCAGAAAGCTTGTCCAGAAGGTTAAGAGAGATCAAGGAAGGTAAAACAAGTCCCTGGAAGGAAGTTTGGGATGAGTTATGAAATCTACCTACCTCAAACTTTAAAAGATTTATCAAGTTGATCTTTCAACCTCGCAGCGGCCATTTCTTTTTCCAAGGCCTCAAATTCTTCCAGAAAACCCCATTTCGCAATCAACCAGTTCGTCCGACGATCGATGTCCATTTTCTTAAATAAGTTGATTTCAACATCGGGGAGGGTCTGAAGAATATGTTTGACCGCAAGATCGTCAGAAGCGAATGCGCGGGCGACTTCATAGGCGATCATCCCCATGTTCGCCTTTGGTTGATTTGAAAATGACTTCTGGAACAGAACAATTCGAAGCGTGAATTCTTCAGGACCGGTTCGTACCGCTTCGCCCCCTTCTCCTCGAATCAAATCCATCATCGTCTGCGAGATCGGAATGGAAAGGTTAAAGGAGGTTGAGCCTTGAGGAACTTCGTAAAACAGAAGAAGATTTTTAAAAAGAACCGTTCCCAGGGGAGAGTAAAAGATTCTACTCAAAAACTCTAATAGACACGATCCGATTTCATTTGAAGTGATATGCGAAAGGTCAATAATTTGGGAGATCATATTCTGCTTTCTCAGTTCATCCCTTTCTTTTTCCTCTTCCGCGAGTTGTTTGCTATAACGCAGACAATCACGAATCTCCTCGCAGTTTCGACACTCGAGCCTTGCTTGAGTGGTGGTTTGGCTATTATTGAGTTTGGTCTCCTTTAGTGAACCAAAGCAATCCTTACGATCCATCCACCTTTTCTCCTTGACCCCTCGCACGCTCTCCTTTTCATAGACCAAATCATATCAAGATTGTCAAGATAAATTTCTGAGATTTTTGTGGAGAAACTATTCTTTCTAATAGATTTGGTAACCTTTAAGAGACATTTCGTCAAGACTTAACAGAAATCTAACTGGACTTGCGGATATCCAAAAAGGTTATCATTGGAAGAGAGTTATATAAAAACTGTTGACAAAATGGAAAGATTCATATAACATTTTATCAATTAAATAGAACATAGTTCTATATACAGAACATTTTTAAAATGCAGATGATCGAGATGTAATCCTGAGGATCTGGTCAAGTGGATGTTAAAAAAAGGCTGCCAAAGGGTGGCATAAGAGGAAAATCGGTTTATAAACCTTCGGTTCCAGCAGTGGAACAAGCGTCCCGGGTTCTCCTCTGTTTAGGGGAAAGTCCCAATTTCAAGATGAGGCTGACGGAAATATGTAACCAAGTTGGAATTCATAAAAGCAAAGGCTATTCCATTTTAAACACACTAAAACAGTTTGGATTTGTGGAAAAAGATCCTCAGACGAAAACCTACTCGTTAGGACCCGCTTTGATTTTCTTGTCCCGGCATGTTTTGGATAACCTCCATTACCCGGAGATTGTAGCACCTTTTCTCGATGATCTTGCTAAGGAAACGAACGGAACTGCTCTCTTTGGTTTAATTTATGGTGAGCATCTCCTAGTGGTCAGGAAAAGTGAAGGGAATCAAAATATTGGGTTTACCATTCGTCTGGGACACAGGTTCCATATCACATTAGGTGCACACGGGAAAGCCATTGTGGCCTTTATGCCCGAAGCGGATAGAGAAAAAATATTGACTAAAAAAAGAGTTTACTTCCATGGTTTTGATATCTCACGACTGAACACGAAGCGTTTAAAAGAGGAGCTTATTAAGTGTAGACAACTGGGATATGCTCAGGATATTGGTGAAATTACTCAAGGGGTCAATTTTGTAAGCGCACCGGTATTTGGTGTGCAAGAAAAAATCATTGGATGCATCATCCTCATTGGGACCTTTTCGGAGAGTTTGATTGAAAAATACGGTCCTAAAACGGCTGATGTTGCAAGGCGGATTTCTTATAGACTCGGAGCAGATATTAAAAATCTTTCGAAAGATGAAAAGGGAAACAAATTGGAACGTGCCGCTTAAGAGAAAAACCGCGACCATTTCTGTTATTGAAAAGGAGGAGAACTGATGGAAGAGGTTAAAAAAATTCGAACAGCTTGTCGTAGTTGCCACGGAGGCTGCGGTGTCATCACCCACGTCAAAGACGGCAAGGTGATAAAAGTGGAGGGGGATCCGAATTCCCCGATCAGCCATGGGACCCTGTGCAGCAAAGACCTATCCATAGCGCAATTGGCTTACCATCCTGATCGCATCCTCTATCCCATGAAGAGAACGGGTGCCAAAGGGGAAGGCAAATGGGAACGAATCTCGTGGGACGAGGCCTTGAATACCATCGTGGAAAAATTCAAGAAGGTGATTGATGAATACGGGCCAGAGTCGATTGTTGTCGGTCAGGGAACGGGCAGAGATTATGAAAGTCATCTTTACCGTTTTGCGAACCTCCTTGGAACGCCGAACGTCCTGACCGCCGGGCCCAAATGCCTTACTTAGAACCTCAAAGGCGAGTGAAGAACTTCAGTGAAGTTCAAAAGGGGTTTACGAAGAAACTGGCCGTTCAAGAGGCGAAAAGGTGTATCTCGTGTGGTACCTGCTGTGTCCAGGCCTGTCCATACGATGTCATGCAGTTTGACCAGGATGTCACGAAGGCAGTCAAGTGCGACCTCTGCGTTGAAAAGCGAGGGAGGAAAGAAATCCCTGCGTGTTTTGCGATTTGTCCGATGAGGTGTATTTTCTGGGGAGATCCGAAGGAGTTTCCTCAAGGGATTTACGCCGGTCCATAAAAGTTCACTGTAAATATGAACTTCTCTTTTTTCTGTGCAGTGGAACCGGGAAGAAAAGTTGCGCCTACCTGGAAAGATCCTAAAACTGGCCTGGGATGGCAGTGTGAATCTCCAGGCGAGATGACTTGGCACGAAGCTCAAGAATATGCAGAATCACTTTCATTGGATGGGAAGCGCAATTGGCGCTTCCCAACTTTAGCGGAACTGGAATTTCTGCTGGACAGGACCAAGGGGCGTCCAGATGGAAGACCTTTAATGTGCAAAGAGGTTCCCTTTCGAGATAACTTGTCCTATTGGTCGTCCACGACCTTCGAGCGCCATGCGAAGAACGCGTGGATCGTGATGTTCGACGGTGCCTATGTGCTTAGTTATTATAAGAGTAACTTGTACCGTGTCCGTTGCGTTCGAGAGTAGGGGAATACCAGTGTATTACCAATTACTGCCATTCGTCCCTTGTTTGAAGGCCTGCCCAAGCGATGCTATGATTGGAATAGGCGGAAAAGAAAACGGAAGGAGATGAGGGTGGATTCTATTCAGCCAACAAATGAGAGAGTTGTTCGAAGCACCTGTCGTATCTGCCACGGGGGTTGTGGGGTTCTGGTTCATGTAAAGGATGGCAGGGTCATAAGAATCGAGGGTGATCCAGAATCGCCCATCAGCCGGGGAACTCTTTGCCCCAAAGGAATTGCTTCGATTCAACTGGCTTATCATCCGGACCGATTACTCTATCCTTTAAAAAGAAAGGGTGCCAAAGGGGAGGGCAAATGGGAACGAATCTCCTGGGATGAAGCCTTTGATATTCTGACATCGAAGATGAACGAGTATAAACAGAAATATGGGGCTGAATCTATTGTTCTTGGTTATGGGACAGGTCGGGATAACGAAGCATTTATTTACCGGTTTGCCAACCTTTTAGGCTCGCCAAATGTTCTCACGGCTGGCCATATGTGTTATGGACCGAGGGTGTCAACCTCAATCATCACCTGTGGGAACCTCCCGGTTTGTGATTACGAAGGGAATCCCAAGTGTATTATGGTCTGGGGGAATAATGCTATCATTTCCAATTCTGATGAATATAAGGGGGTTTATCTCTCCGATGCCCTGGCGAAAGGTGCAAAGTTGATTGTCGTTGATCCCCGATTCACTAAGTTGGCTGATCGATCGGATCTTTGGCTTCAGCTTCGTCCAGGGACTGATGTAGTTATAGCCTTGGGGATGCTCCATGTCATTATTGAGGAGGAGCTCTACGATAAGGAGTTTGTCAAAAATTGGGTTTACGGCTGGAAGAAGTTTGTGGAGCGGGTACGAGAATATCCTCTCAAAAGAGTTTCAGAGATTACCTGGATTCCTGAAGAGAAGATCCAGGAAGCTGCACGACTCTTTGCCAAGACTAAACCTGCATGCATCCAGTGGGGCGTGGCCATTGAGCAATCCATCAATTGTGTGGATAATAACCGGATTCTCATCGCCCTTGCCGCCATCACCGGAAATCTCGATGCACCCGGTGGTATGGTCTTCTATGTCCCCCCTTCAACAATGAATGCTGGCCAATTTGGGCTTCATCGAATGCTTCCACCAGAACAGAGAAAGAAACGCTTGGGCGGAGATGTTTTTAAACTGGCAGATGCCTTTGCCATTATCAATCCAAAGTTTGTCTGGGATGCGATCCTCCATGAGAAACCCTATCCAGTCAAGATGGTGTTTCTGATTTCTTCGAATCCAGTGATTACTCGAGCCAATGCCTCCATGGTCTATGAGGCTTTGAAAAAAGTAGATTTCCTCGCTGTCTCAGACTTTTTCTTGACACCCACGGCTGAATTGGCGGATCTCGTTATGCCTGCAGCCACATGGCTCGAGATGGACTATGTGGCAGAGTTCTGGAAAAGACATGGTTATGTATTAGCTCGGCAGAAAGTGATCCAAATAGGAGAGTGCAAATCAGATCATGAGATGCTTAATGAACTGGGAAATCGAATGGGACAAAAGGAGCACTGGTGGCCAACCATTCATGATGCTTTAAATGCTATCCTTGCCCCTTCCGGTTTGAAGTTCGAGGAATTTGTAAAGAGAGGTTGTCTCCAGGGAAAGATGGAATATCGAAAATATGAGAAAAAGGGATTTTCCACTCCCACAGGAAAGGTTGAGCTCTATTCCACACGGATGAAAGAGTGGGGATATGATCCTCTTCCTCAGTTTCGAGAGCCCCCTGAATCTCCTTTGAGCCGGCCAGATCTTTTGAAGGATTATCCCTATATCCTCATTACCGGGATGCGGCCCACTGCCTTTTTCCATTCTGAACACCGACAGATTCCTTGGCTTCGGGAACTCCTGCCTGAGCCATTTGTTGAGATCCATCCTGAGACAGCAGAAAAAGAGGGAATCAAAGAAGGGGACTGGGTGGCGATCGAATCTCCTCGAGGTAAATGCCTCCAGCGAGCAAAATTGACTTTGGGAATTGATCCACGGGTAATTGGAGCTCAGCATGCGTGGTGGTTTCCTGAAAAGGATTCTCCTGAGCATGGATGGAAGGATTCCAACATCAATCTCTTGACGGATAATGATCCAGCTACCTGTGATCCAGCCATGGGTGCAACTAATCTCAGAGTACTGCTTTGCCGGATTTCTCCTAAGAAAAGAGAGGCATAACAATGATCAAGAAGCTCGCAATGATTATTGATAATGATGTTTGTTGGGGTTGTGATACCTGTGAATTGGCCTGCAAACAAGAGAACAACCCACCCGAGGGATCAAGATGGATACGAGTAAGAACAAAAGGAGTCCAAAATATAAATGGCAAGTTAAAACTCACCTATTCTCCGGCTCGCTGCCTTCAATGTTCCAAACCTCCTTGCAAAGAAACTTGCCCAGTCAATGCGATCTCTCAAAGACCCGACGGCATTGTCCTCATTGATTCAGAGGCCTGTATTGGTTGTAAGGACTGCATTGAGGCCTGTCCCTTTGGAGTGATGCAGTTCAATTCAGAAAAGGGTGTGGCAGAGAAGTGCCACCTCTGCTATCACCGGATTGATCGAGGGGAGAGGCCTGCCTGTGTTGATAAGTGCATCGGTCGATGCATCTATTTTGGTACGATTGAGGAACTAGTTGCCAACTTGGGAGATAAACGCTGGAAGTTTGGGTCTGAAGGGCAATGACGGAATATCAATAAGTCTAATGCTTTGAAGTTAAGTTTTTAAACTCACCGTGAGTATATTTGGATCCAAGTATTTTTTAATCACTTCACTTGCTTCAACCAGTCTATCTTCTGGCACGAGAACAGAAATCTCAAGATAAGGACCGAAAAAGTAAAGCAGGGCTCGGTGGTAATAACCTCTTAGGTAACAAGGAATTTCCTTCTGCCCAAGGATACTTTTCAGAAGTCCAGCCATCGGAACATCGTGCAGCTCAGCCACTTTTACAAAGTTATTTCCTTTCCTCCTTAAACGCACTTCTTCCATAAGGTCCAGGAGTATCACCACAGCAGTAATTAGAGCAAAGCCACCTAATGGGAAATTCAAAAAATGTAGAATAATATGGGGAGCATAAATAACCAGGCATAAATAGAGCGCTGCGATAGGAACCATAGGCTCAAGGTTCTTGTCAATATAGCTTTCTTCATTTTCTCCTGGAGGAGAAACAATCGAAGCTTGCCTATTTTTTAAGAAAGTGACCATCTCCTTGGGATTATAAAAGAAGGAAGTAAAAAGGTAGTAAAGAAATATAATCACAAAGGCATTGGCTATATACCACCAAATGTTCCCAGGGAGTAAGACCAATGATAGTTTCTGCGATATGGGGTAATCTATAAATTGGAGAACTGTTACAGGTGCCATGAAAAGAACGGATGTCCATTCTGCTGGTGTTGTGCCTGCAGAAGTAAATTTTAGAGGAATATAAGCCTCCACACCATCATTAAATTTAACAAATATTTTTCTGTGGCTCTTTTCCATCACCACAATGAGAGCTATGAATGTAATAGTTATGATCGCAAACAATAGAAAATACTCGAAGGGACTATGCTCATGAGATACCATCTTTATTCCAGAAAAGTCTGAAAAAAACTTTGCTCCATCTCCAGCCAGTATTAAAATACTCACACCGTGCCCAATCCCTCTCCTTGTAATCAGTTCTGCTATCCATATCATGATGAAGGTGCCTGTGGTTAGGGTTAGCGCTAAAATCAACCGGAAACTCAACCCAGGGGTTTGTACAATGCGCTCCCCAACCGATCCAACCATTTCTTCAAGTCCTTTAGCAATCCCATAACCTTGAACAAGAGCAAGAAGAAAAGTTGCGATAAGAGCTACTTTTTTTATCTTGATTCTTCCTAAATACCCTTCTACCCTCCAGGATTTGAGAGGTGGAATAAACAACGATAAGATTTCAACTATCATGTAAGCACTTAAATAAGGCATAAGACCAAGGGCAAAAGCAGAGAGCCTCTCAAAATTCGATCCACCGCCTGATGCTTGAAAGAGACTTTTTAAAGCCTGAAAGTTGATTCCAGGAGTCAGTATTAAAAACAAGATCCTCGTGAGAAGAATAAGAGCAATGGTATATAGTACTCTTTTTTGAAAATCACTTAGAGTAAACTTTCGTTTTTCTAACTTTTCTGTGATTTCTCCAGAAAGTAGGCTTCCACAATCCCTGCAGTGGGTAATCCCCTCTAAAAACTCTGCAGGTTTCCCAGTACTTTTTCTATGTGAGCAATCAGGATTCGGGCAAAAAGGCATTGTAAACTCCGGTTGACCTTACAAGGATTTTCTTTTATAAGAGTGGGGAATGTCAACGAAAAAAAATCAGAAATTCAATTTGGTGATCTTTGATCTCGACGGGACGCTCACTCAGGAGCGATCCATCTGGGAGTATATCCACAAGCAATTAGGAAAGTGGTACGGATTTGCAGAGGAGTATCAGAATCAGTTTTTGGCCGGGAAGATTTTTTACGAAGAATTTTGTGAACGCGATGCCGAGGTTTGGAAGGGGATGAAGGTGGAGGAGTTGTTGGAGATCGTCAAGACGGTTCCCTTCCATCCAGGGGTGGATGAACTGATCAACTACCTTAAACAGAAAGGATTGAAACTTTCGATGGTTTCTTCCGGGCTTTCTCTCCTTTCTAATTGGGTCCATCAGAGATATGGGTTTGATTACTCTGTTTCCAATGATCTCATCCATGAAAATGGAGTTTTGACTGGGAAGGTGAAGATTCAGGTCTATTACGACAAGAAAGCAGAGTGGGTGAAAGAGATTATGAAACGATTTGGAGTGAAGCCTGAAGAGGTGATCGCCATCGGAGACAGCAAAGGCGATATCGACATGTTTCAAATGGTGGGGTTCTCGATTGCTTTTAACTCCTCCTGCAAGGATCTCAATCAAATTGCAAACATCTGCATCCAAAGTAAGAATCTGGCAGATATTATACCGAGACTCCCTATTTAATAAAACGGACACGGAGCACGGAAACGGTCACGAGAAAATGGATTGGGAATTAAAATTCATGAGGTGGGCAGATGGATGGTGGAGTTCACCAGTTCTTGATCATGCCTTGCCCTGGTTCACCTACCTTGGAAGCCATTTCGCGCTTATTCTCTTCATTATTCTTAGCTGGATTATAACCAAACAGAGAAAAGTTCTCCACCGTCTTGTTCTACTCTATGCCATCCAATCAGCAGTCATCTATAGCCTCAAATTTCTCACTCAACGTCAGAGACCATTTTTGTTTCTGGAGATGGCCTCGAAACTTTCCAAAGGTCCGGGTGAAATTCTCGACCCCAGCTTTCCAAGCGCTCATGCTGCTTTTTCATTTATGATGGCAACTCTGCTTTCTCTTTGGTTCCCTCGGTACCGGATTATTTTCTTTATCGTTGCAGGATTCATAGGGTGGACCCGTATCTACTTAGGCGTTCATTATCCCACGGATGTCATTGCCGGAGCCCTTCTGGGTTACGGGATTACAAAGGTCTTTCTACAATGGATCCCCGGATTAGATTTAAAAGCTCATTATTTTAGGGATGAGAAGGGATCATAGATTCAGGTCATCTGGTACAAAATAGCGAATATAGAGATTGACAAAAGTTCCAAATTTTGTAATAGTTAGACCACTTTTCTAAATCTTTTTTAAAGGAGGATGGGGTTATGAAAAAGGGAATATTTTTTAGTTTTCTGTTTCTTGCGTTGGCCATGTTCGTCGTTTTTCCCCTTACCGTTGGCGCCCAACTCAAACCTGGTGAACCCATTGTTATCGGCGTTCCTACTGCTTTGGGTTCTATTGAGGGAAGAGATGGCTGGATGGCTATTCAGATGGCAGTGGAGGAGATCAATAAAAAAGGAGGTGTATTAGTAGGCAATACAAAACACCAACTTAAAGCCTTTTCCATCGATACCAGAGAACATGAACCTGGAATTCCAGTTCAGGATGCTCTGACGGCGACGGAGAAGCTCATATTGGAGAAGAAACCTCATGCGATCGCACTGGGTAATTTCCGCTCAGAGGTCCTCTTATCAACAATGGATCTTATCTCCAAGTATAAACTACCCTACATTTGTTGCATAGCTATGACCCCTATATTTCAGAAAAAGATCCTGGAGGAATATGACAAATATAAATATTGCTTTCGGAATGCCTTGAATGCTCCCTACCTTGCTATGTATCTGGGCGGAGTTATGGGGTTCATAAGAAAAGAATATGGCTTTAACAAGTCCTACATCATCGTTCAGGATACACTGTGGGCTCAGGCTACCGGCAAAGGCCTTGATAAGTGGTATAAGGAGAATGGCTGGGAGGTAGCGGGTTTTGACGCTTACGCATTGGGGTCGAGCGACTTTTCCCCCTCTCTGATTAAGGTGAGAGCCCTGAAAGCACAGGTGATCGTGCCTATATTTGACATGCCACAGAGCGGAATTTTGCTAAAGCAGGCTCGTGCAATGCAAATTCCGGCTCTGCCCGCTGGTTTCATCAGCCCTATTGCTTGTGAAAATGCTTGGCAGGTATTTGAAGGAGAAGTGGATGGATTCATAAATATGATTTACGAAGTTGGGCCAATTCCGGTGAAGGCAGTGTCAAAGTCAGTGGCTTTTAATCAAAACTATGGTAAAAAATGGGGGGAGAAAGCCAGAACCGAACTTTCTGGGCATGGTCCAGGGCCAAGTTATGATGCTATCTATATTTTGGCCAATGCGTTTGAGCGTGCCAAGACCGTTGAGCCCGATGCGGTGGTTAAGGCTCTCGAACAAACAGACATGCAAGGAGCTGTAGGAAGGATAAGGTTTGGCAAAGACCATCAGGTTGTCTATGGTTTTGACCCCAAAGAGACAGCCGTGGGTGTTGGCTTTCAATGGGTAAAGCCCGGGAAGAGAGTGGTTGTCTTCCCAGAGGGTTTTGCAGAAGGGAAGATTCAGCTTCCTCCTTATATGAAATGACCAAAGCAGAGTGAAATTCTTAAAGCATGAAAATCGACTCTTTATGCTCTGATTTCTCAAATTATCTTACCCCGCTTGGTCATTCCTGCCCCGGTTTTCACCGGGATAAACTCCAGCAGGAATCTGTTGTTCGTAATATCTGGATTCCCGTTTGCACGGGAATGACACAATCAAAAAAAGAGGGGGCGATCTTAAATTATAGGTCGCCCCGTTTATCCATTTTCTGTGATCGTTAAGTACGATTTTTATCAAGTCATTTTGTAAGGAGGGGATTATGAAGATGAAAGTATTTTTGGTCTCTGGTCTTTTTCTTTTTGCCATCTTGACCATTTTTCCTTATGCCGCTCATTCGCAACTTAACCCTGGTGAACCAATTGTTTTTGGCGTTCCCACTGCATTAGGTTCTATTGAGGGACGAGACGGATGGATGGCTATTCAAATGGCAGTGGATGAGATCAATGCAAAGGGAGGAATGTTAGTAGGCAAGACAAAACACAAAATCGAAGTCTATTCCATCGATACCAGAGAACATGAGCCTGGAATTCCAGTCCATGACGCCCTGACAGCAATGGAGAAACTCATCCTGGAGAGGAAACCCCATGCAATCGTGCTGGGTAATTTCCGTTCCGAAGTATTGTTGGCCGCAATGGATGTTATTTCAAAATATAAATTGCCTTACATTTGTTCTATTGCCATGAGCCCGCTCATGCAGAAGAAGGTTTCAGAGGATTATGATAAGTATAAATATATTTTTCGAAATTGCTTGAATGCTCCCTACCTTGCTATGTATTTAGGCGGAGTCATGGGGTTTATAAAAAAAGAGTTTGGCTTCAGCAAGGCGTACATTATCACGCAAGACGTGATGTGGGCCAAAGGGACTGGGCAAGGATTAGAGAAATGGTATAAGGAGAACGGCTGGGAGGTTATCAGTTTTGATACTTATGCTACAGGTTCTTCTGACTTCTCTCCATCCCTGGTCAAGGTGAGGGCTCAAAAAGCCCAGGTGGTCGTGCCCATATTTGACATGCCGCAAAGCAGTATCTTGCTAAAGCAAGCCCGGGCAATGGAAGTTCCGACTCTTCTTGCTGGTTCTACCAGCCCGCTTGCCCCTGAGAATGCCTGGGAAGTTTTCAAAGGAGAAGTGGAAGGAATGATAAATATGATCTATGAAGTCGGGCCCATTCCAGTGAAGGCGGTACCAAAGTCAGTAGCTTTCAACGAGAATTTCGGTAAAAAGTGGGGAGAAGACGCAAGGAAGAGACTCTCACATCATGGCCCAGGACCGAGTTACGATGCTGTCTATATTATGGCCAATGCGATTGAGCGCGCGAAGAGCATCGAACCGGACCCAGTGGTCAGTGCCCTTGAAAAGACAGATATGTCAGGCGTGGTTGGAAGGATCAGGTTTGGCAAAGATCATCAAGTCATCTATGGCTATGACCCAAAAGAGACAGCCCTGGGTGTTGGCTTTCAATGGGTTAAACCTGGGAAGAGAGTCGCCGTCTACCCAGATATCGTTGCGGAAGGGAAGATTCAGCTTCCCCTTTATATGAAATGAAATTTTATTAAACTTTCGAAGGGGCGGTCTTCTGATGATAGATCGTCCCTTCTATTAGATAGAGATAGTACCCAAAAAATCTCCCCTCCCCTGGCGGAGGGGATGAAGGGGAGGGGGAAAACCTCCTATTACCCCCATCCGCACCCTCCCCCGTCGGGGGGGAGGGAAACGAGTGTGTTGAAAAATGTTACCAAGCATCATCATCTACGGTTTAGTGAATAGTGTCAATTTAGCCCTGATCGCCATAGGTTTCAGCCTCACCTTCGGCATCAGTGGGGTGGCTAATTTTGCCTATGGAGGTTTTTA
>JBEKWN010000052.1:0-26686 GCA_049513055.1 Thermodesulfobacteriota bacterium
ACCGAACCCCTTATGAGGTCTATTTCAAGCAGCCGATCCCCCTAAACCTAGGGCAGGCTTGTCAGACTATGCACCAAATGTACCCCCATTTTTTGTCTTGACAATGGGGAGGGGGTCAGAAAAAGATGTTTTTATATTAGTAAATCCAACATTCCATTATTCCAATATTCCATTTGGTTGCAACTTATGATTGAGATTCGATTTCATGGAAGGGGTGGTCAGGGTGCGGTAGTAGCCTCCAAAGTGCTTGCCGTCGCCTTTTTCCATGAAAGGCTCTATGTCCAGTCCTTCCCTGCCTTTGGAGTTGAAAGGCGGGGGGCACCTGTCATGGCTTTCTTGAGGGTGGATCAGCAACCCATCCAGTTGAGGGTCAATATCTACGAACCCGATCATATCGTTGTTCTTGATCCAACGCTGATTGGAGCGATCGATGTCACATCAGGGCTTAAACAGAATGGATGGATCGTCATCAATTCACACCAGCCTCCTGAGCTATTTAGTCATCTGAAGGGTTTTCGAACGGCTACCATCGATGCCACCACAATTGCCATTCGGAATGGCTTAGGTTCACGAACGAACCCGATTGTCAATACAGCCATTTTAGGAGCCTTTTCAAAGGTGACGGGCCTGGTAGGAATCGATTCCATTGCATTAGCCATTCGTGAAGAGGTTCCAGGAAAGAAGAATGAGAACGCAAAGGCTGCAAGAGAAGCCTTCCAAGAGGTGAGGCTTTAGTACAAGCAGACAGGCATAGAGCATGGGCATATGGAAGCACCAAATCCCAAGCACCAAATTTCAAATAAATCCCAATCACCCAAATTCGAAACAAATGCTTGGTCATTTGAAATTGGAATTTGGAGCTTATTTGAAGTTTGGAATTTGTGATTTGGGATTTTAGACGCCATGCGCTCCGCTCTTTGCGAAATCAATCAGGATTTATAGGATTCCTCAAATGACCAAACAGTTTGTTTTCAAAGGTGCCTCTGAAATGCCGATGATCTCCATTTCTTTAGGACAGATGGACTGGAATAAGACGGGGGCATGGAGGACACAACGTCCTCTTTATGAAGACAAGACACCCCCTTGCAGTGCAGCTTGTCCAGTGGGAAATGATATCGTTGCATTCATACAGAAGATAACGCAAAGAGATTTTGAAGGGGCCTGGAATTTGATCAAGGATGAGAATCCTTTTCCAGGAATCTGTGGCAGAGTCTGCTTTCACCCCTGCGAGTCGAAATGTAATCGCCGAGACTATGATGAACCGATTGCCATCCATGCCTTGGAGAGGTTCGTCTCAGATTTTGCTTCAAATCTGAATAAAAAGATAGAAAAGAGTCCAGGATTAAGGAAGGGAAAGATTGCCATTATAGGATCTGGACCTGCCGGGATGAGTTGTGCTTATCATCTGGCAAAGCTTCATTATGATGTCACCGTCTTTGAATCTTCATCCTTGGCAGGAGGTATGTTGAGGAGTGGAATCCCGTCCTATCGATTGCCCAAAGATGTTTTAGATAGGGAAATTTCAAATATTGAAGCATTAGGTGTAGAGATTCGAACGGGAATTCCGTTTGGTGGAGATTTAAAATTAGATGGCTTGAAGGATTATCAAGTCATCTTCATCGCCACAGGAGCCCATCGAAGTAGAGGCCTTCATATCCCCGGTGAGAAAGGAAAGAGTGTCTTGAGCGGTCTTGATCTCTTAAGAAAGATCAACCTGAATAAGAAAGTAAAATTAGGGGATAAGATGGCTATCATCGGTGGAGGAAATACAGCCATCGATGTGGCACGATCAGTCGTCCGACTGGGCAAGAAGGCGACCCTTCTTTACCGTCGTTCAAAGGAGGAGATGCCTGCTTTTGAAGATGAGATGGTGGAAGCCATGGATGAGGGGGTGAAGATAAGATATCTGGTCAATCCCATCCGTATACAACAAAAAGAGTGCATGAAACGTTTGGAGTGTCTGCGAATGGAGCTAGGAGAGAAGGATGAGAGTGGTCGGAGAAGACCTGTCCCCATCCCCAACTCCAATTTTTTCATCGAAGCAGATGGTGTGATCATTGCAGCAGGGGAAGAGATCGAAGTCTCCTTCCTCCCAAAAGGGATGGAGAGGAGAGAAGGGATCGTTCTCACACAGAGAGATGGAGGCACAGATATCAAAGGAATCTTCGCAGGAGGAGATCTCACTTCAAACCAGCGAACGGTGGCCCATGCCATTGGTTCGGGCAAAAAGGCTGCCTTGGCTATTGATTGTTACTTAAAAGGTAAAGACTCAGAAGAAGCGATCCGTCAAATTCTTATAGGAGAGGGTCCCTCCATCTCGATCTTCAGACATCTCTATCCTGATGAAAGACCAAGAAATCCCCATGTCGTCACCTTTGAAGAATTGAATACGGACTACTTCGAACCTTCAAAAAGGCGTAGGGAATCTAAAGGTCTAATCAAAAAAAGGATCAAAGGGTTTGGAGAGGTGACCTCCCCCTTCACAGAGAGCATTGCATTAGAAGAAGCGGAAAGATGTTTTAGTTGTGGGACCTGTAATGAATGTGAGAACTGTTATGTCTTCTGCCCTGATGCATCCATCATCAAAACAGAAGAAGTTCTCTCCCATCAAGTGGATTACGATTTTTGTAAAGGCTGTGGGATCTGTTTTTCTGAATGTCCCCGAGGAGCCATTTCTTTAAAAGAGGAGGCGAGATGAAAAAGGTCATCACAGGAAATCAAGCGGTGGCCTATGGGGTGATATTGAGCCGTGTCGATGTCATCTCTGCCTATCCCATCACCCCGCAGACAACGATTGTTGAAGAACTATCGGAGCTCATTGCAAGCGGTCGCTTGAAAACTATCTTCTTAAAAGTGGAGTCAGAACATTCTGCCATGGCTGCTCTGATTGGAGCTTCCACTGGAGGGGTGAGATGCTTCACGGCCACCTCCTCTCATGGATTGGCCTATATGCATGAGATGCTCCATTGGGCCTCTGGTGCTCGCCTTCCTATTGTGTTGGTGAATGTCAATCGAGCCATCGGCCCACCATGGAATATCTGGAGTGATCAGAGTGACTCCCTTTCTCAGCGGGATACTGGATGGATTCAACTCTATTGCGAAAATAATCAAGAAGTCCTCGATACCATCCTCCAGGCTTATCGAATTGCAGAATCGGTTAAGCTTCCTGTGATGGTTGTCCTCGATGCTTATGTCCTTTCCCATACCTCCGAGCCTGTAGAGATTCCCACTATGGAGGGGGTTGACCAATTCTTACCGCCCTACTGTCCGGAATATTCCATCGATACTCGAGAACCCATGGCCTTTTCAATGATTGCCACACCGGAACATTTTTTAGAGTTTCGGTACAAAATTCAAAAGGCGATGGAACAGGTTCCCGAGATCGCCAAAAAGGTGGACGATGAATTCAGATCCCGATTTGGTCGCGGTTATGGTGCCATTGAAAGATATGGAAAAGAGGAAGCCGAAATTCTTCTGATGACCTCTGGTACGGTGACGAGCACCTCAAGGACCGTCATCCAGAAACTGATTGGGAAAGGAGTCAGCATTGCTGGAATAAAAATTAAGAGATTTCGGCCATTTCCATCTGAAGAAATTTATGAGGAAATGAAAGGAGCAAAGAAGTTGGCGGTTATTGATAGAAATCTCTCGGCGGGAGTGGGAGGCATCTTTGCTCAGGAACTAAGAGCCTCCTTATACTCCAGGGAAGAGAGACCCCAGGTTTTTGGTTTCATCTCGGGATTGGGTGGAAGGGACATCACTCCGGAGCTCATTGAAGAAGCGATCCAATACACAGTGGTACATCCCCGACCCGAAGAAGAGATTTTGTGGTTGGGTCTCAAAAAATAGGAGGAAGAAAGCTGAATGAAGAAGAGAGAGATACCTCTTTCAGAGAATCTTGGCCATGGCCATCTCGCCTGTGCTGGATGTGGAGCAGCCGTTAGCATGCGGCTCACCCTTAAGGCCCTCGGTGAAAAAACGGTAATGGTCTTTCCTGCTTCTTGCTGGTCCATCATCCCAGGGTCTTGGCCTTATTCCAGTTTCCGAATTCCAGTCGTTCATGCTGGTTTTGTCACAGGCGGAGCAACTGCCTCGGGCATTAGAGCAGCTTTAGATGTTCGGGGTGATCGTGAGACATTAGTGGCAGTATGGGCTGGAGATGGGGGGACTTTTGATATCGGACTTCAAGCCCTCTCCGGTGCTGCAGAGCGAAATGAAGATTTCATTTACATTTGCAATGACAACGAAGGTTACATGAATACAGGCACACAACGGAGCTCCGCCACGCCCATGTTCGCTTGGACAACGACCACTCCAGTGATGAAGCCCAAAGAAAACCCAAAGAAAGATATCATGGCCATCATGGCCGATCACCAGATTCCCTATGCGGCGACAGCAACGATTGCCTATCCGGAAGACTTGTTAAGAAAGATGGAGAAGGCGATGAAAATACGGGGGACTCGATTCATCCATCTTCTCTCTCCCTGTTCCCCCGGTTGGAAAATTCCTTCAGAACTCACCATCAAGATTTCAAGGCTTGCTGTTCGGTCAAAAGTCTTTCCTCTTTATGAAATCGAGAATGGGATATCCTACACCATTCAAGAAGAATCTCATGTCGTTCCCGTAAAAGAGTATTTAAAACTTCAGGGCCGCTTCAGCCACTTGACCGATTCGGAAATTGAAGTGGTTCAACAAAACGTGGAGAGAACCTGGGAGAGGTTATTGAAAAGGGCAGGGAGTTAATGTGATTCAGAGTTCAAGAGTTCTTCAATTTTTGTTCTAATCTGGTCTCTTACCCTTCGAAACACCGCTGATCTTTCTTCAATCGTTCCAATGGCAACCGCAGGGTCTTCAAAGGCCCAATGTAGCCGTTTGCCCTGGCTTGGAAAGGCAGGGCAGGACTGAGCTGCCTCGTCACAAAGGGTGATGATGGTGTCAAACACTTCATTGAGAAACTGATTCATGGATTTAGAGGTTTGTTGAGAGATATCGATTCCGATCTCCTCCATCACCCGAATGGCTAAAGGATGGACATAGGATGGGAAAATCCCTGCACTTTGGACCTTCCATTCTCCACGACTCAAATGATTCAGGAGACCCTCGGCCATCTGGCTGCGGGCAGAATTTCCGGTGCAGAGGAAAAGGATTCTTTTGATACCTGCCATCATTTATCTTTTCTTCGGACGGATCTTTGGAGGGTAGGAGGCTTCGATGATACTTTTCATTCCTCCCCGGACATTAAATTCACCCGTGACAAACGCCTGTATAGGTTTGGAGACCTTAACAAAATCTCTGAGGATTCGGTTCACTGCATTTTCGTAGAAGATCCCTAAGTTCCGGTAGGCGAGGATGTAAATCTTTAGAGATTTTAATTCCACGCACCATTTATCAGGAATGTAACGGATCGTAATCGTTCCGAAATCAGGTAGTCCTGATCGGGGGCAGACAGAGGTGAACTCTGGAATGGAAATTGTAATCTCGTAGTTTTTGAACTGATTTTTAAAACATTCGAGTTTTGGAAGTGACGTATCAATCCCCGAACGGGCATGTTTTTCTGTGTATTCTGTCATAAGCTCTCTTTTTTGGAGCATCATAATTCAAAATATTTGAATAATCAATAAAAAATCTTTTTATCTTAAGAAGTTCCCTCACGGTACGGAGGGAGGGACGATATTTGAAAAAATGCTATCCAGTGATTAAATTTAGTTTTAAAGGAGGTTTAAAAATGGCTAAAAAATTCCTACGACTATTATCAAATGATAGAGTTAAGGGAGGGGAGGTACGAGAGTTTGATGCCATCCGTCCTTCAGACGATGATCTTCTTGATGCTTATTCACGGGCAGTCATCAATGCAGCAGAGAGGGTGAGTCCGTCTGTTGTGAATATTGACGTTCATAAGACCCCAAGAGGAAAACAGACAACCCATTTTCGCCTTCCCGAGGAGCTGCGTGGCAACGGTTCTGGTTTCATCTTCACGCCAGATGGTTTCATCTTAACCAATAGTCACGTCGTGCATCACGCTGACAAGATGATGGTGACACTGCCGGACGGACGCCGTTTTGAGGGAGACAGGGTAGGAGAGGACCCGGATACGGATCTGGCTGTGGTCAGAATCAATGGATCAAATTTTTTGGACGCTCCCTTGGGCGATTCCCAAAAAATACGAGTGGGGCAATTGGTCATTGCTATCGGCAACCCTTACGGTTTCCAGTGCACCGTGACTTCTGGAGTGGTCAGCGCGCTGGGCCGTTCCCTCAGGTCCCTATCAGGCCGTCTGATAGACAACATCATCCAAACCGACGCCGCCCTGAATCCAGGAAATTCTGGAGGACCTCTTGTCACGTCTCAGGGAGATGTCATCGGAGTCAATACCGCCATGATTCTTGCTGCGCAAGGGATCTGTTTTGCCATTGGGATTAATACAGCCAAATATGTCGCGGGGCGGCTCATTAAAGAGGGTAAGATAAGGCGGAGCTATATTGGACTCGGAGGTCAGAATGTCCCGCTTCTTCGCCGCATTGTGCGATTCTATCATTTAC
Source organism: Thermodesulfobacteriota bacterium (assembly GCA_049513055.1). Classification (GTDB taxonomy): domain Bacteria; phylum Desulfobacterota; class BSN033; order BSN033; family UBA1163; genus UBA1163. The sequence continues at coordinate 6,540 of JBEKWN010000052.1, forward strand.
CTGTTGAAAGTGGCATCCTGGTGGTGTCCATAGAAGAGAATAGCCCTGCACAGAGAGCTGGCCTTTCTGAAGGAGATATCATCGTTAGTTTTGATAGTCAAGCCATTGCTGGCATTGATGATTTGCATAGGATGTTAACAGAGGAGAAAGTAGGAGTGAAAACAACGCTGACGATCATACGACAAACAGAAAAGTTGAATCTTGACATCGTTCCTGAGGAATCTAAACCCAGAGAAGATGAGTAGGACATCAAAGATACGAGGAGAAATGGAATTGCATGTCAGTGCCGAGAGGGTTGCAGAGCTACTTCTTGTCGGTGTTCTTCTGTGATTTATAATTTTATGGACGCCTCCCACCCATTCGGCTTAAAATTGTATCGGGAAAGGAATGAATGGTAGTCGCCACCTTTAGGTTGTGTGATTTATACCAGAGATGAGGATGTTATGAATAAAGTGACAATTGAAAAAATTCCCAACACAAAAGAAATTCGGGGAGCAAAAAGGTGGGAGGAAGAAAGAGGGGAGTTCGTTCAGATTGCGTATCAGGAAGCAATGCACCATTTAGCTGCTTTTGAGATCAGAAAAGCGTTCTCAAGGGGGAACCATTACCATGAAAAGAAGGAAGAAATCTTCTATATCTTTCAAGGAAAGATAAAAGCCTCGTTTATCGATATGGATACTCTTCAAAAGGAAGAAGGGATTCTCGAAAAAGGAGATAAAATAAGAGTGAAACCCCGCTGCGGCCATCTCTTTTACGGGTTGGAAGACACGGTTGTGATCGAATACAGTCCTCAGGTTTATGATAGAGAGGATAGCTACAAAATCAACTTAAGCTGACTGGCAAGTGCCCCGTCCCGCCCCAGGCGGGATAGGCGGGGTCAAGGGGCACAATAAAAAATGACATTTCATCTCCGGGAAGCCCCCGCCATGTGAGCGGGGAGCTTCAAATGTGACCCCCCATATGAAAAACATTGATCATTTAATCAGACGAGAGATAAAATAATAGAGAAGAGGGGATATCAGAAAAAAGGGGTATATCATGGCGGAACCCAAATGCATCACTCCGGAAGAAGTTCATCAGAAGTTGAAATCGGGAAAAGTATTGCTGGTCTGTGCCTACGAGGACGAGTCGAAATTCAAAAAGATGCGGCTTCAAGGGGCGATTTCATTCAATGAATTCAAGTCCAGGCTCCCTTCCTTACAAAAGGATCAGGAGATCGTTTTCTACTGAGGCTGACCTCATGAAGGGACTGCTGCCGGTCAGGTAGCCCTATACCTCGAAAAGGGATTCCATAATGTAAAATGTCTCGCAGGTGGTGTGGAGGCATGGAAAAAAGCAGGTTACTCACTCGTCGAAGCTGAATAAGTCGTTCGTCGTATTGGTATTACCGAAAGGTGGATTCCTGCTTCCCTACCTACCACAGGCAGGCACAGGAATGACAGGAGTGATAAGAGGCATTGATAAATTGATAAGGTGGGCTATAATTTAGGAAAACAATCATCAATGAGGAGGACCTGATGCTTTCAGAAAAGATGGGAAGAAGAAAATTCATTAGGAACATGTCTTCGGCCCTTTTGGGAGTGGTGTCAAGTCCCTTTTGGAGTGGCCTTCCATTAGCCAATGCAGAAAAAAAACCAGTTCTTGAATATCGAACTCTCGGTAAGACAGGACTGAAAGTAACAACCGTGAGTATGGGCGTGATGAATTGTAGCGATCCAGCTGTGCTGAATCGAGCCTTCGATCTCGGGATCAATTTCTACGATACCGCGGACTGCTACATGCGAGGTCAGAATGAAGAGATGGTGGGCAAGGTCTTTGAGGGAAAGCGGCAAAAGGTATTCATTCAGACCAAGGTTCATGCTCATGATGAGAAGAAGATGCGTGCCTCTGTAGAGAGGAGCCTCCGGCGGTTAAGGACGGATTATATCGATGTCCTGGTATGGCATAATCACTCTTCTCCAGAAGAAGTTTCTGATCCCAAACTCTTTGAATTCATGTCGAAGATGAAAAAGGAAGGCAAAACCCGATTCACCGGTTTTTCCGCCCACAGCAAAATGGCTCCTCTTTTGAGAGAAGCGGCGAAATCGAGTTTTCACGATGTCGCTTTAGTCTCCTATAATTTCACCCATTCAAAGGATTTGAAAGGGGCTGTGGCACTGGCGGCCAAATCAGGGATAGGTATTGTGGCGATGAAGACCCAGGCAGGGGGCTATAAGAAGGAGAAGATGGGAGGCCTCAGCCCTCATCAGGCTGCCCTCAAATACGTATTGATGGACCAGAATGTTTCTGCGGCTGTTCCAGGGGTGACCACGATTGAACAGATCGAGGAGTGTGCAGTCGCCATGGGAGCTTCCTTTTCGAAAAGGAATTTAAATGAGCTGAAACAATATCAATCTTTCCTTCAGGGAAGAATTTGTACTATGTGCGGGGGGTGTATCGGGGAGTGTGCTTACGGGGTGCTTCGTAGTGATCTGTTAAGAATCGTCATGTATCACGACGGGTATCAAAACGATGGACTTATCGGAGAGGCTTTAGAGAAAACAGAATTATTACAAAATATCAAACTCTGTTCCAAGTGCCCATCCTGTTCCGTGGTTTGCAGAAGAGGGCTTGACGTGAAAGCACAGATCCAACAGGCCAAAAATATTTTATCATGATGAAATGTAAGGGACTCATCCTATTTGTTTTTGTATGGTTATTTATTTGGGCTGGGGTATCCTATGGGGCGGCCCCTTTAGAATCTCTTATCCCGAGAAGAGACATTCCAAAAGAATGGACCCTGATCCAAGGTCCTCAAACCTATAACCAGAAGACCCTCTTTGGGCATATCGACGGTCAGGCAGAACTCTTTTTAAAATACGGATTTCAAAAGTCGGTTTTTGCAATTTATCAAAGTAAGAAGAGCCGTGAAAATCAGATCGAAATAGATATTTATGATATGGGAAATGTCATTCAAGCCTTTGGGGTCTTCTCGAGGTTCAGAAATGAAGACCGCCCCGGAGGATTTGGGTTAGATTCTTACCTTGATGATCATTCTGCTTTCTTTTACATAGGCAAGTATTTTGTCATGGTCTATGCCGCAGAATCAAATCCCGATCTCATGAGCCAATTTTCTAAGCTCATCGCATTAAAGATATCGGACCCTTCACCTCCTCCCAAAGAGATTAGTTACTTTCCCAGGAATGGACTCAAACCAGGTTCGATCCAATACTTTTCAGAAGGCCTTTTAGGACATCAATTTTTTAAAAGGGGGTTCCAGGGAAGTTACATGGAAGGAGAAAAAGAATTTCATCTTTTCTTAGCCATTTTTAAGGATTCTCAGGAAGCAATGAACGCCCTAAAGTTTTATAAAGATGATCTTTCCAAAAAAGGAAAGGTTTCTTCAGAAAGTTTAATTCAAGTTGGAAACAGTGCCTTGAAGGGGGAGGACCCTTATCAGGGGAAGGTCATTGTCCTTCAGAAAGGGTTTTATCTTCTGGGTGTAGCCGGTTTTGAAAAAGAAGAGGTTGGCGAAAATCGTTTGGCTGAATTTATGAAAAACGTGAAATAGAGTACGGGGGAAAAATTCCGTTCCGGTGATACCGGAACGCTACACATTCATTTTCTCCCCCTCTCCCGATCTCCCCAACTCCCCATCTTGTTTTTCAATGGGAAGTTTGATCCGGAAGGTGGATCCCTTTCCTACCTCACTCTCCACATCAATGTCACCATTGTGGCTTTGAATGATTCCGTAACTGATCGCCAATCCCAACCCTGTCCCCTTGCCTGTCTGTTTGGTCGTAAAGAATGGATCAAAGAGTTTGGAAAGATGTTCTTTGGAAATCCCGCACCCTGTATCGGTAAAGGAGACCTCAGCGATTCCATTCTTCAAGTCTGTTTTAATGGTCAGGGTGCCACCGTTTCCTGTCATGGCATCTGCTGCATTGAGGAGAATGTTCATGAAGACCTGTTGGATCTGGTCTCCGTCGACGAAGAGCATGGGGATCCCAGTTTTAAATTGTTTATCAATTTTGATATTCTGGAAAGGGGCCTGTTTTTCAACCAGGGTGAGTGTGTTGTCAATCAATACATGAATGTCCCACTCTTTCTTATCCGGTTTCCTCTGCCGAGCAAAGTCCAGAAGTCCCCTTACAATATTCCTGCATCGAGTAGTCTGCTGAACGATATTCTCTAAATCTTTTTTCCAAGGGTGGTTTTCATCCACCTTTTTAAGCATCAAGGAACTGAAGGTGAGGACTCCGGTGAGGGGGTTATTGATCTCATGAGCCACACCCGCTGCCAGTTCTCCGAGAGCAGCCATTTTACCCGCACGAATGAGCTGATCCTGAACCTGCTGAAGTTCCCGGGTCCTTTCCTTAACTCGATGCTCCAGGGTTTGGGTCCATTCTTCAATGGCATCACGAGACCGCTTCAGTTCGGAAATCATATTGTTAAAAGATTCGGAAAGTTCTCCGAGTTCATCATGAGACCGGATGGAAATAGCCTGATCCAGATTTCCATGAGCCGCCGTCTTGGTAGCTGCTAAGAGTTTATCAATGGGCCGGTTCACAAATCGGGTGAGGAGTAAACTCAACATAAAACTGAGGATGACAATGCTGACAATTCCTGAGATCGTCATCCGGGTGTAAATCTGAGCCCTTTCCTTTTCAAAATCTTCGAGGCTGATCGTTGTGTCCAAGACCCCAAGGACATTGGTCGTTTTAGGATGGCAGGGATAACAGGAGGATTCATTGTAAATTGGATTGATCAATCCCAGAAGACTTCCCTTTTCGGTATGATAGATGCGGGTTTTGCTATCGGATGGGAGACGGACCTTTGCCTCTCCTTCCTTATGACATTCATAGCAGGCCTCTGCCTTTTTATCGACCACTGTTCCGACCTTGGTCTTATCAGAGGAGACCGTAATTTCGCCCTGTTTATTAAAAATTCTCACCTCGACAATGCCTTTTCTCTGGGCCACGTCATCAATGATTCTCTGATATTCGTCTCTTCGATCTTTGATCATGGCATTGCGAATGCTCAGACGGATGGTCTCGCTGAGGTTAAAGGCTTCCTCTTCAGTTTTGAAGCGAATCTGTCGGGAAAGAGAAAGGATATTCAGGGTGAGGAAGACCACTTCAATCACCACAACAGCGATGATGACGATGAGAAGGATCTTTGTCTTTAAACTTCTTAAAACCATGTCCTTTCCTTACAAAAAATGAATTTTACCATTTTAAAAATATGAGGTAAAGGGATTAATGCCACCCCCTCAATTGATAATACTCCTTCAACATAAACTGGAGGTCTTCGGGATGGATTGTTTTCTCCGTTCCTTGGAGAACCTCTCGAAAGAATCGACGAGGCAGTTTGTCCTCTTTCCTCGTCACTCCTTCTTGTTGATTGAAACTCCGGGCAAGATTGATAATTCCAGAGGCTGTAGCTTTTAGTTCTTTCTTTTTGAGTGAAAGGTTGCAAGTAGATTTTATGATCTCCTGAAGATCCTTCCAGGTGATTAAATCTCGATAAAACCGGCAGAGGATCAGGGCATCGAAAAGGGTCATCTTGTCCTCATAATCCACAAAAAGCTTGGCCTTCCCTTTTATTTGATTAGGGTCAATCTGACCAGAAAGTTCAGACTTATAGAAGGTCGCTCTGAGATGGCAAGCCCCTCGATCCGATGTGGCATAAGCAAGCCCCATCCCTTTTAATACCCTGGGATCAAAACCCGCTGGCTCCAGCCCCTTCACATGAATCGCCTTATCCTCCATTCCCCAAACGCTGGCTGCATGGCGAACCCCTTCCGATAAAATCCGACCAACGCCTTTTCGATAAGCAATCTTGGTTAAAATCTCAGCAATCCCATCCACATCTCCATAATCGAGGTTCTCTTTAATCTTTTTGATCTTCGAGGCCTCAATGGCAAAGGCAACTAAGTTTCCTGCTGTAATGGTATCCATACCCAGACGATCACATAAATCGTTAAGATAAATGATCTCCTCAATCGATTTCACCATACAGAGCCCCCCAAAGGCATAAATGGTTTCGTATTGAGGGCCCATGATGCGAAGACCTCGATGTCTTCCCTCTTTGACTTCAGAGATTTTTCCACAGGCCATAAAGCAATGGGGGCAGGCTGAAGAGACCACATTGCAGCGTTCGATGAGACTTTCAGCGCTGATTCCTTCCCAGCCCTCTACAGTCCCTTTGGACCAATATTGGGTAGGAAAGGCACCAATGGTGTTCATGATGGAAACCAGCATGGGGGTTCCATATTTTTTATAGATGTGAACGATCTGATTGTCTTTGACTCGATCTTTAAACTCCAGAGCCAATCTTTTCAGGGAAGCAGGGTCAGCAAGTTCCCGACGCTTTTTTCCGTGGAAGGCGATCCCTTTCAATTTCTTTGATCCCATCACCGCACCGATCCCTGCCCTTCCGAGGGAACGCCAATGCTCACTCTCAATCACCGCAAATTTGACCAAATTCTCACCGGCTGGCCCAATGACTAAAGCGCCAGAATCTTTGCCAACCTTTTTGAGAATGGCCTCTTCTGCCTCATAAGTCTCTTTTCCCCACAGGCTCGAGGCAGAGTGGAAAGTGACTTCTTTATCACTGATCTCAAGAAAGATGGGATGATTTGATTTGCCTTCGATGATGATGGCATCATAACCGGTTCGGCTGAGGGAGAGGGTGATCTTTCCTCCGGAATAGGATTCAGAATAGATTCCAGTCTGGGGAGATTTGGTGAAGACGGCATAACGACTGGAGCCATAAAAAGGAGTGTCCGCTAAAGGGCCCAACGTAAAGATGAGGCGATTTTCAGGTGAAAAGGGATCAATATGAGGTGGATTTTCTTTTAAAAGGAGATAAGACCCTAAACCCTTTCCACCCAGATAGGATCGAAGAACAGATTCAGGATTGGGTTCAACCGTGGACTTTTGTTTAGAGAGATTGATTCGGAGAAGTTGATTGAAAAAGCCTTTCATTGTCTTTATCTTAAAAGAAATTGGAGGGTTAAATCAAGGAGGGATTCCGGAAGATGTTACTCGTGATAGTGATTTGTGCTGGTGATTCGTATTTTAGGTCATTGATTCACTCACACCATTCACCCATCACCCACACTATTTATTTTCCAGGGTCATTCAAGTAGCTTTATGGTATAAATGTTTATCATGATATGAAATTCCCAAGAGGGGTTTTTTTATGAAAGAGAGGGTTAATTCCGAACGGAGAGAGTTTATAAAAAAGAGTGGAATCTTGATTATCATGTTTCAACAAAGGAGGACCCTATGCAGAAGATAAGGAAAGGGAATAGAGATGTTTTAACGACGATTATAGTTCTTTCGTTATTACCTTTCGCAACCTTTCTATTCGCTGACAATAGGGATGAGGACTTGCTAAAACAGGCAAGACAAATTTTTAATCCTTTGCCGCAATTCATGACGTCAGAGAAAAATCCTGTTACCCCTGAAAAGGTCAAATTGGGGAAAATACTCTTCTACGAAACACGGATCTCCGTAGACGGAACAGTAAGCTGTGCAAGATGCCATCCGATCAGTTTGTACGCGGTTGATGGGTTAAGGAAGTCTATCGGGAACAATTGCAAAGTCAACCCAAGAAATGCCCCCACCCTTTTTAATGCTGCAGGACAGATTTCCGCGCATTGGATAGGAAACCGAACAGATGTGGAAGACCAGGCAAAACAATCGGTGATCGGTCCGCCTTCATTTGGGATGCCTTCTTATGAGGCAGTCGAAAAAAAACTTAAAGAGATAAAAGGATATATGGACCTGTTTAAGAAGGCATTCCCGGGGGAGGCCGATCCGATGACCGTGGATAATTTCGCAAAAGCAGTTGGTGCTTTTGAAAGGACCCTTGTCACTCCTTCTGCCTTTGATGCCTTTGTAAAAGGCGGTATAGATGCATTAAATGGACAAGAAAAAAGGGGATTAAGAACATATATGGAAACAGGGTGTGTCATGTGCCATTTTGGTCCTTATGTTGGCGGCCAGGTGTATCAAAAATCTGGAATATTTGAGCCGTATTGGAAGTATACCAAAAGCGAAGAGATAGACGAAGGAAGATTTACAGTCACAAAAAATGATGTGGATAAATATGTATTCAAGGTTCCGGTGCTAAGAAATGTTGCAAAAACTTCTCCATATTTTCATGATGGTTCCGTTGATAAACTTGAGAATGCGGTTTGGATCATGGGTAAAATTCAGCTGGGAAAAGACCTTAACAAATCCCAGGTTGAAGAGATCGTTACATTCTTGAAATCCTTAACTGGGAAGATTCCTGAAGATGCTTTCAAGGTTCCTTTACTGCCCTCAATGGATTAAATGATTGTCTTCCTAATCGTGGACTGATGGAGATTTTTTAAATTCTTGCAGAAAGAGTTTCCGACAGTTTTGTCGATTCAGAAAAGTTTTGTCGAAATATTGATAAGGCATCGGTATTAAACTGGCATTTGACATTTCACTATCGACTTAATTGTCGAACGGATTCGATTAAAGAACGAAGATCCGGATATCCCAAAAATTTATTAACTTTATGCAATTGCTAGATATTCTTTCTCATTCCGAAGATATTTTAGATTTGGGCATTAAAGTTGCACATTTAATTTTGAGAGATTTTTAATGCTACGCAGACGAAAACTATTAATTCTCATTCCCACAATCATACTCATCCCGGTTCTTCTCGGGATGACACCGCTGAATTTGTTTCATAAATTATCGAGTCCCTGCCCATTTGCTCAAGAGAAACAAATCCAAAGGGCCAGTTCCTGTCTGTTCCATTCCCTGGTGTCTCAAGATGATCTTAATATCGTCAGTTTAAATTCGAGTCCACTGGGGCAGGAATCAACACCTCTATTTCATTTGGAGATACATAACTCGACTCATTCTAATATTTCTTTAATATCTGTTCCCCTTCGCTGTTAATTCCTAGCCAAAGCATTATCTATTTAAATCATTCAAAGAATTTTAACAAAAATGTTTTATTTACTATTTCGTCCCTAGAGATCAAAGTTAACAATGCATACAAAGGAGATTTAAAATGGCACAGCAAAAAAGATCAGATACCAATATAGGGAAGAGATTCGCATGGATTAGCGCTATTGTCCTCTCGTTTATTGTGGGGCTGGAAATTGTTATTATGATTAGCCCCTTTGCTTTCTTTTTCTATGCAGCATTCAACCCATTTTTGCTTGCATTAAATCAATCGTCGATGACTCGCTGGCTGACGGCCTTCTTTCTTCCTCACATGATCATTCCGCCAAATGAAGCATTGACGGTTGTTCGTGTCTTAGGATCTGTGTTTTTTGTGGCTGGGATGCTGATATTTCTCGTTTGCGCTGCGCAGGTTTACATAGGCAAGTTGCTCAGAAAGGGTGTTGCCACAAAAGGATTTTATACCATTATTCGCCATCCTCAATATCTTGGGCTTGGGTTGGCCGCTTTGGGGCTGGTTGTCATGTGGCCCAGATTCCTGACACTCACGCTTTTTGCGGTCATGCTCTTCTTGTATTACCTTCTTGCCAAAGACGAGGAACGCCGGATGATAAATCGTTTTGGAGAAGGTTACATTGCTTATATGAATCGGACGGGGATGTTCCTCCCACGTTTCATTGAGAGAGTGTTGGTAGGGAATCCAAAGCCACAGCAACGCCTGGGCATCGGAAAAGCCTTTGTCATCTTTTTGGTACTTCTTGTAGTCATAGTAGGAAGTGGATTCATTTTACGAGCCTATACCATCCATCATCTTCCATTGGAACGAGTCAACCGTGTTGATGTGATCACTATAACAAAAGAAGATCTAATAATGGGAAAACAACTTCTTCTCTCTGTGCTTCAGGATTCTGTTATTGCCTCAAAGTTGCAAACAATCGAAAATAGCGAAGGTCATCGCGTCCTTGCCTATTTCATTCCGATTGACTATGTCATGCAGGGTATGATCGCTGATACAGGTGGGGAATGGAAGCTGTTCGAACAACACAAAACGATCGGTATGATTACTGAATATATTTTTCATCCATTCGCTCATTTGACAGAAGGGCATGCTCATCACCCTGGAATACAGGTTCATCATCCAAGTATGCACGACAGCCCATCCATGAAACGAAGGATCATTTTCATCGAAGTATCTGCCAGTCGTGGAGAGCTTACATCACCCTTTGATGATTTCGACATCAATATCGCACGGACGCCGCTTTTCTTTGTCGATGTACACCTTCATACAGGCGAAATTCTCCACGTTCAAGATACGCCCGCTGGAAGCGGATGGGGCACTGTTCCAACACCGATGTTCTGAATAAGGCAAGGTATATAATAGAATACGAGAGCCGGTCCCAATTATAAAATATTAAGCTAGGCGTTGAAAAAGGGCTAAATGACTCAATAACCCAATAACCAGATTTTAATTAAACCTGAAATCTAAGCAACTAATACTATGCCCCATGCTCCATGCGGTATTCTGTTTGGACAGGGCTAACTTTTTTATGGATGACCTCCCTTATCCCCTTTGCTCGAAATTACCTGGGCTTAAGCAGGAGATGGGTCCATCGGTCCTCCACATACGCGACACCATGTCGGGTGAAGCGGCAATCGAGCATATTTTTGCGGTGCTCTGGACTGCGGAGCCACGTTTCGAAAGCCTGCCGGCCGGTTTTTGGACCAAACGCGATATTCTCTGCCGCTGCTGAGAAGACGACTTTCGACTCCTGCAGACGCTCAAACGGGTCTTTCCCCTCCGGATTGGTATGTCCAAAGAAATGGCGAGAAACCATGTCTCTGCTGTGTTTCAAAGCAACGAGTGCAAGCTGGTTGTCCCATTTAAGCTCCGGGCACCCGACACTGCGTCGCTTCGCCTTGACTAGCTGGAGGAACTCCTGAATCGTCGGGTCCGCAGGACCGGGACTGCTCTGATCACCCCCGGGATAGCCCTGCTCAACCATGAGAAAAAAGATTAAGGATAGGATTAAAATGGGTGTGACGAGATTTGCCGATACAACTTTATTACTGAGAATAAAAATTCAACCCCCTTCCCCTGGCGTTTTCCCAACGACTCAATAATTAGTTAAATTCTTCACTCCGCATAGGAAGTATCCTTCTTCTCGAATGTTTTAAATTTGAAATTTGCAATCTGAAATTTGAAATTGAAGCAGGGCCAACTTTTTTATGGATGACACCGAATATCAATTTCTCAAGCCTTACCCGGAGCACAGTCCGACCTCAGGCTTTCACTTTAAGCTATTCAATTCTTTTTTAATTTCCTCTGAGAGCCAATGTCGAATCAATGTTTGATAGGGTATCGATTTAGTCGTAGCCAATTTCCTAATGGCCTGGACCTGAAGGGGGTCTATTTTAATCGTTACATTCTGAAGTTTCCTTTTTCTCCTTTTTGAAAGGATATCCCGGCGGAGTTGTTCTCCTAAGCTGAATTCAACAGGTTCTTCCAAGAGTTCATCAAGAATGTTCACCTGGTCATAATAATCCGCCCACGGTTTATCTCTTTCCTTCTTCACGCTCCTTCACCTCCTATGCTTTTTATAATATTGAACTTCTGATCGGTTCATATCCCAACCGGTGATCGGTCGCACGATCCCTTTAGGTTTCTTTTCAAAAATAACGATCAGGTACCTTCCTGCACCGGTTGGACCAAAGGCTACATAATGTCCCTTTTTTGTCTTTCGGAAGAGAGGTCTATTAACAAAGACTTCTTCGGCTTCCTCTGGCTTAATTCCATGGCCGAGTTCGAAATGAAGAACATTTCCTTCGTCCCATTCAAACTCTGATATCTGCAATCGAGCCCCATAAAAGTCATACATAGTATTACATTTTTGTGAAGCGCTGTCAAGAACTTTGAAGGGGAATTGGGGCCGGTTCCCATCTGTTTTCAAGTTTTTAATTAAGACAAGGCAGAAGGTTCGCAAGCAGGCGCATTTGGAATAGGCCAACTTTTTTATGGATGACAACCGGATGCTCTCTGCAATTTTTAACGTTCAAATTGGCGGTCTAAGCCTGGAATCAACCCCTTTTTTTTAGAAATGATTAATTCGATCAAGCAGTTAACTTGGTCCGACCTCGATCCTAAATTTTATATTTAATAACTCCAGGCACGCCCCGTACGAACGTCCCCCGAACGCTGCTCGTGACGAGTGGACTTGACACTTCATTTTCGCCTTTCCAATTCGTAAAGTGTATAGTTTAGCTTTGACCCCTAATCGCTGACTGCCGATTCTCCGGCGAGATATCCTGTGGAAAATGCAGCCTGCAGGTTATACCCTCCAGTCATTCCATCCACATCAATCATCTCGCCGCAAAAAAATAAACCATGCACTATCCGCGACTCCATTGTCTGGGGATTTATTTCTTCTAACGATACGCCCCCCCGCGTGATGGTCGCCTCTTCAATGGGCCTCGGTTTTGTTATATTTATCCTGAAATCTGTAAAACATAAGACGATTCTTTTCCGCTCCTCCCGGCTGATTTTACTACATCGCTTACCCGGCTCGACGGCGCACCGGCGTTCAAAGAGCAGCGCGAACGATTTTGGCAGAGCCTCTTTCAAATACTGTGAAAGGGTTATTGTCCCGAAGGACTCAAACTCCCGTTGAAGGATGGGGTCAAGTTCTTGAGCTGTATAAGCCGGCCTTAATTGCAGTGAAAGGGCAACAGACCTGCCGGCAGCCAGCGCATCGATAACGATCCCGCTAAGAATAAGCACGGTTGGACCTGATACACCAAAATGTGTGAACAGGATGTCGCCCTTCTCTGAAACCTTCTTTTTTCCGTCCACCAACACGGAAAGCGAAATGTCTTTAAGCGTTATCCCCTGCAATTCCTGAAGAAATGGCTCGTCCGACTCAAGCGCGACGAGACCTGGCGTCAGCGGCACAATGGAATGTCCGCATTGTCTTGCCAGCTTGTACCCGTCGCCGGAAGATCCAGTCTTCGGATACGACATGCCGCCCGCGGCAACAATTACTTTTCCGGCATTCAACACGCCGCGGTCGGTACACCTTACACCGCCAGCGCGTAAGCTTTCTCCAGACTGAAAAATAATATTTGTTACGACGGTATGGTGAAGGATACGAACTTGGTGGTCATTGATATATTGACGCAATACGGCAAGCACGCTTTCAGCACGATTATCGGCGGGGAAGACCTTCCCGTCAGGATCAACCCTCATTTCCAGTCCACGGGAACTGAAGAAATTGATCAAATCGCGGTTCGAAAATACGCTTAATGCCCGATAGAGAAATCTGCCATTCTTCCCAAAGGCATTAACGAATTCCTTCAGGCCAGCCTTGTTGGTGATGTTGCACCGGCCGCCGCCCGTCAGGAGCAATTTGTTCCCCAGACGGTGTGTCTTTTCAACGAGTATTACTTTCGCGCCCCGCTCCGCTGCGCGCCCTGCTGCCATCATGCCGGCAGCGCCTCCCCCCACAACAATAATGTCCGGCCTAGCCTGATTCTTTTTAGTGATCATCTTACTTCTATGATTGGTTTATTGGTCAGTGCAACATGAGGGACACATGATGAGCAGCGGAGGCATCGCCAAAACGAATTTTAAAGGTGCGACCCCAAGTGTTTCCATTCTCCAAGAAATTTACCAATTGTGAAAAATAGAGATCTGCCCCATTTGCAATGCTAATCCTTTTCTGAGTTCTTAATGTTCGTGCCCCTTTCCTCCCCTTTTTGAATGATTCGGAAAGTTCCCTCGTATATGCGTTCTCGGGGACCTATGGCAACGAGTTCTATCCGCTCAGGGTCTTTGATTCTATAGATGATCCTAAAAGAACTGACCCGAAAACTTCTCAAACCAGAAAGTTCATCCATGAGTGCTTTACCCGAATAGGGTTCAGATAAAATGATTTTCAAAGAGGCTTTGACCTTCTTCTTCAAAGAAGGATGCATTGTTCTTATCAGTTCTCGAACGTCCTTTGGGACAACAAGTTTATACATGAGTCACCCTTATCCTCTTAGCGGAACAATTCATCAAGGGTATAGAGTTTTGCTCTTCTCATTTTTAAAGCCCTGAGCCCTTTCTTTATCTCTTTCATCAGGGCTGAATCCGATCGAACAGCGACCGTTTCCTTCAGACTTTCGAACTCTTCCGGACTGACTAACACAGCGGCTGGCCGACCGTTTTTAGTGATCACAATCTCTTCGTCGGTCGCGTTGACCGCATCGATCAATCCGCTCAGCTTCATCTTTGCCTCGGAGACAGATAAGACTTTCATAATTTTGACCTCCATTTAGGTTGACCAGAATTTAGACTATTTTAACAAAGAGGCGTGAAGATGTCAAACTCTTCGGTACCCCAAAATCATTTCATCATAGTTTTTAAAATCGGCTTGAAAACTGACTAAAATGGGAAGATCTATAGAATGATGCTTTCCGGAGAGGTAAACCCTGTTAGAAATTCCAGTCGTTACGACTCGAAACCGAGCGGGGCATTAGATCCCGCCGGAATTATTCTAGAATGTAATCCTGATGCAGCCGCCGGCCCAGAGGGCCTCTGGCCCGGAGGGAACAGCAGGGCATTATTTCTAACGGGGTAAATATCATCTCATGATGTGCGCCCGACAGCGCCCATCACCGGCCCGTCAGAGGGGATGGAGTTCTTGACTTCAAAATGAAGTCAGAGATAACTGTCCTGTATTGAAATTTCAGCTTTGAGCTATCATGTTTCAGCTGTTAGCTTTCAGCTTTGACCTTTGATCTTTACAAGACGCTACGCTTCATGCTGTTTTTAGTTTTGAATTCCGCATTCCCTGCCTACCCTGCCTACCGCAGGCAGGCGCAATCTGCATTCTGTATTCGGAATGGCCAACTTTTTTATGGATGAGACCACGATTGCAAAGTCAAGGATATAAAGATTTGACCCCATTTCCCTCCTGCTCCACAGAGGCCTTCTCCAAGGGTTGCCAAGTTATTCAAATTAGTCAACCCCGTCCCCATGTTCATGTACGATCTCATTTCTTGAAAAGGTTGCTGTGCGTGCCGGTCCGTTCAAGTCGAAGAGAGGCTTTATCTGCGGTGTAAATCAAGATCCAGTCGGCTTCAATGTGGCAGTCGCGCGATGGCTGCCACGGTCCGGTGAGTGGATGGTCTCTGTGGTTCGGTGGAAGTGGAGTGTCATCGGCTAGAAGCTTGACAACTTCCTGCAACTTGCGCAGGTCCTTTCCCCTTCTCCGCATGCGCTTGACATCCCGGGAAAACTGCTTGGTCTGCGAGACCTTCTTCATTTCTCCCAATTCTTGAACATGGCCTCTAAGGACTCGAATTCCTCAATGTCTTCGCCGCGGCGGCTCTTCTCCAGAGTGGCTGCTGTAAGCTTGTTCGGAATCGCGACCGGGAAAGGCAGACCGCCACGGATGGAGATCTGCTTGTAGAAGATGCGGATCGCCTCCGTGGGGGTAAGGCCAAGCTTCCGAAGGACCCCTTCAGCCTTTTGTTTTGTTTGCGGTTCAATGCGTGCGTGGACGACTGCTGTTTTCATGGTGTTATTGTGTCACATTCGCAACACAGATGCAAGATTTTTTCTCATTTACGTCTAACGGATCGCTCAGACGGATTGCCACTCCTGAGCGCTTTGTTACGCCTCGACTATCGCTGGCTCACATTCCTTATATAAAGACCTTCCTTTTCTTAAAGAAAGGGTGTGCCTTGTCAAGAATAAAGATTCAACCGCACAGCCCACCTCCGAAATCCGCATTTGGATGGGCCAACTTTTTTATGGATGACCCCACCGTCCTCTATTCATAATGAGTCCACATCCTAATGACCTTGACGATCCTCATTTCTTCCAAGACTTGGTATACGAGGCGGTGTTGAATGTTAATACGACGTGAATAGGCTCCGGAAAGGTCTCCGATCAGCTTTTCATAGGGTGGAGGGGTTTGAAACGGATTTTTGGACAGAATTTCAAGCAGTTTTTCGGCTTTTGGCCTCAGGCCTGCCGCCGCAATTCTCTTTGCGTCCTTCTGAGCTTGCCTGGTATAAACAATCCTCCACTTTACCATCCAGGCTTCTCGCTGCACTTTCTAACAGGCGTCTTGAGACCCTTCCGAATGGATTCTCTCATGCCGGGAACCGATAAGAGATATAATGTTTCTTGAATGGACCGCCAGTCGTCCTCGGAGATCAAGACAGCGTTTGACCTCTTACCCGTGATCTGGATCGGTTCGTGGGATTCTCCAGCCTGGTCGAGCAATTTATAGAGGTTTGCCCTGGCCTCTGTCGCCTTAATCGTTGTCATACGAATCACCTCAATAGTAAACGTACACTAAAACGTACGTAATGTCAAGAGATATTATCTCTCTATCCCCCATCCCCTCATCTCCCCATCTTTGTTTTTAATCGATTGGGCCAACTTTTTTATGGATGACACGGTCTTTCGCTCTTGACTGAAAAATTCAGTCAACTACTACTCAACGATTCAATGACTCTGGAACTCACCAATTTAACCAATCATTCATCCAACCGTTTCTTTATAAAATCTCAATTCCGAAATCTGAATTTAGAAACCGCCAACTTTTTTATGGATGACACCAACTCATAAATCTTATATTTCAAGACCTGCCCCCTTATCCACGTTTTGGCGCCAAAACGATTCAGAGGCAAGGTTTTTTAAATAACTTAACTACGTCCCCATCAATTCTTCTATAAAAAATTAATATAATCTATCCTGGATATTGTCAATCAGCTTATTAAAATAATTTGGCACTTTGGTTTCAAAAGTCATCTGCTCGCCGCTGGTGGGGTGTTTGAAGGAAATCGATTTGGAATGAAGCGCTAAACGCCTGTACCCATCCTTGGTTTTACCATATTTACGATCGCCTACGATCGGATGTCCCTTATCAGCCATATGTACACGTATCTGATTCTTCCTGCCGGTCAAAAGATTAATCTCCAGCAGACTAAACTGCTTGGTCTCTTTAAGCACCTTATAAGCAGTATGTGCCAGTTTGCCTTTTGTGACATCCGTTGTGGAATAGACGACATAAGCCTTGTTCTCAGACAGGTATGAGGTAATCATTCCCTCTTTTTGGGCCAACTGACCATAAACCACCGCAACATATTTCTTTTCCGTGCCTTTCCACTGAGCCTGCAAATGTAACTTAACTTCTTCGCTTTTTGCAAATATCAGTACGCCGGATGTCCACTGGTCCAGCCTATGAACAATGAAAATTCGGTTTCGCGACTTTAGACAGCCTTTGCGTACATAATCGGTTAGAATGTAGTAAGCCGTCTTGAATTTATTAGTCTCCGTCCCCACACCCCGTTAGAAAGCCCCGCTGCTTGCAGCGGGGATGAAAACTATTCCTTTTTCAGCGAACACGGGGTTTAAAGCCCCCTGTAAGCCTTCGCGTTAGAAAGTAGAAGACTTTCTAACGGGGTAAACTTGTGCAGTTTATAGCCTATTGCCACATCGCTATCGAGTCACAAAGCATGAGGAGTAATCAAGGGGACGGTTCTATTTATTTAGATTCTTTTGCAATATTGCAAGACCTGACCCCACATTTTTATTCCCCATCATCTTCACTTTTTATGGATGACTCCGCCACTCTACAATGTAAAATTTAGGTTTGACCCCAATGATTTTCCCCAGGTTTTTACAGTTGTCAGCTGAAGGCTTTTGCCACGAGCACTGTCTTCTCCCGTACTTGCAACTCCAATTGCGGGATCGAGCGGCCAGCCTCGAATGCCCTCTGAAGTTCGTAAACCATTCTCTCCAAAGGCGAGTTTTCATACCCATGTGCCAAGAGGCCTACGGCATAAACCATAAGAAACGAGTCTGGTCCTAATACGTCCCATTGAACAACGTGGATAAGCTCGTGGAAGTGGGTAGACTCACAGTTGTGCACTGGAGGTGCAAGGAAGAAGGTGTTCATATAAGTGATGCCCGTGAAGGGAGTTTCTTCGAAAACGGCGAAGTATGGCAAACCCATTTTGCTCAGCGGGGGAACCTGCACACGATCTACTTTTACAGCTTTGCTAGTGCTAAGACGGCTTTGACAGAAGTACTGTGATAGCCTGCCGAAGCCAAGCTCCGCAACAGGAACTGCCAAGTGAGCGTGTGCCTCCACGTAATGATCGATCCACTTGCGCACGCCCGGTAGTGTCTGTCGGAGTTGACCAAAGATTTCCTTATCTTCCCTTCCATCCATTAGATGTTCCTATCTTAGAGGGGTATTATAATCCACTATTGATTAGGCCAACTTTTTTATGGATGACACCAAATCGCAATATCCCAAGCCTGACCCCGGGGTCAAAGTGGGGAGTAACTAAGCTGGAACGTATCTTGTCGTAGGTCGGCTTTGCTGAATCTAACACGACTCAGTCCTCCCAAATTCGACCATTGCTTAATCAGCTGCTGATCCTGCTCCTTCATTTTCAACCCGAATCTCACTTCTACCAATTCATCTTTTTCAAAGCTTCGGAATTTAGAAGGTCGACTCTCTAGATCAGCAAGTACTCTGTACTCATCTTCATATTCCCAGACAAAATACTTAGTTTTCGGCAGATGATGGATGTTTGTGCCATCGAATTTAGGGAAATCCTGTACATAATTCACTCTTTCAGAGAACCCCAGAAAGCTGGTCTCGGCAATTATTCTTTCAGTATCCACCTGAAAGACTAAACATAGACCGGTGTGTTTGTCGGCATAGTGAGAAAACAGCAAAATATCATTGTGTTTTTCTCCAGAAGTGCAAAAGACCCCAAACTTTATGAGCTGACCGATAAATTGATCGGCTGTTCCTATGTTGCAGTCATAAGGGTCGTTGAGCTCGACGGGAGTTGGGCAATACAACTCATGACGAATCAGAATCCGTTTTAAACGTTTCCGGTCGGTACCCGTAGTGAAAGAACGATATTTGTAAAGCCTGAACATCAACACCCTCCGAATTCCGTAATCCGCATTTGGATGGCCCAACTTTTTTAGGGATGACCCCGAAGCCCTATATTATAATTTCTGCCGGATTCATCAAACCTTGAGAATAACGCCAGTAATGGCGGGGGGGTGCAGGTCATTTATGGGAAATTGAAGACATCTTTTCGTTATTGTCCTAAAAATTTATTTCTGTCGAATGAGGTTCCTATTTTGCTGATCCCTTCGCATCCGCTCTTGTCTTCGTGAGCGTGTGCCATAGATAAAGGCCGCAACGAGGCCGACTAAACCACTGCCGGCGAATATCGAGCCTGATATTACATGTCCCGCCTGAATCAAATTGGAGCCAAAATACAATGTGGCGAGGGCAATAATAAGTGCACAAAGTACACCAAAGTGAGAAAGAATAGTACCACCGATAACTGCCCACTTTTCTATACATTGCCGATGTATTGATTGCTTCTCCGCCATTTTAAGAATTCGATCCGCCCCATCTGGAATCATTTGATTATATTTATCAAGCAAATCAGGAGGGGGAATTGGCCCGCTGAAAGCTGAGGCTTCGAATATTTTGCGCCCCTCTTTTGTAGGGGCCGTAGGGACAGGATTATCGTTAACCAAGGGATTTTGACTATTGAGGTTACTTGGTGGGTTTTGAATTCTATTCTTGTGTTTGCGCTTTTTCTTCGACAAAGTTCTTAAAGGCAGTCACAATATCTTTGCCCGTGATGGCCCAGTCACTTGCTATAGCTCGAGCATCAGCTTCTTGCGGAGTTCTGGAGACGTTGTATTCAACAAGAGTTCCACCCATATCCAAGGCAGTTGCTATGCCCAGAAGAAACCCTGGATTTGCAAATAAAAAACCTGAATCTTCTCCATAATTGCCCATATTGCTTCCTCAATAACTTCTACGTAATTATGCAACTTTAAAATCAAAATGTCAAAACATCAATATCCATTAAAAGATCAAAATCTCACGGATTTTATTTTTATACTAAATTTTACCTGTTGTCAATAGAGGAAATACATATTTTTAATACCTCTTTAAATATCGGCAATTTGGGGCATTATTTTAAGTCCAAACTGACCCACTACCGGTATTTAACTAACCGTGCAGTAGAAACAACCCGTGTCACGTCTTGTCGGGCTGTTGCCCAAATAGTTCTTGCAAGCATTATACATACCGTATATAAGGATGGCAATACAACTTAATTGGAGTAATGCCATGATGGGACAACAGACAGGAATTCAGCCGAAGATCTTCT
>JBEKWN010000053.1:0-26225 GCA_049513055.1 Thermodesulfobacteriota bacterium
TGTTACACTGTCGGGCCAACAGATTTCAAATAGTTCCGGACGCGTCTGACGCCAACTAAATCCGGCGATCCAAAACCCAATGATTCCTTTGTTCGACGGATCGTTGAAGGTCGCGTTCGCGTCGTCATCGATAAAATCTATAAATTTATTCGCGATCTGATTTAGGGTGGAAGCCTCAAGGTCTTCCGAAAGAAATTTATAGAAATCAGCCACCCTTTGATCCGTAGGTTTTCGATTGATGATATTTAGACCGTGATGAACGATCGCAACCGGCGAAGTGCCATGGGGGAATATCTTCTGAAGGTCCTCACATTCCATTCCCGCACCAGTAATTGGATTAGCACGCGACAGACCGTCGGCCGTCAGAACAATATTATTCTTGGCAACGGTCCCGATTAAAATCGTCATTTCTTTCCTGCCAACAATAATTAGACTGCAGATTATAATTTGCTAAAATTCTATACTCACTAGTTGATTTTGTCAAACAATGATCACAGATTGAGGGGGTTTGGGATTTGTGTTATAAATAATTAATATTTTAGGAATTTTTAGATTGAATGGTACGAGGGTAAAATGGCTTTTGTATTGGGTATTGATATTGGATCAGCTTCATCAAAGGGAGTGGCCCTCGGCGACCATAAACCGCTAACTTCTTTTGAGTGTCCCTCTGGGGGAAATTTCAAGTTGACGGCTGAGAAGATAAGAAAGGAGTTACTTTCCCAGATTGGAAAATCTGGAGTTGATATTTCGCGGACTGTTGCTACCGGATATGGGTCAAAATTGGTGACCTTCGCTGATGAAGAAAAGCCGGATATCGTCTGCCAGGCAAAGGGTGTTTTTTCTCTTCTCCCCTCTGTGAGAACCGTCATTGACGTAGGAGATCTTTACACGAAGGTCCTCCCATTGCCAAGGTTCTCCAGGTCAAGGTGGAAGAGATTGGGGAGTTGTCTTTAAAATCAAAAAAGAGAGTTGAGTTTAACACCGGATGTGCCGTGTTTGCGGAGTCAGAGGCCATCTCCCGGCTCTCCCAGGAAGTTACCAAAGAAGACCTTCTGGCTGGCATACACAGAGCCCTTGCGGCCCAGATCGACAGTCTGGCGGAGAGAATGGGTGTGGAACAGGATGTGGCCATGGTGGGTGGTGGTGCAAGAGATGTGGGTCTCGTTCTGGCTTTAAAGGAGATCAGAGGTCATGATATCCTTGTACCGCAAAATCCCCATATGACGGCTGCATTGGGTGCGGCAATCATCGCCATGGAAAGCTTAGGAGGTTGCTGAAAAAGTCGCTCTTCGCTACTCAAAACATTTTTTCGACCATTCTAATGCTCGCTTCACTGCAAATTAAAAACTCGCCCTTCGGGCTCAGACATTTAATTTGCGGCCGTTTCACTTCGCTAAGAATGGTTTCCCGAAAAAATTTTCATTCGCGCTCAGAGATCCTTTTTCAGCAACTTCTTTAGATAATGTGATTGAAACCTGAGGCTAAATTATGTATATTGCACTTGGATGGCCTGCTAACAGGATGCTAAAAAATTATAATATTTTTTATTATGATGTCATGCTGAATTTATTTCAGCATCCGGTGAATTGGTAGATTATGAGACTCTGAAATCGTAGACCCTGATCCTGAAATCGTTAGATCCTGAACCCAGTTCAGGACCTGGTTCAGGATGACATTAGAGTGAGGAGAAGGTCGATGAATGAAAGACAGAACAACATTTTAAACACGGTAGAAAAATATTATACGGATTACGGGTTCAGGGCGAAGGAGCTGAAAAAGGAAGGGAAAAAGATGATCGGCTATATCTGTTCCTTTGTTCCTTTGGAAATCATTTCGGCTGCCGGTTGTATTCCTTTTCGGGTGAGAGGAAATATCCATGAGCCTATTACAAAAGGGGACACACTCCTGGAGACCATCGTATGCCCCTATTACCGCAGTTGCTTCGACCTCTCGGTGAAACAAAAGTATGACTTTCTCTCCGGAATGGTTATTCCTCACGGCTGTGATAGCATGGTGCGAAGCTATAGTGCCTGGAGTTATTCCCTTCCTTATTCCTATTTTCACTTTATCAATATTCCTACTGTCTGTGGCGAATCTTCCTCTGAGTTCTTTCAGGCGGAGCTAAACACCTTCAGGAAAAGTCTGGAGAAGTTTGCTGGAAAGGCGATCACCCATGACGATCTGGCTCGTACCATTCGAATCTATAATGAAAACAGAGATAAGGTCAGAGCTCTTTATGAATTCAGAAAGGCAGATCCGCCCCTCATCTCTGGAACAGAATTGACCATGGTGCTGACAGTAGGATCAAGTTTACCCATTGGCGAATTTAATACTTTGCTTGATCAGGTTTTGGCAGAAATCGGGAAAAGAAAGAAATCTCATCTTAATAAAGGCCCCCGAATATTTATTGACGGCGCATGCATCGATAACATCGAACTCATCAAGCTCGTGGAAGAACTCGGAGGCAATGTGGTGGCTGATACCATTTGCAATGGAGCCAGGGATTATTTTCCCCGGACCGATGAGGGAGGAGATCCCATTCATGCACTGGCCCATCGGTATCTCGATAAAGTCAATTGCCCAAAGACTTACAGGGAAAACAAGACGGGTACCTTTGAAGGAGATATTGCATCCCGATTCAATGATATCGGAGCCTATGCAAAGGAATTCAAGGTCGAATCCAGGCGTTTCTGGAGATGATCGGTTGACGTGGAATCCTAAACAATCGGTCATGACGATTACGTCACCCACGAACGATGAAAATAATCTATAGGTTAAGGTTACGAAGCCAGTTTCGTGTATCGTCAAAGGGTTAAGGTTAAAAGGTTAAAAGACTAATAACATAACCCTTTAACGAAACGGGCATCCCTGCCTGCGGCAGGCAGGTTTACCATTAC
Source organism: Thermodesulfobacteriota bacterium (assembly GCA_049513055.1). GTDB lineage: Bacteria > Desulfobacterota > BSN033 > BSN033 > UBA1163 > UBA1163. The sequence continues at coordinate 2,898 of JBEKWN010000053.1, forward strand.
CTTTTGACCAATGACTTTTTTTCTAAGTAAGGAGGGTTTAAAGTATGGCTGAGGAACAGAAAGAGGCAAAACCCAAAAAGAGGATGACGGCAACCCAGGCGGCTGCTTCCATTGGCCCCATGGTCAAGGAGTTTATTACCGGTACCCTCAAGGCACGGGCAGAGGGTATATGGACAGAGAATTTTGCCGGGATTTGCGGAGCGAAGAGAGACGCGGAGAGATTCCTTCAGAGAGCGGAATCGCTGGGCCTTTCCCGTTCTTTGTGCACCTATGCCCTTTGTGGGATCGGTTTTGACCAATGGAGAGAAGAGTTGGGCCAAATGCCGCCCGATGCTCCTTGGGGCGGACAGGCAAAGCCTGATCTCATGATATCCAGCGGACAAATCCTCTGTGATCCGAGATCTAAATGGTATCAGGCCTCTCAGCAATTTATGCCAGATGTTCCGATCTACAATATAGACCTTCCCTATCCCATGTTTCAGAGGGATCAAGATCACCGAGACGTCTGGGGCTACTACCACAAATATATTGTCAAACAATTGCGCGGACTGGTAGCCTTCCTCGAAGAGCAGACCGGAAAGAAGATGGATTATGATCGGCTGCGAGAGTTGGTTGATCTAAGCGATCGAACCTGGAACCTGATCGATGAGACGTATAAACTCCGGCGGGCTGTACCTTCTCCCATGGGAACCGGCGATGCCATGAATACCATGGTGCCAATAAACTTTATGATGGCCACCCAGAAGGCTTACGATTTCTTCGTGGACCTCAAAAAGGAATTGGAGGAAAAGATCGCCAAGGGAGAGGGAGAAGTTCAGGAAGAGAAATACAGACTCATGTGGGGAGGTGGATTGCCTGCCTGGTTTGCTTTGACCGATTTCAATTACTTCAACAGCAAAGGGGCTTCGTTCCCTGTTGAGACAACCTATCGAATGGTCGCCCCCCTCAACGAGATGGATATCCCCGAAACCAAGGACCCGATCGAGCACCTGGCATGGAGATGGCTGGGATACTGGACCTTCTGGTTTGATAAGGCCAAGAAAAGGCCGGGATCAGAACCCGATGTGGAACGCTTGATCAACTGGATCGAAGAATACAAGATCGATGGAATTGTGATGCATGAAGCCTTTTCATGTCGAACCTGGCACGTGGGCCTCATCTGGCAGTTGCATCAACTGGCCAAAATATACAAACCCATACCTATGCTTGTGATCGGGAAAGATGGAAAGAAAGAGAAGGTTTATAGAGAAATTCCTTCCCTCATTCTGGAAAGTGATATCATCGATATCACCTCCTATTCAGAGGTGGATACCAGAAATAAGATCGACGCCTTCATCGCCACCCTGGAATCCAATCGATTGAACAAGGCAGCATAGTAGACTCGGAGAGGCGGAACTCCAAAGCTTTCGAATGCGGTCGATCATAAACTTTATGGGTAATTATTGCTGGGATTGAAAATCAAGATATTTCAGGGATTCTGATCTTTGTCATGTATCGATTAGAGGTTTCCGTCCGAAAGCTTTTTCTTCCCGCCTCTCCGGTCTCTGGCATCCTCAAGAAATTTTTCAGGTTTCTCAAAAATAAGGGGTGAAATTGGCAACCTATTTTGCAGGCATTGATGTCGGTTCCACGATGACGAAGGCGGTGATCCTGAATAAAGGGATCATCGCTTCGATCATTGGACCTACAGGTCCAGAGCAACGCCGGTTAGCCAATAAGGTCATGGAAGAGGTGCTGAATCGGGCTGCACTTTCTTTAAAAGCTATTACCTACATTGTTTCTACAGGCTACGGGAGAATTAACGTTCCTTTTGCCGATAAGCAATTCACGGAAATCACCTGCCATGCCAAGGGGATCATCCGTCTTTTCCCTAAAGCCAAGACCATCATTGATGTCGGAGGACAGGATATTAAGGCAATAAAAATAGATGCGACTGGCAAGACCATTGATTTTGTGATGAATGATAAGTGTGCAGCCGGTAGTGGTCGATTCATAGAAGTGATTGCCGGTACCCTTGGAGTCCCTTTGGATAAGGTGGGCGACCTATCTCTGCAAAGCAAGAATCCTGCAAAGATAAGCAACATTTGTACTATATGGGCCCAGCAAGAGGTGGCAGCCAGTTTGGCACAAGGCATACCCATTTCCGACCTGCTTGCAGGGGTCCATCATTCCCTCGCAGACAGGATATGCAGAATGGTTAATCGTCTAAAGGTGGAAGAGGCAGTGATCGTGACAGGTGGAGGGGCTAAAAATAGGGGGCTGCTTAAAGCTCTTTCCGAACAATTGGGCCATGAGATTCTGGTACCCGAGGAGCCTTTGATTACCGGAGCCCTGGGTGCTGCTATGCTGGGAAAGGAGATTGTGGAAAAGGCCCAGAAGAATAAAACGCCGCTCAAGACAAAAGAACGAATCTTAGAGGAAATCAAGATCCTATAACATTGCCCTGTTTTTTTTCTTGACAAAAAATGAATATTTGTTAGACTTCTCAAGTCTAACCAATCAGGAGAGGCAAATAAAATTAAAAGAGAGGGGGTGAACAAGGAATGAAAAAAGGGTTGATTAGCATGGGGATCCTGGCGGGTTTTGTGCTCTCCATCCTGATGGTCAGTGGTGTTTTTGCAAAAGATGTGGTCGAATATAATCCTGCCTTTGGGAAGGTGACATTCACCCACAAGAAGCATGTAGAAATATTGAAGATCGATTGTATGAAATGCCACCACACCTGGAAGAAGGGCGAGACCACTGGCAAACTTTGTAAAGACTGCCATAAAGAAAAAGCAGAGGGGAAAACCATTTCTGCAAAGGATGCCTATCATAAGGATTGTAAGGGATGCCATGAGGAGGCTGCCAAGGCCAGCAAACCTGCAGGTCCAACTGGCTGCACTAAGTGCCATGTGAAGGACAAGAAGTAAGCTGAAATTTTCTGCCTGCCTGCTGGGGGGCAAAGGCAAATTGGAAAGGGGTAGTTCCTTTTTTGGAACTACCCCTTTTTGCTTGACAGTAAACAAAAGGATATGTTAAATATTTCAATTACTTCCCTGCCTGCCGGCAGACAGGCGATAGGCATGCACAAGTAAATAAATTATTCTTTTTATAGAAAGATTCCTATGAAAGAATCAAAGGTAACAGGTGACATGGAGGGAAAAGGATTTCTTCCCATCCTTTATGACCTTTTTAGGTCTCTCAAACTCACTATTTTTCTCTTCATTCTTATCGCCATCATCTCCATCATCGGCACATTGATCATGCAGAATGCTACCCGTTCGGAATACATTCAGCGATACGGAATTAGTCTCTATGAGGTGTTGAACTTTTTTAACCTCTTCGATATGTATCATTCATGGTGGTTCAGCGCCATCCTTTTGCTCCTGGTGATCAATTTGATCACCTGCTCCATGAATCGGCTTCCAGGGGTCTGGAGCCAAATCTCTCGAACACCCACTGGATTGGAAGACTCCATGCTAAAAGCCCTTCCCTATGTAGAAAGGGTTCAAATTAAAAGTAAAGGCGAGGCTAAAGCAGAAGAGAATGTTCGATCTCTTTTGAAGAAGAGGTTTGGGAATCCCAAACGGCTCGAGATGGAATCCTCCATCACCCTCTTTTCAGAAAAGGGAAGGTTCTCCAGATTGGGAGTTTACATCGCCCATATGAGCCTCCTCTTTATCTTGATCGGAGGGTTGATCGGTTCCCTCTATGGATTCAGAGGGCATGTGGAAATCTTGGAAGGGGAAACGGTGAATCAGATTTTTTTAAGGGCGAAAGATGGAGAGGTCCCAAGGCCCATTGATTTTTCTGTGCGTTGTGATGATTTCAAAATCACCTATTATGATCTTCCTGGAAAAGAAGAAAAACATGTAAAAGAATATACCAGTCTCCTCACGATTCTTGAAAATGGAAAAGAGGTTTTGAAGAAGACCGTCCAGGTCAATCATCCCCTTCATTATAAAAAACTGGCCTTCTATCAATCGAATTATGGAACGGTCCACGATATCACATTGGGAATTCAATGGAAGAATAGAAAGGAGAAGTCAATCTTTAAGGTTCCTGAAGGCGTCACTGTTCCCGTACCGAATTCCAATAACTTTATCCGAGCGTTGAAATATTCTCCTCAAGTCCATAACTTTGGAGAAGGCGTTCAGGTGGTCTTGTTCAAACCCAACCAGGAACCCCGACCCTTCTGGATATTAAGAGCCTTTCCAAAACTTGATGAGGAGAGGAAAGATGAGTTCCTCCTCACCTTTGAAGGGGATTCCCCGAGGGAATATACAGGACTTCAGGTGACAAAGGACCCAGGAGTCTGGGTGGTGTGGACAGGATGTGGCTTGATGATTTTCGGCCTCATTGTCTCCTTTTTCTTCTCCCATCAGAGGGTTTGGGTAAGAATTCCCAAAGGCCCCGGGGGAGAGATTGTTTTGGCGGGTTCCGCTAACAAGAACCGAATGGGTTTTGAAAAGACTTTTGGCCAATTGGTGGATGGAGTCCGTTCATCTGGGCAAAAGAAAGAAAGTTGAGAATTCAGAGTTAAGAATTAAGAGTATTTGAAATCACGAATCACCAACACGAGTCACGAATCGCGGAGAGAAGTTGAAAAACAGAGAGGTTCGCTCCATTGTGATCACAGGTTATGGCACCAATTGTGAAATGGAGATGGCCCATGCCTGCCGCTTAGCCGGATCAGAGATTGTGGATATCGTTCATATCAACGAGTTGATCAATGGAGAAAAAAGTTTTGATAATTACCACTTCCTGAACCTACCGGGTGGTTTTTTGGATGGGGATGACCTGGGCTCGGCCAAGGCTGGAGCCAACCGTATCCAATATGCAAAGGTAGCAGGAAAAGAAGAAAGGCTTTATGATCAGCTCCTGCGCTTCATTCATGCAGGAAAACTGATCCTGGGAGTTTGTAACGGTTTTCAATTGATGGTGAAGTTAGGGCTCATCCCAAACCTTGAGGGTCATGATGGAAATCAGGAAGTGACACTCACCTTCAATGATTCAGGAAGGTTTGAGGATCGATGGGTCTATCTAAAAATTAATCCAAATTCTCCGTGTCTTTTTACAAAAGGCATGAAAGGGGTTTACCTTCCTATCCGTCATGGAGAAGGGAAATTCATCCCCAAGGATGAAACGGTTCAGGAGCAGTTGAAAAGGAGAAAGTTGATCGTCCTTCAATATTCAGATGAGACATTTCAGAAACCCGTCATGGATTATCCCCTCAACCCAAATGGCGCCGTCGATGCGGTCGCTGGAATCTGTGATGAGACAGGACGACTTCTGGGGATGATGCCTCACCCTGAAGCCTATCTTCATCGAACCAATCATCCCCGCTGGACGCGAGAAGAGTTGCCCGAGGAAGGAATGGGCCTTGCCTTTTTTAGAAATGCGGTGCAATATATTCGAAATCATTTACTTTGACCCCTCATCCCTTAAGGAAGAGGGGAAGCCTGCCTATCCTAGGCAGGGGTCAGGAGGAAGGGAGGAACTATGAACAAGGCTGAACTCATTACGAAGGTCTCAGAGAAAGCGAATGTGACACAGAAGGTTGCCAAGGTCATTGTCGACACCCTCTTCGATGGGATGAAGGAAAGTCTGGAGAAAGGGGAACGAATCGAGATCAGAGGATTTGGAAGTTTTGTGGTGAGAAATTACGGGGGCTACAAAGGCCGAAATCCCAAGACCGGGGAGATCGTGAGTGTTCCTCCTAAGAAGCTCCCTTTCTTTAAGGTCGGGAAAGAACTGAAGGAGATGGTGAACACAGGAGGAGCTCAACAAGCTCTGTAAAACTTGTCTTTTGAAGGCTGAGCAAAGATATTCATCAGCCTACGAAAGGCTCTTCCAGTATCGTTTCTGTATCTCCTTCAATTGAAGGAGGGATTTTTCGATTCGGGGATAATTGGCCTTCTCTTTTTCCAGCAGGTCTTTCTTATCGAGAGGGGAGGCCTGAGCCAGTTCTTTTAATACCGCTTTCACAGACCGACTCTGTCCAGAGACATCATATCCGCCCTCAAGGGTGATCACCAGTTTTCCTTGAGTGGTTGATTCTGCGATCTCCATTAAAATCTGGGTCATTCTTGCAAACCCTTTTTCTGTGACCTCCATTCCACCCAGAGGATCATCATAATGGGTATCAAACCCGGCTGAGACCAAGATCAACTGGGGTTGGTATTCCAAGGCAATGGGCTTGAGGAATTTTTCAAAGATATTTCCATATTCCGTATCACTCACCCCTGTCGAAAGAGGAACGTTCACGTTGAATCCCTCTCCCTTCCCCTTTCCCACCTCTTTCGCTCCTCCTGTCCCGGGATAAAAGGAGCCATAGCGATGGGTGGAGAAATAGAGGACCTGGGGGTCTTCGTAAAAAGAGTTCTGGGTTCCATTGCCATGATGGACGTCCCAATCCACGATCAAAATCTTCTGAAGAGAGAAATTCCGAAGAGCATATCGGGCACCGATCGCTACATTGTTGAAGAGGCAGAATCCCATGGCCCTGTCTCGTTCTGCATGATGTCCAGGAGGTCTCACTAGCGCAAATCCATTATCGAGTCTTTTTTCCATGACTGCCTTGATCAACTCCAGAAGACCTCCAGCTGCCCACAGAGCCGCTTCGTAAGATTTGGCACAGGTGGAAGTATCCATATCGAGTCGGTAGTGAGGCTTTCCTGCCGTGGATGCCACCAGATCAATGTAAGCAGGAGCATGGATCATCTCCAATTCTTCCTGAGTCGCTGCTCGAGGCTTCACCATTTCAGGGAGACCCTTCATCTCGGCTTCTTCTAACATTTTATAAATGACTCTTAATCGTTCTGGGCTCTCCGGATGACCAGGGTCCATCACATGTTCTAAATACCGTTCATCCTTTACAATCCCTGTTCGCTTCATCTGGCCTCCTCTAACCTATAGATTAAAAACGCTAAACGCCTGCCTGCGGTAAGCAGGCTTAGCACTATGGGTATAGTGATAAAGGATAAATTTAAACTATCGTTTTTGTCCTTCCTTGTCAAGTTCAGCACCCTGCTTCTTGCCTACCCCCAGTTTTTTGTAGTTTGCCAAAGGCATGGAAACAACCCAACCTGGGCAAGCCGTTCGGAGAGGCTTCATCGGCCGGACCGCTTTCGTGTGGGGCACTCTGGTTCCAGCGCCATACAAAAAGCTCCACAGAGTATGGAGGTCAGTTACCTAACCGATACAGGAACGGCCTTACGGAGCCTCGAAGAGCGGTTTGCTCAGGTAACAAAGGGTATCCATTCAACTCATCAGGACCTCGAAAGGGAAAACTAGGGGTGGGCAAGCACCCTGCTTGAATACTCCAAAGGAGAGGGGTAAGAAGGGAACCGTGAGTCGCCGAATGTCATTTATTCATCTCTTTCACTCCATCTGATCATTACCACAAAAAATTTGTTTATTGACGAGGGACTTTTTCTTGACTTTTCGATAGGCGACTGAATAGAATTATAATCTGTAGGCAGGTTTTGTTCATGCCCATTACATTTTTAAAGGTGAAGGTGATTAATCCCGAACATCCTAAAAGGATGAAAGAGTGCGAATTTCTCGTTGACTCTGGAGCAGTCTATTCTGTTGTGCTAAAGAGCATTTTGAAGAACCTCGGTATTCAGCCAACTTCTTCTGAAGAATTTATTCTCGCTAATGGGGAGATTATTAAAAGACCGATTGGAAATGCTTATTTTGAATTCCAGGGAAAGGTGAGAGCAGTGCCTGTGGTGTTTGGTGATAAAGGAGTATTTTTGTTAGGGGCTACGACCATAGAGGCTTTTGGTTTGATCCTCGATCCCATCCGAAGAGAATTAAGACCTCTTCCTATGGTGCTGATGAAAAGCAATCAATCCGGTGAGTATAAAGAATGAATATTCGAAAGCTCGAAGATCTCCTGAAAAAAGTTAAGTCAGGAAAGATCACGCTTGATGAGGCCATGGCGCAACTGAAGTCGCTTCCTTTCGAAGACCTGGGGTTTACCAGAATTGATCACCATCGCAGCCTTCGGAAAGGTTTTCCAGAGGTAATCTGGGGGGAAGGAAAGACCTCTGGGCAGATTCTCTCGATCATGAGACAGTTGAAGAGAAAAGGCCAGAACATCCTCATCACGCGTTTGGACGAGAAAAAAGCCAAAGCAATACAAAAGGTTTTTCCAAAAAGCCAGTACTATCCAAGATCAAAAGTTCTGACCTACCTCACCCATCCAGTAAAATCTGAAGGGAAGGGAACAATTCTGGTCATCACTGCAGGAACCACAGATATCCCTGTAGCTGAGGAAGCGTCTGTCACGGCTCAATTCATGGGAAATCATGTGGAGTCCCTTTATGATGTCGGAGTAGCAGGAATTCACAGGCTCCTTTCCGAGAGGCAGAGAATGGAGGCCGCCCAAGTCCTCATCGTCGTGGCTGGGATGGAAGGGGCTTTGCCCAGCGTCGTAGGTGGGTTGGTGGACCGGCCGGTAATTGCCGTTCCCACGAGTGTCGGATACGGGACAAGTTTTGGAGGAATCACGGCACTTCTGGCCATGTTGAATTCATGTGCCTCAGGTGTGGCCGTAGTCAACATTGATAATGGATTCGGAGCTGGCTATATGGCCAGCCTGATAAATCGAATATGAACCCTGTTAGAAAAGGATAGGATTTTGAACCCCAACCTGAGTAAGGAATGCTTGAGCGGCATTCACACCTTAAAGGGCGGGCTTTCTAACAGGGTGAAGAGGAATGGATGTTGTGAATTGGATTAAGTTAATCAATGAAGGAATTCCTTTCCTGTTTCTCATCGGTATAGGCTTTGTCCTTTACCGAGGGCTCAAAATAAATCAGACGCTCCTCTCAGAAAGAGAGGAGTTGTTAAAGCGTTATCTTCTGTTTCGAGGAGACAGACAGGTCCGTTTAAAGATTTACGGAGGGGATGAAAAAGTATATCTGGACCTCCTCAAGAACATTTCGAGCAGTTGGAAAAACTTCAAGAAGACCTATGATCAATGCCTTAATTCCTTGGCTCAGAATACCACGAAGACGAAACGTTTTTTGCAGCTCATCACCCTGGGCCTTCTGATCAATACGGTGAGGCTTTTCGTAGAAGATTATTACTTTTTTGGTTTGGAGACCCACTTTTTCTATACTACGGCAAGGGAACTCTCCAGTTATGTTCTGGTAATCCTCAGTTTCTTTTTGTTGAGAAACCAGACTCAGAAATTCCTTACTTTGAAAGGGGAGGTAGTGAAGATGGATCGGGAAATTCTTTTCTTCCCGAACAATATGGAGGCCCAAGAAGAACATGAGGGTCTTTATAATGAATTTGATCCTCTCGAAGCAAGAGGAGTAGAAGATGGGAAAGAAGATCAGAATCCTCGTGAGTGACCTGAAGGTCGAAGCCGAACTGAATGAATCAAAAACCACCCAATTGATATATGAAGCTCTCCCTATTGAGGCAAAGACCAATCTGTGGGGCGAGGAGATTTATTTCGCCATTCCGGTTAAAACCGGACTGGAGCAGGGGTCAAGAGAGGTCGTCTTAGCGGGAGAATTAGGATATTGGCCAACCGGACATGCCTTCTGTATCTTCTTCGGTCCCACGCCAGCGAGCCGGGGTGATGAAATTCGAGCCGCTAGTGCGGTCAATGTGATCGGAAAGGTTTTATCCGACCCCAAAATCTTCCTGAAGGTTAAAGAGGGAGCCAAAATCACCTTGGAAAAAGTCTAGGGTTTGAAACAAAATTCCAAATCCCAAATCCCAAATTCCAAACCCAAGTTCCAATTTCAAATGATCAAAACGTTCTTGTTTGAAATTTTGAATGTTGAAGATTGGAATTTATTTGGGATTTGGTGCTTGTAATTTGGTGCTTATTCTGAATACTCACCAACGCATCGATTTCTTCGGAAAGTCTGCTCCTTATTACGATATTATTCTCGACCTCCTCACATTCGGTCAATATGCTAAGTTTCTGAAGAGGGGTGTTGAAATTCTTGCCCCCCAAAAAGGTGAGAGAATATTAGACCTCTGTTCAGGAACAGGAAGAGTCGCATCATGGATGGTTCAGGCAGTCGGAGATGAAGGCGAGGTTGTGGGAATGGATATCTCAAAAAGTATGGTGGAGGAGGCAAAAAGACGGTACGGAGGATTAAAGAAGGTGATATTTCTCAATAAAGATGCGACCAAACCATGGGAATATCAAAATTATTTTGATGGAATTTTCACTTCCTTTGCCATCCATGAGCTTCCTGAGAAAAAACGTTTGGGAGCTCTCGAACATTCCTATCTGGCATTAAAAGAGAGAGGAAGGATAGTGATTGCAGACTTTAATCCGCAAGTATCTGGTATAGGAGAGACCATCCTTCTTACGTTTTTCAAACTTTTTGAAAGGGGAAACCTCAACTTTTTCTCGTTCGATCAGAATGAAATATTAAAAAAGGTGGGATTTAAAAGGATTGAGACCTTTCCGGTTTTAGCTAGCCTCCTTCAAATCACCCTCGCCTATAAATAGAGTCTAAGCCTACCTCTTCACCTGCTGGCTGGAGCCTTTGGCAGAGGACCCGATAGGCAGGGATTTTAAAAGCTATTGGTCCAAGAGTTTTTAAGCGTAGCATTGTCTCTATTTCCCAATTTTCTTTCCCCTCTGCGGGAGTAACTAAAGTTCAGAATTGTACTTGATTTGGTAAGAAAAATCCCACTTCCAAGCTCCTTCATAATTTCAATATTCAATTAATTCCTTTGTAATTCAATAGTTTTAATAGTTCCTTACATTGGCATTCGTATTGCATAATTGATATTAACTCAATATAGTTATATTTAAATTGCCGATAAAGCCAAACTCCAAGCAATTGGAGGGCGGAAAACCACGGGTCCCAAATTTTAGGGATAGCCGAGTTGCCGAAGCAAAAGAAATTTTGCAAGACCCGTGGTCTATTTTCACCACGGGTTTTTTATTTGCGGCGATTTTTTTGTAAAGGAGGGATGTTTATGAGTTTTGAGAAATCCTGCAAATTTTATCAAGATTCAAAATGTATCCTCGAAGGTGGTTATTGTGACCTCGACTGTAACCGTCTAATGAGTGACGAAGATTTTCGGTTTTACGATAAGATGGATGCCCTCACTCAATGGCAAATCGAAGAAGTGGAAAATGAAATAGGAGGTCCAGGGGGGAGATTGAAATAATCATCAGCTTTTTCCCCGCCTAATAGCGAGTCGTTTATCTTAATCTCCTATATTTTTATTTTGATTTTTTTCTGTAACGCTCCAATTTTGCTCCATTGATCAAAACATCCTTCAAAGTTTTCCTTACCTCCCCATCTTCAATCTTTTGGAGAAGCTCTTCGATCCTTTTCAGTGTTCCTTCATCAAGATATTCTCTCCGCCAAAGATCGGTTTTTGAAGGAGCAAGAGTAGGTGTAGAAATCTTTCCCAATTTGAATCGAATGTCCTGGATGAGTGGCTTGCCCAAAAAGGTGTTGATCTTTTCGAGGAGGGTGGGCTTAAGAAACTGAAGTTGTTGCATCCAGGTTGGATGGGAGACATCAAGAAAGAGGATCCGGTTTCGAATGGTGCGGGGTTGAGATTGGACCGCCACGGACTCGCCTACGATTTCGTTCCACGCTCCCAATATGGAGTAGGCCTTCAAAGGGACCTCGATCTCCAGAGTCTGCAAGGTTTTTTCAAGGATCGAATGGAGGGGTTGGGGTTTCTTCATAAAAGAATAAATTTCAGATTTCAGATTGCAGATTTCAGATTTTAACTTTGAGCTTTCAGTTTTGAGCAATTAGTTAAACGCTATGCCCTATGCGCCTTGCGAGATCTTGGTGGGCTCGATTCTCGGGAAGAGAGGACTGGGTTTGGCCACTTTCTTCCCGGGTTTCAGGCCCCCCCACTTTCCGTTCTCCTTTATATTTTGTTCCCAAAGATTTTTTTCCATGCCGAGTTGGGACCACATTTTTTCAGAGGTGGAAGGCATGAAGGCAGCAAGGAGGAGGGCGGTGAGTCGAAGGGACTCCAGCGTCTGATAAAGCACCGTTCCAAGACGGGGTCGATCTTTTTCTGCTTTGGCCAAAGCCCAGGGTGCCATCTCATCGATATATTTATTTCCAGCGCTGACAATCTCCCAGATTGAACCCAGTGCCCTATGGAAGGCCAGGTCATCCATCTGTTTTGACAATTGAGGAAGAACTTTTTCAGAAACTTCTTGAAGTCCTCGATCCACATCCTGTAGGTTGGAAGGAGTTGGAATCAGACCATCGAAATATTTGACAACCATGCTGAGTGCCCGGCTGAAGAGATTGCCCAGATCATTTGCCAGATCGCTATTGATCCGGTGGACCATCGCAGAATGGGAAAAATCACCATCCGTTCCGAAAGGAACTTCCCGCATGAGGAAATACCTGACCGCATCCACCCCATAAGTGTCAATCAGACGATTTGGCTCCACCACATTCTGAAGGGATTTGGACATCTTTTTACCTTCGATCGTCCACCATCCATGGGCGAATACCATTTTAGGGGGAGTCAAACCAATGGCCTTGAGCATCGTTGGCCAGTAGACCGTGTGGGTGGTAAGGATGTCTTTGCCGATAAGATGAGTCGCCTGAGGCCAAAATTGAGAAAATGGTTTTTCCTCAAAACCATAGCCAATCCCGCTGACATAGTTGATCAAAGCATCGAACCAGACATAGGTCACATATTCGGTATCGAAAGGAATTTCAATTCCCCACTTTAACCGTTTCTTGGGTCTCGAGATACAGAGGTCTTCCAAGGGGCCGCGGAGAAATCCTAATATCTCATTCCTTCTCGATGGGGGGAAGATAAAGCGATCATTTTTTTCGATGTATTCGATCAACCAGGATTGGTACTTACTCATCCGAAAGAAGTAGTTCTTCTCCGAGATCTCAGTCACCGAACGAAGGCAATCCGGACATTTCCCCTCTATGAGATCCTTTTCGGTCCAGAAGCGTTCGCAAGGGATACAGTACCACCCATTATAATTGTCCTGATAGATCTCTCCACGATCATAGAGGTCCTGAAGAATTTTCTGAACCACTTTCTTGTGGCGTATTTCTGTTGTGCGGATGAAATCATTGTTGGAAATATTCAATCTCTTCCAGAGGGATTGGAATCTTACAACCATTTCGTCGCAGTGAGCTTTTGGATCAACCCCTCGCTCCTGAGCGGCTTTCTCCACCTTCTGGCCATGTTCATCTGTGCCGGTGAGGAAGAAAACCTGAACACCTTCTAAGCGCTTGTAGCGGGCGAGGATGTCAGCCGCGACAGTCGTATAGGCATGGCCAATATGGGGGAGGTCGTTGACATAGTAGATGGGAGTGGTGATGTAGAAAGACTTTTCAGAGTTCGGATGCATGGAGGGTAATCTCTCCCCCTTCCTCTAATTCAACGGTCACGGTTTGGCTGAGAACATTTTGACGGATGACCTTTCCCCTACCAGAGCGAGTGACGATGTACTTGCCCACCTTGGGGAGATCCTTCTTCAATTCGACATAGGTGGGGAATTCGTAAGCTAGGCAACACATCAAGCGACCACAGATTCCAGAGATCTTCGTCGGGTTGAGTGCCAGATTCTGTTCCTTGGCCATTTTGACAGAGACCAGCTCAAATCGATTCATGAATTTGGCGCAACAGAGCTCCCTCCCACAAGTTCCAAGGCCACAAACCATTTTGGCTTCATCCCGTACTCCGATCTGTCGCATCTCGATCCGCATCCTGAATTCTGCGGCCAGATCCCTGACCAGTTCCCGGAAATCAATCCTCTTTTCAGAGGTGAAATAGAAGAGGGCTTTGGAGCGGTCTAAGAGAATCTCTGTTTTGACCAGCTTCATGTTCAAGCTCTTCTCCCTAATCTTCTGAAGGCAGAATTGAAAGGCCTCCTTCTCCAATTGTTGGTTTCCCTGAAATTGCTCCAGATCTTCAGCCGTGGCTTTCCGGGTCACCTTTCTTGGAGATTTCAGGAAGAAGCGTTTTTCCTTTTCATGAGGTGGGGAGAGGACCTTTCCCAGGACCAATCCCTTTTCAGTCTCGACGATGATGCCCTCACCTGTCTCAAGGGAGAGTTGTGTCGCATCGAATTCTTCTATTTTTCCATTGGGTAGTTTGACAAAAACCAAGCGAATCATCTTCTCTATCCTTCAGCCCAGGAGAGCATCATGGCTTCAAGCGCTAAGCTCGTATTGGCATTGCTCTTGATGGTAAGTGTGGTTTGATGGAGGATCTCCATCCGTTTCAAAAGGGAGGAGAGACTCCACTTCGTAGCCATGGATTCCATCACTTGAAGGAGATCCGAATGGATCAGTTTTGGTTGTTTCTTCAATGCCTTCACCATGACTAAATCTCTCAACAGGGTCTTGGCCACTTCGAGCATCAAAAGGAGATTTTCTCGCTGAGAGGGTAAGGATTCAACCCAACTTCCTATCCTTTCAAATGAAAGCGATTTCAATCCCACCCAGTCCTTCAAGAGTTCTTCTCTTGGAATCTGGCGGATCTCCTCTTGGATCTCCAAAGCCTTTCCGGGACTTCCTTCTGAAAGAGAAGCCAGGAGGTGGGCTTCTGCTTCATCGAAGCCTTTGCCTTCCATCAACCATTTGGAGACCAGAGAAATAGGTAAGGGATTGAAGCGAATCGGCTGGCATCGTGAAAGGATTGTGGGCAATATGAACCTCGAGTTATTGGCCAGCAGGATGATCACCGTATGGAGCGGAGGTTCTTCCAATGTTTTAAGGAGAGTATTCGGTATATCATGAGCCATCCGATCTGCAGCGGTCAGGATACAGACACGATGCTTTCCTTCATAGGGTTTGTAAGCCAGTTCCCTTTGCATCTGAATCACTTGCTCTTTTTTGATGCCTTGGCCTATTGGTTCAATGAGCAAAACATCGGGATGAAGAGCGTGGTCAATCTTTCTGCAAGAAGTGCAATGATCGCAGGCATCTCCTCTCTCAGTCTCTCCTCCGAGGCAGTTGAGTGCTTTTGCAAATTGGAGAGCCACATACTTCTTTCCAATCCCTTCACTTCCTAAGAAGAGGTAGCTGTTAACGACCTTTTCATTGATGATCGCCCGCTGTAACAATGTAATGGGCCTGGTATGTCCTAAAACGTTTTTAAAAGACATGGATTTCTTTGATTGCAGATTGTAGATCGCAGATTGCAGATTTAAAATCTGAAATCTTAAATCTAAAATCTGAAATTTCATTTCCTTTCAATTAGATTGTCAACGATCTTGCGAATTTTTTCAAAGACTTTCTCTTGACCTTCTCGGGTGTCAATCAACTTCACCCGATAGGGTTCCTTTTTGGCAATGGCAAGGTATCCTTTTCTCACCCGTCGGTGAAATTGAATCTCCTCTCTTTCAAAACGTTCCTCTCTTTCTTGCTTCAACGTTCGATTCCTTTGAAGCGCTCTCTTCAATCCTACATCAGAGGGACAATCCAGAAGGAAGGTGACATCAGGTTTGATTCCCTGGGAGGAGAGGTGATTGAGGCGTTCAATCCATTTTAAGTCTATCCTTCGGCCATAGCCTTGATAGGCAATGGTGGCATCACTGAAACGGTCGCAAAGAACGACCCCTCCCTTTTTTAGAAAGGGCTTAATAACCTCCTTTACATGTTGCGCCCTGGCTGCTTCGTAGAGGAGAAGTTCACTCGTCGGGACCATCTCACGATGGTCTGGGTTCAAAAGGATTTTCCTTACCTTCTCACCAATGGGACACCCCCCTGGTTCTCGGGTTACTTTACAGGGGATGCCTTTTTGGGTGAAATATTTTTTCAGGCGTTGAATCTGAGTGGTCTTACCACTCCCCTCCACTCCTTCAAAAGTAATAAAGAGAGACAATGGTCGCTCCAATAAATATCTGAAATCAAAATAAAATATATGTCAGAGGCTCATCGATTGTCAAGGGCAGCCGTTCTTTCCGAAGGGAATAGCCTTGCAAAGGAATTTAGAATATCACCAAACTTGCTTATTTCTAAGGATTCGTATATATAACTAAACACGCAAAGCACTTAGCGCTTTGCGCATAGTGAAAAAAGGAGAAATAAATGGGAGAGGTAGTAAAAAAAGTAGATGGATTTCGGTTTCTTCCGCCGGTACTAAAAGCCTGGATTAATACCTTCATTCCTGATGAGGATTTTAAAGGCCATATTCCCTGGACACCCATGAGAAAACCCCTGAATCAGACAACCATCGCCTTGGTAACCAGTGCTGGAATCAGTTTAAAAACAGATCCCCCTTTTGATATGGAAAGAGAGAAGAGGGAAGCCATCTGGGGTGATCGTTCCTACCGAGCGATACCGAGAGGGACAACTGAGAAGGATATCGAGGTTAATCATCTTCATATTAACACGAATTGGATCAAGCAGGATATCAACGTCATCCTTCCTCTTGCACGGATGGCCGAATTCGAGCGAGAGAAAATCATTGGCCGCCTGGCTCCAACCTCCTATTCGTTTTACGGTTTCCAATGGCAGAGTAACGATTTCCTTAAGGAAGCGATTGAACCTATTTCCAAGAAGATGAAACTTGAAGGAGTTGAAGCCGTCCTCATGACACCTGCCTGACCTTTCTGCTGCCAGTCCGTTGGACTGGCTGCGAGGTACTTAGAAGAAGCTGGATTTTCAACAGTTGTTCTCACACCAACTTATGAATTTCACCGGGCTGTCGGTATACCCCGATCTGCCGCCATTGAATTTCCTTATGGAAGGCCAGTGGGACAGGTGGGAGACCGGGAAGGCCAGAGGAATGTTCTGCTGAAAACTCTTGAGGTTCTTGAAAAGGCCAAAAGACCAGGGGAGGTCTGGCCTCTGCCGTTTACCTGGCCAGAGGAACCCAAAAAGGCCGATTGGCAACCGCCAGAGATGTCACCGTTGATCAAGTTCTATTTGGAGGATATTAAGAAAGCGAGAAGGGAACAGGAAGAGCAAGCGGCAAAAACGAAGAGTTAATTTGGCAGACATCATTACGTCAAATCCGGACCGACACTTCCACCTACTACTCTTCAATCCAATGCAACCCCCAATGTCAACGATTACAATTAGAAATGTGCATAAAGAAGACAGCACGTAAAGCGGTCTTCCAAGCATTGAGGCGTTGACGATTTGGTGTCTGTGGAGACACCCACTCAATTGTAAACTCAAACGCTATCATTTTCCCTGAGTAGTGTCCAACTTACCAAACGGCACAAATTCCCAACCGCCGCCCAAGGCTTTGTAAAGGGCGATGAGATCGGTGGCGATGTTGCGCTCGCTCTGAACAAACGCGTCTTCGGAGGCGTAAAGCGAACGCTGGGCATTGAGCACGTTGAGAAAATCGATCTGGCCCTCGGTGTAAAGCTGCAATGACAAGTCCACGGCCTTGCGGTTGGCGACAACAGCGTCGTTAAGCGCCTTGCGGTGTTGTTGTTCTTTGGCAAACGCAATCAACGCATTCTCAACATCCTGAAACGCCGCCAGGACTGTTTTCTGGTACGTGATGAACGCCTGGTCGCGCAGCGCCTTTTGCACACGGACGTTCGACACAATTGCGCCGCCCTGGAAAATCGGCCAACTCACCGATGGACCGACGCCGAACGAGCGGCTGGCTTCGGTCCACCACGTGCGCAGCAGGTTACTCTGCCAGTTCACCGTGCCGGTTAGTGAAAACGTAGGAAAGAGGTCAGCGATAGCGACACCGATTTGGGCGGTGGCGGCATGCAGTTGCGCCTCAGACTCACGAATGTCGGGCCGGCGCCTCAGCAAGTCCGACGGCAAACCGGCGGGAACTTGCGCTGGCACGCTGGGCAGGTTGCCCGTCGGCGACAACTGCTTCAACAAATCCGCCGGCGGCCGGGCCAACAACACACCCAACGCGTAGATGGATTGCTGCGCGGCGGTTTCAAAGACCGGGATTTGAGACTCGGTCGTCGCGACGTCAGAGTCGGCGTTGGCGACGTCGAGCCCACTGGCGAAGCCCACGTTCAATCGTTTATGAGTGATCTCAGCGGTGTGCTGCTGGGCTTTCAGATTGTTTTGCGCGATCACGATCTCCTGCTGAAAACCGCGGAGCTGGATGTAATTGAGTGCCACTTCGGCAACAAGGCTGACCTGCACGTCGCGGATATTTTCAATCGCGGCTTGGATGTTGGCGTTGGCTGATTCGACGTTGCGGCGGTGGCCGCCGAACAGGTCGAGTTCCCACACAGCGTCCAAACCCGCCTGATAAAGATTTTGTTGTTGGTCGTCCGGCGTGACGCCCGCTGTATGCAATCGCTGGTAACTGCCAGAGGTAGTGACCGCTGGCCACAAGCCTCCGATGGCTACGCCCCGCGTGGCGCGGGCCTGGCGCAATCGCGCCTCGGCAAGCCGCAGGTCGAGGTTCGTCCTCACCGCTTCCTCGGCCAGCGCGGTCAATGTCGTGTCGTTGAACTGCCGCCACCACTGCGTGAGGTCGGCTGACTGCGCAGTGGCCACAGACGGTTGGCCAGTCGGCGTCTCCGCCACGCCGACCCACGTAGTGGGGACTGTCGGTTGCGGCCGATGATAATTCGGGCCGACCATGCACCCGCTTACTACCAACACGGCTAAACCCACCGCCGCTACCAAGACCGAAACGGAGCGCCGTTGTTCGTTCGCATTCATCAGTGCTACCTCACTCATACCGAAGCGCCTCGATGGGATCGAGCCGCGACGCTTTCCACGCCGGATAGAAGCCAAAAATAACGCCCACGCTGGCCGATACGACCACGGCAGCGACGATCGCACCCACAGAAGCTGCCGTCGGCCAGTGCAATACCGAAGACACAATGTACGAACTGCCGCGGCCCAGTAGAATGCCCACCGTGCCGCCGAGCAGGCACAACACGACCGCCTCGGTCAAAAACTGCCGCAGGATGTCGCCCGGCTCGGCACCCACCGCCATGCGCAGGCCGATTTCATGCGTTCGTTCGGTGACTGAGACGAGCATGATGTTCATGATGCCGATGCCGCCGACCACCAGCGAGATCGTCGCCACACACAACAGCAGTTTGGTTATCAACTCTGTCGTAGAAGTCAACGCCTTGGTAATCTCGGTCATATCACGAACGTTGAAATCATTCGGATCGGTGGTGTGAAGGCGGTGACGTTCGCGCAGCAACATGGTGATCTGCTGGATGGCAGAAGGAATCTGGTAGGTCGACCGCGCGGCGGTCAAGATATTGTCCACATTGGTAAAGCGGATCGGCTGCGGCACGTCGGCCTGCTCGGTGTTCGACGGAACCGGGTAAAGATTCTGCTGGAGGTTCGGGTAAATTTGGCTGAGCGTATTGACTTCGGTGCTGATGCTCGTGTTGGTCGCACTCTGGTTGGCGGCGGCGAGCGAGGAAGCAACCACGCGATATTTGATCGTCGTCCAGGGCGCCAACAGGATATCGTCCTGGTCCATGCCCATCATGTTCGCGCCTTTTTTCCGCAACACGCCGATGACCTTAAACACCACGTTCCGGATGCGGACCTCCTTGCCGATGGGCGACTGTCCGCCGAACAACTCCCTCACGATTGTCTGGCCGATGATGCACACTTTGCTGGAGTTGCGGACGTCATGCTCGGTGAACGCTTCACCCTGGTCCATATCGGTCCAATCGCGTACCTGCAGAAACGACGGAGTGGTGCCGTAGATGTATGTCGGCACCCAGTTGCGGTTTCCGTATACCAGCTGCGTGCGGGCGCGCACGATCGGCGCCACGCTACCGACGGCGGGGCACTCTTTGATGATCGCATCCGCATCCTGCGGCGTCAGCGTCATCATGCTGCCGACCCCATAGCTGATGCCACCGGTGTTAGCGGCCCCGGGTAAGATTACGAGGGTGTTGGCGCCCATGCTGGCCATGGTGCGCTGGATGGCGATGGTCGCACCCTTGCCGATCTCCATCATCGTGATCACCGCTGCGACGCCGATGACGATGCCCAGCATGGTGAGCATCGTGCGCATGACGTTGCGCCGGAGCGCGCCTGAAGCCGTTTTCAGGATGCCGTACGATTTCATGCGGCACCTCCGGGTTTGGGTGGACCCGTGCCGCTCTCAATAAGGCCATCCTTAATGCGAATGATTCGCTGGGCGTGTTGTGCCACGCCGGGATCGTGGGTGACCAGGATGATGGTGATGCCATCGGCGCTGTTGAGCTGCTGGAACATCTGGAGGAGTTCCTCACTGGTGCGCGAGTCGAGGTTGCCGGTCGGCTCGTCGGCGAGGAGCACCCGTGGATGGTTGACCAGCGACCGGGCGATCGCCACGCGCTGCTGTTCGCCGCCGGAAAGTTGAGACGGCTGGTGATTAATACGATCCGCCAAACCCACTTTCAGGAGTAACTCGGCGGCGCGCTGTATCTTTTGATGCTCACTGAGGTTCTCCTTGGTGTAGGTCAGCGGCATCAGGACGTTCTCCAACGCAGTCGTGCGCGGCAGCAAGTTGTAGTTTTGAAAAACGAACCCGATTATCCGATTTCGCAGCCGGGCCCGTTCCCTGGCGGTGAGTCGGGAAATCTCGCGGCCGTCCAGCCAGTACTCACCTGAATTTGGGTGATCCAAGCAACCGAGGATATTCATCAGCGTGCTTTTGCCGGAGCCACTGACGCCCATCAACGCCACGAGTTCGCCGTGGACGATGTTCAGCGATACGCCTTTGAGCACTGGCAGATCCACCTCACCGAGATGGTAGGTTTTACGAATGTCTCGCAGTTCAATCAAATCCAAAGCAGAGCCCTCCTACGCCAACTTCAGCGTCCACCGCTAGGACCGCCCGGGCCACCTTGACCTTGACGCGGCCCCCGCCCCATTTGGGGCGTGAACGGACTTCGCTCAGTGCTCGGGCCGACTGCGGCTTCCCCCGTCGCTTCGCCGACGACTACGCGCAGGCCCTCGGTCAAATCCTTGCCTTCAACCTCTGTCAATGTGCCGTCCGTCAGCCCATTTTCCACACGGACAGGACGGACAAACTTGCCTTGCTCGACCCAGATGGTTCCGCGCGCTTGCGGCGCATCAACGGTGCCAGACCTACCGCCACTTTCTCGGCTCGAGGAGCCGGCCGGAGCGTGGGATGTTTGGCGAGGTTCCAGAGCGATCTGGTTGGGTCGCGGTGACCAACGCAGCGCCGCATTCGGGACCAGCAGCACGCCTTGCCGACGGCCGATCTTGAACTGTGCGTTGGCTGTCAAGTAGGGCAACAGTTTGCCATCGTCGTTGTTGGTGTCCACCTCGACGGTGTAAGTGACGACGTTCTGCGTCATCGTCGCGTTGAGCCGAACTTGGCCGACTTGCCCTTGGAACACCCGGCCGGGATACGCGTCCACGGTGAACGTCACTGGCTGGCCTTTAGAAATACTGCCGATGTCGGCTTCGTTGACCGACACCCAAACCTGAATGCGCTTGAGGTCTCTCGCAATGAGGAACAGACTCGGTGCACTCAGGCTGGACACGACGGTCTGGCCGATGTTAACTCTTCGGTCAACAATCACACCCTTGACCGGCGACTTGACGGTACAGTAATCGAGATTGATCTGCGCGGTGGTGAGGCTGGCCTTCGCTTGCGCCACTGTTGCCT
This sequence comes from Thermodesulfobacteriota bacterium, assembly GCA_049513055.1. Classification (GTDB taxonomy): domain Bacteria; phylum Desulfobacterota; class BSN033; order BSN033; family UBA1163; genus UBA1163. The sequence continues at coordinate 24,435 of JBEKWN010000053.1, forward strand.
TCGCTTGCTCCACGGCGGCCTCGGCCGCCGCCAGATTGGCCTTGGCCACCTCGTAATTGGCTTGGTACTGGTCGTAAGCGCTCTGTGATAACGCGTCGGATGGGCCGAGCTTCTGCGCCCGATTCCAGTCCGCCTGGGCCTGCAGCAACTTCGCTTTCATCTGGAGCACATTGGCATCGGCGCTGATCTTGTTGGCCACGGCCTGCTGGAATTGGGCTTTGGCAGTTTCCACGGCAGCGGCGTATAGTGAATCGTCAATTTTCGCCAGTACCATGCCCTCTTCCACGACCGAACCCCAGTTAATGTCCTTCCCGTGCTTGTCCTTGCCGAAGGCGATAATCACCCCTGCAACCTGAGCACCCACGTCCACTGCTGCCTCCGGCTCGACCGTCCCCGTTGCGCTGATCGTGGCCATCAGATCGCCCCGTTTCACCGGGACCGTTCGAAACGTCGTCTCCTTGTCCTTTTTGGACCGCAACCACCACACGCCTGCGCCGCCGATCACGCCAAGCATGACAACTACCAGGATTGTGATTCCAATTGTTCGTCGCATAATTTTCTCCGAAGTTTACAGCTTTGCCGCCTTCCGCCGCTAAATAAAACCATCCCCTTTTGCCATATTACAGGATGGGTATTAAACTGTATACATTATTTTAGAATACTGATAATAATTTTTTGTGACTTTGATGTTTCATAGCGGCAGAATTTTATCTGCCGCTATGTCTTAAGCAGCACAATACTTTGAAGAGACTTATTTTTTCCTCTGCTCTTTCGTCTCTTCCCTGAACAGGTTTCTTTCTTCCCTAAATTTTTCCCTGCATTTCCTTAAATCCTCAGGTGTTTGCGCAGCAGAAACACAAGCCTTTACTTCCTGAAGCATGTTAATGCGTTCGTCAATTGACGAGATTAACCTTGCCTTCCTCTGTTCAATAGACATTTTTTCCTGTGGTCTTGCGCCTTCAGGGTTTTGTGCATAGGCGAGGATGAATACGCCTAATGCGAATATAACCACTATAAAGATAACCATCAGTTTTTTCATTTTTTTACCTCCTTATTGTTTTCTGCATTCAAAATCTGAAATTATTAAGCAATCTCTGTGCCAAAGGAAATTAAACGATCAACTCTTTGATTTTTAAAGATTCCCTTAGAAATTGGAATTCTATGAGAAGGCGAAAAAGCTACTTTTTGTCCTAATGTGAGAAATGATCTTTAAGAGATCATGAAAACATCAATAGATGACCTACTCCCAGCAGATTAACATATTGAATTCCTTACTTAAGCCCGTTTTTTAGGCTTCATTGGCTTTTCGCAGCAAATGATATCACAGGCATCCACTCACCCGCAAACTTCATCCACTGTTACTGCAAGACCACAGACACTACATTTATAAACATCACCCTTCCTTATGCCCTTTTTACCAACCTTTTTTGTCGCCTTCTTTTCAGCCATGACTTCCTCCTTTCTACAGACAAACCTATTTTTTGCCTAACAACTAACCCATGGATTAAAGGGATGTTAATTAAAGAACATCAATCTATATAAAATTGTAAAAACTTATCCATTTTTCCCAGAGAACCTTATATTTTTTTGATCCTTTTGTACTCACGTCCAAATACCCGGTATCGGTCTTCCGCAATACCCGCACTTCCCTCCTTTCAGATGTATCTCTCCAACCATATATCCCCTCCGCTGGATGATCATTTTTTTGCATTTCGGGCAGAAGGTGTTTTCACCCTCATGCCCCGGTACGTTCCCGATATAGACATATTCAAGACCCGCAGATAAAGCCAC
>JBEKWN010000054.1:0-34524 GCA_049513055.1 Thermodesulfobacteriota bacterium
ATAAGATCCAGTCTATCCAGAAAGAAGGGATTGAATTATCAGCGATAAAAAGGATTATCATGACCCATACGCACCTGGATCACATTGGGTGTCTCGCTGAAATCCTAAAGCAGATCCCCCGGGCTGAACTGTGGATGCATAGCTTGGAAGCCAGTCTCCTGGAACAAGGGGATGAGAGGACCGTTTATGGGATGGATATGTTCCGAGTGTTGTGCCAGTTGCAGTTCGGCCTTAAACCAGGTGCCTTCAAATTTAAGGTAAATCGAAAGCTTGATGGAGGTGAGACCTTGGATCTTGGCGACATGGTCTGGGAGGTCATCCACATCCCAGGACACTCCATGGGAAGCATCGGTCTTTATCATCGTCCAATGAAGATTCTCATTCCAGGAGATGTGGTCTATGCCGATCATGCGATTGGTCGTTTTGACCTTTATGGTGCCGATGCTCCTGAGCTTAAAAAATCTCTGATGCGGCTTGCTGAATTAGAGGTGGATATCCTCTTACCTGGTCACAACCAGATTGTCAAAGGTCTTCCGAAGAATTATATCCTAAAGACGGCCAAACAATGGGAACCTTATCTGAAGTGATCGAATCACCTATGTCATGATCTTCAACTTCCAAATAAAGTCTTCATTTGCATTAAGAGACTCATGTCTCCAGTCGCCTTGTATTTACCTTCCATGAAAGCCTGTTGGCCATCCAATTCCTTATTTGCAATGGTCAGCCAAATCTCCGAAGGGGTTTTAATGGTGAGTGCAGGAGAACCCACCTTTCCTTCGTTGAAGCTGCATCTTCCATTCTCGATCGAGAAAAACCAATTTCCCGGTTGCTTTCCAACTACTTCGAACTGAATGATGGCTTTAAGCTTCCCTGCTGCCTGGGCATTGAACGTTGCTGCCATCCCTCTTAGAAGGAGTCTCATATCCTCCACCTTTCCCCCTTCTTGAGGTTTTCCCTGTGCGATTCCTTCTAAGTAACTATCCCACCAAAGATTAGCCATCTCAGCCATCTCATCAGCCTTTAGAAGGGGTTTCTGGATTTCTGCTTCTGTTTCTTTTGAAACCCTTCCATCCCGAACCACCTCAACCCCTGCTTGATAAGCAGCCTGAAGAACAACCTGAGCCTTCTCTTTCAATCCCTCCTGTTTTAAGAGTTCACCACCCGGCATCAGAAGTTCACCGATGAGAGGCACCTGGCCGTTTCCTTCTAAGTGGCGGAAGATATGTCGGAGACCATCAAAATGAGATATTTCGGGGAACCCGCAGGTAGAGACAAGAGCCATCTTTCGATTCACTTGGTATCTTGAAGGATGTCGGTAGGTCTCGCCCGTTTTGATCAGATGAGGATCTGAAAGGGGAAGAAGCCTGTCCTGAAAGGCCTTCAGAAGGGAGGTCATATTGTAGTAGTATAAGGGGGTTGCGTAAACCATTATATCGCAACTTCTCACCTTTTCTAAAAGTTCGGGCATATCGTCCTTAAAGACACACACCCCCGGGGTTTTCGTCCAGCAGGTGTAGCAACCTACGCAGGGGTGAATATCCTTTTGCTTGAGATAGACCGTTTCAGTCTCAGCACCTTGACTTTGAACACCCTTTAAAAACTCTTGAAGCAGAACGTCTGTATTGCTCACTTTTGGCCGCGGGCTTCCTTGGATAGCTAAAATTTTCAACATTTTTTTCTCTCCTTCCTTGATGAATTCTTCTTTGGCTTTTGTGGGAGCGCTGAAGAGGTCTCCCATTTTCATTAGTAGATTCATGTCCCCTTCCACTCTAAAGAGTCCTTCCATCAGGGCTTTAGGCCTGCTGATCTCTCCTCTCGCCATCTTTAGCCACACATCCCCTGATGAATAGATGGTCAATGTCGGAGTGGGTGTTTTCCCTCCCCTAAAAGTGCATTTTCCTTCTGCGATAGAAAGCACCATCTCGCCACCTCCTTCACCTGAGAGGACAAACTGAATCTCTGCTTTGAGATGTTTGCCTGTTTCAGGATCAAAACCCAGAGGCATGCGAGAGATGAGTTCCTTAGCTGTGGCTGGAAACAAAGACGGATCAATAGGTTGAGTAGTAAAGGTTCGCTTCAGGTAGTAGTCAGGATATTTTCTCGAAAAGGGAAGGCCGATTCCAAATAGGAGGATAAGAGGTATAAGGATGTAGAATACAGGCTTTCCGTGACCAAGCCAACTTGAGAGGCATGAGAGGAAAAAGAGACAACTCCAAATATAAGTGATATGGAGATTGATTAGTCTAAATTGGGGGGCTTTCCAGACCGTTTCCGGATACCATTGTTTGGCAATGGCGTAGGTGAACGGATCATATCCAAATAGTTGCGGTAAAAGGGTTGTCAGAAAGAGGAGAGAATAGAGAAGGGTTGTTGAGTGTTCAACAAATAAGGAAGAGAGAGGGGTAGGGGTAAAATAGACCCATGCCGTCCCAAATCCAAGAAATCCAAGGAAGGCTTTCTCCTGGTAGGTCGTGCGTTTGAGGAATTGCTTCGAGAGAATAAATTGGATTCCCGCAAGAATCAGGCCTACCACCGTCGCTGCCTTCGCCTGGGCCAAATTGGCTTCACCCACCCGGGCAATAACCTTAAAAGCAATAACCGGAATGAAAGATGTAATAAACAGGATTATTTTTGTTTTCGACTTCATACCCTAAATCTCCTTTAATAATTGGTTTTACAGTGTAACGAACTGCGTATTCATAAGCTTTTTCATATAAATGGATACAGGGCTACCCCCTTTTAGTAGGACCTTGGGGTTTTTCTTTAGGAAATGTTTTTAATAACTTATCACACTGGTCTATAATCATTCTGGCATGCATCCGACCAAACTCTAATGTAAGTGCCCAGTATCGGGCGTCATTAGAAGCACCAGTAGTAGATGCATAATGTTGAATGATTGGTTTTGCCTCTTTTTCATATTTTTTGAGCAAATTGGTATGGTATTCCCTCATTTTTTGGAGGTGATTAGTAAGGTGTTCTTTATCCATCTGGTTGCCAAAGAAAAGCTTCAACATCAAGGGATTCCGGGGTTGCGGAACCTCGGGAGGTTCTTCCAACCATCGCCGGAATTCCTTTAAACCCTTGTCAGTGAGTTTGTATACCTTGCGGTTTGGTTTTCCTTCCTGATGCTCAATTACTGAAGTTAACCAACCCTTTTTCTCCATCTGTTTCAATGTTCGATATATCTGGGGCAAAGTAGCATTCCAGAAAAAATAAATTGATTCTTTAAAGGTTTTCTTAAGTTCATACCCTGTTGCTGGGCGATAATTGAGAAGACCCAAAAGAGCGTGTGGTAAAGACATGACTTCTCCTATATATAGGCATTGGTTTATATTAAACTACGCATATATTATCTGATACATATATACTTGTCAAGTAAAATCTTTTTTCAATTTTAAGTATTTGATTTTACAGAGTAATTCTTTAAATCCATTAGGTTAAAAGGATGTGAGGTTTCATTTACCCTTGATAAAATTTAATTTTTCAGGGATGGTTCGAGCGCCGTAAAGGGTGTCTTCATTGACTTCCTTTGGGTTCCTTATTTTGTGGATGATCCGCTGCGACCCTTAAGAAGTAATCTTTTTCCTAACAGCCTCCACCAATTCCTGAGCTTCGGCAACAGTTCGCTCAATGACTTCTTTACAAGTAGGTAAATCTTTTATCAAACCGATGGCCTGGCTCATTGGCAAAACTCCGGTCTCAAAATCGCCGTTGTCAATAGCGATCTTTAGCCCTGAGATGCTAACTGCCTGCCGAGCAAGATCCTGAACACTTCGTTGTTTGAGACCTCCCAAGAAAAGTTTAAAAAACGGAACATCAATCATGCGTTTAATCTGGAGGGCACTCGAGAAGGCCTGAAGGAACGAGGGTTTTTTCTCTGCCATTTTCATGGCTGCTGGAGTCTTGAGCCATCTTCCGGGCAAACCATCAATCTTTTCAGAACAAATGGTATCCTCTACGGTTGCCTTAAGAGAAAGCTCTTTCGCTTTTTGGTGCATTTCGCATTCCTGGGTCAACATGAAGCGGGTACCCATGGAAATTCCCTCGGCCCCCAAGACCAAGGCAGCCGCCAATCCCCTACCGTCGCAAAACCCACCGGCTGCGATAATGGGAAGTTTCGTTTGACGGGCGATCAAAGGGATTAATACCAATGTGCCAGCATCTGCTCCATGGGCTGCTGCCTCGTGACCCGTCACCACAAGACCATCTGCTCCATCCATTTCTGCTCGACGCGCATGTTTCTCTATGGCTACCGTTGCCAAAACCTTACCGCCGTATTCATGCGCTCTCTTGATGATCCAATCCCCTTTCCCCAACGCAAAATTTATAATCGGAATTTTTTCTCCGAGAGCTATCTCTATATTTTCTTTAGCGTTGGGGAATATGAGGGTGGCATTTACCCCGAAGGGTTTATCCGTGAGAGATTTCACCTGTCTGATAACATCCCTTATTTGATCGGGGGTATAGACGACGGAATTCAACATACCAATACCGCCGGCATTTGAAACTGCGGCTACAAGTTTTGGTAAACTCACGAAGGCCATTCCTGCGAGCATGATGGGATGCTTGATTCCTAAAAGTTCAGTCATTCTCGTTTTCATTGTATTCTCCCCTTGTGTCTTTGCGTAAATTTGATACCAAAAATTTGAGTCAGTTGCATCTCGAACATGGATTCCCCTTTAATTTGAAAATTGAAGGATTGACAGTTGGGATTATCCCAGATTTGGAATAATTTTGCAATTTTACTTCAATTTCCTTATTAAAGAAGGGTTGAAGTCAAAACGAATTGTGGATATAAAATATTTATGGAGCAATATCTTGCAGAGCGATCCATCCTCTTTAATGGATGGTCAACCTTCTCGTGCCCTGACTCTTGCGAACGAATGGGTTGTAAGGAACCCAACCTCCATATCCCCATCAGCCTGGTCGGCGTGGCCGCCATCTCTTTGATCTCAGGTCGTAAGGCCACGGAGCTTTTCAGGAAGGATGTTAAAATTGGGTTCGATCCCATTCACGAAAACGAACCCTGGATCGACCGGGTTACTCTGGAGTTGAAGAAACCATGCCATTTCCTCGATGGGAAAGAATGTTCCATCTATTTGAGGAGGCCAATGGCCTGTGCTCTCTTTCCGGAATATTGTTTCATCGTGGAGCATCCGGAACTTATTTTTCAAAAAGACACATTCCAAAACTTTCCATGTATCCAAAAGCCCTGTTCTATTTCCCCACGAAGGAGGACGACACTTCAACAACTTTGGGGAATGTCTACCAAAGAGATCTTTCTCTCCGACTTCTATCTATTTAGTATCTCACCTTTCGTCATCGATCTCAAGAGTGTCGCCGGAGAGGGGTTAGAAGGAATTCCTGTTTCTGAAAATGGAAAGACTCGCCTTCCTCATCATCGGATTAAAGAATTCATTTCTCAGAGATTGAGAGAGGGGGAATATCTGGATGATTGGGAGGCCAAGATTGAAAAGTTAGATCGAGTTGATGGTCTGGAAGGCTTGGCAAGGATGGAGCCCTGGGCTGACCAGATGGCAATGGTCTCAGATAGGGTCTCTTTAAATATTGTCTATCAATTTGACGGGAATCGACTTCTGCCTATTCGTCACTGTAAATAATTCTTGTAGTTTAGCGTTGGATATGATAACTATTTTCAAATCCTTAGTGGTTTCCAAAAGGAGGTGGGGAAGTGGCGTTCTATAAAGTGATTTTTTTAGGTCTATCGGTGATCGGACCCGAAGAGGAGACTCGTTTGCTCGGAGGCCTTCAGAAAAAATTTAATCTTACTCCTGGAAAGGCTGAAAGCTTGCTCCAGAGGGTTCCCATTGTAGTGAAAAAAGGGGTTTCGAAAGAGGAGGCGGAGAGGTATGTGATGGCCTTTGATGCAATTGGGGGAAGAGCCAAGGTGGAGGAGGAGCCGACCCCCGGTCTGGAAATTACTCAGGAGTATGAACCTAAACCTAAACCTGAACCTGGCCCGAGGTCTGAGCCGAAGTCCCCCTTTACTTATAGACCCGAATCTGAAAGGAAGCCTTATACGGGAGGAATGGTGACTTGTCCACAATGTGGATTTGAACAACCTGAAACCGATGAGTGTGTCAAATGTGGCATCATCATTTCTAAATATGTCCAATTTCAGGAGATGGCCCGTTCGTATGAAGGGCAGGTTCGAGAAATTTCAGCAGAAGAGTATACCCCATGGGAGAGTGGGGAAGGATTCATTAGGGCCTTTTATAGAACTACACGAGATTCACTCTTCTTTCCCACCCGATTCTTTAAGAAAATTTCTTTCGGTGAGGGATACTGGGCTCCTCTGATCTATGGGTTGATCACCGGGATCATTGGAAATGGTTGTGCCATCTTCTGGTTTTGGCTATTCATAGCGCAATTCATCCCAATGGACAGGTTTCCTTTTCAGTACAGTCTTTCCATTCTCCAAATTATTCTTCCTTTGCCATTCCAGCAAGCCATCGCCATGTTCATTGGAAGTGCCATCATCCACCTCTGCCTCATGATTGTAAGAGGAAATAATAATGGGTATAAGACAACCTTCCGTGCCATTGCCTATTCTTACAGCGGATATCTTTTTGGGATCATCCCATTTATTGGACTCCTCATTGGAAATATTTATGTATTCATCCTGACCATCATTGGAGTGAGAGAGGGCCATGGGATCTCAACCGGGAAGGCAGTTTTAGCAGTTCTCCTCCCTGCCATGGTGATCTTTGGACTCATTTTTATTGCCATTCTTCTCGTGATGATGTTCGTTGGGTCAATGGGGTTCTTTGGTGGCGTTCGAACATAAGCTTGAATCAAAAAATTTTCCTTTATATTAGAAAGGGCGTTGATGCCCTTTTTTTTTCAAGATAATCATTAAATTCTATAATGAGATGACCATGCTGTTTGCTTACAGTTTGTTTAGGCCAGGAGGAATCACATGGAAATTAATTTAAAGGGGATGCCCAGACGTTCATTCCTTTATGCCTTGGGGATCGCGCTCCTGATACTCTTTACCTTCCGCTGGCGAGCCTGTTGGTGGCCCTTCATCGTCCGGCCTAAAAAAGGGACTCCTCTTCCACCTAGATCAAATCCCTTCAAGGAAGGAGAGAAGACACTGGTCAGCATCGTTCATGGAAGAGATGTTGAGAAGATGGTGAGAACGGCGATCGATCTCATCGGGGGGATAGAGGAACTTGATGTTCTCGGGAAATCGATCCTGCTCAAACCCAATATTCTCGACGGTTCTCCCCCTCCTACAACGACCAACCCTAAGGTGATCAGGGCTGTTGCAAAAATCCTTTACGAGTCCGGAGCCCGTCGGGTCCTTGTGGGTGATATGTCCGCTCTCATTAAACTCCCGACACGAAAAAATATGGACATCACCTTTATAAAATTGATGGCAGAGGAAGTAGAGGCTGAACTGGTCCCCTTTGAAGAAAGAGGATGGGTTTCCATCGATCTCCCCCAGGGTAAATTTCTCAAAAAGGTTTATGTTTCAGAGGTGCTCTTTCAGGTTGATCGGATTATCAATCTTCCGGTGATCAAAACCCATCGGTCAGCCACTTATAGCATTGCCTTAAAGAACTTTGTCGGTGCCACCCATTTTAAACAGAGGCCTTATTTTGTAGATCGAGCTCATTGGGAGGAGGTCATTGCCGAGCTGAACTTGGCTTATACCCCTGATCTCCATATTGTGGATGGAACGAGGTTGATGGTGGAGGGAGGTCCGTGGAAAGGCATAGGTCGTGATGCCAACCTTATCATTGCCACAGGAGATCGAATTGCCGCCGATATTGTAGGGCTAGGAGTATTGAAACATTATTCTGAACTTCCTCAAATCAAAGAGGTCGATGTCTGGGAGCAGCGGCAGGTGAAACGTGCTATGGAATTAGGGTTGGGAATAACGAAAGAGAGTGAAATTGGATTGGAAGAAATGGACCTGGATCCAGGAATTCCTGGTTTTAAAGGTATGATGAAGACAGTGAGAAATGCTGTTTTGGGAGAAGAACTGGAATGAAGAGTTAGGAGTTATGAGTTAACGAAAGCACCAAATTCCAAATAAATTCGAATGTTCAAAATTACAAATTTCAAACCAAACCGTTTTGATCATTTGAAATTGGTGTTTGGAACTTATTTGGGTTTTGGAATTTGGTATTTGTGATTTGTTTGCATGGTTAAAGAAACGATGGGTAAGAAGCGAATGAAAACAGAGAGGGAGAAAGGTCGTAGGGAGAGGCGCTCGGATCTTTCGGTGGAACAGATCCTTGAATTAATGAAGGAGGAGGATCGGCCTCTTCTTTTAAAAGAGGTTCTCCATCGTTTAGGCCATCAAAAAGAGCAGAGGCAAAAGGCAAGAGAATACCTCAGAGATTTGGCGGATAAAGGAAAGGTTGTTCGGATTCGAGGGAACCGTTATGGCCTTCCATCGAAGATGAATCTGATCGTGGGCAGGGTCAAAACGCATCCGGATGGATATGGATTCGTCATTCCTGAAGCAGGAGGAGAAGAAGATATTTTCATCAGCCCCAGAAATCTCAAAGAGGCAATGAACGGGGATCGTGTCGTCGCAAGAGTAGAGTCAATCCGGAGGAAGGGAAAAGAAGGCAGTGTCATCCGGATTCTGGAAAGAAAGACGCGCAAAGTCGTTGGCAAGTTTATGAGGGCCAAAAATTATTCCTACATCATTCCGGAGGACGAACGAATCCTCCAGGAGGTTTTCATCCCGGAAGGGGAGACGAAGAGAGCGAGGCCAAATCAGATTGTAGTGGCAGAGATCACCCAGTATCCGACGGAGAGGGCGAGGCCGGAGGGGAGAATCACTCACATTTTGGGATATCCTGATGATCCAGAGATTGAGCCTCAGATCATCATTCACAAATACGAACTTCCTTATAGATTCTCATCGGTTGTTTTAAGGGAGGCACAAAACCTTCCTCCCGCACCCTCCTCACATGAATACAGAGATCGAGTTGACCTGAGAGAAATTCCGACCTTCACCATCGACGGAGAAAATGCAAGAGATTTTGATGATGCTGTCTCCATTGAAAGAGAAAGGGATGGAGGCTTGAAACTATACGTTTCCATCTCCGATGTCAGTCACTATGCGAGGGAGGAGACTGGTCTGGACAACGAAGCTTATTCCCGGGGTACCAGCGTCTATTTTCCAGACCGCGCGATTCCTATGTTTCCGCCTGAACTTTCCAATGAGATCTGTTGTCTCCATCCCAGAGTGGATCGGCTGACCCTTACAGCGGAGTTGAGATATGACGGAAATGGAGAGAGAAGAGCCGTTCAATTCTATCCCAGTGTGATCCGAAGCGACGAGAGACTGACCTATACCCTGGTTAGAAAAATCTTGGTGGATGGAGAAGCGGAGTTAAGAAGGAAATTTAAACATCTCCTCCCCTCCTTAGAACTCATGGCCGATCTCTGTCAAGAACTTCGTCGAAGAAGAATAGGAAGGGGAGCCATTGATTTTGATCTTCCAGAACCCGAAGTCATCCTCAATCTCCAAGGGGATACAGAGGACGTTATTCGGGCAGAGAGAAACCTGGCCCATCAGATCATTGAAGAATTTATGATCGCTGCCAACGAGGCCGTTGCCCATTTTATGGAAGAGAAAGGATTTCCATTTATCTATCGAATCCATGAGCCTCCGAAAAAAGAAGCGATTGATGAGTTTAGAAGGTTTATTTCTCAATTAGGATATAAGATGAGAAAGGAGTCAGACCATTCTCCGAAGGAATTCCAGAGAATCCTTTCTGATATCAAGGGAAGGCCTGAAGAAAGGGTGGTAAACGAAATTCTACTTCGATCGATGAAGTGGGCCAAATATTCGGCCAAAAACTTAGGACACTTCGGTTTGGCCTCAGATGGCTACACCCATTTTACTTCTCCCATCAGAAGGTATCCTGACCTGATCGTCCACCGGCTTTTAAAAAGAGTTCTGTCTAAGAAGGAGGTCAAGATCCCGGAGGAGGTTTTAGCTAATAAGGCTGACCATCTCTCCAATAGGGAAAGGGTGGCCATGGAGGCTGAAAGGGAGATTCTGGGCCGATACAGGGTTCGTTTCATGAAGGATAAGATCGGTGGGGAATTTGAAGGGATCATTAGTGGCGTGGCGGCTTTTGGTTTTTTTGTAGAACTGAGAGATATTTTTGTAGAAGGTTTGGTGAGGGTGACGAGCCTACACGACGATTATTATCAGTATCATGAGAAACGATATTGTCTTGTTGGGGAGAGGACTCACAAGACCTTCAGAATTGGCGATGAAGTCAGGGTGAGGGTGGATCGGGTAGATGTGGAGAGAAGACATATTGATTTCAGCCCGGTAAAGTAAATAAATTTTGGATTTCAGATTTGAGATCGCAGATTGAAGAAAAGGTTTTCAATCTAAAATCTTAAATCTGCGATCTGAAATGGTTTGGGCGATTTTTCGATGAATTCTTGACATGGGAAGAAGATTAAGGTTTTGAATGGGGACCCATTTCCCATTTCCTTTTCCATTAAGATGCTGGCAATGAAAGACATGCAGGGTAAGTTTGAAGTGAGAATAGGTTTGCTGAAAAACTCCTATAAACTCTTTGACTTCAACATTCATTTCCAATTCTTTCTTGATAGTGTTTCTTAACCTCGACCTTAGCCTTGACCTTTGTTTTCCTTCATTCCTCCAATTCGGAAAGATCACTGCTGAGACTGACTCAACATGGGGAATCGTTTTTTTTACCTTCTTTGCTGGAAATCTCCCAGGATTTCCTGACGCTCTTCCTTTGCAAAAATGGCGAAGGGGGCAACGACCGCATTCAGGTTCTTTGGGCGTGCAGAGCATGGAGCCAAGGTCCATGAGTGCCTGGTTAAAAGGATTTGAAAATCCTTTTGGAATCAAAGATTCTGAAATTTCCCAGAGAAGTCCTTCTGTTTTTCTTTCTCCCGGACTTCCTGAAACAGCAAAGAGCCTGGAGAGGACTCTTTTCGCATTTCCATCGAGGATAGGGGCTTCTTTATGAAAGGCGAAGGAAAGGATAGCGCCTGCGGTGGATCGACCGATTCCAGGCAGGCTGAGAAGGTCTTTCAGAGTGTCAGGGACTCTTCCATGAAAGCGGTTTAAGACGATCTGAGAAGAACGGTGAAGATTTCGCGCCCTCGAATAGTACCCCAGTCCTTCCCAGACTTTTAGGACTTTTGAGAGATTGGCTTTTGCCAGGTGGTGGAGGGTCGAAAAAGATTTAAGAAATTTTTGGTAGTAGGGGATCACCGTGGCGACTTGGGTCTGCTGAAGCATGATCTCTGAAACCCAGATGGCATAGGGATCCCTGGTTTTTCTCCATGGGAGGTCTCTTTTGTTCTTCTTAAACCATTGAAGCAGGAGGTAATTGTAATCATATGATTTGGTCTAAAATTCAATTGATCAAACAGGCAAGTATACTTTCAAAGTTTTACAAAGCGGTCGTTATAATATTTTAAGGGTATTGGTTGTTAATACAAAAAGTGATAGTACATAGGACAGTCAATCCGATATAAAATCCTCTAAGGTGCCGCTGTAAAGCTTTTCTAGCACACCTGCCTATTCTTAAAAGTGTTTTGCATCTGGCAAATTATATCAAACTGCAGCACATCTCAATGAATTTTGTTTTGAGACCAGTTTCTTTTACATAATCGATCGTCCCCTGAAGGGGGTAGGCGATGGTGTTTACCCCGGAGTCAATAAATCCTTTCTCCATCTTTGCCTTCCAGGGATGAGCCGGACGGATGCAACCCATCCGAATGGGGATGTTGGGATTGAGAATGCGAGCGATGGCAGAAATCCTTGATGTTTCTTCCGGGTTCGGAATTTTGAAATGATTTTTCCCAGAAGGATGGAGGGCTTTGAAGATGACCAAAACGATGGTTTCTACACCGACCCGTGTGGCCATCTCTAAAGCTCTCCATTCTCCTCTTATCTCTCCAAAGTGATGTCCAATGATGATGTGGGGAGCAAGGCGATGGCCCATCTCTTTTAACATCCAGAGCGTCTCTTCATAATCTTCAACCCGTTTGTTCAAACGGTAAACCTCACGAATGGTGTCGTCATCTCCGATGACATCAATGAGAATTTGATCTACCCCTGCATCCTTGAGCTCCATAGCTATTTCTCTTCTGATGAGGCCGGTATGGACGATGACCTTAAATTGAGGGGCCTTTTCCTTAAGTTCTTTGATTGAGGGAATGAATTTTTTTAAAGGAACTTCACCGTTCTGATCTGCTCCCCCACTCACTAAAATTCCATGAGCCCCGTCGAGCCGGAGTCGATCAGCCGTTCGAAGAAAGGTTTGAGGATCCTCCGCAGGGATCATCGATTCAAGAAGTTTCCCTTTGCAGTGTGCACATCGAAGATCGCAATGACTCCCCGTTATACTAATCGCTGCAAATCGGTTTTTTTGAAAAGAGAAGTTTTTGTCATGGTAAGAAACAGTGCCAGGGATGGAGAAGGTGAGTTCGTTGCCAAAATGGCTCTTTCGAATTTGAAAGGCTTCAGATTGGAGTTCTTTTAAGGGTTTTTCAATCAAATCTTTTATCATTGGTTTATCTTTCGTCATTCCTGCCCCTGCTTCCGCAGGGGCAAGCTTGTCCCCGCGAAGGCGGGGAAAGGAATCCATATCTTTTCAGTAATACTGGATTCCCGTTTGCACGGGAATGACAGAACCGACTCACACAGAATCTTACTTTATGTGAAATCTCTACTCATATCCCCAATTGGTTTTTGATTTCTTCGATATCTTCTGATTCCGGTATAAAAGGGAAATTCCGGATCGGGCCTGAGGGCCGCTCGTTACCATAAGGTCGGTTGCAGGCCACTTTCCCATCTCTCCCAGGACATCCAGAGGTCATAAAAGGTTCTCCGATCTGGATAAGAGGATTGATGTCGATTCCAAAATTGATCAATCTTTCATTCTTATCAAACTTCATCTGTTTTGTTGATCCCAGACCCTCATTAATTATCCAGCGGGCAAGCTGAATTCTTCGGTATTGGTCAAGAGGAGGTGGGGAATATCCTTCCATGGGACTTCCCTTCTCAGGGAAGAAAGAGAAGAGATGGGTATGGGCTCCCATCTCCTGTCCCCGCTGAATCGTCTCTACCATCTCCTTTTCTGTTTCACCCAGACCCACAATGAGATGGATCCCCACTTGAAATTTTGAAAAAACATTTACAGCCATTCGGACAACCTCCCAGTAATGGTCCCATTGATGAGGACCTCCAACCCCTTTCCCTCTCAATTGATCGAAAAGTTCAGGCGTGGCGGCATCGATAGCAATTCCAACACGATCTGTGCCGGCTTTTTTCATCGCATCAAGTGAGTTCTCCTGATGGATCAACGTCGGAGAGATGAGGACACTGATATAAAGATCAGTCTCTTCTCTCAATCTTTGAATGACAAAGAGGGTGTCTTCCAAAGCCTTTGGATGTGTAATCATTGAGATGCAGACCCGATGAATCTGGTCTTTACCCTTTGTTCTCTCGATGATTTCTTCCAAGAGGTAGAGAGGCCATTCCACCCTGATGAAGGTTTTCCCTCTCGGACCTTCTCGCCTCGACCTCGAAAGCCCACAGAAATGGCATTTTCCCAGACAACCTTCCTCATAGTGGAGGAGAAGGTTCAATCCCTTCAGTTTTGCATTCCGGTGAAAAGACCCTTGCTGGAAACCTAATGTCAAGGAGGCAGCTAAACTGGTCTGGATAAATTGTGGACTTTCTCTCTGTTCCATGATTCACCCTTTCTCTCCTTATAATATTCTTTGAACCCGACCCAAGCTTTTCGAATCAATCTTTCAAAATCAACTCCGAGTTTATTCCAATTCTCTTCAAGAAATTCTCTTTTTAAAGCTCCATAGGAGAGGGATTTACCAAATATCTCCTGCCACTCGATCTCATAATTTTTTAAATGTCGAAGGTCTCCACTACCAATAGCCTCCACCGCAACCCTCGCGGCAATCTCACCACCGACAACGGCATTTAAGATTCCTGCACCCGTAATGGGGTGAGCGTGCCCTGCTGCATCGCCAACCAGTAGGATGTTTTCGAAGAAAGTTTTTCGATAGGGCTCACAAGGGATAGACCCCCCTGTTTTTGAAACGATTTCAACCCCTGTTAATTTTTTGGATTTCCTCAGAAAATTTAGAAAATCGCTAAGCAAGTTTAGTAATTGAGAGGTTTTGGAAGGAACCACACCCACTCCCACATTGGCTGTTCTCCCTTTTGGGAAAAACCAGGCATATCCCCCTTCATAATCTTTATGGAAGAAAACATCCACATGATTCTGAGGCTCTGGGATAACGACTTCGTATTGGAGGGCGACGATGGTCTTCAGGGAAGGTTGTCCAACACAACGGGCTGTGAATGAGTGAACCCCATCCGCACCGATGAATACTTTTGAGTGAATCACTTCCTTCTTCGAACCTTGTTCCACCACAAGACCCTCAGGGGAAAAACCCACCGCTCTTGTTTCAATGAAAATCTTTGCTCCTGATAAAATGGCTGAGGCCACCAATTCTTTATCGAAGAGGGATCGGTCCAGCATATATCCCGGACTCCTCATCTCATAAGATGTTTTGCCAGGAAGATGGGTGACCATTGTTTCAATTGTCTGAAGGACACACTTTGAGGAGAAGTGAACATAGCGGGAGATCCATTGGGGCACAAATTCGGCACACTGGACAGGCACGCCGATGCGTTGCCTTCGGTCAATCAAAAGGACCTTTGCTCCCCTGTGAGCTGCTGCCTGGGCCGAACTCGCTCCGGCAGGACCAGCCCCGATCACGACAATGTCATAGGTTTCAATCATGAGAGTACTCAAGGACCTTTTTGAGAAGAGAAAGATTGAGATGAGTTTGATTCTCAAAGCGACCTTTAAATGCCTCTTTTTCTTGTCCGAGATCGTAGCAAGTGCTTCTCTCCACATCAATAAGGATTCCAGGTAGCCCGATCCTTTCAAAGTCTGGCCGATGTTTTCCATAGAAAGGTTCACAGCAGGAGCCAATAAATCCCCTCACACCCGAATGTTTGAGGTTGGAAAGGGTCGATTCGAGCTCTTCATAATTCTGGATGGTGATGGGATCCATCTCAAAGGACCTCGCCATCTTTGCTGCATCACCCACTGAGCACCGACCGCACTCTTCACAGCCCTGTAAGTTTCGGTAAAGGCATTCTATTTCTTTGGCGCAATAAGGAAGGAGAAGAACTTCAGGCTTCCTTAACTCCTTAAAGGGTTTTAAAACAGGGAAGAGATGGTGAGTTTCTTCCTCATCGAATCCCTGGGGGAGTAGATCCATTTTTTGGATGGCTTCATCAAGGGCTTGGATAAAATGGTCCTCGTTGATTCCAGGGATCCTTGTTTTTTTATCAGAGAAGAAGGATCGGATGATCATTTCCATACTGGAAGGAGAGACCTTTGAATTCTTCAGGAGGCTTTCGAGATCGAAAATCGCTCTTTTGGGATAAGCAAAGAAATCACCGGTGATCAGAATTTGGTTGATGACCCGGGTCTTACTATCGATAGCGACAGAGATTCGAATCAATCCGCCCGGAGCCTTCAGGATGGAACTCAAGGTTTTTCTCCTTGGCAAGGAATTTCTAATTTTGAAGATATAATCCTGAGAAGAGAAGTAAGACAATTTACCTTTCAACCTGTTTTCTTCTTCACCCGTCAGAGGTTTATCTTGAAATCGAACACTGAAGGCCTCTTCAAAACCTTTGGCCAAAGCAGATTTGATCGTCCGAATCGATGGGGTTCGGCCCAACTCCCATTTTAAACAGGTGACCCTTTCTTTGACGGATTCAATTTCTTTATCCTGAAGTTTTTCAGTAGGAATTCTAAGAGCCCTCAACATCTCGTCGACATCGAAATCAACCAGAACAGTTCCCTGGAAGAGGATAGCTCCCGAGAGCTCAGTCCCCCCTGTTCCGGAGATCTTACGACCCTGTATTTCAATATCGTTTCTTGGCCGAAAATGAGCGCGAACTCCGAGATGGCGAAGGCCTAGAGACGCTGCCTCCCCCATCCTTCTATAAAGGTCCTCAATTCTTGAGGGAATCCTTGGATCTTTTTGGGAGATATAAATCTCCCAGCCCAATTCTTTTCTTCCCCAATAGAGTGCACCTCCTCCTGTGAGCCTTCGATTGATTTCGATCCCTTGTGTCTGACAGTAGCCAAGTCTAACCTCCTCTTCTACAGATTGATGATGCCCGACTAGAACTGTTGGGTTAGAGAACTGGAGAAATCGGAGGGTGTGAGGAATTCTTTCCTCAGCCTTTAGTTCGAGGAGGGTCTCGTCCAGACCCATGTTTTCAGCAGCTGAACGAACCCCAGTATCTAATAATCGCCAGGTTTCCATTGAGTCAATCTATAACTCATTTCTCTTCGGCCTTCAATGAAGGATATTGGCTTTTTTTATTTTAAAATGGTAAATTTGAGGTAATTCATTTCCAATAAAATAAAAGAGGGTGAATGGGAGGGCACTCAATGGGAAAGAAAGATGATGCGAAATTGATCTCAGAAAAAGCTAAAGGTTATTTTAACCAGGGGTTTAACTGAACAGAATCAGTTTCCTTGAGTTTCAAGGACTATTTGAAGATTAAGGATTCTGCACTTCCGCAACTGGCATCCGGGTTTGGAGGAGGAATTGGGCATAAGGGATCAATTTGTGGTGCCCTCACTGGAGCGGTGATGGCTATCGGGATGAAGATGGGAAGAACTGATCCAAAAGATCGGAAAACGCTACAAAAAGTTTATGATAAGTGCCAAGGGTTCTGGAGCCAATTTGAGAAGGAATTTGGAAACATAAATTGTTATAACATAATAGGAATCCATTTGGATAACGAAGAGGAACGTCAGAGGTGGTTGGCAGCCGGTGGCAGAGAGAAATGTGGCGATCTTGTTGAAAAGACAGCCCACATACTCTCCGATTTACTCTACGAAGATAAATGAAGATATTGATACTTCGACGGCGCCAAACCCCATCCTTCAGGACGGGGTGTAAAGCGCCGCTCAGTATCAACCCTGAGCAAACCACGGGCTTTAGACTAGGGAAAGTCGAAGGGTTGATTTTTTATAGAAATTAAGGTAAGTTATTCCGTCATTATTTAGGTATGAAGGGAAAGAAATTGGCCTGGATATGGTGTAAGAATATAAGAAGTGGATCTTGGCCCAGACCTCTATACATATGATTTAACAAAGTAAAATCGGCGAGAGGCCATGGGCAATATCAACCCATGGCCTTTTTGTTTGTTGGAGGTTTAAGGTTTGAGGCTCGAGGCACCTGCCTGCCGGCAGATAGGAAAGATTTAGCCTCCAGCCTCTAACCTCAATCTTCAAGCGAGCATTTCTTAAATGGAGGAATTAAGTCATGGATCGAATTTTCAGCGGGATTCAGCCCTCAGGTGAAATTCATATCGGTAATTATGTGGGCGCCATCCGTAACTGGACTCAATTAGTCAATCGCTATGACTGTGTCTATTGTGTGGTGGACTATCATGCCATTACGATCGAATACGAGGTGGCCTCGCTGCAGCAGAGGATTTTGGAAACAGCGACCGTCCTCGTTGCTTGCGGATTAACCCCTGACCGATGCAAACTTTTTGTCCAATCCCATGTCCCTGAGCATACGGAACTGACGTGGATCTTCAACTGTGTCACACCAGTGGGTGAATTGGAGAGGATGACTCAGTTTAAAGAGAAGGGGAGACAACACCGGCACAATGTCAATGTGGGGCTCTTGGACTATCCTGTGCTTCAGGCCGCAGATATTCTTATTTATAAGGCTGGCTATGTTCCGGTCGGAGAGGATCAGATCCAGCATGTAGAATTCTCACGGGAGATTGCCAGAAAATTCAATGCCCGTTTCGGAAATACCTTCCCTGAACCTCGAGTGCTTCTCTCCGATGCCCCACGAATCCTGGGGACGGATGGAAGCTTGAAAATGTCCAAATCGCTGAATAACTCCATCGGGCTTCTTGACCCTCCAGAAAGCATCCGGGAGAAGTTGAGAACGGCGGTGACGGATGTGAATCGTGTACGACGGAGTGACCCTGGCAATCCTGACCGGTGTAATATTTTTACGATGCATCAAGCTTTTTCGAAACCAGATCAAATTGCCTTCATCGACCATAATTGTCGGACGGCAGGGATCGGATGTATTGAGTGCAAAGAGATCCTATTTAAGAATATGATGGAAGAGATCGGCCCGATCCAGAACCGCGTCAAAGAAATCAATCAAAACCCCCAATACATGGTTGATGTATTAAAGTCCGGTGCGGCTCGATGTAAAGCCATTGCCAAAGAGGTGATGGATGAAGTGAGAGAAAAAATTGGGGTCAAATCAGGGTGGATGAGTCAAGGATGAAAATTAATCTTTAAAAGGAGGAAGCGTCACAGTTATTTCTTTCCTTACGCCTTCCCGTAATATCGTAAAAGTGATGTCATTCCCCCAACCTTTTTGAGCGAGGGCATCATGAATGTTTTTCACCTTCGTAATCTCTTTCCCTTCGACGGCAATAAACTGATCTCCTGAAAGAAGGCCAGCCTTTTCCGCTGGGCTCTCTGGAATCACTTTTCCAATCCATAATCCTTTCTGATCCTCTTTTTGTTGCAGGACCACTCCGATCCTGGGTTGCTTTTTTTCAGGGGGGTTGGGCCGGGTGATCCAGAGGAAATTGGCCAGGGGAGAAGAGGTTTCAGTAAAAGTGAAATCCTCATCTATTTTTTCTTTCCATGTCTTTAAGACGATGGTTTGATAAGGAATGGAGGTTCTTCGATAAAAACGTTTCGGGATTCCAAAGCCAAAAATGACATGGCCACTACCAGCAAATACCAATACTGCCTTTCCTTCCCCATCGGAGGATTTGAGAAAATCAGAAAGAGTCTCTGCCATGCCTTCGTCCCAGAGAGATTGAGCCTGATAAAAATTTTTAAAACCTCCTGATGATCCACCTTGATGACCTTTGTAGATGAACTTAATATAGGCGCGATGCTGTTGATCCGTTAGAGCCATCTCTGGAAGTTTCTTTTTATCCTCAGAGGAAAGTCCCTTAATTCCATTTTGAGCCACCTTCCTTACCAAATTTCTTTGAACATTGAGACCGAGAACTTTGAGATGGTGGTTTTTTGTTATATCGAGAATGCCTTTATAAAGCTCATAGTCCATGCCCCAAGTGGATTCCCATTGGATTTCTTTGAGAAATTCTTCTTCAGGAAGGAGTCCTTGACTCCAACGATCCAATATGGGTTGTTGAGACCTCTCAAACATCTCCATGCCTATCACGACATCCTTCCCTTTAGCCACAAGCTCTTGGATCATTCTCACTTGAATCTGATGATGTTCAATTTGATCATGGGATTCCCCTACAAAGATAACCTTTGTCCTATTGAGATCATTTAAAAGCTGTACCAAGGTGATTGGGTCTCCTTCAGGGAGCTTGAGAATCTCCTCTGGTCCGACAGGGGCTTTTATCATGGATATTTTTGAAACCCAAGGAAGGAGGGGTGCTTTCCCTACACAACCCGAAAAGAGAACGCCACAAACTAAGATGACGAACATCCATAGAAAGTGTTTTTTCATCATATAAAGTATAACATTGCCTCTCCAAGAATTGAAGGGAAAGAGAGTGCTTGCATCTCAATGGGAAATTATGATAATGAAAATAAAAAGTTACAACTATTTTCCATCAAGGGAGAAAAGCAAACGTGATTAAAACTATCATTTCCATTTTACTGGTTGTTCCCTTTCTAATGAGTTGTGCCACAGGTCAATCCGTGAACAAGAAACCCGAGAAGGTGATAGTTCAGAGTGACTCCTCTGAGAAATATGATGCCTTGTTGGAGAAATTGAAAGAATTGGAACAGTCCATCTCGGTTCTACGCTCAGAGGTGACCAATTTAGGATACCGCTTGAACCATATTCAAATCCGTCCTTCTCTCACCACCTACAAACTCCCCGAAGAGGTATTTCTCTGCGAAGAGCGCTTTCCATTAGAAGATAGGAATGTTTGGGAAAATTTAGATCGAGAATTCCTCCTGGCATTGTCCAACGAAGCCCAGGTCCTTTTATGGATGAAACGAGCACGGCGATATTTTCCTTTTATTGAGAAGAGGCTGAAGGAGATTGGACTTCCTGATGATTTAAAGTATGTGACCATTACGGAAAGCAGCCTTCGACCTGGAGCCGTTTCTACATCCGGGGCAGGCGGGATCTGGCAGTTCATTCCTTCCACCGGCGAGAAATATGGGATGAAGAGAAACCGAAGCATTGATGAGCGGTTCGATTTTTTCAAGGCCACCGAAGGTGCTCTCTCTTATCTGAGAAGCCTCTATGAAGAATTCAAAAGTTGGACCCTTTCGATGGCCGCCTATAACGCAGGGGAGAATAGAGTTCGAAAGGAGATCGATCTCCAAAAGACAAGGAATTATTTTTATCTCGATCTTCCAATGGAGACAGAACGTTATGTCTATAAGATCGCCGTGGCCAAAATCATCCTTTCCGATCCAGGGAGATATGGGTACACTTTAGAGGAAAAAGAGTTTTATAACCCCCTCCAAGTGGAGAGAGTTCAAATTGAGCTCACTCAACCTCTTCCCCTTATGGAGGTGGCCCAGGCCATTGGATTTTTTTACAAAGAGATCAAAGAGATGAACCCGCACCTCTTTGAGGAAACCATTCCACCTGGAATTCATTTTCTTAATCTCCCCCCGGGGACCTCTGAGAAGTTCTGGGCCTTCTTCTCTGCTTGGAAAAAGGAGGTGGGAGGCAAATAAACTCCTTACCCCTAATCTTTCTCGCCAATACCTGCCTGCCGGTAGGCAGGGGCGAAAGTTTTACAATTTTGTTGAAATTGTTAGGGAAAAGGAATATCCTTTTTTAAATCCCCCCCATAGTCTCCTTTACTAAAGGGGGGATTAAGTCTGGTCAAAAAGGGATTACTATCGTGGAAAAGGAAAGAATTTTAGTGGTAGATGATGAGGAGGCCGTTCGGGAGATGGTTTCCAAAATTATCAACCTTATTGGCCATGAGGTGGTTACTACCGGAAGCGGGAAAGAGGCTTTGGAGATTTTAAAGAACGAGCCCTTCAGCCTCATGATTACGGATATTAAAATGCCGGAGATGGATGGATTTGAGTTGATGAAGGCTGTCCGGAATCAATTTCCAGATACCCACATCATCTGTATGACCGCCCATGGAGGCTCCTATACTTACACGGATGTGGTCGGTGCGGGAGCTAGGGACTATATCACCAAGCCCTTCACCATTGACGAGATGAAGGCGAAATTGAATCGAGTGATCCGAGAGAAGGATCTCATCATAGATCTCACTCAGAAATCGACGGAATTGGAGAGGGCCAATGAAGAACTGAAACGGCTCGACCAATTGAAGTCCACCTTCATTTCAAGTGTTTCCCATGAACTTCGAACCCCTCTGACCGTCATCAAGGAATTTATCTCCCTTATGTTGGAAGGACATGTCGGGCCTCTCACCGCGGATCAGAAAGAATATTTAGGGATTGCCAATAAGAATATTATACGGCTGACGAACCTGATCGAAACCCTTCTTGATTTCTCCAGGATCGAATCCGGGAAGGGGTTGAAACTGAGGTTTGAGCCAACTCGTCTGATGGAAGTGGTCGAGGATGCCGTCATGACTTTTTCTCAACAGTTGGAGGAAAAGAGAATCACTCTTGAAAATCGGCTCGATCCGGATATCCCGCCCGTTTTGATCGATCGTAATCGATTAGTGGAAGTCTTCATCAACCTCATCGGTAATGGAATTAAGTTCACCTCTCCAGGAGGGAAGATCACCATTGATTCGAGGGGACTCACCGAGAAACGGGATTATTTGAAGATCGTGGTGGCGGATACAGGGGTGGGTATTTCACCAGAAGACTTGGCCAAAGTATTTGACCGTTTCTATCAAGGAGGAAGAACCCAAACAGGGCTCATCACAGGGACAGGGTTGGGCCTTGCCATTGTCAAAGAGGTCGTCGAAGCTCATCAGGGTTATATCCATGCGGAAAGCAAGTTTGGAAGTGGTGCCTCTTTTGTCCTCACCCTTCCCGTATTTGGAACAGAAACCATCTACAACCTCCTCCTCAATCCAATGCTCCAAGAAGCGGATAGGGATAAGGCCCCGTTTTCGATGATTCGGGTGGACTTTTGGGACCAACGGACCAAACGGGAATCTGTGCTCAACCATGAGTCCTGGGAAGGGGTGATGTATGCCCTTCAAAAGATGGTCCGTGCTGTGGACACGGTCGTTCCTTTCCAAAACAGCGTGGTTTATATTTTTTCTTTCAACGATAAGAAGTTGGTCAAGGAGATTGGTGAAAGGGTTAAGGTAAAACTGACCCAGGGGAACTATATTCCAAAAGGGATAGATGTTCAGTTCAGAACTTATTCTTACCCCAAAGAGGCCCGTACCAAAGAAGAATTTCTGAAAGGATGCCGGCTGTTCCTAAAAGAGGATTGACCCATTCGCTGAAGGGGCTTAGAAAGTATGAAGAAAATATTGATCGTCATTGTGGCATTGATTTTTTTCCTCATCGCCTGCGAGAAGAAATCCCTTCCTCCACAAGGAAAATCAGAGAGTCCATCGGTCCCGAAGGTCATTGTGGAAAAAGAAAAGATTGAAAAGGAACAACCTCTTCCCCCGGAGGTAAAGATCAAATTGAAGAAAGATGGGAAGGATAGCTATTCCTGGGAACTGACCGGTTCAGATGTGGATCAAATTTTAAAGGTTAATGAAAAACTGAGAAAACAATTGGGAGGGGAGCAACCCCGGTAAGAGATTTCAGATTGAGGATAGCAGATTGCAGATTTTTTGGTCCATCTGGTTTCTTTAGTTTATTTAGTTTTTTCGGTTAACCAAATAAACCAGAGAAACGAGAGAAACCAAACCAACTGAGAGTCTGATGCCAAATTCAGGAATTATAAACCCTTTTTAGTTTTGGTGTGTGGAATGGTTAAAGGAGGTATGGATGGGAATGGAATGGTACATTGAGCAGATTTTTAAAGAACTTCCTTTTGGGATCGCCATTGCAATGGTTGTTTTCTTAGGCATCCTCTTGATTATTTGGCTTCTTCTTCCCCTCTGGGTTTTGTTCATCCAGTGGAATACGGGCAAGATCAAGGATGAAATTAGGAACCTCGTCGATCAGCTTGAAAAAAGGGGATGGGATGAAAAAGGAAAGGAGATGGCTGGACCGAAGGATTAAAGGGTCCCTTTTCATCCTATTTTTACTCTGGATTCCTATTGCACATTCCCAGAGTATCTTGAAAATTCCTCTTTACATCCATCACAAAGAAATCTGGGTGGAGGTCGCCAAGACTCCAGAAGAGCGAAACTATGGATTAATGGGCAGAAAACATATGGGGAAAGATGAGGGAATGCTCTTCATCTTTGAAACAGAGGCCTATCACGGATTTTGGATGAAAGATACCCTCATTCCCCTGAGCATTGCCTTCATCGCCAAGGAGGGTCGGATCGTTTGGATTACAGATATGAAACCTTTAACTTTAGATTCCCATGTCCCACCCAATCCCATCCTCTATGCGTTGGAGATGAACAAAGGTTGGTTTTCTTCCCATGGCATCAAAGTGGGGGATGTCGTCCGGTTTTCCAAATAAAAAGGATTCGAGGATCAATTGAATTGCGGAATGCAGAATGCGGAATTAAACTCTGAAATCCGCATTCCGAAATTCCGTATTTGGAATCTTCAAATTCTTTATATCTTACTTAATACAGCAACAAGGTCAATAGGATTCGTGGATGACAGGTGTCCATTGAATGATCAGGGCATCTTCATTTCCATAGTAGTTCGGAACCAACCTCGTAATTTGAAATCCCATCTTAGCATAAAAGGCTTGGGCTCCTTGATTGCTTCTTCTCACCTCTGCCCATACCCTTTTAAGACGGGGAGTCTTCATCGCCCTCTGGAGGAGTTGTGCCCCAATGCCTTGTCTTCGATAGTGTGGGTGGACGGCGATCGAAATAATATGCCCCTCTTGAGTGAAGATGATATATCCCCCAATCTCCTCTTCTTTTTGGCCTTGGTTTGTATTGACCCGTTCGACGGCGCCCAAGCCCCGCCTTTCAGGACGAGGATGAAGACGCCGCTCAGGGTCGACCCTGACCGAACCCGAGGCTTTAGGCTGGGGAGTCGAAGGGTTGACATAGACCAAAAAAGTTTCTGGATAGAGGGTGTGAAGGTTGAGGAAGGTGGTCCAATCGTAGGGCGATTTGGGAAAGGATTGGCTTTCGATTTGGAGAATGGAATCTAAATCGGAGAGAGAGAAAGGCCGGATCCTTAGCACTTTTTTATTCCTGAAATAACAGAAGCCACCCCACCGGTCAATGATTGGGAGCCCACATTTTCCAATCCAACTTTCCTCATGATCTCCTCATAATTTTCAACGGATGCAAAATGGAAAACCGATTCTGGGAGATAGGCGTACGCTCCTCGATCGCCGGAGATGAAGCCTCCCACCCAAGGGAGGACCCTTTGAAAATAGATCGGATATAATCTTCTCATCAATCCCTTTTGGGGAAAAGTGAATTCTAAAATGATTACCTTTCCACCTTTTTTGATCACTCGAACCATTTCGGAAAGGGCCTGCTCTTTCTTCACGATATTCCTCAGACCAAAGGCGATCATCGAGGCACTAAAGGTATTGTCTCGGAAAGGAAGGGAGAGGGCATCTCCAAGGCTTAATGCAATGGTTTGTGACAGGCCTTTTTCCAAGACCTTTCGCTGGGCTCTCTTGATCATGGGTTCGGAGAAATCCAATCCAAAGACCTTCCTATGATGATTATTTTGGTGAATCATCTCAATGGCGATATCCCCTGTTCCAGTAGCAATATCTAATATCCAGCCTTCGAGTCCTTTCAGCTCCTCGACTGCCTTTTTCCTCCAATAAAAATCCCTTCCCAGGCTGAGAAAATGATTGAGGAGGTCGTAGGTGGGGGCAATGTTGTCGAAAAGGCTTCGAATCGATTCAGGATGGAGAAAGTAGGTTTTCATCTTCCTTCAAATCCTCCCCAACCCACTTTGATAAAAGGGGGAGTGGGGGATTATCAATTTTTATCGCTGGGGTTGTATAGGATTTGAGTTTAGACGATTTTCATAAAACTTTTGCCTGGCGCACCACAGATCGGGCACTTATCCGGTGCTGCCTTTTCAACCGTATTGCCGCAAACAGGGCAAACATAATAATCTAAGACTTCATTTTTGCCCAGGTTCTCCAAGGCTTTTGAGTATAGCGCAGCGTGGATCTTTTCTACCTCGTTGGCGAAATTGAATGTCCGGAAGGCTGCATCATTCTTCTCCGACTTTGCAGCTTCCATCATCCCGGGGTACATGCTCTTGAACTCATGGGTTTCACCGTTGATCGCTTCTTGGATATTCTCCTTGGCCGATCTGATTCCTTTCAACACACGTAAGTGGTTATGGGCATGGACGGTTTCAGCTTCAGCAGCCGCCCTGAAGAGTTTGGCCACCTGTGAATATCCTTCCTCATCTGCCTTCCTAGCAAAAGCGAGATATTTTCGATTCGCCTGAGATTCCCCTGCAAATGCCTCCTTTAAATTTTCTTCTGATTTCGTTCCCATAAAGCCCTCCTTTCTTTTTTTCAAATATGAAAAATTATAACAGAGTGAATTGGAAACAGCAATTGACATCCCTATGCAGGATGGGTAGAATGGTTACATTTTTAGGAAAAGGAAGTGAGAAAATGAGGTTAATTCTTTTCCTCATCATTATGTTGACCTTTTTCGTGCCATCCAGTTATGGAGAAATGTATAAATGGGTGGATGAGAAAGGGACGGTTCATTTTACTGACGATCCTTCAAGTATTCCAGAGAAATATCGTCAAGATGCAGAAACTCGAACTCCCCCCAAAGAGACCTCGACTTCGCAACCCCAGGAAAAGCCTAAACCTCCCCTCCCTAAAAAGGTTTCTGAACCCGAGGGAATTACTGTTGACCTTGTCCGAAAACACGAATTGTTATTGGCAGAGGTCGTCCTGAATGAAAAAATAAGGCAGCATTTCATTGTGGATACAGGGGCGAGTTTTACGCTCATCAATCTGCCGACAGCAAAGGAGTTAGGCATCACCATTGATGAAAACACCCCTTTTATCCCGATCTTTACTGCCAGTTCTCTTATCTTCACTCCTCTGGTGACATTGAGGTCCATACGAGTGGGGGAAGCAGAGGTGGAAAATGTGGATGTTCTAATCCATAATATGCCTTCTGACTCCGCAGGGCTCTTGGGAAATTCATTTCTCAATAAGTTTAAAGTGGTCTTGGATTCCATCAATGGGAAGATGACGCTCTATTCCATGCAGGGGACACCTTCCCCCGATCGACCAGGTGGTTATGGTAGGGATTTTTGGGTGGGCCAGTTTCGTTTCTATAACCGAGTGCTGGATGAGTTGAAAAAGGTAAAACAAAGGTACGAAGGAAGAGGGTCAAGTTCTGAACTGACCCGTGTCAACAATTCGATCCGGTATTTTGAAAATCAACTGAGCGAACTTGAACGAAAGGCCTCTTTCGCTGGAGTCCCCCGGAATTGGAGAGAGTAAGGGACTGGAATATTGGAACATTGGAATGTTGGAAGAATGAAGAAAGATAGCATGGTTTTGAACTTTTGAAACCCACCATTCCACTTTTCCATTATTCCACAGAGATTACGGTGTATAGATGACGACGAGGAGTTTGGCCTTTTCGCCACTGACATTACGAAGTTTGTGTGCGATGCCTGAATCGAAGTGAAGGGTTTCCCCTTTTTTGAGAAGATTTTGACTCTCTCCTACCATCACCTCGATATGACCTTTTAAGACATAAACAAATTCCTCCCCTCCATGCTTGTACTCCACCATTTTATGATCCTGCTTGGGATCAATGGTGACGAGGAAGGCCTTCATATGTTTTGTCTCTGCATCCGGAGTGAGCGTCTTATAGGAATAGGCCTGAGTTCGTTTGTAAAAGCTTTCCCTCCTCCTTTTTTCCGAAGCTTCTTGTTCTTCAGCAGAGAGAAAAGAGCCTGCATCAATGGCAAGAGCCTTTGCGATCTGAATCACCGCAGAGACAGGAGGGATGGCAATCCCCTCTTCAATTTCTTTTAAATATCGCTGTGAAAATCCCGTTTTGTTGGCTAGTTGTTCATAAGATATCTTTCTCAATAGGCGAAGTTGTTTCATCTTCGCTCCGAAGGATTTTTCATCTATCTTCTTGGTTGCCATGCTTCCTCCTCACTTTTGAACTCCTTTGGTGCCACTTCATTATATTCCCAATTTTTTATTTTTCAACTTAATTTTTAGCTTCCTCCCATTGACCCATTCGACGGTGCCTAGCCTTCGCCCTTAAGGAGGGAGAAGGATGCGCCGCTCAGGGGCAACCCCGAGCCCTCAGTCTGAGCTCTGGCCCAAGGCAAGTCCTAACCTTGTGGTCGGGGAGTAAAAGGGTTGACCTGCCCACTTCCCTTCCGTTACCCGTAGCATCCTCATAACCCAAAATTTATTCTTTTGGTTAGGCTTAATTCATTATATAATAAAACTTATGGAAACGATGGACCAATGGGTGAAAGCAGGGACGGTTGAGAATCGATTTGAAGGGGATAGGATTTCTCAAGCCCTTCACGAAGCTGGGATTCCATTTCTCATCAAATCCTTTCTCGATACGGCTTACGATGGGCTTTATATTCCCCAGAAAGGATGGGGAGTGGTCATGGTTTCTGAAAAGAATAGGGAAGAGGCGGAAAAACTCATTTCCGAAGTCAAAAAAACTTTTGTGAAGGGGGAAGAAGATGAAACTGGACAGCCTGGATGAGATTTTGAGGTTTGCCATTCGGAAAGAGGCGGATGCAGCAGCTTTTTATAAAATGGCAGCGGATCGTTCTAACCCTGGCGTCAAAAAGACCTTTAAAGAATTGGCTAAAATGGAGGAAGGGCACAAGAAAAAACTCGAAGGATTTGATCTGAAGAAAATCGGTGAGATGAAATTGAAAAAGACCAATGGGATGGGAATGAGTGAGATAATGGAGGATGTGCCTTTTAGTTCAGATATGAGTTATGCCGACCTTCTTCGAATGGCGATCAAGAATGAAGAGAAATCCCAGCGTTTTTATCTTTCCACAGAAAAGATGGTGGCAGAACCAAAGTTGAAAAAATTGCTTTTGATCCTCGCTCAAGAAGAATCGACCCATAAAGAGAAACTGGAGAAGATTTACGACGAAGAAATTTTAACAGAGTTCTGAGCCCTGCACCACGTCGGATGCAGGGCGAAACCCTGAACCTCACATGGTTCAAGGGTGAGGGATAGAGAAAGGTAAGGTGACATGATACCCGGATTGACTGGAAAATCTGAGATGATCGTCAAAGCGGAAGATTTGGTCAGCCGGCTGGGGGACGTTCCTGTAGATGTCCTCTCCACGCCAAGGCTGATTCAACTTTTGGAGACAGCCGCTATCGAAGCGATTCAGAATTTTATTCCCACGGATCAAGTGAGTCTTGGGACAGAGGTGAAGATCAAACACCTATCCGCAACACCTCTTGGCATGAAAGTCACTGCCAATGCTCTCCTTAAGGGAGTAGAAAAGAACCGGCTTCTTTTCTTGGTGGACGCCTATGATGAGAAGGAAAAGGTGGCAGAAGGAGAACACGAAAGGGTTCTTGTATCCAAAGAACGGTTTCTCCAGAAGGTGGAGAAGAAGAGGGCAGGATGATTCCGGTTTCATTATGCTGGGATACTCAAAAAAGATCGGTCTTGTTTAGATGGAATGGGTTTGTCTCCTCGGGAGTGGAGAGCGGGAAGATTTCGGCAAAAATTCTCGGAGTGCCCATTCCCCTCCCTTTGAAGAAGAAAAAGATCCAACTCCCCAGCCAACTCCCCATACGGTGGATTTATTTGAAAGGAATTTTTTCCTTTCTCACAAAATGGAAACTTAAAAAGGTAGAGGGAACTCTTTCTTTTCCAGACCCGATGGTCAATGGGATACTTTACGGGTGGATAAGTGCCATTCAGACGGGGAGAGCAGATCGGAAGATCAATGTGACGGTCAATTTCTCAGGGGAGAATTGGTGCCGAGGTGAAGTCACCCTTTCTCTCAAAATATTGTTCAATCATTTAAGAAGTTGGATCTTTCCTCTGGTCCGTGAGATGAGGGGAAGGAAGCCACGAAAAGGAGGTGAACCATGATGGAAGCCACTGATTTGATCAAAACACTTTTAGAAGGGTTTAAAGCCGTAGCAAAGACAGAAACCATCGTTGGAGAAGGCATTAAAGCAGGGGAATTCACCGTCCTGCCTGTCTCCAAAATCTCTTTGGGCATCGGGGCAGGCGCTGGGACAGAACAAATCAAGACCTCCGGCGGAAGCGGGGGTGCAGGAGGGGGAGGGATCTGTGTCGAGCCCATTGCCTTTCTGGTGATCAAAGATGGGGAGGTCTCTATCCTCAATCTTAGGAGAATGCCGGCAATGGTGGAGGCCTTCTTTGGAAAGATTCCTGAGATGGTAGAAAAGGCGGTCAACATCGTCAAAGGAAAGAAAAAGACTGACTGACCCTAAACATTTTGTAAATTAATCAGACAAGCCTGCCCACCGCAGGCAGGTATATCTCAAAAACTTTACCAAGCGGGCCCCCACTCACTCCTCCCCCTCGACGGGGGAGGGTAAGGGTGGGGGTGGAAAAGAAATTGAAGTTGCAATGAAGCGCTTTGAGATCTTGGACCATACAGCCGATATTGGCATCATCGTTCATGGTGAAAACCTCAAGGCTCTTTTTGAGAATGCCGGGAAAGCATTTTTCCATCTCATCACCGATTTGAGAAAGGTGAGGCGTCGGATCGAGAGACGGATCGATATTGGTGGGGAAAGTTTGGATCGCCTGATGGTAGATTGGTTGAGTGAACTTCTCTACCTTCATGATGTAGAGAATCTCCTCTTTAAAGGGTTTAAAGTCGAGTCTGTTGGAGAGGATGGTTTGAGGGCCGTCGTGAAAGGGGAACCATTTCAGGAGGGAGTACATGTGATCAAGACCGGGGTGAAAGCCGTGACCTACCATCAGATAGAGGTTCGACAGGAGAATGGGCGCTGGAGAGCCCAAATCATTTTTGATCTCTGACTGTTTAAGGTCATCAGGTAATCAGGAAACCAGGATGCAGGATATCAGGGGAAAAAGGGTATCAGAAAAAAACACCTGTTGAGCAGCCTGGTGTCCTGATACTCTGATGCCCTAAGGATACGCCGGGTAAAGTTATTAAGAGAAATGGAGGTAGTTCTTAGTGACCGAAGAAAAAATCAAGATTCAGAAGATAGATGATTACCGGTGGAGAATTCCTCGAGAAGGAAAGATGAGGACCGATGGAATCGTTTATTCCGATGAGCGAATGTTCACCGATATTCGAAAGGACCAAAGTCTGGTCCAGGTCGCCAATGTCGCATGGCTTCCAGGCATTGTGGGCCATTCTTTGGCGATGCCGGATATCCATTGGGGTTATGGTTTTCCCATCGGGGGAGTGGCAGGCTTCGATATGGAAGAAGGAATCGTCTCCCCTGGAGGAGTGGGTTACGATATCAACTGAGGTGTCCGATTGATGCGCTCAGGTCTGAGCCGCACGGATATCCAAGGAAGAATAAGAGAGTTAGTAGAAGCCCTCTTCGTCAACATCCCTTCAGGTGTAGGGTCCCACCGGAAAGACCTCAAGCTGAGCCGAGAGGAGGAACGGCGAGTTTTAAAAAAGGGGGCTAAGTGGGCTGTTGAAAAAGGTTTTGGTTCAGCAGAAGATCTTGATCACATTGAGGAACAGGGATGCATCGAGGGAGCTGATCCAGACCGGGTCTCTGAAAGGGCAATAGAAAGGGGCAGGGCCCAGTTGGGAACATTGGGCTCCGGAAATCATTTTGTTGAAGTGGGATATGTGGCTGAGGTCTTCGATGAGGCCGTCGCTCGAGCGTTGGGCCTATGGAAGGATCAGGCCACCATTATCGTCCATACCGGTTCAAGAGGTTTAGGCCACCAGGTTTGTGATGATTACATCCGTGTCATGCTGGATGCCGCCAGGAAATATCAAATCGAACTTCCAGACCCCCAACTCTGTTGTGCCCCCGTTTCTTCGCCAGAAGGGAAACGATATCTCGAGGGAATGGCCTGTGCAGCCAATTTTGCCTTCACCAATCGGCAGATGATCACCCATTGGGTGAGGGAGACCTTTGAACAAGTTTTTCGAAAGGGTCCGAGAGATTTGAAGTTGGATTTGGTCTATGATGTCTGCCACAATATTGCAAAGATTGAAACCCATACGGTGAATGGAAAGAAAAAAAAGCTCTGTGTCCACAGAAAAGGAGCGACGAGAGCCTTCCCTCCAAACCATCCAGATATTCCATCGGATTACCAATCCATCGGCCAACCCGTCCTCATCCCAGGGGATATGGGTAGATGCTCCTATGTATTGGTGGGGACAGAAAGAGCCATGGAAGAGACCTTTGGGAGTACTTGCCATGGAGCAGGCCGGGTGATGAGCCGGCATCAAGCCATTAAAGCAGCAAAGGGGAGGGCGATTGTAAGGGAATTGGAAGATAAAGGCATTATCGTAAAAGGTGCAAGCCAAGGAACCATTGTGGAAGAGATGCCTGATGCTTATAAAGATATCAATGCTGTCGTGAATGTGGTCCATCATGCTGGCATCAGCCGAAAAGTCGCGAAGCTTGTGCCCATGGGAGTGATTAAAGGATAGAAAGCAGAAGGCAGAAAGCAGTGAGGAGTTAAGAGTTATGAGTTTAAAGTTACGGACACGGAGGACAGACACGAGACACGTTATTCTAAGATGAAAATTCTTGCCATAGACATAGGAGTGGGCACCCAGGATATTCTCCTTTTCGATTCGCAAAAAAAGATTGAAAATTGCATCAGTCTCGTCCTCCCCACGCCATCCAAATTTTTTGCGGAAAAACTAAAGACAATCGAAAGCCATGTCTATATCCGTGGCGATACGATCGGAGGAGGATCCCTTGGCAGGGCAATCCTTCATCACATTCAAAAGGGACATCGGGTAGTGATGGAAGAGTCTGCCGCTTTTTCCATTCGCAATGATCTGGATGAGGTCAGGTCAATGGGGATTGGGGTGGGGGAAAAGCCTGAAATTGATCATTTCCAGGAGTTGGAGATCCGAGAAGTCAATCTGCCCCTACTCGAAAAATTTCTTTCAAATTTCGGAGAGGACCTTAAGGTTGATGTTATTGCCATTGCCGTTCAGGATCATGGGGTTTCTCCCAAAGGGGTTTCAGACCGGGCCTTCCGATTTGAGAATATGGAGAGGATGCTCCGAAAAGATAACCGATCTGACATATTTCATTTTTTAGAAGATTCGATTCCAGACTATTACCTTCGGATGAGGTCGGCAGTTGCCGCAGTGAAAAGAACTTCCTCAGTTCCAGTGCTGGTGATGGATACCTGCTTCTCTGCTATTTTGGGATGTCTTGACGAAGTCACCGGCCCTTCTTTGATCGTTAATGTGGGGAATGGACACACTATTGCCGCTTTGCTGTTGGAGAGAAAGATTGAAGCCCTCTATGAACATCACACCCATGAGTTGACTCCCAAAAAATTGGAAAGTGATTTGAGGCTCCTCATTCGAGGTGAGTTGAGTGGGAAAAAAGTTTTTGAGGAAAATGGGCATGGTGCCATCACCCTGAAACCTTTCCATGAAGAAGTATCGGTAGTCGTGACCGGTCCCAACCGTGATCTTTTTAAGGGAACTTCATTTAAATTCATTTATGCCGCCCCTGGTGGAAATACCATGATGACGGGACCCATGGGATTGGTGAGGGCAGCGCAATTTCGATTTGGGATGAAATAGCATAGAGCAGAGTGCATAGGGCATGGCGTTAAAAATTTCTTACAATTTACACTTTACGCCTTACAATGTAATTCTCACTCAATCAAGTCAAGGAGGGTAAGATGGAAACTATCCATTATTCTTCTTTTAATTCACCCTTTTTAAAAAAGGTCTTTGTTGCCTCTACAGAGGGAGGGGTCTGTATGGTGGACTTTCTGAAATCAGAGGAAGTCTTTTTGAGAAGATTGAAAGAAAAATTTCCCGGAAAGATCATTAGGGATGATCGAAAGAATAGGAATATCTTGAATCAACTTAAAAAGTATTTGAAAGGTGAACTTCAACGTTTTGATTGTAAGTTGGATTTCAAGGGAACTCCATTCCAGAAAAAAGTTTGGTCAGCATTGGCAAAAATTCCCTACGGCCAGACACGGTCCTACAAGGAAATTGCACGGGCGATTGGCCATCCGAAAGCCTTCCGGGCCGTTGGGAACGCCAATGGTCAGAATTCCATTCCATTGATCATCCCCTGCCACAGAGTGATTGAGAACAATGGTGGACTTGGCGGATTTGGACACGGAGTTAAAGTAAAAAAACAGTTATTAGATTTCGAAAAGGCCCATGTATTTTGAGCAATTCATCAAAGAAGTTGCTCCGCTCCTCGATCTTCAATGGCGACGGTTCAAAAGGGGAGGGATCAAACGAAAAGTTGAACGTCGGCTCACCGAAATTGGCCTCTCTAATTTTGAAGACTACCTGTTAAAAATTAGGAGGAATTCTGAAGAACAGAGTCACCTTTCCAAAATCCTCACTGTTACCATTTCAAGGTTTTACAGGGACAAGGAAGTTTTTGACCTCCTCGAGCATTCCATCATCCCTGCGATCCTTAAAAATAAAAAAGGGAAGGATGAATTTAAAATCTGGTCGATTGGCTGCGCCAATGGTGAAGAACCTTATAGCCTATCAATACTATGGAGGGAGAAATTCGAAAAAATTTTCCCCCAAATCCGTCTTACAATCTTAGCTACAGATATTAATGAGAGCCTTCTTGAAAGGGCAAAGGAGGGGAGATATAAAAAAAGCAGTTTAAAAGAGGTCCTGGAGGAAATCCTCCGAAGATTTTTTAAGATTGAAAATGGATTTTATATTCTCGATCGATCCATTCGAGAAAGCGTGGAATTTAAGAAGCATGACATCGTGCATGGAGAACTATTTTCTGGAATGGACATCATCTTCTGTCGAAATTTAGCGTTCACCTACTTTTCAAAAGAATGCCAGATGGGTGTGTTAAAAAAGATAGCGGCCAGTTTAAAAGAGGATGGGTATCTAATTATTGGAAAAGATGAATCCCTTCCCCTTGCATACCCCACACTTTTTGTTCCTATTTTTCCAACCGAGAAGATATATCAGAAATTCAATCCAAAATAGACCAGTTAGATTTAATAATTTGATTCGATCTTAAAAGGGAGGGTATAGTTAACTCTGTTACACCTACAAAGTGTGGTGATTAGTCAACGCTAAGGGTTGATGATTTCCGTTAGAAAGAGAGTATAACGAGCCTGTAGAAAAAGTCACTTTTTTAAAAACCGCTTCTTCTGCTGGGTCAAAGATAGGAAGTTATTTTCTGCCATCGAAAGTTTTTGCAATCCTTGGTGCAATGTTCCTATTTCCA
>JBEKWN010000055.1:0-35193 GCA_049513055.1 Thermodesulfobacteriota bacterium
TTAAGGGCATTACGATTGACCATGATAGTGATTACCGGGAGAAACAAACGACTTTTGGTCACCTACCGTTGGTCTGTCGGGTAACAATTTGTCCTGAATCCTAACCTTCTCAACACAAATTTGTGCATGTTACTTCCTGAAATATTGTTTTTGGTATCTTCCTTCAGAATACAATATTTCAAACGAAAATCATTAAGAAATACTTTCCCTACCTGTTGAGATTTGTGTATAATGCTCATCGATATAATCACAAAAGGGTGGGTAGAAATGAAATCGATATCGGTTATATTAATGGGGATATTGATCATGGGTTGTATCCCCCATTGATAAAGAGAGTTTCTATGCGATTACTCATACTGTCAGAATCAATTGACTGGACGCAGCGTCACGAAGAATGGAAATTTGTACCTCCCAATGAGGTTCACCTTGTTACAGGCGATCTTAATAATTCGCAGGGGACGCATTACAGTGTTTTTGACTATGATGTGGCAATAATACATATTCATCCAGGCCGGTATAATACTCTTGGTTATTGCAGGAATATTCCGAAGGTTGTAACAGATACGTTGATTGCTCTTAAGCATGGTCGTTCCATTATTTGTCTTCCTCAATCGGATAACTTTGTATCGGGGACATATGATGAAAGGGGGAAGCCAGTTTATGACTGGCTTGAACACTTCGGAGTTGTCCTAAAAAGCAATTTTGGTGTGGACATCAAGCCATCAGGGGCAGGCAAGGCTTATGCAATACAAGAATATCTCAAGTGTGCACGGGCATATTTTCAGATAGTTTTCAAACCCGAAATCCCGGTCGAACAACGATTGGCAGTTGTGGACGATACAGATATCGTTATCGGGTTAGAGTACCCTTACGGACGAGGCACTCTTGTTATACTTCCTCCTCCTGACCTTTCGCCTAAATCTTATAAATTGTCCATGTCTCGTTTAGCAGATGTTGCTATGCGTTACTATGAAAGAAACCTGAGAAGAGTATCTGTCGGGGATACACCGGATTGGGTGGAAGGTCATCTGGTCCCAGAAGTTATTACTCTGAATCAACAAATTAAAGAGCTTACCGAAAAGAAGTCAATTTATGATAGAATTGCGTACGTCCTGTACGGAACTGGGGATGACTTAGTAGAAAGTGTTGTTTTGTTATTATCAGAATTTGGCCTTGAAGTTAAACATCAACCGCATGGGGCCAATATAGATTTAACAGCAATCCATCCTGGCTTAAATTTTGGG
Source organism: Thermodesulfobacteriota bacterium (assembly GCA_049513055.1). GTDB lineage: Bacteria > Desulfobacterota > BSN033 > BSN033 > UBA1163 > UBA1163. Next base: position 1,245 of record JBEKWN010000055.1, read on the forward strand.
TTTGCTCTTGAGGTTACCGGAACTAAGGGGGTTATAAGAAAGGACAGCAACAAAGTGGGGCAAGCATGGCAATACCTCACTGACCGTGTTGGCACTCCACAAGAAAATGACAGACTCCTAATAATAGCGAACGCAGAATGTCACCTTGCCCCCGAGGACCGAAAAAAAGAAAGTTTTACGCCTGAAGTGGTGAAGCTGCTTGGTGGCAACGAGGTTCTCTTGGTAACGACACTACAATTGTACGAGGAATGGAAATCTGTTCATGAAGGTCATAAAGTGAAAGAGGACATTGTAAAGGAGTTGCACAGTCAATGTGGTTTGTATACACCGCAGTGAAATAGTTGAACATCCATAAGAAACGGAGAATTATGAGAAGTTCGATTGGAGAATCTGTCAATTCATTCTCTCTTTCAATCGGAAATCATCAATCCTTACCGCAGCCCTACCCTCACTCTTTGTAGGTGAAAGTGAGAACCGACGTGAGAGTTAGGAACTTTGGAAAGGAGAGCAAGGGTAGGGGAGACTATCCTATTGGAATATTGGAAGGATGGAATGCTGGAATAATGGGGTTAGATTTCTATTTTGGATTGCAGGTTGCGGAATGCGGAATAGAAAATTCGAAATCCACAACCCGAAATCTGAAATTTGTGTCTAGGCTTTCCTCAAACTCTCTCTCAGTTTCCTGGTCGCTTCTTCGTCAAGCTTCATGGTATTAAGATCGATCACCACTCCATAATCTTTCTTTGCGGCCTCAATACTTACATATCCTTCCATCACATCGCTCTCTACCATTTCAGGTTCACGCTCCAGTGGATTTCCGTTCCCTCCGCCACCGGCCGCATCGATCGTCACCGCATCGCCTGGTTTTAACTGTGTTAACCCAAAAGGATTCCCATGTATTCCATTCACCAGGAACTGAGCCTTGGCTCCGGGTTTGCCACCGAAGAGACCTTCCGGGGGATGGATATGTCTTCCCGCCTGTATTCCTAAATTAACAGGAGGAATAGGAGCATACTTATCATCAGGTATTCTAAAGACTTCCCTTTGCCCAAGGCCTCCCTTCATCCTTCCTGGCCCACCTGAATCCATGAGGAGCTCTCTTCTTTCGACAATGAGAGGGGTGTCACTTTCAAATATCTCAATAGGCGTATTGGCACCGTTCGCAGGGAAAATGTACACATAATTCCCATCACTCATGGAGCTTGCTCCCATTCCACCACCCCTGATGATTACGGAGTGCCATGGCCTTGCGTCATTCTTTCTCCCGTAGAATACATTCATCTGTGCGGGCGTGCCCCCACTTGCTGCAATCACCTTATTGGGTGCGACTCCGGATAGGGCTCTGTAAATGATCTCAGTTATAAAATGCCCGATCACGAGCCGCGCTGCTACGGCTGCAGGGAATTTGCAGTGTACTACAGTCCCTTCTGGTGCTTTCAGTTTCACGGGTCTTGCGCATCCATCATTGTTAGGTATGTCCGGACCGAACATGCTCTTCATGGCCATAAATACGTAAGCATAAGTAAAGTTATATACGACATTGCCACCCCAATTCACTTGAGGAGAGGATCCATTCAGGTCCACAGTGATATCGCTTCCTTTTACTTGAACTGCTGCTTTAATCACCACATCCTGTTGCCCCTTCATCTGCTCTATAATGCCTTCAGCACGGTAAATGCCTTCAGGGATCTTCTCAATCTCCTCCCTCATACTTTTCTCCGTGCGACTGATGATCTGATCTGCCAGGTCATCCAGATTCTCTAAATCATTTTCCCTGAGCATCTGAGATATCTTTTTCGAGCAGACATGATTCGCTGCAATCTGGGAACGAATATCTCCGATCACCTCATCGGGTGTCCGGACATTCCAACGGATCATATCCATCACAGATTGATTGAGCACTCCTCCATCGTAAAGCTTCACGAGTGGGATAAAGAGTCCTTCCTCAAAGACATCATGGTTGTCTGATGAGACGCGACCCCCAATATCCGAATGATGAAAAACGCAGGCAGTGAAAGCAACCACTTGACTTTTATAGAATATGGGACTCATCACACACACATCATTCAGATGCCCGGCCAAAGCCCAGGGGTCATTGGTGATGAAACTATCGCCAGGTTTATAAGTTTCCAAAGGAAGTTTGGTTACGAGATTTTTGATTCCCAATGCCATCGCTCCAGATTGGCCGGGGGTCGCAAATGATCCTTGGGCCAACTCTCGACCTTTCTGGTCTGTGAACATACAGGTGTAGTCATGAGCATCTCTTAGAAGGCTTGAGAATGCTGTCCGAGCGACGGAGCTATCTGCTTCATCTACAACGGAGATCAATCTACGCCAAAGTATTTCTAATGTGATTGGGTCAAATTTACGTCCCATTTAAATACCTCCTAAAGCACAAGGCTAAAAAGCTTCCCTTTTTGTCACTCCCGCGAAAGCGGAAGCCCAGACCTTCTTGAAAAACACTGGATTCCTGTTTCCACAGGAATGACAAAAATGAGTGTATCATTACTTTTTCAACAACCTCCTTAAGATCAACTCTTTGACTTCCCCTTGGCTGAAGCCCGGGGCTTCTTCAGGGTTGATATTGAGCGACGCTTTTGACCCCGCCCCAAAGGAGCAGATTCTGGCGCCGTCGAAATATTAATCCATAAAAACCCAAAATCATCTACTGAAACCGAGGCGTCCTCGCCAACAATGACCGTCGATTCCTTCTCTTCAATGATGGCGGGACCTCGAAACTTTGCATTCGGAAAAAGTTTGTAGCGATCATAGACCGTATAGGGAATAAAATCCCTTGCCATAGCGGAGTAAGCCTTACGTTTCCCCTTGATCGCCTTATCTAGAGATTTCCCCTTTTGGTCAAGTTTTGGAAATTGAATCAGTCGTTCAGGGAGACTTGCCCTGACTTTGAAATTGAAAAACTCTACTTCGGAGTCAGGATAGGTTCTTCCATATAGTTTCTCATAGACTTCATCAAAGCGTCGCCGAACCTCCTCCTTCTTCATCTTTGTGAAATCTCTCCCGACGAGTGGAACATTGGTCTCTGATCCCTGACCGACAAAACGCATATCCAGAGACCTTTCGATTTTGATGTCTTTTTCTGTAGCTTCTTTCTTCAATATCTGTGTTGCCTCGGCGTCGAGCTCCTTGAAAATCTTTTCTATTTCATTAAAATCAGCAGCACCTAAAGAAACCTTGTGACTTCTCAGGAGATCAAAGGCTCGAGGAGCAGTGAAGAAGCCAAGGGCGGAGCCCACTCCAGCATTCGGTGGAACGAGTAAACGAGGCGCTCCCAATTTCTTACACAAACCATAGGCATGGACCGGACCTGCTCCTCCAAAGGCAACCATTGTTACGATTTTGGGATTTCCTCCCTTTTCAGCAATATGTGTCTTGGCTGCTGCGGCCATGGTCTCATTGATGAGATCATGGATTCCCCATACAGCCTGTATGAATGAAACTCTCAAAGGCTTGGCAACTTTTTCATCGACACCACGCCTTGCTCCCTCTTTGTCAAGCTTCATTTCACCGCCAAGGAAGTATTTTTCATCAAGATAGCCCAATAAGAGATCCGCATCGGTGACACAAGGGTCAGCTCCTCCTATCCCATAACAGATCGGTCCAGGATCTGCTCCTGAGCTTTCCGGTCCCACCTGAAGCGTTCCCATTCTGCTAATCTTTGCAATGCTTCCGCCTCCTGCTCCAATTTCCATCAAGTCCACCACAGGCACCTGAATGGTGAGGCCGCTCCCCTTCATGAACCTCTGAACACGGCCGACCTCAAAGGTTGGTACAACACCGGCAATCCCTTTTTGAATCAGGCAGGATTTGGCTGTTGTCCCTCCCATGTCAAAGCAGAACATTTCAGAAATATTGAAGAGTTTGCCATAGTATTGACCCGCAATGACCGCAGCCGTGGGACCCGATTCGATGATCCTGACCGGAAACTCAGCCGCTGTCTCAACTGAGGTAACTCCTCCACTTGAAAGCATGATGAAGAGCTTTCCCTTAAAACCAATGGACTCCAGCCTTCCGGCCAGCATGGAAAGATATTTTCCCGTCAGAGGCTTCACATAGGCATTGGTCGCTGTGGTGCTGGTTCTCTCATACTCTTTAATCTGTGGTAAAACTCGGAATGAAATGGAGACCGATATTCCAGGAGCTTCCTTTTCAATAATCTCCTTGAGCATCAGTTCATGGGTTGGATTCTCAAAAGAATTGATCAGACAGACAGCGACCGATTCAGCCCCCATCTTCAAGAGAGTACGGACCACTTGCCTTGCTTCTTCAGGGTCTAAGGACTTTAGAACAGTCCCATCACTACGGATCCTCTCATCCACTTCGAAACGAAGGTGTCTCGAAATCAAGCCATGGATGACTTCATCCATTTTCTCCACAAAGGCAGGCGTCACTTTCTCCATTTCTCTGATGCCGTGCTCTACAGCATCAGAGGGGTCTTTAGGAGTGGTCAGACACTTATAGATCTTTATCTCCCCAGTTCGATCGTTGAGCAGGACAAAGTCAGTAAAAGTGCCGCCAATGTCGCAGCCTAACCGGTAAAACTTTTCAGCCATATTTACCCCCTATGATCAAATTCCAAAATCTTCTTAGTCATTAAGTCACTGGGTAATTATGTCATTCAATAACTAATGACTTATTCACCTAATGACCCAATAACTTTTTTATTTGGTGCTTGGAATTTGGTGCTTTTACTTTTATGCATTTCTTTTAAAAGGAACTTCTGAATCTTCCCGCTTGCTGTTTTAGGAAGTTCTTCAATATACTTTCGCCATTGCCCATCGTCTCTCCTGGTTTGAGGACGATAAAAGCTTTTCCTACCTCGCCCCATTTCTCATCTGGAACCCCGACGATCCCTGTATCGAAAATCTTGGGGTGGGTATGAAGAACCTTTTCAATCTCAGCGGGGTAAACGTTTTCCCCTCCACTGACATACATATCTTTTTCGCGATCCACGATATAAATGTATCCCTCTTCATCCATCCGAGCCAAATCTCCGGTATAGAGCCAGCCGCATCGAATTGTCTCAGCCGTAAGATCCGGGCGGTTCCAGTATCCGCTCATCAGGGTAGGGCCCTTGATGATAATTTCGCCCACTTCCCCCGGGCTGGCATCTTTTCCCGTCTTATCGACAATTCTCACTTCACCATAGAAAACCGGCAGTCCCACAGATCCTATTTTTAGTATGGCATCATCAGGAGAGAGAAAGGTGATGGTGGAGGCTTCGGTTTGTCCAAAAATTTGGGAAATGGTAATCCCTTTCCTGTAATATTCTTTTAACATTACCTTTGGGACTCTTTCACCACCTGTGAAGTAACACCTGATAGAACTCAGGTCATATTGGGTTAGATCGCACTCCTGAAGTATAAATTGATAGACCGTGGCTGCCATTTCCAATAAGGTGACTCGGTATCTTTGAACCGCTTCGAGGATCTCATGGGACCGGAACCGTTTTCTTAAGATAAGGGTTCCTCCTTTGTAAAGAACAGGAGCAGCTTCAACGAGGAGCCCTCCGGAGTGGAACATGGGTCTCGAGACAATCATAATGTCCTTGGAGGTGAGGTTATAGAATATATCTGCATTGAGAGCATTAAAGAAGGTTTTACGATGAGAGAGGATAGCTCCCTTGGGGGTACCTGTCGTCCCCGAAGTATACATGAAGATATGAGGGTCTTCATCGCCTACAGAAATCTGAAGTGGTGGTTCTTGGACAGAACATTCTAAAAGACCTTTTTCATAATCCTTTGTCCAATCCGGGCAAGGGGTTCCAACACTAATATAATCTCCATTTGAAAGATTTAAATGAGGGCGAATAGAAGCAATGATCTCTTCGAACTCGGGGTCAAAGATGATCATCCTGGAGCCACTATCCTTGATGATAAATTTGAGTTCAGGTGCTGCCAGTCGCCAGTTGAGGGGAACGAGGATGGCACCGATTTTTGAAAGGGCAAAAAAGATTTCAATATATTGATGACAATTGTAAAGAAGAACAGAGATCCGATCTCCCTTTCGAATCCCCAGCTCTAGAAGGAAATGACAGAGTTGATTGGTGCGTTGGTTTATTTCTTGATAGGTAAAAGGACGATCCTCAAAGATTAGAGCTTTTTTATGAGGTTGAAGAAAACTCCATTTTCTTATCCAATCACCAATATTGATCAAGACGCACTCATCTGTGGAATAATGGATTATTGGAATAGTGGAATATTGAGAGATAACCAATTAGAAAATTCTTAAATCCATTCTCCCATTCTTCCATCATTCCAGTATTCCAATTCGCCTTCGTTTAGTTATGCACAAAGTTTGCGTTGACCTTGGGCCCGTTTTTCATGAAATTATCAATCCCAATCTTCCTATCCTGAGTAGAGAAACACTCACCAAAGGTCTTGGCCTCAAGTTTCAATCCATCTTCAAGGGTCATTTTTGCCCCTTCCAAGATTGCCTTTTGTAGAAGTGAATCGATCTTTCGGCTCAAATGTCCAATATCAACCTCTGTAAGCTTCGAAGGGATAGGAATAGGGCCTTTTGGGATTGAAGGAACTTGAACCTTCCCTGAGAGAATGTTTCTTACCAAATTTATAGCGGTCTCAATGAGGTCACCCTCCACTTCCTCCTGGATCAAGCCGATCTCTTTAGCCTCAGATGAAGAGATGGGATTCGAATTTCGAAGGATCGGCCAAGCCTTCTCTATCCCTATTAATCTTGGAAGCCTTTGAGTTCCACCCGCTCCAGGGATAAAACCGAGTTTTGGCTCGGGTTGACCCACCAAGACCTTCTGCCCCTTTTTGGCAATCCGGACAGTGCAGGCCATGGCGATCTCATTGCCGCCACCGAAGGCCAGTCCATTCATGGCACAGACCACAGGTTTGCCCAAATTCTCCATGAGACTAAGGACAGAATAGTTTTTGAGGCACGCCTCTTCTGCTTCCTTGGCCGTTTTTTGAGCAGCCAGCATCCCAATGTCTGCACCTGAGACAAAGGCTCTTGTTCCGAAACCGGTCAGGACAACCCCTTTGATTTTTGGATCCTTCTGGATATCAACGAAAATCTCCCTGAGTTGCTCGAAGACGTCCGCATTAAGAGCATTGAGAACCTTGGGCCTTCGAATCTTCACGATGGCGACGTCACCTTTATCCTCTCTGAACACTACGGGGATCTTCCAGGGCTTGCCCAATGCGGCCTGTTTCTTGAGGATCTCAGCCACCTTGAACCCAGGGTTTTCTTTGGCATAATTTTCCACCAATTCAAGAGACTTCTTTATTCCAACCTGGTTCATCAATTGGAAGGGAGGAGTCATGACCAGCCCATTTTCCACTCCCAAATCCAGATCGGCGATATTACTAATCCCGCTCCCCACGATTTCACAAGCGATCCCGAAAAAAGCCCCTATCACCCGGTTTGAAATAGCTTCGTAGACTTGTTGGCTGTACTCTACCTTCTCACCTTTTCCAGCCGTTTCCCAAGGGACACCGGATTTCACCCGGTCGTCCAATACCTTCGGGGAACGGAACCAAGGCATAATGACCGACGTATATATCTGAAGCCCGTGCTGTGTGAGCGGATTTCCACCGGTGAGATTATGACCGGTGAAAGGACCGATGCCCATTCCGAGGGTTTTTTGAATAACGGCATCGATCTCCTTGACGGTGCCAAGCCCCTTCTCCGCTAACAAGGCAGCAGCAAGGAAGATTCCTTCAAAGAAAGGATTCACGGCAAAGCCGAAACGACTCCCCACCCGAATCGGGGTCTTACCGATGAATTCGTAAAGTTTCATCGAATACTCAACCAAGGCGGGATCCGTCTCCTTCATAGGAACGATTTCAAGTAGGATGTTTCTCTCCGCGGGGAAAAAATAATGGAGCACCAGGCATCGGGCCTTATCCTTTATCTTCGGAAAGATCTCCTCAGGGGGTATGTGGGAAGAGTTAGAGGCCAGAATCGCCGTTTTTGGACAGGTCTCTTCAAGCTGGGCGAAGATCTTATGCTTGACGTCGAGCCTTTCAAAGGCAGCCTCTATCACCAAATCGGCATCGCTCAATTTTCCATAATCTGTGGTAAAAAGGATATTTCGGAAGAGAGCATCTCCCTCCTCCTTTTTATAGATTTTTTTCTCTATAGCCTTATTCACTTTTAATTCAGTTTTCTTTGAACCCGAATCAAGGGCTGCCTGGGCAATATCAACGACGACAACAGGCACACCGTAAGGATATAGGTTTTGGCTGAAATGAAGCGCAATATCCGGGCCAATATTTCCTGAACCAATAACACCAATCTTCCGAATTGTTCGGCCAAACATTGTAAAATCCATAATTTTCTCCCCCTTTTATAGAAATAATGTCAAATGTCAAAATCCAAATTTCAAATGAATGCCAAAGTTCAAATTCCAAAACTTTTTTATTATTGAGCTTTGGATTTAATTTGACATTTGAGCTTTGTCATTTGGAATTGTCATCTAGAAGATCGATGGTTCTTTGAATTCTCCGTAGACCTCTTTAAAAACTTTTGTCATCTCACCCACAGTGGCATAGGCTTTACAGCATTCGAGAAGATAGGGCATGACATTCTTTTCATCTCTCGCTGCCTTTTCAAGGTCTTTCAGCAATTGAACAACCTTTCGATTGTCTCTTTCCCGTTTGACCTCCCGAAGGCGTTGAATCTGCTCCTCCACTGATTCCTGGCGGTATTCGTGGAGTTCAACCTCCATCTCTTCCCCTTCGGTATATTTATTCATACCAACCTTAATTAATTCTCTCTTTTGGACTCCCTTGTCAAATTCATAAGCCTGCCTGGCCACTTCCTTTTGAACATAGCCAGTTTCAACGGCTTTAATCATTCCGCCCATCTCATCAATTTTCTTCATCTCTTCAATAATCTTCTGTTCCATTTGTTTTGTTAAGGTTTCGATGAAATAGGAACCCGCTAAAGGGTCTACTGTATCTCTCAATCCGATCTCCTCCATCAGAATTTGGAATGTTCTAAGGGAGAGGAGTGCTGCTCTGGGAGTGGGGATGGTATAGGCCTCATCAAAAGAGCAGAGTGCAGTCGTCTGAGCTCCACCTAATGCAGCAGCGAGGGCGTAGTAAGCACCACGGATGATATTATTTTCAGGCTGAGCTTTGGTCATTCCATATCCACCCCCACCGAAGATTCCCCGAAGAAGAAGGGATCTACTCTCCTTGGCTCCATAGCGTTCCTTTAAATTGATGGCCCAGAGCTTTCTGGCCGCGCGGAACTTGGCCACCTGTTCCCAGAGGTTTCCAAAGACGTTGAGATTGAAAGTGAAGCCCCTAACAAAATCATCAATTTGATGACCTCGTTTGAGGACCTCTTCGATATAGGTATTGGCAATCTGAAAGGCGTAAGCAATTTCCTGTACTGGAGAGCAACCTGATTCACGGATGTGATAGCCACAAACACTGACAGGATTGGTTCGTGGAAGTTCCTTCATTGAATATTCGATTGTATCACCAATGAGTCGTACGGCTGGCTTTACCGGAAAGATCCATGCCCCTCGTCCGATCATCTCTTTGAGAATATCATTTTGAGGGGTGGTGCTCACTCGATCTTTTTTAAATCCATATTTTTCGGCTGTCGCCTGGAACATCGCCAGCATGATGCTTGCTACCGCATTAATGGTGAGCCCGGTACCAATCCGATCAAGGGGGATACCCTGGAAGGCGACTTCAAAGTCACGCAGCGAGTCGACTGCCATACCGACTCTTCCCACCTCCCCTTCGGCTAATGGGTCATCGGAATCGAGTCCCATCTGCGTAGGGAGATCGAAGGCCACATTCAGTCCTGTCTGGCCATGAGAAATCATCAGTTTGAATCGCTCATTGGTTTCCTTGGGTGCTCCGAAACCTGTATATTGTCGAGTGGTCCACTCCCGGCTTCGATATCCCAGCGGATGAATTCCACGAGTAAAAGGATATTCTCCAGGTGGAGCTAAATCCTTGTCAGGGTCAAAGCCGATTTCCTCTAAATCCTTTTGGGTATAAAGGGGCTTGATGTGGATGCCCGACTGGAGGATGACCTCCTGGACTTCGTCCTTCTCATTTTTGATATATTTTGCTACGCCCATAATCACTCCTAACTGATTCGTGAATCGTGGTTCATGATTCGTAAAATCTAGAAGTAGAATTGGTTCATTCAAACACGAGTTACCAGTCACGATCCACGATTCACGATTGGGGTCTTAAATGTTCTTTGATCCATCGGATCGATTCGTCAAAAGGAGTTCCTCCTGGGAATATTCCTTCAATTCCTATTTTTTGTAATTTAGGGATATCCCTTTTGGGGATGACACCGCCGACCACGACCATGATGTCATCGATCTTCTTCTTTTTCATTTCCTTCGTCAATTTTTCACAGATCGGCAGGTGAGCACCGGACATAATGGAGAGGCCGATGACATCCACATCCTCTTGGATCGCTGTATTGGTTATTTGATCGATGGTCTGATGGAGACCGGTGTAAATGACTTCCATTCCTGCATCGCGTAGGGCCTGGGCTACCACCTTCGCTCCTCGATCATGACCGTCCAGACCAGGTTTTGCGACTAAGATGCGAATCCTCTTTTCCACCCTGACTCTCCCTTTACCCTGTTGTTGAAAAGAATTCGATGTTTGGAAATTAGGAACCCTTTTCAAATTGAAAGGATTTATTCAATCCAAATTTTACACCACTACAGGGTTTATGGGGATATTCTTCCCTCATCAATTTCCTTCAGAACAAGATCCCTTCCCCTTGACATATGCTTCCGGACAAGCCTTTCTGCCAATCTTGGGTTCTTCTTCTTCATCGCTTCCAACATCTGTCGATGGTCTTTATTGGAGTAGCTTATTCCATTTTCTGTATGGAGCAGGGCAGACCGATAACGATAAAAATAGTCGCGGAAGTTATTGATCATCTCGACCAGTTTTTTACTTTTGCAGGATTTATAGAGGAGATCATGAAATTCAGTATGAAGTTGAACGACCTTCTCATCGTCTCCTCTCCCTAAGGCATCTTCCGATTCTCTCAATTTTTTCTCCAGAGCGGAGATTTTATCTGAAGTAATATGAAGAGTGGCCAAGTAAGCAGCATAACTTTCGAGGGCACTCCGAATTCCAAAGATTTCTTCCACATCCTCTTTGGTAAATTCCCTTACGGCGAAGCCTCCCTTTGGAAGTCGGGTGACCAATTCATCCCTTTCCAGTTTGTGGAAGGCTTCCCGAACAGGGGTGCGACTGATTCCAACCTGATGGGCCAATTGTTCCTCGATAAGACGCTGCCCGGCTTTCAATTTTCCGTGAAGAATGGATTTTTTTAGTGATTCATAGACTTCTTCCCGTAAAGATTTCTTTTTGCTGACCCGAAGGCCTCCTAATGAAGTTTCCACAGAACCCTCCTTTTTCTTTAAAATTTTGTATACTGTATCCATAATTATATCTTTTTATACGTCAAGGGTCTTCCCTTGTCAAGGTTTTTTTAGAAGTCTTTTCTTATCTTATTTTAGGTTCTTAACTCAGAACTCCTAACTCACAACTCAAAACTTTTTTATTTTGCTTCGGGAACGGTGGGTGATGAAGATGAAGATCATGGTGAGAAAGGAGAAGAGGGAGATTAAGATAAAACTCCAACTGTAAGAGCCTGTTAGGTCTTTGGCTTTTCCAGCCAGATAGGGTGCAACAAATAAACCGATGCTTGAGCAGGTGGAGATGACCCCGAATCCCAATCCGACATTTTCTATTTTTAACATCTCGGGGGGAAGGGAATAAATAGGAGCAGGAATCATTGCTGAAAAGATTCCCATCAAGATGACGAGGAGTAGAAACGAAGAGCTGAAATTGAAAAATAATGCCAAGATGGCCAATGCAATGGCTCCCATTCCAATGAACCATTCCTGGTGTTTAAATCGGTCTACCAAATATCCAATGGGGGCACTAAAAAGAAGGGAGCCCAAAAGAGGGATTCCGATGAGGAGCCCGCTCTGTTCAATGGTATAGTCTTTTTGGAGAAAAAGATTGGGTGCAAAGGTGGCAAAGGAAACGAAGGCGGCATTGAACCAGAGCCAGGAAAAACCTACCCACCAGATGGGCCACCCCATCTCCTTTAAAGACTTTAAAATACTGAGAGGTTTATTGTCTCCCATTTTATGTGAGGAAGGCAATCTGTAAAAGCTTAAAAAAAGGATGAAGGTGATGAACAAATAGATTCCGGTTAATAAAACAGGGACACGCCATCCCCACAGACTCCCCATTTTTCCTAAGAGCCCAAAACAGATGACTGAACCAAGGGGGACACCGGTATTGAAGATACCCATGGCCAGACCTAACTCCCTTTCTTTAAACCATTGAGAAATAAGTTTTGGAAGGAAGACAGAAAGGGTGAGGCCACCAATCCCAGCAATGATTCTTCCCAACCCTAGGATCTGAAGATTCATTCCTAATCCCACCAGTAAGGTTCCTCCGATCATTAATAAAAAGCAACCTGTTCCTAAAGGCCTCATTCCATAACGGTCTGCAAGAAATCCACCTAAAAGGGAGACGAAAATGCCAGGAAGGGCAAAAAGGCTCATGAGGAGACCAGATTGGGCATAGGTGAGATGGAGTTCAGAGAGGATAAAAGGAAGTATGGGTGGTATAGATTGGAAAATGAGTGTGAAAGCAAGAATGGATAGATAGACAATGACCAGGATCACCCAACGATAGCTTTCAACTTTTTCACCTCTTTCCAACAGGGCGTCCCTTTCTCCTCAATTGGACAAGGGATTCTAATTTGGTTTTCTTCCTCAGAATATAACCAGCCAGATCCGATACTTTTCTTGATCGATCAATGATGGCTGTGTCACTGGTTGCAATCACTCCTGGAAACCCAATTAAAATCTTCTCCGGAACCTTCACTGCCATGGCATCTCCTGGAAGATTTTCTCTCTTTAAATGGTTTCTGACATCCTGAGCTAATTTTCCACTCATACTGATTGGAGCGTCAAAGAGGAAGAGGGTTTGGCGGGGCTTCAATTTCTTTAAAACATTGATGATCAATTTAATGGCCTCTACCGTCGTTTCTGTCTTCTTGAAGCTCCCCGAAAGGCCAGAAATATCTCTGATGAACCCATCATCTCCGGAAATGAGAGTCCGACCAGAGAGTCCAGCTTCAATAGTAATCACAATATTGTGACCATCGATAGCGAGGTCTTTGTTTCGAATTTTTTGAATAGTGATTTTTCTCTTTCGCCTTAATCTTGAATCAGAGGCTGAAAAGACGCCCCGATGAAGAAGGTGACGCTCATCAGAAGTGAGTCCGTATCGATTCCCCACCAGTTCAAGTGCAGCCTTCCTCGGATACCCCTTGTTAAGAAGGTAACGGAAATCTTCTGCAGCCTTTTGAAGGTCTTTAGACTTAAACATCTTATTCATCATTAAGTATCTATTGGTTAAACTGGATGTGGGACATTATACCCTAAATTCCATTAAAGGAAAAACATTCATTGACAATTCGAAAGGGATATGTGTAAAAATAAAAGAAGTTATTAATCGATAAATGAACAAGGAGGAATGATTATGGCAGCGGAGGACATCAAGATTTATTCGACACCGACTTGACCCTATTGCAAAATGGCGAAAGAGTTTCTTTCCCAGAAAGGCTACAAATTTACGGAGTACGATGTGACCAAAGACCGGGCTGCATTAGATGAAATGGTAAAAATTTCGGGCGCACGGAGTGTTCCGGTCATTGCTGCATGCAATGAGGTGATGGTAGGATTTGAGCGGAGTCGCCTCGAGCAGATGCTCAGCTGCATCAAGCAGAGGACAGAAGTATAAATGTCAAATGTCAAAGCTCAAAGTTCAAATTAATGACAAATGACAAAGCCCAAATTTCAAACATTCATAAAATAATCAGGGAAATACTCCACCTATTAAGACGGGGTTCTTTTCTTATCATTTGGATTTTGACATTTGAAATTCATTTGACATTTGGATTTTGAAATTTGGAATTTAAGTATTTTGGAGACGTTGTCTTAAAAACTGCCCTGTATAGGATTGTTGTGAAGCCATGATCGTTTTGAGATCTCCTTCTGCAACAATCCTTCCTCCTTCCTCTCCTCCTTCTGGACCCAAATCGATGATGTAATCTGCGCATCGAATCAAGTCCAGGTTATGCTCGATCACGATGAGCGAATGGCCCTGGGAAAAAAGTTTTTCGAAGGTCAGAAGGAGAAGCTCAACATCGGACATATGGAGACCTGTGGTGGGTTCATCAAAGATGAAAAGGGTTCTCCCTTCATGGCTTTGACCTATATGTTGAGCCAGTTTTAAACGCTGCGATTCACCTCCGCTCAGCGTATTAGTGGATTGGCCGAGGGTGAGATAGCCCAGGCCCACATCTTTTAAAATTTGAAGCTTTGAGAGAATCCGATGATGTCTTTGAAGGAAGATCGTCGCCTCGTCAACTGTCATATTTAACACTTCTGAAATATTCTTATCCTGATATCTCACTTTGAGAATCTCAGAACGGAATCTTTTCCCTTCGCACGCTTCGCAGGTAATGATGACATCCTCTAAAAATTGCATATCCAGAACTTGGAACCCTGCACCCTGGCAGGTTTCACATCGGCCCCCTTCTGTGTTGAAAGAGAAGTGGCGGGGTTTAAATCCATACCTTTTAGCCTCCCGGGTGAGGGCAAAGAGGTCCCGGATCTCACTGAATACTTTGATATAAGTGGCTGAGTTCGATCGAAGACTTTTCCCAATAGGTGATTGATCCACCAGAATGAGATCATCAATCTGTTCCAGACCTTTGATGGAATCAAAAGCCCCTTTTTCAAATTCTGAATTCCCATTGCCTTTTGCTCCTGCATAAAGAATGTTGTGGACCAAAGTGGTCTTTCCGGCTCCAGAGACCCCTGTGATGCAGACCATCACGCCCAATGGGATTCTGACATCAATTCCTTTGAGATTGTGTTCCCGGGCATTGTGGATGGAAATCCATCCCCTCGGTTTTCTGCTAGGGTGTGCAGGAGCAGGAGATGTTCCGTCCCTTAAGGATCGGGCTGTAATGGAATCCTGGTTTTTCAGAAGGGATTCCACTTTTCCCTGAAAAACCACTGAGCCTCCCCATCTTCCAGCGCCAGGGCCAAGATCAATAACCTCATCGGCTGCTTTGATCACATCAGGGTCATGTTCTACGACGACCACTGTATTCCCTCCTTCTCGTAATTTCTGGAGGGATCGCAGGAGGCGATGGGTATCCCTTGCATGAAGGCCGATGCTCGGTTCGTCTAAGACATAGA
Source organism: Thermodesulfobacteriota bacterium (assembly GCA_049513055.1). Classification (GTDB taxonomy): domain Bacteria; phylum Desulfobacterota; class BSN033; order BSN033; family UBA1163; genus UBA1163. Next base: position 16,534 of record JBEKWN010000055.1, read on the forward strand.
GAGTTTCAGTCAAAGCCGAACCCAATGATCTTGCCAATGTGATCCGTTGATATTCACCACTGGAAAGAGTTCTGGTTTGACGAGAGAGGGTTAAATACCCCAATCCTACATCCATCATGAATCCGATTCGATCGTTAATCTCTTTGAGAAGACGGTCTCCAACCTTCTTTTGAAAATCTCTAATTGGCAAATTTTTGAAGAAGAGCTGGAGATCTAAGATGGACATGTCGCAGAGCTGGGCAATGTTTTTTCCTGCGAGAAGAACGTTGAGGGCCTCCTCTTTGAGTCGGGTATTATGGCAAGTGGGGCAGGAGGTGTAGGCTCGATATTTGCTCAGAAAAACCCGGTAGTGGACTTTATATCGCTTCCCCTCCATCCATTCAAAAAACCCTTTGAGACCGATGAACTCTCCTTTCCCATTAAGCAAGATATCCTTCTGAACCGGCCGAAGTTCTTCAAAAGGTTTTTGGATTGGGATTCGGTTTCTCCGGCAGGCCTCCCATAGATAATCATAGAGGTCTTCATAAGCTGGAGTATTCCAGGGGGCAAAAGGTTTTTGTTTCAATGTCTTTTTCGGGTCCGGGATGACCTTTTGCCAATCAATTCCGATGACCCTGCCAAAACCTTGGCACGTAGAACAGGCACCGAGAGGGCTGTTAAACGAGAAGAGAAGGGGTTCAGGCTCTGAAAAATTTCTTCCACAGCGATTACAGGAAAAGCTCCGATTGAAGACCATCCTCTCCCCATTCTCCCCGACCACTTCAATTTTACCATTCCCTGATTGAAATCCTCTCTGAATGGCTTCGGATAATCTCGATCTATCCTTCTCTTCCAAGAGAAGTCGGTCAATGAGAATGGAAAGGGAGTCTCGATGTTGAATCTCAGAGAAAGATAAAGCGGTTAGGTCAAGAATTTCCCCTGTTTCCCAAATTCGGTAATACCCATTTTTGATCAGATCTCTAACCTTGTGCTCCTTTTCTTTGCCATCATCAAGAGAAACCGGGCTGAGGATGAAAATCTTTATACCTTGATATTGAATCAAGACCTGTTCTACGACACTTTCCACAGTATCTCCTGAGACTTTGATATGGCACTCCGGGCAGAAAACCTCACCGATTTTGGCAAAGAGGAGTCTCAAATGGTCATAAACTTCAGACGCCGTCCCAACGGTAGAGCGAGCATTCTTTACAGAATTTTTCTGCTCAATGGCAATGGCAGGAGGAATTCCATGAATGGCCTCGACATCAGGTCGATCCATCTTCTCTAAAAATTGCCGAGCATAAGTGGAGAGAGATTCAATATAACGTCTTTGGCCCTCGGCGAAGAGGGTGTCGAAAGCAAGAGTTGATTTGCCTGAGCCTGAGACCCCTGTGATGACTGTGATCTTCCCTCTTGGGATTCGACAGTCAATGTTTTTGAGATTATGGGATCTGGCACCAATGATCTCAATGAATTTTTCCATCGCTAACAATTATAACACAAGGGACTAAATTTCTATTTGGCAAATCACTAATTACATAATATAATTTGGATTTATTAACGGTTCGAGGATTCAAGGGTTCATAGGTCCAAGGTTTTTTATTTAAGCATTTCACTTGACCTCTTGAACCCTAGACCCCTTGGCCCCTTTGGGTAAAAAAATGGCCTTAGCAATCAAAGCAGAAGGAATATTTAAGACCTTTCGATCGGGTTGGTGGGGAAGGAAGCAGAAATTGGTTCTGAATGGGATAGACCTTCAGATCGAGGAAGGGGAGATCTTTGGTATTCTGGGACCCAATGGTGCAGGGAAGACCACGCTCCTCTCCATCCTCGCTACTTTGCTATTTCCTGATCAGGGGAAGATTCAAATCCTTGGCATCGATGGTCTCCAGAGCGGACAGCGAGTTAGGGAGAAAGTGAACATTTCCAGTGGAAATGCAAATTTTCTCTGGAGCTTGACCATCAAAGAAAATCTCCACTTCTATGGAATGCTTTATGGTTTGACAGGAAATCGACGAGGGGAAAAGGTCAATGCGTTGATTAAACTCTTTAACTTAGAAGATCATCAAGATGCTACCTTTGATCGGCTCTCCACTGGAATGAAACAAAGGCTCTCCTTAGCCAAATCCCTACTCAATGATCCAGCCGTACTCTTTTTAGATGAACCCACTGTGGGCCTTGATCCAAGTGTCTCCATCCTGATTCGTGAGCAGATCCGTTTGATCCAAAAGGAGAGGGGAATGACCGTCCTTCTCACCACCCACAATATGAGAGAGGCAGAATTCCTCTGTAATCGTATTGCTTTCCTAAAGAATGGAGAAATCCTCACCACTGGAACAGCGGAGACCTTAAAACGGATGGTTCGGATGGGGGATTTGGTGAAGATTGAATTTAAGGGGACGATTTCGGAAGATGAATTACTACGTGCTGATGGGGTTATCAACTATGGTATCTCCGGAAATCTTTGTGAAATCATTGTGGATGATGGGGAAAGAAGATTGGGAAACTTAATCCCCTTGCTCGCCCAGGGCGGCGCCCAAATCAAAAAAGTTACCTTAGGACAGACAGATTTGGAGGATGTCTTTATTGAATTTGCAAAGGGTACTGATTCAGATATGGGCGTTTGTGATTAAGAATTGGATCATCACGAAGCGGAATGTCTTCAGCCTCTTCGAAATCCTCTTCTGGCCTGTGGTCGGCTTCTTCTCTGTTGGATTGTTGACCAATTTTTTAAGATTGAATGCCGATATGGCCGGATTTATTCTCATCGGCATCATCTCCATGAGTGTGATTCAAGTTTGCCAGATGGATGTGGCTTATGTGCTCCTCTATGACCTTTGGTCAAAATCTCTCAAACATACCTTCATCGCTCCTGTTCATCCTTTCCAACTCATCTTAGGATCTTGGTTGATTGGTGTGATCCGCTCCTTCGTCGTCTTTCTATTGCTTTCTCTTTTAAGCGCTCTTGCTTTTGGTTTCAATTTTTTAAAACCCGGCGCAGGGCCACTTAGCCTTTTTCTCTTAGGCCTTTTCCTCATCTCTGCATTAGTGGGAATCAGCGTCTGTATCTTGGTCCTTCTTTTTGGATATAAGGCTGAGGTGGCAGCCTGGTCTATCAGCAGTCTCATGGCCCTGATCTGTGGAATCTACTACCCCATTTCAATTCTTCCATCTCCTCTCCTTGAAATCGCCCGGGCGATTCCTCTGACCTATTTTTTAGAATATTTTAGATCCTTCTATGGATTTAATAGTGGAAGGAATTTATTAGGTTGGGGGTTCGGTCAGATAGGAGTTTATCTCGTGATCGAAGCAGTGCTCTTTGAGATCGTTCTTCACCGTGCAAGAAGGACGGGTGTCCTTATTAAGCTTTCAGAGTAAGGTTTTCCTCATCAAGGGGAATCGATTCCCCACAGTGATGGCAAATGAGAGCCTTTGAAGAAATTGTTTTTCGACAGGCGTAACAGGTTCTGGTAAACCTCCTTGGAAGGATATGGGCTGCACGGAAGGGGGAGACGGACTGTGCCTTCTTGATGAGAATGAGGGTACAAATCAATCCAAAGACCCAAATCATAAGACCTAACAGAAGAAAACCTCCAGAGGATTTGACGGTTCCCGCAACGAGGAATGAATTATAGAGGCAGTGAAGGGATATGGCAAAGATAAAACCAACCCAAAGCCAGTTTTTTGAACCTTCAATTTTTGCCTTTGCCATGTAATATCCGAGAATGGCAGAGAAAGAGATATGGGCCAAATAGGAGAGAATGGCTCGAGGAAATCCCACAGAATATCCAAATCCCAGCATATATCCCACATTCTCAGCGGCTGCAAAACCCAATGCGGCTGAGATCATGTAGATCATTCCATCCATCACTTCATTAAATTGCTTTGAACGGTAGACGGTCAGGCGGACGGCAAGATATTTGAAGAATTCCTCCACTATTCCCACCCATAAAAAGGAGAGGAAAAGGTCCCGGAGAATGATCGTTGAGCTTTGATCGTGAAGGCGAAGGAAGCGTTCTAAAAGAACAGAGGGGATGGTTGCCAGTACCCCGGAAAAGAAAGCCAAGAAGATGAGGCGTTCTGGCTCCTTTTCGTACTTATCTTTTTTCCGAAACCATCTGAGCCAGAAGAGGGCGACTAAAAGAGAAAAGGCAATATCAAAAATCACAGAGCCTCCCACATTCTCTTTATCTTCTCCTTACTGATCTTGAGGTAGTCCCTGTCCCTGGAGAAGACTTCGAGGGTGATGGTTTCATCATATTGGGCGTCTTTGAGTTCTTTCATAATCCTTTCGAAATCAATGATCCCAGCACCGATTGGCAGATGGCTATCTTCCTTTCCGAAGTTGTCATTAGCGTGGACGTGGCCAATTCGGTAACCATGGAGACGGATAAACTCCATGGATTTATTCTTCCCGCCCCCAAGATTGGCATGGCCGATATCTAAAGTAAGCCGGATTTCTGGAAAGGTTTCGAAGACGGGTTGGAATTCATGAGGTTGAGAGAGAAAATGGGCTTGGGGAAACATATTTTCAATACAGAGGGTGATATTGAGGTTCACGGCTTTCTTCAAGATGGCTTCGAGTGATTCCATGGCATATCCCTTTGCCTTATCCAGAAGAAATTTGCCTAAACCAGTGATAAAACCAGGGTGGAGCACGACTTTTTCAATTCCAATTTCTGCGGCAGCCTCCAGGGCTTCAAAATTTTCTTGAAGGGAAGCCTTCCTCAGACTTTCATAGAGGTCTGAGGTCCAAACAAAAGTGGGAAGATGTCCCATGACACCCATTCCATATCGATGGAGGACCTCCAGGATCATCCGTTTTTGTCCTAAAATTTTTTGTGGGGTGGCCTCGGGAGGATCCATAGTCAGTTCCACATAATCGAAACCCATCTCTCCAATCTCTTCTATTTCTCTCAGTAGAGGTTTAATCGGAAAATTCATTGCGCCGTATTTCATAGTTTACTCCGTAATCCGTAAAACGTGAATCGTAAAGCGTAAAGTGTAAATTGTGTTTGAAACAATATTTAACTTTAAGCTTTCAGCTTTGAGCTTTTAACTCCGAACTAATTACTCCTAACTCTTTACTTTTTCCCGTGCTTCTTTAATCCAGATTCTTATCTTTGCCTTTCGGGGAAGAACTTTTCCTTGGACAACCTCCAAAATCTTTTGGTAAAGTTTTTCAGGATCCTCTTGTGCAAGGGCAGAGATCGAGCTGATGCCCACCGCTTCTAATACCCGGAGGTTTTCAATCCCCAATCCATTTAATTGAACCAATTGAGCTTTTTCCATCCATTGGATAAATAATTCCTTTGGGATGAGGAGACGGAGTGCCAGTTCATCCCTTTCTTTTTTCTCTCTGGTTTTAGAGAGAAGGTCGTCAAGGGTGGCGATCCCTACTTTCGGAAGCTCCCTGCGATATTGAGGTTCGATCCAGTAAGCATCTTTGAGTCTGGGATAATAAGAGTCAACAGTATTGAAATCGATGGCTCTGAAGATAAGAATAGAGAAACATCCAATTAAGATCGCTGTTAAGATCATGGTAAGAGGTCTTGTTCTTCTCTCCAAATTTAGGCGATAAGTAGATTCCTCCCATCCCCTTCCAGATCGAAATAAGGAGATGAAGTTAACCATCACATAAGCCTGAACGACAAATAGAGGAAATCCCAAAAAACCAAGGAAGGGCATTTCAAAACCCTTCTTCTTCTCGAAGAAGGGGACAGTATAAATCCATTTTGATTGGGCCCAAAAGTTCCAAAACTCCCAGAGAAAGCCGCAGATGAGCCCAGCAATGAGTAGGAGATATATTTTCTGTGAATTTCCCTCTTCGAGATCTCTTAAGAGAGATCTTCCTCCGAAGCGGTAGTTGAAAGGCTCCAAAAGAAAGATGAATCCCACCCAGATGAGAGGAAAACAGTAGTCAGGAACGACCACAGAAGACACCAGACAGAGAGCTCCCAAAAGAATGAGGACGGTATATCCATCTGGAGAAATCTTGATCTTTTTTATTTTTGCTCTTTTAAAAAAGCCTAATGCCTCCAACAATTCAGTCGTCTCGAACATTCCAGGAAGAACAGTCCCGTAAGCAATGGCATAGCCTAACCACCTCTCCATTTTGGAGTGGGGGAGGTTGATATAATACCAATTTTTGAAGGAGAAATTGGCTGCCTCAAAGATCAACCAGAAGAAGAGTGACCAGGTAATCATCAAGAAGAATTCTTTGGTCCGACTGAGGATGAGAGAGTTCCCTTTTAAACGATAGATGACCGCATCAATGGTGAAGATATAGGACCACCAGGCAAAGCAATAAAACCAACTGTAGAATGGTTCGACCTTTTTGAAGAGGAAGATTTCGGAGAGGAGGAGAAGAACGATTCCAAAAATCCCATGAATGGGAAAGGTCTTTTTCATCAAGGCCTAATTTAGCATATTCATGGACTTCAAACAATCGCCTTTCATTTCTTTTCAATAAAATTAGAAGGAGATTTGGAGGAGGCCAAGAGAAAAGGAGTTCGTCCCGGCAACAGGAGACAACGGCCCTTGGCTGTTAAGGAATGCGCCATCGTGTGGCCGGGATGTCGCCCCACAGGGGCGTTAGACGGGGACCATGGGCTTTGCCCATGAGGCTCCATTGACAGGGTAGTGAAGAAAAGGGGTATTGACTTCCGTCCACAATTGAGGTAACCCTCACTGAAATGAATCGAAGACCATTTTCTTGGTTTATAGTAATCATCTTATTTCTCTGTTTTTTATCTGGGTGCAACCGACCCAAGTTGACAGGGGTAGAATCTGATGAAATTGATACATCTCAAGATCCCATTCAGACGGCCTACAAAGCTGATGAACCCATTACCAGAGAAGTTAAAAATGGCCATTTCACGCTTACACCTGTGGCAGAATACAAAATATCTGGAGTGGTAGTCAGTAAGGAAACCTATTCTTCAGATTGGGATGGGAAGATTTCACCGGTTGATTTAGCCATTGTCTGGGGAAAACTGGCAGAGCCCGAGTATGATCGATATATCTCCTATAGCCAAAGAAATCGATGGTATTTTTATCAATATAAAGCGGGATGTCCTTTTGACAATTCTTTTGTGATCTCCCATTCTGCAAACAATCATATTATACCTGCCAATGAGAATATTCATGAGGCTGTAAAGACGATTGGGAAAAAAGACATGGTCGTGTTAGAAGGTTTTTTAGTAAATATAAAGGGAACTTATAAGGGGCAACCGGTCATATGGAATACAAGTTTATCCAGAAAAGATACGGGCAATGGTTCCTGTGAACTTTTTTATGTCTCGAAAATCAGAATTGACACGAGGGTTTACGAATAAAAATTGATGCCTCACAGCAAAGGGTTTTCGATTTACTCCTGCCTGTCAACTTCACCTACTTATCTTCGCTTCGAGCTAACCATCAAGGTTGACGATTACCAACAGAAAGCAAGCATGAGCTGAAAAAACCAAAGGCAGAGCCATTTCTTTTACTAACAGTTGATCTATTCTCTCTTTTGCAAACTGTCTTCAAAAAGTTTGAGGTATTTTGACCGAATGGTCGGTTCATCAAGATTCAAAGCGCCCCAGATGTATCGTCCCTTCCAGTAAAAATCAATCTCTCCATGATAAGGATCCTTAACCGTGAAATGACCTTCTTCGATTCTTGTCTGAAGATTTCCGGTGTGCAGGAGGTATTCTTGAATCATATTAGGGCAATCGTTTTGATCGCCACCCTCAATGACAAAGAGCCTGAATTTCGTCCCGGAAAGTTCATAATCTGCACTAAAAGCGGAATGAAGAAATGAATAACCCAGAAAGTTTCTAGCAATGAATTTTTCGGAATTCTTCTTTTTCCCCTCTTCTGGGAACGAGGATAGAATGGAGGGAAGCACTTCTCTCTCTCCTAAATTTTCAGAAACCTTTTTGGCAAAGGTGAGGAGAATCTTCTGGTCTTCAGCTCCGGTGTTGTAACTACTTATCTTCACATAGTACGGACCAATCAAAAAGTTAAGAACATTACTTTCAATATATCCCTGAACTCCAACATTGATATAGTTTGCATTAGGAAGACGTTCCTGACCGTATATTCCAAAGGCATAAATGGTGTTTTTGTGGCGATACACATCAATGGTGACGGAAGCTTTCTTGTCGTTTTGGTATTCGGCCACCTTCAATTCCAAAAAATCGTAAGCCAGATACAAGTCTGCGGCTCCATTAATATATTCGTAGAGAGTTTTCGGCACAAAAGTCTGGATTTCTCCTGATTGTTTCCATTCGGTTATTTCAGGAAATTTGAAGTCCTTTGCCTCTGCCCCTTGACCCCACAAAAAAATAATTATTCCCAATACCATGCAAATGGTTTTCATCATCTCATTTCCTTTCTTTTTCTTCTCCTAACCCCGATCCCCCAGTGAGAAGAAGGAAGGAATAGAAAGGGAGGCCAGGAGGGATTTATTATACAAGAAACTCCAATGGCACATTCCTTAGGCGAACAATGTCACGAACCTTCCTCTGAACGTTCCAACCATTCGTGCATTTCACCAGGCACTGAGTGCAGTCCTCACAAACCCTGTCTGGAAGATTCAGTGATATAACGAGGTCTTGAGCATGTGTAAGATTCCGGTAAGCATAAGTATACATGTATGCCCGCATTAAATCAGGGATGGGAAGTTGGGCCGGGCATGATTTCAAGCACTGCTCACAACCCTGGCAGTATAAGCTAGCCAAAGAAATCGCCCTTTGCAGGTGGGATTTTTCGGGGGTCGTGAGGGTAGGGTCTTTCATGATGGACAGGTCAAGTTTCATCTGATCGAAGGTGGTAAATCCGGCGATAATGGTATGAACATTGGGGTCCTGCAGAACCCACTTCATAGCCGCCCGTGCATCGACACCCTGGTCCGCGAGATAAGGACCTCGACTCCCCAATCCCCCGAAGTGTTCTTGCCATTCTGGACTCCATCCCCCGATTGTTTTCATCGCCACGACTCCTAACCCGGCCTTGGCTGCTGTGGCGATGGCGTTTCTTACTTCCACATAATGCTTCTGCCTGAAATTGTAGGCCGTCTCAACCACGTCATAGACCTTGGAGTCCACCGCGGCCTTAATGATCTCGGGTTCATTCCGATGGGTGGAAACCCCTACAAACCGGGTTTTCCCTTCCTTTTTTGCCTTTTCCAACGCCTTCAATATCGGTTCAAACAAAGCCGTTTCTCTATTCCATACATTATGCTGGTAGAGAATATCCACATACTCCAGCCCCAAACGTTTGAGGCTAATGTCCAGTTCGCGCAGAAAGGCTTCTTCCGTTGCCCCTCCTCTATAAAGACCCGTGATTCTATCCTTCGGGAGACTCTCCTTGGTGGCGATGACAAAAGAATCCCTGGACCTTCCCTTGACCACCTCTCCAATCATTCCTTCATTTGTGCCACGCTGATAGTAATGGGCAGTGTCCAGGTGAACCATGCCGGCATCCAGTGCCGCCCGCACCAGATTCGGATTATCGGAATTCTGCACACCCATGGTGATGACCGGGAGTTTGATGCCCGTTTTTCCCAGAGTACGGTAGATGATTTTCTCTTCTTTCTCCTCCTGGACTTCCGCCGACAAGCTCTTTTCGTTGGCGCCGAGATAGACACATCCCCCCAACCCGGCGGCCGTGAACTTCAAGAAATCCCTTCTGCTCATTCCCTTCTTGCTCATCCCTGAACCCTCCTTTCCAAGCGATTACCCGGCCCTGAGGCCGGCTGGACTTCCACTTATAAAAAAGAAAACCCCTTTCCCTCGTAAAATGAAAGATCTTTTCCGATTTTCGGTTATGCCCAAGGAAGCAAATCCGAAGATTGGTGACAGGGATTCAAAATGATCGGATAAAGAATGATTTACCACTACCCCTTTCTTCTGTCAAGGCATTATCTGGCCCCTTCGAGAGAAGAATGCCGCGATGAGTCAAATGTACGAAAAACGGAGTAGTATGTTAATCGTAGAAGACCAGGAAATATGGAGGAAGGTCTTAAGCCAGTATCCCAGATAAGTATTACCAAATGAAATCTTGCATGATGGTCGAAGTCTGTCAGCCGACGATTAAAGGAAGAAAGAGTTAAAGAGAGGAAGGCATTTTTTTCAGTAGAGTACGTCTATTTTCTCAGTTTCTAATGACGGAAAAAACTTTAGTCAGTTTTACAAGGACAAAAAAGTGATTCAGGAGTCCCCTGATGATGAGTTGCCTGGCTAAGAGTTTTTTGAGAACCTTAAAACCATTTGCGTCAAAAAAGTAGGGCAGGCCAAATTTGATCTTTATAAGGCATAGGTCGAGTATTGTTGTCGAATCGGTGATGATATGTAAATCGGGTTTAGGAGAGAAACCTTTCGAGACAGCGAGCCTTCCTTGCTTGAACTCCAGTCCGATGAGGATCTGAATGTCTCGGGCTTCGATAACTATGTTTGCATCTAAGGAATTGAAGTCTCTTTTTTTCCCTGGATTCTGTTCCAGGTTTTGACGGATGAGGTTAAACATCATTTCCGCAAGACCCACATCCCTCGCCCCTTCATCAAGGACAATCACAGGTTTTTCCATTCTTACCTCTCACCAGGCCTGCTGATATATCTTGAGAACCTCCGTCGATTCGGAGATAAACTTTGGGTTGTAAACGATCGCCCCATCGGAGAGGGCGAGTTCGGAACATTCCTTAAGACCTTCCTCAGGAACTCCAACGTCCCTTAGCCTCTGAGGAAGACCTAACTTCTTAGTAAATTCGATGATCTTATCCGCAACCACATCTCCTGCTTTATCAGGCTGAACCCCTCCAATATTCACTCCCAAGGCTGATAGGACGTCCAGATAGATCTCACCGCACGCATCGGCATTATACCTGAGGCAGGCAGGTAGGAGGATGCTATTCGCCAGCCCATGGTGCACTTTGAATCTTGCCCCTACAGAGTGGGCGAGGGCATGGACCATCCCCACCTGAGCATTAGAGAATGCGATCCCTGCTATGTTGGCTGCGATGAGCATTTCTCCCCTTGCCATCATATCCTTCCCATTTTCAACAGCCTTGGGAAGAAACTCCTTGATAAGCCTTATGGCATGGAGGGCTAGACCATCGGCGATAGGTTCCCTCTGCAAGGAATGTAATGCTTCGATGGCATGAGACATGGCATCCATTCCTGTAGCTGCTGTCAGCCTGGGAGGCAACCCTTCTGTCATTTTAGGATCGAGGATAGCCACATTGGGGAGGATATTGTAATCCCCGAAGAGCAACTTCCTTCCTTCCTCATGATCCTTGATCACCGCTACATAAGTTACCTCGCTTCCTGTCCCGGCGGTCGTCGGAATGACGATATGCGGTGTCTGCGGTCTTGTGAGGATCTGAAATCCCACATAATCTTGAAGTTTTCCCCCTTCTTTCAAAAGAATTGCCATCCCCTTTGCTGTATCGATAGCACTTCCACCCCCTACGCTAACAATGCAATCGGCTCCCAGTTCTTTGCCGAGCTTCCCCCCCTGATTGACAATGTGGATGCCAGAGTCAGGTTCTACATCTGTGAAAATTCCTACGCACAAATTGCCAAGAACCTTTTTTATCCTTTCTGGGATATCTGTATTTTTGGCAAGCTCTCTATCGGTAACGATAAGGGCCTTCTTGCATTTGAGGTTCTCCACTTCAATAGCCACATCGAGAGCAGTATTTTCACCAAAGACTATCTTGGTAGGGCTCCAGAAAACAAAATTGAGATTGACATCATAGGGCATTACTCCATCCTCCTCTCCTCCAACAAGAAGAAACTTTGTTCAGTGTTTATTTACCCCGTTAGAAATAATGCCCCACTGCTCTGCAGCGGGGTTAGATTTTAGAATAATTCCGGCGGGGTTTAATGCCCCGCTGGAATTTCTAACGGGGTTTACTCATCCAGGAATTTCGTCTCAATTCTGGTTGTACATTCAACGAGTTCCTGGGAGGCCTTGACATAACGAACGATGGTTGGGAGGTCCCCTTTCAATTTGAGTTTTCCCTGCATCATCCCTTTCACCGGTTCCAATTCTTTCTTGATGACCTGTTTCCATCGAGCATAATCACCGGTGATACAGAAAGGGGCTTTTTGGGATTCTTCAGCGGTAACTATCTTCGCATCCCTGCAAACCCCCTGATGAAGATCGAGCCATATACCGACATCTTCCTTAATGCCAATCTCCGGTTTCGCTGAGGTGACCAGGGCCACAGCTCCGGCGGTCCAGGTTGCACCTGCTTTCTTGTATCCCTCACTGGAGTTAATCTGTTTCTTAAACTCCTCAACCCACTCTATGCTCGGAAATGATAAGGCCATGACATACCTCCTTTTCTATTATTTATCTTTTACCCATGTAACTTTTCTGTCAGATTCTCAAGTCCTGCCTTGATTAACACCTCTCTCTTGGGCTTACCCTCTTCGTCCAATCCCCTGATTTCATAATACTCCCTAAGTAATCTTCCAACATCTGGAATAGAACCAGCCGCAGCACCTTCTTTCAATGGAGTAAGGATTCTTTTTGGCAATCTATCATCCTTTGCACTTATTCCCATCATATTTCCAAGCCCTCTCTTTAAGAGCCATGTCCTCTCTCCGCAAGCGAGGAGATCTTTCAATGTAAAATCAAAACAAAGCTTTACCATCTCGGCTTTCTTTTCGCTCGTTTGACCTATATAATTTTCCTGGGAACCAGCTTCTGCATAAGTAGTAATTCCCTGTTCTACGGGGAAGGCAAGGTGCATGAGATGGCAGGCACCCCTGATGGACGTCATATAAGCAAGCCCTGCCCCATGGAAACCTCGTGGATCGTGCATCGGAACCTCTAATCCTTTCACCTCAACGCAAAATTCCTCGGCACTTTTACCTAACCTCTTTGCTGCTTCCCTGGTTCCCTCTGATAGAACTGCTCCGATCCCTTCTTTCTTAACGATCTTGTGGAGCAACTCAATGACTCCTGATATATTCCCCCATGTTAGATCAATTCCATCGGTATCTTTTCTGGTGATCAGCCCTTTCTCAAAAGCTTCCATGGCAAAGGCGATCGTGGCACCACAGCTGATGGTGTCCATGCCGTATCGATTGCACCACTCATTGGCCTTGATCACACCGGCGAGATCATAGTTCATGATCAGGGTCCCAAAGGTACAACAAGTCTGGTATTCAGGACCTGGCCCCTCTTCCGTCTTAAAAGGTCCATCATCAACCTTGACTACCCTTTTGCAAGCGATCGGGCAATAAGAGCAAGTGTGATTTTTTGTGAGGTATTTTTCGGTCAATGCGGGGCCACCAAGATTTGCAGACAGTTCAAGATCTTCCCCGATCATCCAGTTTTTTATTGGAACGTCGCCTGTCATCATGCCAAGATCCATTATGGCATCTGTTCCCATAGATCGAAGAGACTGGGCAACCATTGCGTCACGGGATTTGGTGATTAAAAGCTTTCGTAGAGCGGCATATTCCTCTGGATGAGAAACCTCTACTTTTTTTGTTCCTTTCACAACTACGGCCTTTAATCTCTTCGAGCCCATCACGGCCCCCATCCCTGTCCTGCCAATGAAATCTCCCTTGTCATTACAGATCGCTGCGAATTTGACCAGATAGCTCACTAGCATCCCTGAGCTCAATCTCGTCATCCTCAATAGAGAGATAGACCGGGGTGGGCGATGCACCTTTGAAGATGATCCCATCCATTCCGGCGAATTTCAGCTCCGGTCCGAAATTCCCGCCACAGGTTCCTTCTCCCCAGATCCCTGTCAACGGCGACTTTCCACAGACTGCAAATCTGGATGTGCCAGGCAAGGTCGTGCCGGTTATAGGTCCATTCATCACTATTAACGGGTTGTCCGGTGAAAGAGGATCTACCTTGATATTAAACCTATCGAGGAAGAGCTTCGCTGCAACCCCGCTTCCTCCAATGAATCGCTTTTTGTCGTCACCGGGTACATCGGTAATGTCCATTTTGCAAGTGGACAGATCCACTTGCAAAATTTTGTTCTTATATCCTCCCATAAAAATCCTCCTGAAGGTTTAATTACCATATCAAAAACATTGCGTTTGTCAATCAGAGTTTCCCTCCCCATCGATCTCAGCATGAGTGAATTGCCTCCTCACATATCATTAAACCTCAAAAAAACAAATATTGGTAGCAATGCCGGTGAATTTAAATATTTTATAAAATGAGACAAATCATTGCCCGAATCAAGGCGGGAATTTTATGATTAATTTTCCACCTTCAATACTTCCTGTCCATAGCTGAACTTTTGAATTTGGGAAGTCGCGAGCATAAGCCGCAGCCCAATCTTGAGGAATGATATAACGTATAGAGAGATCGTAAGTTCCAGGTTCTAAAAACCATAACCCATCGCCATCCCGCATTCCAACAAATTTTATCTCATTTCTTCGGTCAGGCAATAACGTAAATGCATCCTTCCAGGGCGAGATACGAGGACCGGGAAATGGAAGATATTTTGCGGTTCCCTGATCTCTGGATTGGTAGTTCCAATGAATGGATTCAGGGAGGATGATTAACTTCTCCTTACCCAGGTTCTCGAAAAGAACAGAGAGTTGAAACGCATTTGGGTCTTTGTAATATTGGGTGGGAGTGTAGACGCTGATTCGAACCCCATTAACTGGTTGGGTCCATGTTTCTGTTGCCAGTTCATTCAGACGTCCTTGAGCGTGACTATATTCAGCACCCATAGTGATAGATAGAACGAGAAGATAAGGATAAAAATATTTAGCAGTACTAACTTTGCTCATTGCACCCGATCTCAACTATATGTAAACTAAGGGTGATTCTATGGGCTAAAAAATAAAAAGTCAATGAAGAAACAACTCTTCTCGGTTTCTTTTGATCCCCTCCCTGTCTGAGGAAGGCAGAGAGGGGATGGCTTCTTTTTACTGGCAGATTTTCAAATTTATGACCATTTTAAGTTGAACGAAACAGTGGCAGTTACTTTGTCAGAACCTTCTGGTGCTGGGAAAGTTAATTCCTTGATCTTTTGGATGATGCATTGTTCCAGATTCTTATCATTGAGTTTGCTTGAAACCAAACTCACCTTTGTGACCCGCCCTTTCGAATCGATGATCAGTTGAAAGTTAGCTTCGCCCTGGATATTCGGTCTCTTCTCTAAAGCTTTTTGATAACAGAGTTCGATTGAAGGAATCTGCTGCTTGAGGACCTTCTCAAGGACTTCTTTTGAAAATCCATCAGTGGTGGAGATTTCCCCCAATTCAACAGAGAATCGGACGAGTCTCGATTTAAGATCTTTCCCTGATTTGAATTCCTCTTCTTTAACTTGGCTCTTGCCGACCTCCGTGGATCTGAAAGCGGCAAGGGGAGCCATAGATTTTTGGGCCACCATTCCACTTCCCACTGCATAATTAGAAACCCCTTCAGGTAATGGGAGTGGTTGTTTGACCGTTATGGCCTGGCCGTTGACGAGTCGGACCTCGGTGTCAATGGCCACGAATGATGTATAAGCGGTCAGCAAGTTATAAGTTAGACCCAGTTGAGTCACTTCTTTAATCCGCTCGGTATCCTGGTGAAGGGAGTTGTAATCAGATAAAAGAGTTATTCGATGTCGGGCCCAGAGGTATTGGAGTGCAGAATTGGACTTGAGCGGTTTTTCTTTTCGTATATCAATTTTATTCACATAGGGACCGCTGCTTGTCATTCCATTTAAAGTAATCTCACCTGTGAGTCGGCCACGCCATTTTCCAAAGACAATAACAGGTCTCTCAGCAAATACATCAGGAGTGCTAAGTGGTTCCACATCATAGACATCGAACTTTCCAAAGTCCACTTTGACTTTTGTCAAGACCGGTGACTCAATCATTTTCCTAAATTTCTCCGCCTTTTCTCGAGTTTCTTTGGGCTTGCTAATGACAAATGGTTCGCCCATGCCGACTCTGGCCATCCCTTCCAAGAGATGGCGATTAACGCTTGACCCGATTCCGAAGGTGAACATATTCGCATCACCAAGGTTTTTACGGATCAGATCAAATACTTCCTCTTCAACCATGACATAGCCGTCTGTTGCGATGACCACGGAGCGTGAGTATCCCTCAGATCTTGTCAAGGAGAGGGCTCGTTTCAGAGCAGGCAGAAGCTCTGTCCCTCCTCCTCCAAGCTGCTTTTCAATGAGGTTTATGGCCTCACGAATGTTTTCAGAAGTGGCTGGGAGGGATTGTTCTGACATCAAAGAGGAGCCACCAGAGAACAGGAGCACATTGAACTTATCCGTGGGGCGGAGTTTTCCAATCAGATCTTTAAGAAGCTTTTTGGATATGTCCAACGGAAAACCATACATGGAACCCGAGACGTCGACGATGAAGATATACTCACGGGGAGGAATCTGGCTGACATTCACTCGTTTTGGAGGTTGGAGCATAAGTAAGAAAAAGTTTTCCTTCTCCCCTTCGAACAGAAGAAGGCCGGATTGGACCTTGCCGCCAGCGAGTTGGTATTTGAGAATAAAATCACGGTTACCACCGTTCTTTTCTGAGGCATCGAGTTTGATAGCTGAAAGATTAGTCGTGATGTCAAAAGTATAGGTTGGAGATTCGCCCTGATGGAGGTATGGATTCTCAACCCACTTCTGTGAGGGGAGGGTTGTTTCTGCAGGCTGGTTGGAATAGCGAGGTCCCACAACGGTTGGATAGACGAATTCATAAATCCCATCGGTTGGAACCAGTAGCTCTGTATATTTCAGCTCCACCTGGATCACATCTCCCGGTAAGATATTGGCAACATTCATCTGGAACACATTGGGTCTTTGTTGTTCTAATAGGGAGGCGCTCTTCCCTTGTTGTTTTGCTTCCTCATATTGACGCCGTGCTTCTTTACGTTCTTGAATCTTGGCAATGATGGTTCGTTTTCCAATAGTCATTTTCATTCCATAAACAGCAGCCCGGGTCGATGCAGGGAAAATGTAGATTGTCTCCAGTGGTGTTTTACCTTCATTCTTATAGACTTGCGTCACGATGACATCTGCGATCACACCGACCACCTTCACCTCCGCGGATGTTGATCTGAGGGGAAGTTGGTCCACACTGTGATCATCGCTCTTAACAAAAAAGTATGGAGAGAGTGTTTTGTTGGCTTCCTCCATAAGTTGTCCATTGGCCCCAGAGGCAATGAGCATCAACATTGCGGAGATAAACGATAAAAATACTTTGCTGATTGAGTGCATTTCGGTGTCCTCCTTTCGATTGTTTTTCGGTTTACATGGATAGACAATGGAGGAGGGAAAAGGTTCCAAAATTTTAAAAAATAGCTTTCTAATCTTTCCATCCTCGGTATTTATATGCCTCATGATCTCTGCCCTTACTTGACATCACCAACTTTTTAATGGATAAACCTATTATTAAAAAGGAAAGGGGTTCCCATGCAGATATGGCCTGATTGCATTCCCTGCATCTTAAAGATGTCGTTGGGAATCGCCCGCGTGGTAATGAAAGATGAAGACCAGGTCAGAAGATTTATGGAGGAAGTTTTAAGATTAAAGAAGGATGTCTGGTTAAAGGTCATTGAGGTGTCTGGAAAATCCGATCCCTTGGAAGAAATAAAGAATGAGCAAAATAGCAAAGCTCTAGCGATCTACCCCATAGCGAAAGAGTTAGTCTTGAAAAGTAAGGATCCCTTCCTTGGGGCCATTAAGTTGGCCATAGCAGGAAATTCGATTGACGCCATGACAGATGTTAAAGGAGAGGCACCCGAGGAGATCGTCAAAAAGTGGGAGAGATTGGAGATCGATATTGAAAATTTAAATTGTTTAAAGGAAAGGTTAAAAAAAACCCGAAGGCTTGTATACCTCGGAGACAATTGTGGTGAGATTATATTCGATAGGCTTTTGATAGAAGTCCTTCTTGAAATGTACAGTTTAGAAATAACTTTCATAACCCGAACCCTTCCAATACTCAATGATGCTACCCTACAGGATGCCCTCTCCATGGGCATAGGGGAAGTTACTCAAGTTATGGAGAATGGACTTCCTGAGCCGCTCCCTGGCACTTATCTGAAAAGAATCAATCCGGAATCAAAAACATTAATAGAAAGATCAGATCTGGTGATATCCAAAGGAGGGGGCAACTACGATTCGCTGACTGAAGAAAAAGGACTTAAAGGAAAAGTTTCCTTTTTATTCCTGGCGAAATGTTATCCCTATTGCAATATCCACCACGTAACGCTGAATGCTCCTGTCATCTATAACTTTTAAGAAGTGGGAGAGCTTTTTTATATTAATAAATTGTCCTGAACGATACTTAATCTGATAGATGCTGTCAAATAAGCTCTTGGTTAAGGAGTACACTACTAATGCTCACTCGAAATAAGTTCTATAAAGTAACAATTACTGGTAGGAATATGCATAGAAAAGGCAGAATTATTTAGAACCGCTAATACAATTAACATAATTATTTTCATCATCCTTACCTTCTCTCTCTCTTTATATCTTGGTCTACCACCTTCACCATCTCCAAAAACTCCTCCTTTGTGATTTCCCTACAATGGTAGTTTGTTTTACTCATTAGATACGATTCATAGTTTTTATAAAAGCTACCATCTTTTAAAGCATGAAACGGAAGATAGGCTTAATCTGAAGAGAAGACATTGTTCCCTTTTAAGACTTTATCATCGGGCCGAATCTTCTGTGAATCCCACTTTTCGTTGTTATCA
>JBEKWN010000056.1:0-23130 GCA_049513055.1 Thermodesulfobacteriota bacterium
CTCCCTTTTAAGAAAGCCCTTCTCGCTACTGCTCATAAACTGATAAGAGTTATTTTTGCTATGCTTTCAAATAAATCTCATTTTCGTCCGGAGGTGGTTAACAAATAGTTGACTACAAGTCTACAGTCTGAGATGATGCTGTGGGTCGACGATTACGGTTAGAAATGTGCATGATTAAATGAAGAGGGAATTTTTACAAGTCGCTTGCACTCACTTCAGCCCAGCCTTGCGCAAGGCGTCAACAATTTTATCGTTTTGTGATTGATCCTTATATGCAAGTATTTTTGCAAGGTACTCCACTGAGAACTTTGGATTTATCCTGAGGACTTCGGCAGCTTCAGCGCGGGCCTCCTTCTCAAGGCCCATCATACTATATGTAGCTGCCAGGCCAACATGGGCCATAATATTATTAGCCTCAAGCTGAATTGCTTTCTTATACGCCGAAACTGCCTCGGCAAACCGCCCCGTATCCCGCAGGGTATCGCCGAGTTCGCGATATCCAGTTGTTGAACCTAAGGGGTTGAGCCGGATTGCTTTTTGGTTTAGCGGAAGGGCTTCCTCTGGTCTGCCTACGCGCCTTAGAATGACGGCATAATTTAAAAGGGCATTCGGCCCACCGGGGTCGAGGGCTAGGGCCCGTTCCCCCTCAACAATCCCCTTATTATACTCCCTTTTTTGCATATAGAGCACGCACAGTATGCCGTGGCCAATGGCTATGGAATCATCCATGACAAGCCCTTTTTGAACCATTTCTATAGCTTTCTCAAGAGTCTCCTGAGGAGACTTCGTGTTGCCCAGCATATAATCATGAAAGTAGACTGAACCGAGTTGAATATAACCCATTGGATTCTCTGGGCACATCGCAATAGCCTCTCCTGCCATCCGCCGGGCCAAGTTGGTATCATCGATATTCCAACGCATGTTGTAATTATAAGCTTCCAATAACTTCAAATAACAATCGAGACCTTGCTTCCCTTTGAAATATTTTTCAGTCCTTCCAATTAGTCCCTCCTCTGTCAACTTCACTCGAATGGAGGCCAAGATCTTTATGGTGATTTCATCTTGCAAGGCAAATATGTCCTTCAGATCACGATCGAAACTATCTGCCCAAAGGTGATCACCCGCGAGTGCATCAATCAACTGTGCTGTGATCCGAACACGGTCGCCAGACCTCTGAAAGCTCCCCTCCAGCACATACCGGACACCCAACTCTTCGCTTACCTGCTTGACCTTCACCGGCTTTCCCTTGTAAGTGAAGGTCGAATTTCGGGCAATCACAACGAGCCTGGGTACCCTGGAAAGGGCAGTGATGATTGCCTCGGTCATCCCGTCGCAGAGGAATTCCTGATCCGGGTCTTTACTCATATTGACAAAGGGCAACACAGCAATAGAAGGTACGTCGGGCAAAGGGAAGGCCATCTTCTCTTTAGAGGCAACCTCTACGATTTTATCTTTGGGGGTAACCCCTGCAGGTGGGCTAATAAAGCGTGGATATATTTGCCAGAGGGCATTCCCAGCGGCCACCAATGCCACGAGTATCTTAAAAGCCGGATGGACCCGCTTCCAATAATTCACCCCAGCCCGTTTCCATCGGCTCACTACCGAACCCAATGCCTCAGGCTCGATGATCACCCGATATACCTTAACCGCTCCAACAATGTTCTTAACCTTTTGCTTCCCAAGGTACTCATATTTTAAGGGGATCTTGTTCCTGACCTGGTCATAGACAATTCCAGAGATACAGAGGCCTCCTCCATCAGCCAAATTCCCTATTCGTGCTGCAATATTAACCCCATCTCCAAAGATCTTGTTTTCCTCCTCGACCACATCCCCAAGGTTGATCCCAATGCGAAACTCCATCTTGCGGTGTACAGACACTTTGTCATTTCGGGCTCTGAGCTCTCTTTGAATCTCTACACCACACTCCACTGCATCCACCACACTGGCAAATTCCGCCAGAAGGTTATCTCCTGGGGCATCGACTACCCGCCCATGGTGATCCCTGATAAGGTTCGCTATCGCCTCTTTGTGGGCGTTGAGAGTTTGGAGAGTTCCAACCTCATCTTTTGCGATGAGGCGGCTATACCCTTTCACATCCGCACTAAGGATGGCAGTGAGTTTGCGTTTTACTTCTTGGGTAGTCATGGAATTCCCCAAAAGTTAGGAGGGAGGTTGGTAAAAACTTATATTTGATAGGAGTCTACTAATTTTGAATAAAAACTTCAACAAGAATTATCGATTACCGTCTGAAAGAGCGTATAGAAAGACAAAACTCAGAAATCACTCTTTCAGGAAGAAGTCTTCATCTACAAAATTTCGCTTTTTAGAAATAATAAAAATTGTCACTTTCTGGTTGAAACCATGTTGACATTTCAACCTATGATTAAATTGATCAAATTCTCTTTGGTGGTTAAGTTGTTGAAAGGAGGTCAAAAGGTAAATGGGTACTCATTTGGAATTTAGTTTTATATATAATTCTTCTTTCAATTGTTTGGCTGAAATAAAATGAATGCCCTGCATGCCTAAGGAAACTGCTACTTCGACATGTTTTTCCATATCATCGATAAAAATGATCTTTTGGGGTTCAACCGAAGCCCACTCGATTGCCTTTTGATAGATCCCGACAGCAGGTTTTTTAAAACCCACCTCGTGGGATAGAATCCATTGGTCAAATACCCGAACAATTGGAAATTTTGAAAGGATGTAATCGAAGTGGAGGGGATTTGTATTGGAAAGAAGGCCAAGTTTCCATCTCCCTTTCTGGGAGAGGATGATCTGAGAGACCTCCTGATTTTCAAGAAAGATATCATCCCAGATGGGAACGAATTCCTCGAAGGAAAGGGAGAGTTGAAGAAATTCTTTTAATGATTGGAAGAATTCCAAAGAGGATACCTTTCCCACTTCATAACCATTGACCGCTCCCTTTTCAAAATCGAAGAGATAGGAAAAAATTTTGGGGGGATCTTGAAATTCTTTTCTTTGAGAAAAACGAGAGAGTTTTTCTGCAATCCGGTAATGGTTGAAAGGAAGAATAACATTGCCTAAGTCATAAATAATGACTTCCATTGGAGGTCGGGTCATGGGTGGCCTTTAGAGATGGATTTTATCTTTTAAAATACTCAGCAATGGCCTGGGTCAGACCAGGGATGGTATATTGTTTTGGCTGAATCTGGACTTTCATCCCCCATTCCTTTGCCGTCCTGGCAGTCACCGGTCCGATACAAGCGATGGCGATGCCTTTCAGGAGTCTTTTTAAATTTTCTTTTCTAAGGAGTTCACCAAAATGATTGACTGTCGAAGAAGAGGTGAAGGTGATCACATCGATTTTTCTTTCTGCCAGGAGTTTCTTCAATTTCTTCGATCCACCTTTCGGCCTGACCGTCCGATAAACCTCCACCACATCAACCACTGCCCCCATTTTTCTCAAACCTTTTGGCAGGATATCCCGCGCCTTTTTTGCCCGAGCCAAAAGGATGTGTTTTCCTCTGATTTCCATCTTTCCAAATCCCTTGAGGATAGCCTCAGCGATAAACTCTTTCGGCATGTAGTCGACAGAAATTTTCTTTCCCTTTAACTGGCGAGCTGTAGCAGGTCCAATGGCACATACTTTAAGAGAAGAGGGGAGACGATGATGCTCCCCTTCCTCTCTCAACCTTTGCCAGAAGAAGTTAACTCCGTTAGCACTGGTAAAGATGATCCAGTCATAGAGTTCCAATTGATCGATGGCTTGATCCAGTTCCTTCCAACGGAGGGGAGGGGCGATCTCAATTGTGGGAAATTTAATCACCTCTGCCCCCAGTTTTTTAAGCTGGGTTACAAAATCACCCGACTGCTCACGGGTTCTGGTGATCAGAATTTTCTTTCCAACAAGGGGAACTTTATCCATAAAGAAATCGATTTCAATGCAAAATGAAAAATGAGAAGTGGAAAATGAAAAATTGTTTAATCCTTAAATTTATGCTTTGAAATTTGTAATTTTCAATTTGCAATGCGTTATATCCGAATGGTAGGGCCTGATCTCTGGTAGACCTCATCAAGAATCTCTTTTGCTCCTTTGCCCAAGAGGATCTCAGCCAGTTCGATCCCGAGCGACCCTGCTTTCTCGATAGGCCCCTCCACATGATGTCTGATAAGCCTCCTCCCGTCTATCGTTCCCACCAATCCATCAATTTGAAGAGTGGCCCCGAATGTTCGGGCATAAGCCGCAATAGGGACTTGACAACCTCCTTCCAATTTCTTAAGGAAGGCTCTCTCCGCTGTAACGGCGATGGATGAGTCTCGATCGTTGAGAAATCGGATTTGGCCTTCCACTTTCTTGTCATCCATTCTTGTCTCGATTCCCAATGCCCCTTGTCCGATCGCAGGGAGAGAAATGTCTGTGGGAATAATCTCTGTGATTCTCTCTTCAAGGCCCAATCTTTTTACCCCCGCGAGAGCCAGGACAATTGCATCTAAGTTCAACGTTTTTAACTTCTTGAGTCGCGTATCTAAATTTCCCCTCAACGGAATGAGTTCAAGGTCACTTCTGAAATGAAGCAATTGGGCTTGGCGCCTCAAACTGCTTGTGCCAATCCTTGCCCCTGGAGGAAGATCTTTTAATGTCCTTCCATCCTTTGAGATGAAGACATCCCGGGGGTCCTCCCTTTTTGTGATCACAGGGAGATGTAGACCTTTTGGGAATTCAGTGGGGACATCTTTGATGCTATGAACGGCGAGGTCGATCTTTTTTTGTAGAAGTGCTTCCTCAATTTCTTTGACGAAAAGACCTTTCCCTCCGATCTTCGCTAACGGGGCATCCTGAATTTTATCTCCTGTGGTTTTGATTTTGATGAGCGTGACTTTGAGATCAGGATGAGTCTGGACCAGTTGATCCTTCACCCAATTGGCCTGGAAAAGAGCGAGTTGACTTCCACGGGTGCCGATTCTAAGTTCTTGTGAGAGCATTATATTTTGACCCCTCTCAGGAATTCAGCACACTGTTCGGGGAGAGTGGTGTTGATGTAGATACCTGTTCCAATCTCAAAACCGGCAGGCGTTGTCAATTTGGGAACGACGACAACATACCAGTGATGGTATTTGACCTCCCTGTCCTCAATGGGAGCGGAGCGGATGATATAATTGTAGTCAGGATCATTTAGCCCCACATAGAGCCTCTTTAGCGTATCTTGAAGCACTGAGGCAAAATCTGTCAGTTCCTGATTCGATATCGTGACAAAAGAGGACCGATGAATCTTTGGATAGATTCGGGTTTCAAAAGGTGAGCGCGAGGCAAAAGGGCAGATGACGAGAAAGTATTCTGTTTCTTTCACCACCCGCACCTGTTGACGTTTCTCCTCCTCCATCATTCCACAATAAATACAATCTCCATATGTATCGCAAGCAAGCTGGGATTTGTAGAGCGGATCTCTAACGTGTGGAGGGACAATTGGTGTCGCAATGACCTGGGAGTGTGGATGTTCGAGAGAGGTCCCTGCCTTCTCACCATAATTTCTGAAAATGGTGATAAGGTCAAGTTGTTCCATTTTTGAAAGAGCTACATATCTTTCTCTATAAGCAATGACTGTATTTTTTACCTCCTCCAAATCCATGGTCGCAATCGACCGATTATGAAAAGGAGTTTCGATGATCACCTCTGCTATTCCAAAACCATCCGCCTTAAGGAATCGGCCCTCTCGTTTTCGCTCTGTCGTCAAGTGACTCTGAAGGGCTGCGAATTTATTTGGGACGACCCGCAAGAACCAAACCCCATCTTTTTCAATGGAGAAGAGTGAAGGAGGCGTCATGGATTCATTCCCCGGGCAAAAAGGGCAATCCTCCTTGCGAGGGGGAAGAGGGTTCCTCTCTCCTTTTTTCTGAATGAAGTTATCAGGCCTTTTTGCTCTCTCCGTTGCAATGATCACCCACTCTTTTGAAACCATGTTCTGTCTAAATTCAGGCATCTCAATCCTACTTTTCTCTCTCCATATCGGTTTCTTCTAAAGATTTTTCAGAAAGTTGAAAGAGGGTCCTGAGGGCATCGAGGTAGAGATCGGCCATGGCCTCTTCATCCGTCTTTTTCAGAAGGGTGAGTGGTCCGTGGAGAATCTTGTTGATGATGGCGGAGGTCATGGCCTCCAGGGATTGTTTTTCTTTTTCGGTGAGGTTTGGGTAGAGGGAAAGGATTTTCCCCAACTCCCTGTTCCGGATCGCTTCAAATTTTTCCCTCAAGGCAATAATCGTAGGTGTCACCTCAATGGAATGATACCAATTGACGAATTTGACCACCTCATCCTGCACGATGGCCTCTGCTTTTCTAGCCTCCTTTTCTCGGTCCTGGATGTTCTCATTGGCTACTTTTTGTAGGTCATCAATATTGTAGAGGTAGACATTCTCGATATTCCCGACTTTGGGTTCGATGTCTCGAGGGTCAGCGATGTCAATAAAGAAGATGGGCTTCTGTTTTCGATCCTTCATCACTTTTGCGACTTGATCATGCTCGATGAGATATTGGGACGAATCGGTAGCACTGATCACAATGTCCACCTTTTTCAACCCTTGGTTCATCTCTTCAAAAGGGATGGGTTCACCTCTAAATTCTTGAGCTAATTCAACAGCCCTTTCATAGGTCCGGTTCGTTAACAGGACCTTCTCGATCCCTCCTGAGACGAGATGTCGGGCAGCTAGTTCACTCATCTCTCCAGCACCGATCAGCAAAACGCTTCTTTTTTCAAGTGTTCCAAAGATTTTTTTAGCCAACTCCACTGCAACGAAACTGACCGAAACAGCGCTATTGCCAATCTTCGTCTCCGTTCTCACCCTTTTGGCCACATGGAAGGCCCGATGCAGGAGTCGATGGAGGATAAGGCCAGAGGTTTTTGATTCAACGGCCATGTTGTATGCTGATTTGATCTGGCCTAGGATTTGAGGTTCCCCCACAACCATCGAATCGAGACTGGAGGCAACTCGAAAGATATGCCTCACCGCCTCTTCTCCAACATGATAATAGAGACTTTTTTCGAATTCCTTCAAAGAGATTCCATGATATTGGGAGAAAAATTCCTTGAGATCGTGAATCGCTTTTTCCGTTTCCCGGGCGGCCGCACAAATCTCCACCCGATTACAAGTGGAAAGGATCATATTCTCTTTTAATGAAGGAAAGGATTTGACTCGGCTGAGGGCTCGCTCTATTCCATCCTCTGGGAAAGATAGGCGTTCCCGAATTTCAATGGGTGCTGTCTTATGATTTAATCCAACGACAAGGAGTTCCATTTGTACAGAAAAAATAAAAGTTTTTGTATAAGGGTTAGGGTAAAGATGCCGGTGTTGTCTATAGGTTATGTCATTGGTCTTTAAATCTTTTAACCCTAACCCATAAACAATTAGACCCAACAGGCTTTCTAACCATTACCTAAATACCATTTTCATCAACTTTACCAGTTCGAATAGGTATGAAGCCCTGGCAGAATAAGGTTCACACCTAAAAAGGTGAATAGGGAAGCCAGGAATCCTACAATGGCCATAATGGCTGCCTTCCGTCCCCTCCACCCTACGGTCAGACGCTGGTGAAGTAGTGCCGCATAGAGAAGCCAAGTGATCAAAGACCATGTTTCTTTGGGATCCCAATTCCAATATCGTCCCCAGGCATATTCTGCCCAAACAGCACCTGTGATGATCCCCAGGGTCAATAGTGGAAATCCGAACTTGAGGGACTGATAGCTCAGATCGTCCAGGAGATTCAAAGGAGGAAGCCTTTTTGTGATAGCCCCCATCTTTTTCGATTTGAGTTGATGTTCCTGGATTAAATACATCACTCCGCAACAGAAGGTTAAGGTGAAGATGGCATTGCCCAAAAAGGCAAAAATCACATGAAAAGGATGCCAGAAGCTCTTTAAAACCGGGGCCAGGGGAAAGATTTCTTTTGGAAGAGCAAAAGCAAAGAACATGAGGATGAGGGCAATGGGAGTGAGAAAGGAACCCAAGACCTTAATCTTATATTTGAGATTGGCAATCAGGAGTATGCCGATGATCATCCATGCAAAGAAGGAGAGGGATTCATGGAGATTGGTCACGGGAGTATGGCCTGCTTCGACATACCTCATGAGGAGGGCCAGGGTATGGGAGGCGAAACCGACGGAGATGACGGTCAGGGCTAATTTGGAGAGGGCCTCTTTAAGAAAGATAATATAGGCTAAATAGGCCAACGTCCCAAATAGGTAAAGAAAGGAGGCGAATTTAAAAAAATGGATATTCATAAAAAGGGTTCCTAAAAGAATTGAAAGGTTTATTTTTATAAAAACGCCCTGGCGTCTTAAAATGTCTTAGGGTCATAGAGTCATAGGGTCATGATGTCCTGGACCCAAAGACGCAAAGAACGCCATGACACAAAGACGTAATTTTGATCCAACGATTTCAATTTTTACATTCTACCATTTTCTCGTTAATTTGTGAAACTCCCAATTCATCGCTAAGTAGAAGAGGGGATGAATCCAAGGTCTTTTGAGAATTCTCTTATAGATTGAAGAGGTTGAAAAAACCTCTTTCCAGATTCTCCTCATCCCTTTTTCTAATTTTTCCACAGACATCCCTGAAGGCTGATAGACGGCGTTGAGGGAATCGTATTTCTCCCAATCCCTGCAAAAAATCCTTCCTTCTTTTTCCAGTCGAAGAAATGATTCGGTTCCAGGATAAGGGGCCATAATAAAGGTGAGGGCCCAGTCGAGTTTCGAATCAATGCAGAAATCAATAATCTTTTGGAAGACTCCGGGCTCATCGTCATCCAGCCCTACGATGAAGGTTCCCATGATACCAATCCCCTGATCGTGAATCCTTTTGACCGCCTCGGCATATCGGGATGGCTGGTTGAATCCCTTCCCCATCGCATTCAGGTTCTTTGTTGAGAAGGACTCAAAACCGATATTGATCGCGATACAGCCACTTTGCGCAAATCCTTCCAAAAATTTCTGATCAAAGGCGATGGAAACAGGGGCATGGCCATACCAGAGAAGATCGAATTCCTTAAGAAGGGAGAAAAGTTCAAGGCAAAATCGCCTATCCCCTGCGATGTTGGAATCGATGATGTAAAGAAGTCTTCTTTTGAGAAAGTAGGGGAGGTCTTTGCTAAATAAGGATAGGATTTTTTTTAAAACAGGGTTCATCACCGGCCCCTTTTGGAAGAGGGTTTTGAGCTCTCGCTCAATTTCGCTGATGGGACGGTTGCGATATCGGAATCCAAAGAATTTTGAGACACCACAGAAATCGCAGTGATGAGGACACCCACGCGTGGTTTCGAGTAACTTCAATGGAAAGTAAAATTTTTTATTGAGAAGCTCCCTTCTGGGAAGGGGAAGGTCGGAGGGATTGACAAATTCACTCCCCACATAAATCCGCCTCATTTGGCCTTTTCTCAGATCCTCGATCAGATCTGGCCAGACCTCTTCTGCTTCTCCTACTACCACGGCATCGACATGTTGAAGCGCTTCCTGAGGGAGCATGCTGGCATGGACGCCCCCCATGACCACAGGGATCCCTCTCTTTTTAAACTCGTCTGCGATCTGGTAGGCCCGGAGGGCAACAGGCGTCTGGGCAGTGATCCCCACCAAATCCACCTTTTCTTCAAAATTGATTTTCTCAAAGGCTTCATCCACGATCTTCACCTCCATACCAGGAGGTGTGACGGCTGCGATATAGGGAAGGTTTAAAAAACTCAGTCTGAAAAGGAAGGCTTCTTCCTTTTTTCGCTCCCGCTCAGGTGAGATCAAAAGGATCTTCATGCTTCTTATTTAACCCATTCCATGGGAAAGGGTCAACGCCCGCCCGCGGTAGGTAGGCCCGCCTTCGGCAGGTAAACCTGCCTAAGGTGGGCAGGCCTGTCTGGAGTGATGAATTTTCTTGAATCAAATTGAAGTATTTGTTAATATGATGTGGTTTCGAGAAACGGAGGAAAGAAAGGGATGGTATTTGATTCATTGTGGGGTTTGTTTTCAATGGATTTGGCCATTGATTTGGGAACGGCGAATACTGTCGTCTATGTGAAAGGGAAGGGAATCGTCTCTTCTGAACCCTCCGTGGTGGCCATTCAAAGGGATTCGAGAGGGGAGAAACACGTTTTGGCTGTGGGTCGTGAGGCCAAGGCGATGTTGGGTCGAACCCCGGGCAACATTTTCGCCATCCGACCGATGAAGGATGGGGTGATCGCCGATTTTGAAATCACCGGTGAGATGCTTCGTTATTTCATCGCCAAAGCTCACAATCGAAAAACTTTGCTTCGGCCCCGAGTGGTCATCTCTGTCCCCTCTGGCATTACGCCTGTAGAAAAACGTGCAGTTCGGGAATCGGCCCAATCTGCTGGCGCCAGAGAGATCTATTTGATCGAAGAGCCGATGGCGGGTGCCATTGGGGCTGGACTTCCGATCACCGAAGCCTCCGGGAATATGGTTGTTGACATCGGAGGAGGGACCACGGAAGTAGCTGTGATTTCCCTGTCGGGGATTGTGACCAGTCAATCCATCCGGGTGGCTGGTGATAAAATGGATGAAGCTATCGTGCAGTACGTCAAAAGAAAATACAACCTTCTCATCGGCGAGCGAACAGCCGAATTGATCAAGATTAATATTGGGACCGCCTATCCCGAAGAGAATCCTCAAACCATAGAAGTCAAAGGGAGGGATTTGGTGACAGGCATTCCCAAAACCCTTGAGATCAATAGCGAGGAAGTCCGAGAGGCATTGGCTGAATCAATCAATACCATCATTGATACCGTCCGGATTACTCTGGAAGGCACTCCACCAGAATTGGCAGCAGATATTGTGGATAAAGGGATTGTCTTGGTGGGTGGGGGAGCCCTTTTGAAGAACCTCGATGTTTTGCTCCGGGAGGTGACCAGCCTTCCCATTACGATCGTCGATGATCCCCTCTCGGCCATTGTTTTAGGTGCAGGAATGGTATTAGACAACGAGCAATTGCTCCATACTGTGACGGTCCAATATTGAAATTGATGAGGATACGTGGGTTTTTCCTCTTCCGAAGATATACCCTTCTCATTTTTATCATCCTCCTTTTGTTGTTTGCCCTGGTCCTGATGTCGTTGAGGGCTAAACAGAGAAAAGGGGTGGAATTTTTTGATGCCCTTCTGATGGAGGTCTGTTCTCCTTTCCAAAAAGCTGCCACCCTTGTCATCAAGACCGTTCAGGGAACCTTCCAACAATATGTTTTTTTGGTCAACCTTGAGAAAGAGAACAGGATGCTCAAACAGAAAATCGCTGAACTTCAGGAAGAGAATCATCGGATGAAGGAGATGAAGTTGGCCAATGAACGCTTGAGGCAGCTTCTCCATTTTCGGGAGAAAAACTCCCCCTCCATGATTGGGGCTGAAGTGATTGGTCAAGATCCCTCTTCTTGGTTCAAGAGCGTGACCATAGATAAAGGGGAAAGGGATGGGGTGAAAAAGGGAATGGCTGTGATCTCACCGGCAGGGGTGATCGGCCAGATCCTTAAAACCGCTCCCCATTATGCAACCGTTCTTCTCATCACCGATTACAACAGCGCCATCGATTCCATTGTCGAGAGAACTCGTGCGAAAGCCATCGTTGAAGGGAAAGGAGAGAATCGATGTCAACTGAAATACCTTCTTCGAGCGGAAGAGGTGGCTGTCGGGGATGTCGTCGTTACCTCGGGATTGGGTGGAAATTTTCCAAAGGGATTGATGGTGGGTGAGATCAAAAAGGTGGACAAGAAGGGGCACGGCGTTTTCCAATATGCCGAATTGGTGCCCAGTGTGGATATGACACAATTGGAGGAGGTCTTCGTCATCATGGAACCTCTTCCATCTTCCCAACCCAAAGAAGAAAAGGTAAAGAAAGGGAAGAAACCCAAAAAATGAAACGGATCATTCTACCTCTTTTAATAGGAATTCTTTTTCTCATCCTTCAGACGACATTGTTATCCTCCTTTCCTATTCATCGGATCAGGCCGGACTTCCTCCTCATCTTTACTCTCTACTTGGCCTTTTTATTCCCGCCGATCTTCGGTGGAATCTTGGCATTCTTCATGGGGTATCTCATGGATTTATTTTCTGGAAACGCATTAGGCTTTTATACCTTTTCCAGGCCCCTTGTTTTTTTTGCTGCACAATTTTTCAAAGAAAGATTTTATCTGGAGGGATTTCCTTTCCAATTCCTTTTCGCCTTCATCTTTGGGTTGTTAGAAGGGGTTCTCATCTTAATTCTTATGAACGCCCTCCAACCTGTCTCTCTTGGAAACTTTTATCCCTTGTTTTTCACTTTCCTCCTTCCCCAATCATTTTTTACGGGTCTCGCCACCCCACCCCTCTTTTTGCTTTTTCAAAAGGGATCATCGTTATTATTTCGTCAGCCCGAGAAGGGAATCAAGGAGAGAGTTTAGGTCATGATGGAATTAAACACCCAGAGGATGGAAGACTTCAAAGGAATTTATAAATACCTTGTGGTCTTTGTCGGTCTGGCTTTTTTCTTGATCTTCATCCGCCTGTGGTCCCTTCAAGTGATCAAAGGAAGTGAACTCCGGCGGTTGTCTGAAAATAACTGCATTCGACTCCGTGAGAATCCTGCTGATCGAGGGATGCTATTAGATCGAAAGGGGCGCATTTTGGCTCATAATCGTCCCTCCTTCGAAGTTTATCTTGTTCCTGAAGACCTGAAAGCTAATCCAGAGGTCCTTATCAAAGTTGGAGAAATGTTAAATATGACTCAGGACGAGATTGGGGAGAAAATAAAAGCCCAAAAACGACGTGCGCCCTTCAAACCGGTGAAGATTAAATCAGATATCGATTGGAATGAACTGGCCCTCCTCGAAACCAATCGGGTTTATCTCCCAGGACTCATCGTGGATGTCAGACCCAGGAGAGCCTATGATTTTGGAGATCTGGCTTCTCATCTCATCGGTTATCTTGGAGAGGTTGATGAAAATGAATTGAAACAGTACAAAGAGACTCCCTATCGAATGGGTGCCCTGATTGGAAAATATGGAGTCGAGTACCGATGGGAAAATGATCTCAGAGGAGTGGATGGAGGCCGGCAGATTGAAGTCGATGCCCTGGGAAGGGAGATCAGACCCCTGGGGATAGTTGAACCCTTTCCAGGGAACAACCTCTTCCTCACCATCGATCTGGACCTCCAGAAAACCGCTGAGGAAGCCTATCAAGATAAGAACGGAGCTCTCATTGCCATGGATCCGAAAACGGGGCGCATCTTAGCCATGGTGAGCAAGCCTTCTTTCGAACCTGACATCTTTGCAAGAAACATTTTGCCAGAGGAATGGAAATCTCTCGTGGAGAATCCCCATCACCCTCTTCAAAACAAAGGCATTCAGGGGCAATACCCTGCTGGGTCGGTCTTCAAAATCATTACCGCCATTGCAGGTCTGGAATCAGGAATTATTACTCCCAATACACAGTTCACCTGCACAGGGGCCTTCCCTTACGGGAATCGAGATTTTCGGTGCTGGAAGGAAGGCGGCCATGGAGCGATCAGCCTCCATCGGGCCATCGTTGAATCCTGTGACATCTACTTCTATCAAGCAGGATTGAAAGTAGGGGTGGATCTCATTGCTCATTATGCTAATGAATTGGGTTTAGGGAGGGTGACAGGAATCTCTCTCCCCCACGAAAAACCGGGGACGGTTCCTTCCAGTTCTTGGAAAAAGAAACGCTTTGGAGTTCCATGGTATAGCGGCGAGACCCTTTCCTTTTCTGTAGGTCAGGGATATCTGAATGCGACCCCTCTGCAACTTTTGATGCTCATTTCAGGCGTTGCCAATGGAGGGAAACTCTATCTGCCTCAGGTAGTGGAAAGGATAGAAAATATCTATGGGAAGAAATTAAAAGAGTATCCACCCGTGGAACTGGGAAGAGCCAATGTTTCAGAGAAAACCCTTCAAATTGTCCAGGAAGCTCTTAGAGGAGCGGTCAACGATCCTCATGGAACAGGGTGGATTTGTGCGTTGAAGGGTGTCAAAGTGGCAGGGAAAACGGGCACGGCCCAGGTCATCAGATTACCCGAGAACTTTAAGAAGGGAGATATGAATCGGATGCCTCTAAAATTTCGGGATCATGCTTGGTTTGTGGCCTATGCTCCTTTTGAAGATCCCAAGATCTCGATTGCTGTCCTCGTTGAACACGGAGGATTTGGAGCTTCCGCTGCCGCCCCCATTGCTAAGAAGGTGATCGAAAAATATCTCAACCTTGAACCTTCACCTCCCTCAAAGATGGCGGAAAAGGAAAGCGATTTGGATTATGCAGATTGACCGACGCCTCTTCATTCATTTCGATTGGACTTTGTTGGGGATTGTCCTCGCCATTGCTTCGATCGGCATTCTCAACCTCTATAGCGCCACGGCGAAGATAGAGATGTCCGGGACCCCGCTCTACCTCAAACAAATATTTTGGCTGCTGAGTGGATTGGCAGTGATGGTGACGATCGCCTTCATCGAGTACCGCTTTTATTCCGATTTCGCTTATATGGTTTATTCCATTGCATTATTTCTTTTAATCGTCGTATTGGGTTACGGCATCATCACCTCAGGCGCCCAGCGATGGGTCAAGATTGGATCCCTCTCCTTTCAACCTTCGGAGTTTGTCAAGATTTCACTCATCCTGGCGCTGGCAAAGTTTTTCCATCGACCTCCGCATCGAAAAGGCTATTCCTTGAAACAACTTCCCTTGCCTTTTTTCTTCCTTCTTCTGCCGATGGTTTTAATCCTTAAACAACCTGACCTGGGAACAACCATCATCCTTCTCTTAGTTTTCTTCTCGATCCTAATCTTTGTTAAGATTCGATGGTCCTCCTTGTTGACCATTGGATTAGCTGGAGGAGCTGTCGTGCCACTCCTTTGGAATTTTCTAAAAGAATATCAGAAGAAGCGAATTATTACCTTCTTTAATCCAGATTTGGACCCACTGGGTGCGGGATATCATCTCATTCAATCGAAGATTGCTGTGGGATCAGGGGGAATCCTTGGGAAAGGCTTTATGAACGGGACTCAATCCAAGTTGGGCTTTCTCCCTGAGCAGCAGACGGACTTCATCTTCTCAGCTCTAGGAGAGGAGTGGGGCCTGATCGGATCTCTCTTCGTCGTAGGACTCTATTTGGCACTGATCCTGTGGGGGCTTCGCATCGCCGTCCAAGCAAAGGATCGCTTTGGTGCCATCCTTGCTTTCGGCGTGGTGGCTATGCTCTTTTGGCATGTCTTCATCAATATTGGAATGGTGCTGGGAGTGATGCCGGTGGTAGGAATTCCTCTCCCCCTGCTCAGTTATGGCGGGTCTTTTATCATCTCCACTCTGATTGGAGTTGGTCTCCTTTTGAATGTGAGTATGAGAAGGTACCTGTTTTAAAAGGGTTCAAGGGGTCTAGGATTATAGGAGTCAAGTGAAATTCCACTTGAACCCTCGAATCCTCGAACACTTTTTTAGAAGGGGACATCATCGTCCGGTCCGGGGACCCCTTCTTGTTCAATCTCTACCTCCTTCTCAGAAGCGGAGACCTCAGTGGGCGCCGCCCCTAACATCTGCATCTGTGTGGCGACAATCTCAGTGGTCCACTTCCGATTCCCATCCTTATCCTCCCAGGAGCGGGTACGGAGCCGGCCTTCGATATAGACCTGTTTTCCCTTATTCAAATATTCTCCACATATCTCAGCTAATCGGCCGAAAGCTACAATCCGATGCCATTCCGTATTGGTAGTCTTCTCCCCAGACCGGTTCACCCGATTTTCGGTTGTCGCCATCCGAAAATTTGCGACCGTTGTGCCGTTGCTTAAATACTTGACCTCGGGGTTTGCACCCAGATTGCCGATGAGAATAACTTTGTTCACTCCAGCCATAAATACCTCCTCCTGCCGGGATAGGCCAGGCGACTTGAATAAAATCTCTTAAAGGATCGCCAATACCTATGTCACCTTATCATTTCTAAAACCTCTTTTCAAGAAGATATTGACGGGGTTAAAAATATATTTTAGTCTTTTGTTAGTTCTTCCATTTATTGGAGATGGAGATGAAAAGAAGGATCGTTCTTTTGCTGTCGATCATGATGGGAATAACCACTTTTCTCATTCCTTTCTTTGAAATTGGGAGGGCTGCTTCCACCTCTCAACCTGAATATCCTTTCTGTAATTCTTTTGGTATTCAAAGATTTCAGGAAAAGAAAGAAGCACCTGCTTTTTCCCTCAAGGGTCTGGATGGAAAACCAATCGCTCTCAGCGACTTCAGAGGGAAGCCGGTTCTCATCACTTTTTGGGCCACCTGGTGTACTTCCTGTAAAGAGGAGATCCCATTATTGGAAAAATTTTCACAAGGGAAGAGAGACCAATTAACAATCCTTTTGATTGCCATTGATGGAGAAAGAAAAAGAGCTGTTCAAAAAATCGTCAACGAAAATAAGGTTACCCTTCCTGTCCTCTTACTCTTGAAGGAAAAGGTCATGGACCAATATGGAGTGAGGGGCTGGGTTCCTCTGACCTTCCTCGTCGATCAAGAAGGGATGTTGATTGGAAAGATTGTAGGGCAGAGGGATTGGTGTTCAGCAGAAGCTTGGTCCTGTATGAAAGAACTATTCAGTCTTCGTTGACAAATGCAGTCATTTTCGTATAATAATTCCTGTTTTTCAATTTGGAGCTGGATTTTTTTGTGAGATATCTCTATAAGTCAGAAAACATTTCTATCCCGCAAAGACTTCTCTTCATCCCCCTGAAAGAGACGATCATCTTCCCTTACGTCGTCGCCCCTCTTTTTTTCCAGTCTGACGAAGCCTTAGCCATCTTGAATAAGGTATTATTGGAAAATAGTCTCATCGGATGTGTCGGACTGCGCGACCCTTATCTCAAAGATCCCCAACCCAAGGATCTCCTTTCCATTGGAACGGTCTGTAGAATTCTCCAATTGGTCAAGTTGCCCAATAGAGGGATGAAGATCCTTGTGGAGGGACTTTCGAGAGTTTTTCTACAAAACATTACGCGGGAAACCCCCTATTTTAAGGCAGATGTCAATGAGATCAACGAACATCAGGAGAGGACCGTCCTCTCTGAAACCCTTGTTCAGAGCATTGGGACCCTTTTTAAAATTTCCCTGTCCATGGGAAAACCCCTTCCCGAGGAGGTATTGAAGACTCTCGATAAGATTGAGCATCCAGGGCGACTTGCGGACCTGATCACCATGACCCTCCATTTGGGATTGAAGGAACAGCAAGAAATTTTTGAGACCGTCGATCCCTTGGAACGATTGAAAAAAGTCTTCCATCACTTCAATCGAGAGATCCAAGCCTCCCCGACCAGACCTCATCCCTTGCTCAATCCTGGAAAAGAGGCAGGGAAATTTCAGAAGGATCATTCCCTTCGTCCTCCCATAAGAATACAGAGGGAGGCGCCTGAAGAGGATCCTTATTTGGCTGAGATCCACGAACTCAGGGAGAAAGTCCGAAACGCAGGGATGCCCCAAAAGGTTGAAGAGATCGCTTATAAAGAGATCAACCGATTGGAACGGATGAATCCCATTTCTGCAGAATACACCGTTTCCAGAACCTATCTCGACTACCTCATCACGATGCCATGGAATAAGAAGACAGCGGACAACCTTGACCTCAGCCGGGCTCAGGTCATCCTTAATGAAGACCATTATGACCTTGAAAAAGTGAAGGAACGGATCTTAGAGTTCTTAGCTGTTAAAAAGTTGAAGGAACCCATGAAGGGCCCTATTCTCTGTTTTGTCGGTCCCCCTGGTGTTGGCAAGACATCCTTGGGACGTTCCATCGCCCGTGCCTTGGAGAGAAAATTTATTCGTATCTCTTTAGGAGGGGTGAGGGATGAAGCAGAGATCCGGGGACACCGTCGAACCTATGTGGGGGCTCTTCCAGGTCGGATCGTTCAAGAGATCCGAAGGGCAGAGACTTTTAATCCAGTTTTTATGCTCGATGAGGTGGATAAGATCGGTCAGGATGTCCGGGGAGATCCAGCCGCAGCCCTTCTTGAAACTCTCGATCCGGAGCAGAATTTTTCATTTACTGATCATTACTTAGATGTTCCTTTTGACCTCACCCATGTTATGTTCATCACGACGGCCAATACTCTATCACCTATTCCTCCTGCTTTATTGGATCGGATGGAAGTGATCCATCTGGCAGGGTATACCGAGGAGGAAAAGGAGAAGATTGCCTTTCAATTTCTGATCTCTCACCAAAAAGAAGAAAATGGGTTGAAGGACACTCCTCTCTCTTTCACTCCAGAAGCGGTTTACATGATCATTCGGGAATATACCCGGGAAGCAGGGGTTCGAAATTTAGGAAGAGAGATTGCTACCATTTGTCGAAAAATTGCCAAAGAAGTGGCCATGGGAAATAGGCCGAGAGAGATCATCGATGAGGCGGCTGTCGAGGAGCTTCTGGGTCCACGAAAATTCTTCCGCGAGGTCGCTCAGGAGAAAGACCGCATCGGCGTGGCCACAGGACTGGCCTGGACGGAAAATGGAGGAGACATCATCTTTATTGAGACTTCTAAAATGAAAGGGGATAAAGGACTCATCTTGACTGGATCCCTGGGAGAGGTGATGAAGGAATCTGCTCAGGCAGCTCTTTCTTATATTCGAACGAATGCCCCCTCCCTCCATATCCCTGAGAATTTTTATCAGGAGTGCGATATTCATATCCACATCCCGGCTGGAGCGACTCCCAAAGACGGACCTTCTGCTGGGATCACCATTGCCACAGCGGTCCTCTCTCTTTTAAAAGAAAAGCCCGTCCCGCATGAGATTGCAATGACCGGTGAGCTGACCTTGAGTGGAAGAGTGCTTCCGGTGGGGGGGATTAAGGAAAAGATCCTGGCTGCCCGTCGGGCTGGGGTGAAGACCGTGATCCTGCCTAAAAAGAATGAGAAGAATCTCGACGATATTCCAGACTATATCAAAAAGGAGATGCACTTCATCTTAGTCGAACACATCCAAGAGGTATTAGACCTCACCTTGCCCTGATAGGGGGTTGCCATCACTTGATAAGGAAAAATTCCCCGTT
The DNA here is from genome assembly GCA_049513055.1 of Thermodesulfobacteriota bacterium. Lineage (GTDB taxonomy): Bacteria > Desulfobacterota > BSN033 > BSN033 > UBA1163 > UBA1163. The sequence goes on from JBEKWN010000056.1 coordinate 19,008, forward strand.
TTTGATATAAGCACCAAATAACAAGTACCAAATTACAAATAAATTCCAACGAAGAAAATTCGAAATCTCAAACAAAATCGTTTCGGCCATTTGGTAATTGATGCTTGGAATTTATTTGGGATTTGTAATGTGTGATTTTGGATCCAATCCTAACAGGTTCAAGGATTAAGAATCTATTTGGTTACTCATCAGAACCGTGCGTTAGGTTAAGTATGGCACCCTTCAAATCTGGTTTTATCTCTATCCTGGGAAGGCCGAATGTCGGGAAATCGACCCTCTTCAATCGTCTCCTCGGTGATAAAATCGCCATCGTCGCTGAAAAGCCTCAGACCACGCGAAACCGAATCCTCGGTATTAAAAATGTAGAAGGAGGTCAGTTCATCTTCCTTGATACCCCGGGGATTCACCCAGCACGATCTGAGTTGAACCAACAGATGATCCGCGCAGCAATCGCTTCGGGTCAGGATGCAGATGTCCTTCTCTTTCTCATCGAGGCAGCAGCCCCTCTCATAGAAAAAGACCAACAGATGATAGAATCCCTCAGGGGAAGTAGCGGTGTTCCCTTTCTGGTCATCAATAAAATTGATTTGGTGAGAAGAAAAAACCTACTCCCCATCATGGATCAATATCAAAAGCTTCATCCCTTCAAAGAGATACTTCCCATCTCGGCCATTACTGGAGAAGGGATAGATATTCTATTAGATGAAATCCTGAAAGTCCTTCCCGAATCTCCACCCTATTATCCGGAGGACATGGTCACTGACCAGACCGAACGCTTTTGGGTTTCTGAAATTATTCGTGAGAAGGTGATTCACCAATCCTATCAAGAGATTCCTTATTCAACGGCTGTCACCATCGAAGAGTTTAAAGAGCATCCTGAAAAGAAACTTGTGGTCATTAAGGGAACGATTCATGTTGAAAGAGATTCTCAAAAAAAGATCCTCATCGGAAAAGGTGGACAGAAATTGAAAAAGATTGGAGAGGCTGGCCGGAAAGAAGTAGAGGCTTTCTTGGGGATAAGGGTCTTTTTAGAATTATGGGTGAATGTGGAGAAAAATTGGACCCGGGACCCCCATGCCCTGAATCGGTTGGGTTATCCATCGACTTTAAACCATTCACCTTGAGGGGATTCACCTGTGAATGAAAAGGAGACATTAGGAAAATATCTTAAAAATCAGCGGGAATTCAAAAAGATTTCCTTGAGAGAGGTGGCAAAAAATACAAGGGTGAGGGAACACATCCTCAGAGCCATCGAGGAGGATCAACATCACCTTCTCCCCCCTGCCACCTATGTGAAAGGGTTTCTTTTAGCCTATGCCAAATACCTCAGGCTTGATTCCAATGAGGTCCTTCTCCGTTACGAAAGAATCTTGAAAGGAGAACCTGTCACTCCACCTCCCACTGAGTCCCCAAAATCCAAGGAGAAGATTCCATCCACTCAACCCACAAAACCCAAACAAAAGATTCTACGCACGGAACCCCCAAAACCCAAACAGAAGATTTTATGGAATACAAAACAAACTTGGGTGGTTGGAGGGGTCATCGTGGCGAGCCTCATTATTTTTTATTTCTTCTTCCCTTACTCTTCTAACCCTCCTATTGAACCCGTCCCTGAAAAACCTGTTGTCGAAGAGAAAAAACCTCTCACTCCTTCTCCTCCCGTCACAGCCACAACTTCTGTTCCAGAAAAAAAGCCTTTCTTCCTCCAGCTTAAAGCGGTCGGGGAGACATGGGTGAGCCTACAAGTGGACGATCAGCCTGTGAAGGAGATGACCCTCAAACCAGGAGAAGGTATTTCCGTTCAGGCATCGAATCGAATTCGTGTGATACTTGGAAATGCGGGTGGCCTTGATCTGATCCTGAATGGAAAGCCATTGGAGAAGTTTGGAAAGTCAGGGGAAGTCCTCACTCTCATCTTCACCCCCCAAGGGGTGGAGGTAAGACATCCAGAAAAGCCAAAACCACCGAAAGAAGAAATTTCGAATTCTAAATCTCAAAGTTCAAATTAAATAAAAGCAATGCCGAATTTGAACTTATCATTTTATTTGATATTTGGATTTTTGATTTCCGGTACTCTGAATATTGTAAGTGGCAATCACCTTGGCCACCAATTTTCCAACCTCGTTGATGACCTCCACATCTCCGACGGCTGTTTTCGAACCTTTGTAGATGATTTTAGCTTGTGCTGTCAGTTTTCCTTGGCTGATGGGAGTAAAAAAATTGATCTTGAATTCAATCGTTGTAATTCTTTCATTCGGTTTTACCAAGCTGACCAAAGCCATGGCGGCCGCAGAATCGGCAAGAGAGGCGATGGCCCCTCCGTGAGCAATCCCATAAGGATGGGTCAGCTTTTTTTAAAATGGCATTTGGATTCTAGATTTTCCTTTTCGAATCTCTAAGACTTCCATTCCCAAAAGTCGGTAATAGGGAGAACGATTGGCCACCTCCCTCACCTTTTTCAAATATTCCTCTTCTTCCATTGAGGAGACCTCCACCGGATGATTTGATCGCCGACTAAAATCGATGAAATCATACTCTCTCATTTTAAAAATTGCAATCTGATTCAAATTGAGAATTTAGAGTTAAGATTGAAGAATTTAGAATTGTGGGTTAGGAGTTCAGAATAAACTCATCACTCATCATTCAAAACTTTTGCCCCGTTCGACGGCATCCCAGCCTTCAAGTCAGGAAATCGAAGGGTTGACTTTTTTTAAAGGGGTGATATAAAGAAATGAAAGATCCAACGAGGCAGAGAAGAACATGGTTCGGAATCACGAAGAAGATGGAAGGGAAAAGATTTCTTGGAGAGAGATTGATCGAAGAAAAGATCGCAGTCCCTATGCTCCCAAAGAAACTCCCAAGGATCAAGTGAGATCTCGTCGTTCCGAATGGGTGATGAAAAAGTATCGAAAGGAGGCCGATAAACTTTTCATGGGGAAGAAAGGAACGAAGAAACATCATAAGGCGCATAATGACATCGATCGTTATCACGGCACCGATCAGTTCGAAACAGCGGTCAAGACCTATTTAGATCAATACGGTCTGCCGGATGACTGGAGTACACTCTCACTTTTATTGGATTATTCAGATTTTGAGAAGGTTTTACAAGCCCTTGCTGCGATGAAGGATCTCTATGAGACCAGGAGTCCGATTGAGAAGCAGGGCTTCAAAGCCAAGGTAGATATTTTAGCCATGACCGCCAAGGATAGCGATCTAAGAGATTTTGCGGAAGAGATGCTCAAAACCTTATAGCCTCAAATACACACTCTTCTAATCTTTTCACATTCCACCCCTTCCATTTTTCTAAGCCCTGGAAGATTTTTTGGGGGGAAGTTTTTTAAGAGGTTTTAGAGGGAGTACGACACGCCGTTTTTGGCGCAATCGTTCGAACCTTTTGGTCTCTCCATATTTACCCCGTAAGAAAGCCCTGCCATTTATGGCGGGGATGATAAAATAAATCTTTTCAGCTCCTTATTGAGGGCGGGGTCAAAACCCTGCCCTTTCTAACGGGGTTTACCGAATCGTCCACCTCTTCCCATGTTGGGCAAACCGCTCTCTTCGTGATGAGACCTTCCCTTTAAGATAGGGAAGGCTGAAGACTTCGATGTTTTGATGGGAGAGAGTTCTTGATATGCTTATCCAGAAGGCTCTCGAGCTGGTTTTTATCCCATCCCGTATACGTCTCTTTCCCTTCCACAATGAAAGTCGGGTAGGTTCGGATCCGATAACGCAGGGATTTATAGATTCCGAGAGGCGATTGAACATCAATCAGCTTAATGAGGAGACGATGTTTATAGAGCCGGTTTAATTCTCGGATCCAGTCCGAAAGCTTCAAATACTCCTCTTTTAAATCCGGAGGATACTCGTCCATCTCTTTTTGATGGATCTTCTGGTCAAGCCCTGCTTGATCGAAGAGGATTTTGCAACGGCGACAGTGATCAAAAAAGGTAACCACTTTTGTGACAATTTCCAATAGAATGGGTTTCATGATCTTTCTCGCAATATTTATTAATCATTATAACCCAATCATCCATTCGATTTCAAATGGAAGGAGATCTATTCCGTCGGTAAAGTTCAAGGAGGGATTCGAACTATAATTTATAATACATCAATTCACGGGCAT
>JBEKWN010000057.1:0-22980 GCA_049513055.1 Thermodesulfobacteriota bacterium
ACAATGTGGCGTTGACGGTGGAGTTGATTACGCCGATTGCAATGGAGAAGGAGTTGCGGTTTGCGATTCGGGAGGGGGGGCGGACCGTGGGCGCAGGCGTCATCAGTGATGTCCTCGAATAAGATGGAGATGGTACACTTCCTGTTTAGGAGTATTCGATGAGAAATATTTTAACTTTGTCCTGTACAGAGTGTAAGCGGAGAAACTATTCTACGACTAAGAATAAACGAACCACTCCGGATAAGCTAGAGTTCAAAAAATATTGCCGATTCTGTCGTAAACATACCGTTCATAAAGAGATAAAGTGATTGTTGATCATGAGAAGGTTCAGAAAATTCAAACCATGGGCTATCAGCCTATATGCTATAAGTCAAAGGATAAAGGCCAGTAGCTCTAACGGATAGAGCACCGGACTCCAAATCCGGGTGATGGGGGTTCAAATCCCTCCTGGCCTGCCATGTACCATATGGGGTACATGGCAAGCCATGAATCTCACATGGTTCATGGCTGCCGTGTTACTTCTGGAATGGAATAGATGGAATTTTCAATTAAAGAGAAAGTTGAAGCAGCAAAACAATTTTTGAGGGAGGTTAAAACCGAATTGAAAAAGGTAACCTGGCCTTCAAGGAAGGATACCCTTTCTGGTACCTTTGTCGTTTTAGTAGCCGTTTTTATCATCGCCATCTTTTTAGGAATTGTTGATTCTGGGCTGTCAAATCTCATCAAGGAATTATTGAAGAAGGCAGCGAGTTAAAAGGGGCGGAATGGACTTCCTCCCCCATTCAAATGGTAAACATTATGGCGCAACAGTGGTATGTGGTCCACACCTATTCGGGTTTCGAAAACAGGGCCAAACAGAATTTAGAAGAACGAATTAGAAATCTCGGGAAGGGAGAATTTTTTTCCAACATTTTAGTCCCCACGGAGACCGTGGTGGAGTTGGTGAAGGGGAAGAGAAAGACCTCTCAGAGAAAGATCTTTCCTGGGTATATATTGGTGAAAATGGAATTGAACGAGGAGACGTGGCATATCGTTAAGGACACCCCAAAGATCACCGGTTTCGCCGGCGATGGTACAAAACCGATTCCCATCTCAGAGGGAGAGGTTGAAGAGATTCTGTCTCAAATGAAGGAAGGTGTTTCGAAAGCAAAACCAAAAGTTTCTTTCGGCGCCGGAGATAGCGTTCGAGTGATCGACGGTCCTTTTGTCAACTTTATCGGGACCATTGAAGAGGTCAAACCTGAAAAAAGGAAATTGAAGGTTTTAGTCTCTATCTTTGGAAGAGCGACTCCAGTAGAACTGGATTTTATCCAAGTAGAAAAGAATTGATGGCCCTCATCTGAGGAGTGGACAATGGCAAAAAAAGTTGCGGCAATGGTAAAGCTTCAAATTCAGGCAGGACAAGCCAACCCTTCCCCTCCGGTCGGGCCGGCTCTGGGACAACATGGGGTCAACATCATGGAGTTTTGCAAAGCCTTTAACGCTCGGACCCAGGGGCAGGAAGGAATGGTCATCCCAGTGGTGATCACTATCTATTCAGATCGATCCTTCAGCTTTGTGACCAAAACTCCGCCGGCTTCAATCCTTTTAAAGAAGGCGGCAAAAATTGTGAAAGGTTCTGGGGAACCCAATCGCAACAAAGTGGGCAAGGTGACCAGAGACCAGATTCGGGAGATCGCACAGATCAAGTTCAAAGATCTCAACGCCGTGGACCTGGAGGGGGCGATTCTTACGATCGAGGGGACTGCACGGAGCATGGGTCTGGAGGTTGAGTAAGAGAGGATTATGGCAACGAGAGGAAAGAAATATTTAGAGGCAAAAGGCAAGGTTGATCGAAGCAAACGGTACGAACTGGAGGAGGGGGTTAAACTCCTTTTGGAGACGGCTTACGCTAAATTTGATGAAGGGGTGGACCTCGCTATCCGTCTTGGGGTGGATCCTAAGAAAGCAGACCAAATGGTCCGAGGAACCGTTGTCCTTCCTCATGGAACTGGCAAGAAGGTCCGGGTATTAGTCTTCGCAAAAGGTCAGAAAGAGAAAGAGGCATTGGATGCGGGTGCCGATTTCGTGGGAGGAGAAGACCTCATTGAGAAAATTTCAAAAGGGTGGCTGGAGTTTGACAAAGCGATTGCCACACCGGACATGATGGGTTTGGTCAGTAAATTGGGGAAGATTTTAGGGCCTCGTGGATTGATGCCTAACCCCAAAGTGGGAACCGTCACCTTCGATCTGGAAAGGGCCATCAAAGAGATCAAAGCAGGCAAGGTGGAGTTTAAAGTCGAGAAGGCCGGGGTCGTCCATGTTCCTGTAGGAAAGGTCTCTTTTGGGTTTAGTCGATTATTAGAAAATGTCAAGACGCTCTTGGAAATGATTCTACGGTCAAAGCCCCCGACCAGCAAAGGGATCTATTTGCGGAGCATTGCCTTATCCACCACCATGGGGCTTGGAATTAAAATTGATCCACTGGATGTCAGAAATGTTTTGAAGTCTTAAGAAAGACGACGGACTTCATTGGAGGAGGTAGAGTTCATTGAATCGGAAAGAGAAAGCACAGGTCGTATCAGATCTTGGCGAAAGGGTAAAGGGGTTTCGGGCTGTTGTCCTGACCAATTACCGAGGTCTCAATGTTGAGCAGTTGAGTCGTTTGAGACAACGGTTAAGAGAAGAGAAGATTTCCTATCACGTGGTCAAAAATACTTTGATGAAACTGGCATCCAAAGGGACCGATTTGGAGAAATTGGATAACTATTTTGAAGGACCCACAGCCATGGCGATCTCTTATGGAGATCCGGTCCTTCTGGCAAAGATTTTATCGGAATTCGTCAAAACACAACCCAACCTTGAGATTAAAGTTGGGTTAATTCAGGGAAGGGTGGCGTCTCCTGAAGAGGTCAAGGCCCTGGCAACGATGCCTTCTCGTGAGGTGCTTTTTGGTCAAGTCCTGGGAGGGATTCAGGGGACAGCCAGTCAACTCGGAGCGGTTCTCTACAATGCGATCCAACAGACGCTCGGAGTCATTCAGGCCCGTGTCGATCAGCTAAAACAGCAATCCCCTGAAGAAACAAATACCGCACCATGACTTTTACCCTCATCTTCCTCCTTCGGGAAGGGTGAGGAGTGGGAAAAGCTAGAAATAAAGATAGGAGGATTTTTCAAATGGCAGATATCCAAAAAATTGCTGAAGAGATCGGTGGTTTAACTTTGTTGGAAGCGCGTGATTTGGTGAAGGCCCTGGAGGAAAAGTTGGGAATCAAGGCCGCTGCACCGATGGCGGTGGCGGCAATGCCAGTGGCCGGGGCTGCAGCCGGAGCGGAAGCCGCCCCAGCTGAAGAAAAGACAGAATTTGATGTCATCCTGACGAGTTTTGGTGATAAGAAGATCCAAGTGATTAAGGTGGTCAGGGAACTGACTGGATTGGGTTTGAAGGAAGCCAAAGACCTTGTCGAAGGTGTCCCCAAGCCAGTTAAAGAAGGGGTTTCAAAAGAAGAAGCCGCAACAATGAAGAAGAAGCTTCAAGAGGCTGGGGGAACGGTCGAAATCAAGTAGGGAAACATTCAGAAGTGTTGAGGGACACTGTTGTCTCTTCCCAGAAGGACAAAGCGAATGTTAAGTGGCAGTCCGAAAGGGAGGAGACTTTCTATTTAAGGGAGAGGAGTGATTATGGCCAGCGTCGTCCCTGTCTATCGAAGGTATCGTAAGAACTTTTCAAAAATTAAAGAAGTATTAGAGATCTCCAATCTGATCGAGGTTCAAAAGAGATCTTACGAACAGTTTCTACAAGCCAATGCGGATCCGGACAAACGGGAACCCATCGGACTTCAAGCGGTCTTTAAAACCGTCTTCCCGATCAAGGATTTTTACGAAACCGCTTCTCTTGAATTCGTCAACTACCGTCTCACCGAGCCGAAATATGATGTGGAAGAATGTCTGTTAAGAGGGATGACCTATGCGGCACCCATTAAGGTGACTGTTCGCTTAGTGGTCTGGGATGTGAATGAAGAGACCAAGGCCAAGAGCATCAAGGCTGTCAAAGAGCAAGAAGTCTATTTTGGTGAAATTCCTCTCATGACCGAAAATGGAACGTTTATTGTGAACGGGACCGAACGGGTGATCGTCAGCCAACTTCATCGTTCCCCAGGAGTCTTTTTTGATCAGGATCAAATCAAACCCCACAGCGGAGGAAAGGTCTTTTATTATGCACGCATCATTCCCTACCGCGGATCTTGGATTGACTTCGAATTTGATCAAAAAGATCTTCTCCATGTTCGGATCGACCGACGTCGAAAGATTCCTGTCACCGTCCTTCTCCGGGCTCTCAAATACACCGGAGAAGAACTTTTGGACTATTTCTATCATAGGGAAAAGGTTCTCATCCGGAGAGGGAAATTTCAAAAAGAGATTTCGAGGGATGTGTTGGTGGGACAGAAGGCAACCTCTGATATCCTAGATCCGGAAACGCATAAGATTATCCTCAAAAAACATCGGCGCATTACAGAAGACTCTTTCAAAAAATTGGAGTTGGCCAAGATCAATACCATTTCAGTGGAGGCCCAGGATCTGATCGGACGATATCTGGCGAAGGATGTGGTCGACCCTGAGACGGGAGAAGTGATCGCCGAATGTAATGACCAGGTCACGGAAAAGCTTCTGAACGAGATGAAAGAGAAAAAGATCGAGGCCTTCGAAATCCTGTTCATCGACAACATCAATGTCAGCTCTTCATTGCGGGATACATTGGTGGTGGATAAGATCGGGTTGACCCAAGAGGAAAGGGAAAAATTACCCGTTCTTGGACCCGGCAAATCCCTTCGTGAGAAGGAATCCGAAAGAGCCCTGATCGACATTTATAAAAGACTTCGCCCTGGAGATCCTCCTACCATTGAGACGGCCATCGGACTCTTCTACAATCTTTTCTTCAATGCCGAACGCTACGACCTCTCCAAAGTAGGAAGGATGAAGTTGAACCATAAAATCGGTCTAAAGGGAAATTCTCCCAAAGTGTTGGTCTTCACCGAGAAATGGAAGAAAGAGGCGCTAGCAGTTGGAGCGGCCTTTGCAGGGGGGAGGGAACTGGTCGACCGAATCTTGGAAGGATGGCTTGATTTTGACGAAGCGATGGCTACCCCGGAAATGACGGAAGAGATTCAACGCGTCGCCAAGATCCTTCATCCCATCGGACTCATGCCTTCCTTGAAGGATGGGACCATCACGGATGATGTCCAAGGAAAAGTTCGGAAGATTCTGGAAGATGAGAAGACCACTCTGAGGAGGAAGGATATCCTCGAGGTCGTCAAGTACTTAATCAAACTGAAGGATGGTCAGGGTGCCGTTGACGATATTGACCACTTGGGAAACCGCCGGGTGAGGACCGTTGGAGAGCTTTTGGAAAATCAATATCACATTGGGCTGGTGAGGCTTGAAAGGGCGATCAAGGAGCGAATGAGCCTTCAAGATGTAGAGACCTTGATGCCCCATGATCTCATCAACTCAAAACCCCTCTCGGCCGTGATCAAAGAGTTTTTTGGCTCTAGTCAGCTTTCCCAATTTATGGATCAGACGAACCCTCTTGCAGAGATTACCCACAAGCGTCGGCTCTCTGCCTTGGGCCCTGGAGGGCTCACCCGGGAGAGGGCAGGATTTGAGGTGAGGGACGTCCACCCCACCCACTATGGCCGAATCTGTCCCATCGAGACTCCGGAGGGTCCGAACATTGGCTTGATCACCTCTCTCAGCACCTATGCCCGTGTCAATGACTATGGATTTATTGAGACCCCTTATCGGGAAGTGATCAATGGAAAAGTCACCAACAATATCCGATATCTTTTTGCTCTGGATGAAGAGGAAGAAATCGACGGACAGAAACCTGCCATCGCTCAAGCCAATGCTCCCCTGGATCGAGAAGGGAGATTTACCGCCCCGCTCATCTCTGCCCGAAGAGGAGGCGAATTTATGACGGTGAAACCCGAGGAAATTCGGTACATGGATGTTTCTCCAAAGCAGTTGGTGAGCGTAGCCACCTCCCTTGTTCCCTTTTTGGAGAACGACGATGCCAACCGAGCCCTCATGGGATCGAATATGCAGCGCCAAGCTGTTCCCCTTCTCAGAACGGATGCCCCGCTGATCGGGACGGGAATGGAAGCCATTGTGGCGAGAGATTCTGGAGTGACGGTGGTTGCCAAAAGGGATGGCGCCGTGGAAGATGTGGATGCTTCACGAATCGTCATCCGTGCCGATGAGGATGGTCAGAAGGAGGACGATCCAGGAGTCGACATTTATACGTTGATCAAATACAAACGATCCAATCAGAATACCTGCATTAATCAAAGACCTATCGTCCATATTGGGGAGCGAGTCAAAAAGGGCGAGGTGATTGCAGATGGGCCGGCGACCAATATGGGAGAGTTGGCATTAGGGAAGAATGTCCTGGTCGGCTTCATGCCCTGGGGAGGATATAACTTTGAGGATTCCATCCTCATCAGCGAGAAGTTGTTGAAGGAAGACACCTACACCTCTATCCATATTGAAGAATTGGAGTGTGTGGCTCGGGACACCAAATTGGGAAAAGAGGAGATTACCTGTGATATCCCCAATGCAGGGGAGGAGGCATTGAAGGATCTGGATGAGAGCGGAATCATCCGGATCGGAGCCGAAGTGAAGCCCGGTGACATTCTCGTCGGAAAAGTGACTCCCAAGGGAGAGACCCAACTCTCTCCAGAGGAGAAACTCCTTCGGGCCATCTTTGGTGAAAAAGCGGGAGATGTTCGGGATACCTCATTGAGAGTCCCCCACGGGATTGAAGGAATCGTCATCGATGCCAAAGTTTTCTCCCGGAAAGGGCAGGAGAGAGATGAGAGGATGAAGGCAATCGAGGATCAAGAGAAGGCGAGGTTGTTAAAGAACCAAGCAGATGAGATCCGAATCATCCAGAACAGTACGCGAAGGAAGATCGGAAAATATCTGATCGGTAAACGAGCCGCCCATAAAATTGCGGATGAGAAGAAAAACCGCCTCTATTTGGAAGCCAAAGAGCGGATTAAGGAAGAGCATCTCTTTGCCATCCCCTTCGATCGACTCAAGGAGATTGATGTCATGGAGGGGAAGAGGGTTCTTCCTGACGTTCACCGTTTTCTCGATCATGCGGAACTCCAGATCAATGTCGTGAAGGGAGTCTTCGGAGATAAATTGGCGAAACTGAAGAGGGGAGACGAACTGGCTCCGGGCGTCATCAAGACCGTCAAGGTCTACATCGCCATGAAACGGAAACTTTCTGTCGGGGATAAAATGTCAGGACGTCATGGAAATAAAGGGATCATCTCCCGGATCCTCCCTGAAGAGGACATGCCGTACTTAGAAGATGGGACGCCGGTCGAAATCGTCCTCAATCCATTAGGAGTCCCGTCACGAATGAATGTGGGTCAAATCCTTGAAACCCACCTGGGATGGGCTGCCAAGGGACTCGGGTGGAAGATCGAGGAGTATTTACAGAAGCATTTCAACTCCAAATTGCTTCGAAGAAGAATCAAAGAGATCTATTCCTCAAAAGAGGTGAATGAATATCTGGAGCAGGCGACCGATGAAGAGGTGATCGAGTTGGCTCGCAAGCTGGGACAAGGAATTTTCGTCTCGGTCCCTGTGTTCGATGGGGCCTCAGAAGAAGAGATTAAGGACCTCTTGAAGAAAGCCGGGCTTCCGACCACTGGACAGACTATCCTCTATGACGGAAGGACGGGAGAACCCTTTCATCAGAAGGTGACCATAGGCTATATGTACCTCCTCAAATTGCACCATTTGGTAGATGACAAGATACATGCCCGGTCCATCGGCCCTTATTCTTTGGTGACTCAACAACCGTTAGGCGGCAAAGCTCAGTTCGGAGGGCAACGGTTAGGGGAGATGGAGGTGTGGGCTTTGGAAGCCTACGGGGCAGCCCACTCCTTACAGGAATTCTTAACTGTGAAATCGGACGATGTAGCAGGAAGGACTCGAGTCTATGAGGCGATCGTCAAAGGGGAACATACGTTGGAGCCAGGGCTCCCAGAGTCGTTTAATGTTTTGGTCAAAGAGTTACAGAGCCTCTGTTTAGACACTGAATTGATTGAAGAGAAAAGGGAAGAAGTTTAATGGAAAGGAGAGAGTAGAAAGTGGAAGGTAGTTTAAACCACAGCTTACTCTCCACACTCCACTTTCGGATCACAAAGGAGGAAGACATTGGAAGATTATCTATCATTCTTTGAAAAGGGGAAAAGTCCAATTAGTTATAATGCCATCCGAATCTCAATCGCCTCTCCTGAGAAAATTGAATCGTGGTCCCACGGAGAGGTGAAGAAGCCAGAGACCATTAACTATCGGACTTTCAAACCAGAAAAAGATGGGCTCTTCTGTGCCAAAATTTTCGGCCCCACCAAAGATTATGAATGCAATTGCGGTAAATACAAACGGATGAAACACCGAGGCATTGTCTGCGAGAAGTGCGGGGTGGAAGTCATCCAATCCAAGGTGCGCAGGGAGAGGATGGGGCATATCCGGTTGGCCACCCCAGTGGCTCATATCTGGTTCCTCAAAAGCATTCCCAGTAAGATTGGGATCCTTTCGGATATGACACTGAGAGAATTAGAGCGGATTCTCTACTTTGAAGCCTACCTCGTCCTCGATGGGAAGAAAACACCTCTGAAGAAAAGCGAAATCCTTTCTGAAGATCGATATCGGGAAGCCAGGGAGAAATACAGGGATGATTTTGTGGCGGCTCAAGGAGCGGATGCGATTCGAGAGCTGTTGAGAAATACCAATGTGAAAGAACTTTCCCAGAAGCTCCGAGTAGAAATGAAGGAAACGACCTCGGAGGCCAAAAAAAAGAGGTTAGCCAAACGATTAAAAATTATTGAGTCTTTCTTGGAATCGGGAAACAAACCGGAGTGGATGATTTTAGAAGTGATTCCCGTCATCCCGCCTGATCTCCGTCCTCTTGTCCCCTTGGATGGGGGTCGGTTTGCCACCTCCGATCTCAACGACCTTTACCGAAGAGTCATCAATCGAAATAACCGCCTCAAACGGCTTCTCGAATTGAATGCCCCAGAGATCATCATCCGTAATGAGAAGCGGATGCTTCAGGAAGCCGTGGATGCCCTGTTCGATAACGGGAAGAGAGGGAGGACGATCTTAGGGGCGAATAAGAAACCTCTCAAATCGTTGAGCGATATGCTCAGAGGGAAGCAGGGCCGTTTCCGGCAGAACCTATTGGGGAAGCGGGTGGACTATTCCGGCCGTTCAGTGATCGTCGTCGGTCCCGAGCTGAAGTTACATCAGTGTGGACTTCCCAAGAAGATGGCCCTCGAACTGTTCAAGCCCTTCATCTACCACCGTTTGGAAGAGAGAGGTTTGGTGACCACGATCAAAAGCGCCAAGAAGATGTTGGAGAAAGAGAGGCCCGAGGTCTGGGATGTCTTGGATGAAGTGATCCGTGAGCATCCTGTACTCCTCAATCGTGCTCCAACCCTTCACCGTTTAGGTATTCAAGCCTTTGAACCCGTTTTGATTGAGGGCAAAGCCATCCAACTTCACCCGTTGGTCTGTGCTGCCTTCAACGCAGATTTTGATGGGGACCAGATGGCTGTCCATGTTCCCCTCTCTGTGGAGGCCCAAGCGGAGGCAAGGATTCTGATGATGTCCACCAATAACATCCTCTCCCCTGCCAATGGGAAACCCATCATTATCCCTACGCAAGACATTGTCCTTGGAATTTATTACATGACCAGGGAACGTCCCTATGTCAAAGGGGAAGGAAAGGTGTTTTCAAATTCAGAAGAGGTCCGAATCGCTTACGATGCTAATGAGGTCGACCTCCATGCCCGGATCAAGGTCCGATTGGATGGGGAACTTGTTGAGACAACCGTAGGTCGAGTGCTCCTCAAAGAGATTCTTCCCGAGGAGATCCCATTTCGATTGATCAACAAGGTGATGAAGAAGAGCGAGCTTGCCAACCTCATCGACTATTGCTATCGGTATGGTGGAGATAAGAAAACGGTCCTTCTCTCCGATCGGTTGAAAGGTTTGGGTTATCATTATGCGACGTTGGCTGGGATTTCCATCTCCCTTGATGACATGCTGATTCCCTCCAATAAGGGGAAACTCCTCCAAGAAGCCCAGCAGGAGATTGAAAAGGTTCAAGAACAATATACAGAGGGATTGATCACAGATGGAGAGCGATATAATAAGGTCATCGACATTTGGGCTCAGGTCACTGAAAATATTGCTGGGGTGATGTTGAAGGAACTGGGGAGTGAGGAGGTGATGGCCCCTTCTGGAGAGAAACACACCACAGAGAGTTTAAACCCCATTTACATCATGGCCGACTCTGGAGCTCGAGGCAGTGCCCAACAAGTCCGACAATTAGCTGGGATGCGGGGTTTGATGGCCAAACCTTCTGGAGAGATCATCGAAACTCCCATCACCGCGAACTTTCGTGAAGGGCTGACGGTTCTGCAATACTTCATCTCCACCCATGGGGCTCGAAAGGGGCTCGCTGATACTGCATTGAAAACAGCCAATGCAGGATATCTCACCCGACGATTGGTGGATGTCGCTCAGGATGTAGTCATCAGGGAGATTGACTGTGGCACCCTGGACGGGATCGAAGTCGAATCGCTCGTCGAGGGAGGAGAGATCATCGAATCGATGAAGGAACGAATTCTTGGCCGTGTGGCCTTGGAAGAAATCCGAGATCCTTTTTCCAGTGACGTGATCGTCAAAGGGAATGAAGAAATTGATGAAACCTTGGCAGATCGCATTGAGGATATTGGAATTGATAAGGTCAAGATTCGATCGGTGCTCAGCTGTAAATCGAAACGGGGTGTCTGTGCGCTCTGTTACGGAAGGGATTTGGCTCGTGGAAGGTTGGTCATTGTGGGGGAGGCGATCGGCATCATCGCTGCCCAATCCATCGGTGAGCCGGGGACCCAGTTGACGATGAGGACATTCCATATCGGTGGGACAGCTAGCCGGCGAGCAGAACAGACCACGCTGGAATGTCGGATCGATGGAAAGGCGAAATTCATCAATCTCAAGACCGTCAGGAACCGCGAAGGGAACCTGATCGTCATGAACCGAAACGGGGAGATCGCCGTCTTAGATGAAAGCGGAAGAGAGCGAAGACGGTATTCCGTGATTTATGGGGCCAAACTGAAGGTCAAGGATGGACAAAAGGTGAAGGAAGGAGAGATCCTGGCAGAATGGGATCCTTACTCCATCCCTGTTTTGACGGAGGTTTCAGGCCGGGTGAAATTTGGGGACATCATCGAAGGGGCGACCATGCAGGAACAGGTGGATGAATTTACCGGCCTTTCCAGAAAAGTGATCACCGAATCAAAAGACGCAGAACTTCGGCCAAGGATTTCGATCAAGGATGAGAAAAGCAAGACCATGAATCTCCCTGGATCTGCCTCCCAGGCTCGTTATCTTCTGCCGGTCGGAGCGAATATTTTCATCTCCGAAGGAGATATGGTGGAAGCCGGAGATGTGATCGTGAAGATCCCGCGGGAGACGACGAAGACAAAGGATATCACGGGAGGTCTTCCTCGAGTGGCTGAACTTTTTGAAGCCAGAAAGCCAAAAGAGTATGCCTTGATCAGCGATATTGATGGGGTGGTTGAATTTGGAAAGGACCTCAAGGGGAAGAGGAAGGTGGTCATTCGACCCGATGTGGGCGAACCCAAGGAATATATGATTCCC
Source organism: Thermodesulfobacteriota bacterium (assembly GCA_049513055.1). Classification (GTDB taxonomy): domain Bacteria; phylum Desulfobacterota; class BSN033; order BSN033; family UBA1163; genus UBA1163. The sequence continues at coordinate 11,725 of JBEKWN010000057.1, forward strand.
AGAGGAAAACATGTCAGCGTCCATGAAGGCGATTTTGTCAAAGCAGGGGAGGCCTTGATGGACGGTCCTTCCAATCCTCATGATATTTTGAGAGTGTTGGGGGATAAGGCTCTGGCTCGATATTTAGTGGATGAAATCCAGGAGGTTTATAAACTCCAAGGGGTCAAGATCAACGATAAACATATCGAGGTCATTGTTCGCCAGATGCTCAAGAGGGTGAAGATTAGAGAGGTGGGAGATACTCACTTTTTAGTCGACGACCAAGTAGAAAAATTTGTCTTTGAAGAAGAGAATGCCCGGGTCATGAACGAGGGAGGAAAACCCGCTGTGGGAGAACCTCTTTTTCTGGGAATCACGAAGGCTTCTCTCGTTACGGACAGTTTTATCTCCGCCGCCTCCTTCCAGGAGACCACCAAAGTACTCACTCAAGCAGCCGTGGCAGGGAAGGTGGACAATTTAAAAGGGTTGAAGGAAAATGTGATCATGGGACGCCTGATTCCTGCGGGAACCGGTCTCTCCAAATACAAACAATTAGAGCTTTGGGTGGAAGGGTATAGCGGAGAAGAGGTTCCACCAGGAGGCGAAGGAGAGGGCATGGCACAAACTTCTGCGTAGAGGGAAAAGGCACGAGGCAATCGGTAAGAAATGACAAGGTCCATCCCTTAAAAAAAGGATGGACCTTTTTTATTTTATGGTTTCTAACTTCTTCTTAGCCAATTCGGCCTGGTCGGAATGGGGATATTTTTCGATCACCCGCTTGAGTAAATTTCTGGCATTCGCCTTATCCCCAAGTTCCAAGAAAGCGAGGGCTTGCTTGAATAACGCTGCGGGTATTTTGTCCCCTTCTGGATATTTCACAATGGCCTTCTCATATTCTAAGATCGCCCTCTCAAAATCCTTTTTTAGATAGTAAGTCTCTCCGATCCAAAACTGGGCATTATCAGAGAGTTCTGTGTTGGGATATTGTTTGAGAAAGGCTTCAAATTTTCTTCGGGCTCCTTCTAGGTCTCCCTTGTGTAAGGTTTCATAAGCATCTTTATAGAGATCTCCCATCCCTGTGGAGATCCCCTTTAGCTCGATGGGGATCTCTTTGGTTGAGGCCAACCTTTCTGACTCCATTGGCTTCGAAATCGACCCAGCTGTTTTTCCATCTAACCCCTTGAGGCGATCCTCTATTTCCTTAACTTTCTCCTCCTGAGTTTTTCTCCTTTCTTCTAAGATTTTCAATCGGCCTTCCATCTCCTCCTTGTCTCTTGAAGGCCTTTTAAGAAGCTCTTTATACTCATCAACACTTGTCGACAAGGCTCGGATTTCGGATTGAACATTTTCGAGCTGGAGAGGGAGGTCCGTCTTCAGCTTTTGATTTTCCGCTCTCAAGTCAGATAGTTGGTTCTTCGCAGAGTCATTTTCCTTTTGGAGAACATCGATTTGAGAATGGAGCTTGTCCATCTCCTTATCCAGAATTTGTACATCCTTGGTGCTTGCACATCCAAAAAGCAACAATCCTATTGAAAAGATAATCCATCCTTTCATGCCATCACCTGTTCGCAATTTTTTTCCCATGGACAAGCTCTCCTCGGCGAGCATCGAAACTCCCCGAGGAATGCTTCGCCTCATTATTTAGCTGTGATAATGGTATGGGCCCTTCGGTTTTTTGCCCAAGCTTCCTCATTATGACCAGGATCTAACGGTTTTTCCTTTCCATAACTGATTGTAGAAATACGATCTGCGGAGATGCCTAATGAGACGAGGTAATTTTTTGAACTGTTAGCTCGCCTTTCTCCGAGAGCGAGGTTGTATTCTACCGTTCCTCTTTCGTCACAATGGCCTTCGATTTGGATCTTGACATTAGGGTATTTCTTCAAAAGGGCCGCATTGTCCTTCAGAATGGCTGCCTCTCCAGGACGGATGTCATATTTATCAAAGTCAAAACGAATATCCTTGAGCAGAGAGCTTTCAAAAACCTCCCCTTCAATGCCGGGAGTTTTCGTGGCGACAAGACTCTTTTCGAATTCTTTTTTAGCTCCTTCCTCTTTCTTGGCTGCTTCCTCTTTCTTAACGGCTTCTTCCTTCTTGACGGATGGTTCTTCTTTCATGACTGTTTTTTTCGGGCAACCCGACATCATAAGTCCGAAACAGAGGAAAAGAATGGTGAAGATGACAAAACTTTTTTTACTCATGGTAACCCTCCTTGATGAATGATTTGGAAACACCTGTTTGCCCCGTTAGAAATCCCCGTCTTTTATAGTGGGGATCATATCATAAAGCTTCAATCCCTTACAGAATAAGGTAGGGGTCAAAGCCCCATCCTTTCTAACGGGGTTTACTCAAATCGCCTTGACCAGGCTGGGCTTGACTCACCTCCTTTCGATGATGTTAATACTCTCTGATTGAATCCATTGGCATTCATAATAAAAATTTTCGATGCACCTGTTCGGGTCGAGCTAAAAGCGATATAGCGGCCATCTGGGGACCAGCAGGGACTCTCGTTATTTCCAGAATTGGAGGTCATTTTCCGGAGTCCCGATCCGTCAATTCCAATAGTAAAGATATGAAAACGGCCTTCCGCTCTTGCGCAAAAAGCGATCCGGTCGCCCTTCGGCGACCAGGAAGGATTGGTATTGTAGCTTCCCTCGAAGGTCAGACGGCGCACATTGGCCCCATCCCTTGCCATGACATAGATTTGTGGTGAACCGGATCGGTCTGAGACAAAAGCGATCGACTCGCCGTCTGGAGACCATGTGGGCGAAGCCTCATTGCCGTGTCCCTTCGTCAGTCTTCTTGGGTTACCCCCATTCGTATCAATGAGGAAGATGTCCGACTTTCCTTCCATTCCCATCATGAGAACAATCTGTTTCCCATCCGGTGACCAGGAGGGAGAGACGTTCAACCCCGGGTAGTAAGAGAATCGTTGAAGATTTTTCCCATCTGTATTGATCAGGTAGAGGTCTGGATTCCGTTTGAGGTAAGAGGTAAAAGCGATTTTTTTACCATCTGGAGCCCAGGCTGGAGAAAGGTTGATGGATTGGTTTTGGGTGATCTGTTTGACGTTGGCCCCGTCGAAATCAGCGATGAAGATCTCCTTACCGGGCCCCTGGAGAACGGCATAGGCAATTTTTGTATTGTGAACCCCTTTCTCCCCCGTGATTTGAAGAACAACTTCATCGGCAATTCGGTGGACTGCGGATCGAAGGGTTTGTAAAGGGCCTTCATACTGTTTCCCAACGATGTGTCTCTGTTCCACTAAATCAAACAGATGGAATTTCAACTTGAAATTGAGACCATCGGATTCCAAAAGGGTTTCTCCTGCCAAGAGGATTTCTCCCCCCGCAGGGATCCATTCCTGGAGGGAGGACGTGTTCGGGATTCCTTCTCTTTCTCGAAGGGAAGGGGGGAGATGAGGGACATCGATCACTTTAAAAAAACCAGAGAGGGTGAGATCGTTAGCCAAAATCTCATAAGCCTTCTCTGAGAAGGGAGAAGGGGTCTTTTCCACAGATTTCCATTTAGCAAGGACGATGGGGATCTGGACGAAGGTCGGAGCGTTGATATCGAGATAGACCCTTGCTTCCGACGAGGAAATGAAAGAGAAGAAGAGAAGAGAGATGATGAAGAAATATTTCAGCATGTTTCAGTCCGGGAAAAAAACGGATTCCAATTTCAAGGGTCTCTTCACTAAATTCTTTAGGAATAGGAGGTAAGGATTCTGCTTTTTAATGGCTCGTATTGCACTCTGATCATAGAAGGCATTGCCAGATTTTTTTTCAAACCAAAATTTTTTGATTTTTCCACCCCGCTCTATTATTAAAACGATAATAGTCTCTAAGTCAACCATTTCTTTAAGAAGATTTTCGGGAATGGTCCACGACCCTTTTATTTTTGCCCAGACGAAGCTGTAATATAGGTTGTCTCGGAAGGGTCATCTCAATTCTTCTCCTTCTTCCCTTTGAGGAATCGAAGGAATTCCATTCCTATCGGCGAAAGCGTTCTCCCACGATGAGAGACGATATAGATTTGTCGAGAGATGGGGTCGATCCCCTCCATATCGATTCGAGAGAGGAAGCCCTGACTTACTTCTTCTTCTGTGGCTCTTCCGGAGATGAAAGCAAGACCTAATTTCGCCTTCACCCCCTCCTTCACAGAAGAAGTACTTCCCATCTCCATGGCCACATTAAACTGTTTTAAGCTCCTGCCTTTTTTCCGTAACGTCTTTTCCACTGCTATCTGAGTTCCAGAACCCTCCTCCCGAATGATCCAGGGTTCCTTTAAAAGTTCTTCCAGGTTCACTCTTTTCTTTCGGGTCAGGGGGTGATCAGAGGGGGCCACGACGATAATTTCATCCTCTTCATATTTTTCATAATGGAGAGAAGGATGGTTCAACTTGGCGCCAGTGATACCAAACTCGACGTTGTCTTGAAGGACATATTGGATAATTTCCTTCGTATCAGCGATCTTGAGGGAAATGATAAAGTGAGGGTGTTCTTTTTTAAAATCACCCATGAGTTTGGGGAGGAGATATTCTCCGGGGAGGGTGCTTGCACCCAAAGATAGTTCTCCTCTGATCCCCTGGGAAAATTCGCTCAAGGCATTTAGTAAATCTTTACGAAAAGATAAAATTTTTGAAGCATATCCCAAGAAGACCTCTCCGGCTTTGGTGAGGCGAACCTCTCTGCTCGTACGGTCGAAGAAGCGCAGGGATAGGGATTGTTCTAAGGAGAGGATGTGGCCGCTGACAGTGGGTTGGGTGAGGAAGAGATCCTCAGCCGCCTTAGAGAAGCTTTTTAAATCGGCCACACGACAAAAAGTTTCTAGATGTCGAAAATCAATTTGCAATGGCTTTCTTTCCACTACGGACAGAATATTAACCCCCTTTCTTTTTAAATGCAAGTGAAAATTTAATTTTCAGAAATAGAATTCAATAGTTACAGCTATACTAGCCTAAGACATAGAATCATAAATGATCTTTTTCTTCTATTTTAAGACAACAAAATTATAAAAAAGTTAAGGAAGTTTCAGCGAAAACTTTCAAGAGATATTATTTTTGGGGAAAGAACCTTGTGAAAGGATTGAAATAAAAAGGGCTTGGAAAAGAGATTCCACTTTTCCAAGCCCTTTTCTTGGATTCAATATAGATTGAAATCTTAGTACATATCACCCATTCCACCCATTCCACCACCCGGAGGCATTGCGGGATAAGGGGCTTTCTTTTCTGGCTTCTCGGCCACAATGGCTTCTGTGGTGATCATCAACGATGCGACGGAAGCCGCATTTTGAAGGGCCAGCCTGACCACTTTGGTAGGATCGATGATGCCTGCCTTGATCATATCCGTATACTCATCCTGTGCGGCATCGAATCCAAAGGCTCCCTTCTCGTTCCTCACTTTCTCCGTTACCACAGAGCCTTCCTGACCCGCATTATTGGCGATCTGGCGGATAGGTTCTTCTAAAGATCTTTTTACAAGATCGACCCCGATCTTCTGGTCTCCTTCTAATTTCATTTTATCCAGTGCGGGAAGGCAGCGGAGGTATGCCACACCACCACCCGGAACAATTCCTTCCTCGACAGCTGCCCGGGTTGCGTTCAGGGCATCCTCGACGCGGGCCTTCTTCTCTTTCATCTCGGTCTCCGTGGCTGCACCCACATTGATCACGGCCACTCCACCGATAATCTTAGCCAGGCGTTCTTGAAGTTTCTCTCGATCATAATCGGATGTGGTCTCTTCGATCTGGACACGGATCTGTTTCACCCTTGCCTCAATATCGTCTTTGTCTCCTGCTCCATCGACAATCGTCGTATTGTCCTTATCTATGGTGATCCGTTTTGCCCTGCCTAAGTCGTTCAATTTGATATTCTCCAATTTAATGCCTAAGTCCTCTGAAATCATTCTTCCTCCGGTGAGGATAGCGATATCTTCCAACATCGCCTTCCTGCGATCTCCAAAACCAGGGGCCTTCACTGCACAGCATTTGAGGGTCCCACGGAGTTTGTTGACCACCAGAGTAGCCAGGGCTTCTCCCTCCACATCTTCGGCAAGGATTAAAAGGGGTTTTCCCATCTTGGCAATCTGTTCCAGGATCGGAAGCATATCTTTCATGTTGGAGATCTTTTTCTCGTTGAGAAGGATATAGACATCTTCGAGCACTGCTACCATCTTCTCAGGATCGGTGACAAAGTAAGGAGAGAGATATCCTCGATCGAATTGCATCCCCTCTACCACATCGAGCGTCGTTTCCATTCCCTTCGCTTCCTCTACTGTGATCACACCTTCTTTGCCCACTTTGTTCATCGCTTCGGCAATGATATTCCCGATGGTTTCATCATTATTGGCAGAGATCTTCCCGACTTGAGAAATCTCTTTCTGATCCTTCGTCGGTTTGCTCAATTTCTTTAGCTCTTTAATCACTTCCTCGACGGCCAAATCGATCCCGCGTTTCACATCCATTGGATTGGCACCCGCTGCGACCACCTTCGACCCTTCACGATAAATGGCCTGGGCCAAAACAGTGGCTGTCGTCGTCCCATCTCCTGCCGTGTCGGAAGTTTTGCTAGCAACCTCCTTCACCATTTGGGCGCCCATGTTCTCAAACTTATCTTCCAATTCGATCTCTTTCGCGACGGTCACGCCATCTTTGGTGACGGTCGGGGATCCAAAGGATTTTTCTAATATGACGTTCCTTCCTTTTGGGCCCAGGGTAACCTTGACCACATCGGCTAAGATATTGACTCCCCGTAATATTGCATTACGGGCTTCCTGACTAAACTTCAGTTCCTTTGCCATTTTGACTTACCTCCATTTTCTTTGTAATTTGAAATCGGTTCTTATTTCCCTTCAATAATTCCTAAGATATCCTCTTCTCTCATGATGAGAAGTTCTTCACCCTCAACCTTAATCTCTGCACCGGAATACTTCCCAAAAAGAATTTTGTCTCCAACCTTCACATCGAGAGGGATCAACTTACCCTCTTCTGTCGTTTTCCCTTTCCCAACAGCGATGACTTTCCCTTCCTGGGGTTTCTCTTTTGCGGTATCGGGAATGATAATCCCGCCTTTTGTCTTTTCCTCTTCCGCAAGTCTTCTGACAATCACTCTGTCCTGCAATGGCCTAATCTTCATCTTTTAATTCTCCTTTCTTGCTCAATGGTTTTCAAATTGGTAAAGTTGGGAATAAGATTATGTTATGATTCGATAAATCACACCACCTCCTCAAAAAAACCATTTAAAATTAATTAGTTACGGCTCATTTTTGAAACGAAATGGCTAAACGATATAAAACATCTTTTCAGCGTAGACCTGTAAATAATCACTAAAAGGGAGATTGTCAAGGTAAGTTAATGAAATTTTTTGTGTCCTCTGACATTTTCTTTCACGGATGAAATGGCGAGAACTATTGAAAATCTTTATTCGATTCGACATAATTAGTAAAATTTTAGGGAGGGAAAATGAAATCAGCCTTTCAACCTTTCATTCAGATTCTTTTTTCTTCCATTTTTGTCCTTTTCTTTTTCTGCCTTGCTGAAGCTGGCCCGTTAAAGAGACCCTTATCTTTCCAGCACATCACCCCCAAAGATGGTCTTTCAAGCGAAATGGTTTATGCCATTGCTGTTCAAGGTGAGGAGGTCTGGTTTGGGACCTATGGAGGAGGGACCACCCTCTACGATAAGTCGAAAAAGGTTTATAAAACCTATACCACAAAGGGTGAGCCCATGGATAAAGTTGACGATGGGAAAAGCATCAACTGGAAAAACCTTCTCCCCTATAACCATGTTTCTGTGATTGTTCCGGATGTGGATCGCATCTGGTTTGGTACCTATTTCTATGGTTTTGGAGGGGGAGGGATATCCTATTATCATCCCCAGAGAACCCCCCCCTGGAAACGTTTCAATACGAACGATGGCCGTGCCAAGAAGGTCGTCTCCATGGTTGTGGATGGAGAGTGGGTTTGGGTTGGATCTGAAAAAGGCCTTTCCCAACTCGATAAGAAGACAGAGGGGTGGAGGATGTTTTACTCCCCTCAGGACGGCCTCTCAGGAAATTTTGTCAACGCCATTTTGATCCAATCCGATTTCATATGGATGGGAACGAACGGAGGAATCAGTCGTCTCCATAGGGCTAAAAAGACCTGGAAGACTTATTCCCAGAAAGAGGGGCTGACGGAAACGGAGATAAAATCCTTAGCCAGGGTAGGACAGAAGATATGGGCGGGCGGCATCGGAGGGTTTCTTTTTGAATATGATGATGTCTCGGATCGTTGGAAGAGGATTGAACCTACAGATGCATTGAAGAACGGAGGAATTTATTCGATCGGCGTGACCAAAGAGAGAGCATTTGTCTGCAGGGACAACGGAGTAAGCGTCTACGATCTTCCAACAGGTCAATGGGATTCTTTGACGACTGCTGATGGATTGTTGAGCAACAATGTCTTCTGCGCGGCAGAGGATAAGAATGGTGTCTGGTTTGGAACAGATAAAGGAGCTTCACGACTTATACTGGGACAATAATGAAGTTTCAGATTTCAGATCGAAGATTGAAAGTTATAAGAAATCTAAAAATATAGGAATTCAGGAGGAATCATGGACCATCCGCCGAGTAAGAAAATAACCCGAAGACAGTTTATTAAGGGAACGGCTATTGCAGCGGCTCTCCCCTTGTTTTCGAATGCGCTTCCATTTTATGGATCGCTGGCTCATGCCGCTGAAGAGTCTGATCTGGTCATTGCAAAAAATGGATCCCCATCACAACTCCTGCAGGCTGCCATGGCTCCTCTGGGCGGGATGGGCCGATTTGTAAAGAAGGGGCAGAGGGTGGTGGTCAAAGCCAATATCGCCTGGGCGAGGACGCCCGAACAAGCCTGCACCAATAACCCCGATCTTCTTTCAGCATTGATCAAGATGTGTTATGACGCAGGAGCCAAGAGAGTCGCCATCTGGGATCATACCTGTGATAATTACCAGTTTTGCTTCTCCAGGTCGGGATTGAAAGAGACGGCCCAGAAGGCTGGGGCAGATATCTTCTCCGGCCATGGCCGAAACGTCTATAAGCAGGTGGATGTCCCTAAAGGAAAGAAGCTCAAGACGGCTGAATTGCTCAGGGATGTGATCGAATCAGATGTCTTCATCAATTTTCCCATTCCCAAACATCACTTTGCGACGGAACTCACCCTTGGACTGAAGAACTTAATCGGGATCGTATGGGATATGGAACAGCTCCATAAGATCGGCCTCCATCAATGCATTGCCGATATCAATACGGTGCGTAAGCCGGATCTGGTCGTGATGGATGCCATCCGGATTCTTACAACCAATGGCCCAAAAGGGCCCGGAAAAACAGAGGATATCGGAGAGGTCATTACATCCGCAGATATCGTGGCAGCAGATGCCTATGCAGCCGCCTTCTTCAAACACCCCAAAACAGGGAAACCTTTCAAGCCAGAGGAGATCGGGTTTGTTAAGAATGCTTATGATTTAGGTCTGGGCGAGATTAATCTCTCAAAAGTTCGGGTTAAAAAGGTCAGCGCTACATGATGAGAGTACCCCCGTGTGAAAACAAGTGTCCCGTTGATGGGGAGGCAGTTATCATTGTCTACGCCTCCGGTGTGCAGAGGAAGCTGAAACCTGAGTCTTCGAACAACAACCAGGGTTGAGGTAACTGCTTGGATAGGAATAAAGAACCGATTTTGTCATGCTGAATTTATTTCAGCATCTCCTTTTTTAAAACTCCGAATTCCAAACTCCGAACTCAAAACAGAGCCCCCTTGACATATTTAACCGTTATGATATTTTGGATTAAAAATACACATCTAAGATTCTTCTCCTTATAAATTTCAAAAGAGCGGGGCTGCGTGATGGCCAGGATCAATGTCTCAAAAGATCCATCTGGTCGCATAATAGTTTCTTTCCCCTATGACGCTCTCCTCGTCGCAGAAGTTAAAACCATCGAAGGCTGCAAATGGCATTCTGTGGAAAAATTTGGATTTTTCGAAGGTTACACTCATGTGAGTGCAAAAAGCATTGGGAAGATAAAAAGTCCGTTGGACAATTTAAATCTGAATCGAGGAGGTGATGTGTGAGGAGAATTGAAAGAGTAGATTTTGGCCTACGGCCAGAGGTGGTATATCCAAACCAGTTCGTCTATACCACCATTTTTAGGAGTATATCCGAACTCGTATAAGTTCGGATGTGAACGAGTTAAGCGCAATGCACGCACCTGAGAGAGAGAGAGAAGATTACCTATGCGAGGATTGCTCGTTAGAGTCGGTATCGATCAAACCTATGGTGGTTGGAATGCACCTTGCCGTGCCGACGGATCTTTTTGCTATGTCCCAATGCAACCACAGAATGCGGAAGTGTTCGATAGTGTATTGATGACTACCTATGATGAGTATGAAAAGGCTTGTCAAGCCTTTGGGGTGATTTTTCCGAACTGGTTGCATCAAACTTGTTGCCACCTCGATCCCGATTTTAGTTTCTTAACTTATGGTGATGGTGGGCGGAGAGCAAGACGGATTTCACAATTCTTCGAAGGGTCAACCGATAATTTCATCGCCTTCTATGCCAGCTTCACTTCAATCGACGATAATCAGGGCCCTCTCATTTATGCCATCATAGGATTGTACCGATTTCAGAATATACAACTCGCAAATCAAGTACCGCCAGAACTTAGGAATCAAAACGCTCATACACGTGTCGCTGGCTACCGAAGTCGTGACAATACTGATCTCGTGGTTTTTGCACATCAGAATGTATCTGGAAGATTGAGATCGTGCATACCAATTGGTGAGCGGCGCAGCAATCGGCAATATTATGTTCGAGAAGAGTTGTTCCAACAATGGGGTGGAATAAGCTCCCGCAATGGTTGGATCCAGCGAAGTGTATATCTTCCCCACTTCTGTCAGCCAGAGAGATTTTTGCAGTGGTTCAACGACCAGAATCCCGAGCTCGTTGCTCAAAACATCATTTGATATGTGTGATCCCATGAATGCGTGCACTGCGCTTAACAAATGCAACAGCGACACTCACATCGTCTGGTAAGGCTATGTTGATGCAAGGTTCGTAGAACCAGTTGAGTTCGTTCAACGCCACACACATTCTTGCCAGAAAAGCAAAAGCGTAGTGTGTGGCGCTGCGCTGTTGCTAAACGTTGAGGCTGTAGAAAAAGTCCTGAAAGCATGGTAATATCGCCATATCAGTAGGGGAGAAGAGAGCGGGGACCGCTTAGGAGGACTGGATGGCGAGATACAAGGATTATGATTATTCCCA
>JBEKWN010000058.1:0-48638 GCA_049513055.1 Thermodesulfobacteriota bacterium
TCTTATTAAAAGTCTAAATACTAATGAAATGAATCAAACCCTATTCCAAGGTTTTGTTAGCATTGGATATATCAAAACCTAAATTTGGGTTTTTCGAAAGAGAGTTTGGGCAACAGCCCGTTCACTCGTCATTTATTTTTGATTAACGCATGGTTCCTACAGCGACCCATAGACCCCAGGCGACAAGGATCAGACCGGTGGTTCGACTCACCCATTGACTCCTCGGATACGCCTTCTCAACCAACATGAAGACGGTCACAATGGCCATCCACATTATATTCATGATGCCTAGCGCGAAAGAGAGGAGCATCAGCAGCCAGCAACAACCCACACAATTTAGGCCGTGTTTCAGCCCCATGATCAAAGCGCCGAGGCGGCCCTCTCGCCATTCCGCCATAAGAAACCCTAGAGGGGAGCGGCACTTTGACATGCAGGTGTCCCGGAAAGGTGTCAACTGGAAAACCCCGGCAGCGACCAGAAGTACCCCACCCAGAAGGGGGCTGGTGATGACCAGATTATGGCTGAGGAGGGTAGCAACGTGAAGGCCCCATTGGGCCATGGCGGCCAGGGCGCTGTATGCGGTCCAGACGAGAAAGTATCCCAGAACAAACAGCCCAGTCGGCATGAGGGGGCGCTGGGTTTCTCCCTGCCGCTGGTTTACGGTTGTAAACATCAGGATCATGGGCGTGGCGGAGGAAAACATCATGGCCACCATCATGGTCGCCCACATAATGAATAGGTGTGCAATATCCCCTGGGCCCCAACGCATCATGCATGCCAGGGTCATTTCCATCCCGATTCCAGACATCCTCCAGCCCATATGGAGCATGTACGCCCAAGAGATCAAGATGACGATGGCGAGGCCTGAAAATACGAGCAGCTGTTCCCTTTGCAGTAGGCTTTCAATTTTTAAACTTTTCATGAGGCACATTTTCTCCTGTCATTGGCCCGCCCAGGAGAAGTACGAGTAAAGGGCGTGAGTACCCTTCATCGATACGGCGAGTTCACCATCTTTGTAAGAGGTTTCTCCTGAGGCGATCACCTGGGGAGATCCGTGGACCTGGTTGAACATGTTCTCGATCAGGACATCCCGGCTCCGGTCTTGACCCCGGATGCTATCGATGGTCGTATCGAAGTACCCTTCAACCCACATCCTCTTCCGGCGTCCCTGGTTCTCGAAATGGATGGGGAGATAGCGGGTTTCAAGACGCTTTGTAACGAAGCGGCTGAGGACAACCCAGGGGGACCGCCTGCCTGTCCGGTCAGAATGTGCTCGATAGCCTGGCGCTGCGCCTTATATGCTCTCTCGTCAATGTAAAGCGCCTCGGTCCAACCTCCAGTAATCATCAACTGGGGTGTGTCGTAAAGGATGATAATATTGAGATCATCGAGGGGGACTCCATGGAATTGGCCCCTATCGATATGGATCGACCAGTGCCCCACGCACCTCTCATGGGTGCAGAGCTGTCTATACGAAATGTGTCCGTGGCAGATGACTTGACAGTTGCAATTCTCAAAAATAAGTCCCTTGATCCACCATCGCTTCTCAGTTTCTGTAGTTTCCGACATCATCATCCCTCCCTTTTTATGAAAATGTAAAAACCTTGCCCAGATTGAGAAATAATCAGTATTGTCTGATTATGCAGATCATATTTATTTGAATGATAGGTTTGAAGTCATTCGTCGAGTTGAATCTGGTTAATCCATGGCCCCAGACTTTTACGAAACCCTTTGCCGAAGTGGGGATGAACAAGTGAGAAGGGATGTAGTCCCTTCCCGTCGCTGTATCCACGAACTCATGCCACTCACCTCATTTCGGCTGAAAAGGATTCATGACCATTGTACGGCTCTATGCTCGGATATTTGGTTTGATCCCATAAACCTTTATGCTCATAATGGAACTTGCAACCTCTCTTACTTTTTCAGGTGATATCTTTGAATTTTTGATAACTTCCTTCGCAGTTGGGTCATTAGCTATAAACTCCATCGGGAAAGATGCTTCATCAATGATTCTAACATCCTTAAATCCTGCCGCTTTGATGGTTCTGATGTATTCGTCCTTCAATAATGCTCCAGACAGACAACCGACATATGCCTCAATTGAGTTTTTTAAGACATCCGGAAGCTCCTTCAGCAAAACGATATCCGAAACCATCAGCCTGCCGCCCGATTTCAGCACTCTGAATGTCTCGTTAAATACCCTCCTTTTCTCCGAAGAGAGGTTAATAACACAGTTGGAGATCACGACATCAACAGAACGGTCTGCAACCGGCAGATTTTCGATCTCTCCAAGCCTGAACTCAACATTTGTAGAATTGACTTTCCTGGCATTCTCTCTTGCTTTCTCGAGCATTTCTGGCGTCATATCAACACCGATCACCCTCCCCTTATCACCGACCCTGGTTGCGGCGAGAAAGCAATCGAATCCTGCACCTGAACCAAGGTCAAGGACGGTTTCGCCTTCCTTCAAGGAAGCAAGAGCAACTGGATTGCCGCATCCCAACCCTAAGTTTGCACCCTCGGGAACGGCTTTCAATTCTTCTTCGGTGTATCCTATGTTTCTACTAATGTCCTGTGCTAAATCAGTGCTCCCACAACACGATTTCACAGGAGCACAACACGAGCTGTCTTGTTTGGCAATTTTGGCATAGCCCTCTCTGACGACTTTTCTTATTTCTTCCTTATCCATTTTCAATCACCTCCATGTTATTTGGCAGCATCACTTGCCATGACTTCCTTCATCATAGGACCCAGCAGTCCTTTCACCATGTCTCCGAATTCATCGGTCTTCATTAAAGTGAAGCAGCATATTTTCCCGTTTTTTTCCCAACTGACAAGTGCTAACTTATCACCTGTGTGGATATCGGCTTTATCTCTTATCTCTTTTGGGAGCACCATCTGCCCGCGCTCATCTACGCTTATCAGTGCTTCAACCTTACAACAACTCATTTTCCCGCAGGTGGATCCGGAGTAAGATGTTTTTCCAGGTTTTTTGACCATTTTTCTCACCTCCTAAATAATTTTCGGTATTATTAAATTATTCTTACTTATCTGATTATGCTGATTAATCTAAACAATCAGAATAAGTTTGTCAAGTCTTTTTTAAAAATATTTGGGGGAGGAGGAAAAGGGGACGCTTCTATTTATTGGCTTTTGCTATCCATCCCCTTACTGTCCCATGGGTTTAACCGAAATGGAGGCTTTCTTGAACTCGTTCCTTATTTTTTGCAGGATGGCAATGGCACTGGGCGTGTCCCCATGGACGCATAAAGTCTCCGGCTTTACTTTGACTTTGGTGCCGTCATGGGCAACCACATACCCCTCTCGAACAATGGTCAGAACCTGTCGGGCGGCCTTTTCTGGGTCATGAATCACTGATCCAGCGATCTTACGGGATTGCAGTGTTCCGTCGGGGTTGTAGACTCGATCGGCATAAACCTCTTCCACGAACCGAATCCCCACCTCTTTAGCAGCCCGGACCATGACCGTTCCAGTATAGGCCACTAAGATGATATCCTTGCTGAAACGGAGTGCTGCCCGGGCAATAGCCCTGGAAACATCCAGGTCCACAAAGGCTAAGTTCCCAAGGGCTCCGTGGGCCTTGACATGCTGTAAGGGCAGGCCGTGAGCCTTGGCGAAGGCATAGAGAGCGCCCATCTGGTAAAGCATGTAATTTTCAATTTCATTGAGGGTAAGGTCCATCCGCCTTCTTCCAAACCCCATGAGGTCCGGATAGCCGGGATGGGCTCCCACTGCGACCCCTTTCTCCCTGGCCAGACGGACGGTTTGCTCCATGACCATGGGATCACCGGCATGCCAGCCGCAGGCAATATTCGCTGAGGAAATATAATCCATGACTTCCTGATCCCGGCCGAGTTGATAAGCGCCGAAACTTTCTCCCATATCGCAGTTGATGTCGATTCGATCAGGCATCGATTCCTCCTTACTCTTAATATCTTCACCACAGAGCACGCAGAGAGCGCAAAGAGAGGGAAAAGGGACGCTTCTATTTATTGGCTTTTCCTGGTAATAATAACTACGGTAATAAAAAAAGAATCGTCCCCTTTTTCTACTAGACTCCTCCTAATTCTCGATATATTTTTTGCGTCGTGGGAGTGGGGATGCCCAATTTTTTTCCAAGATCGATAATCGTGCCACCAAAAAGTTCCAATTCACTTTTACCTTTCTTCTGGTGGATATCTCTCTGTAACGAGGTTTGTGTGTCGCGAGGAAACATCGCCGCTTTCTTGAGAGAAAGATCTACGATTCCATCAGGCAATCCAATATTTCTCTTCAAAATAATGGAGTAAATTTCATTCATAATCCCGATGACCTCTTCTTTCAGCGAAGGTTCCTCCAGAATTTCTCCAAGAGTTCGATTATAGCGAGCCGAGATCAGGCCCAAACTGGCTATAAAAATATACTTCTCCCAGATCGCCGGATTTGCATCATCCTTCCACTCATAAACAATTGAAGATTTTTCAAACAATCTGAATAACTCCTCCGGTGTGTAATCGGGATGCTCTGGGTCTCTTCCAAAAATAATTTCTCCTGGTTTTCCAGTTTGAACGACGACTCCTGGTTCTTCGACATAGGAGGAGACATAAACACAGGCGGGGAGGATCATTCCGGTTTTAATTTTATTTCGAAGTCTTTCCTGAATGTCTGCGCCATTTAAGGGAGCTAAAATAACTGTATTTTCTTTTATTCGATCTCTCATTGAAGTTGCAATGTCCATGAGATCATATCCCTTAACGCATATCAAAAAGATGTCAATTTGGGGGAGGTCATTTATTCTCTCAGTAGCAAGCGTTGGTCTGCAAGTCCTGCTTCCGAATTCAGGAGATTTAAGGACAAGTCCATTTTGTCTAATTGCCTCAAGATGCTTTCCGCGGGCTACAAAAAAGATATTGACAGGCGAATCAGGATTTGAAGAGGAGGTATGGGCTAATTTCCCTCCAAAATAGCCTCCCACACCACCCACACCAATGACACAGACATTCAGCTTCTTCATGGTTTACCTACCTAAATATCGATCAATTGCCTCGCATCTTGAAAAATAAAACATCGCTGTTACTTTCGCAAAAGAATCTTTTCCAGACAAAACTCAAATCGCTGATCATCTTCCAATGTCCTCTTCTTTGGCCCTTTTGTTCTTCCTCCTCCTCGACGGAATTTCGCCTTGACCTCGCGCTCCTCCAATAAGAACTCAATCTTTTCTGCACGAAACTCCCTGCCCATCGGGCTCAGACATTTTGCTCCCTTCCCCAGCACCATAGTTGCCAATCCCCAGTCACCCGTGACGACTACATCTCCTGCTTCGGTTAGATTCATGATCTTCATATCCGCTTCCTGAAAATCGTCTCCTACTGCAATATGGTGATCCGATTCTATATCGTGATTGAAATTGGCCACTGTCCAGACCGGGACATTGTATTTTCGTCCAAGCCGCATACAGATCTGCAAAACGGATCTGGGACAGGCATCTGCATCAACCAGAATCTTCATAGCATCTAAAAATGTGTTCCTCTTTCAGGAGATAATCTACAGAGCAAGCCTTGATTTCTCTCCAACTCATATTACCAGGAAAAAAGGAAAGGTGTCTGCATAAATTTATGTAAAAAAAGGGCAGAACCATATGGTTCTGCCCTATCATCTCATGCGTCAGCAATAAATGCCGACGCTACTTACTCTTATTCATCAAATATTCGTGAATCGAATTGGCTGCCTTTCTTCCTGCGCCCATAGCCAGGATGACAGTGGCTGATCCGGTCACGATATCTCCTCCTGCCCAAACTCCGGGTTTTTTGGTCTTTCCGGTTTCGAGGTCTGCAACGATATAACCTCTCTTATTAAGCTCCAGACCCGGTGTCTGTGTAGGAAGAAGTGGATTGGGACCTGCACCAATGGCCACCACTGCCAAATCGCACTCCAATTGAAATTCCGAACCCTTGACGGGGACCGGCCTGCGTCTTCCAGACTCATCAGGCTCTCCCAACTCCATCCGGAGGCATTCCACACCAGTCACCCAACCATTATCATTCCCCAAAAATTTTGTGGGAGCTGTGAGAAGGTAAAATTGGACGCCCTCTTCTTCCGCATGGTGAACCTCTTCGATACGGGCCGGCATCTCATCTCTTGATCGTCGATAGATGATCCGGACGGTATCCGCTCCTAATCGGAGAGCTGTCCTGGCTGAATCCATTGCCACATTCCCTGCTCCAAAGACCGCTACATTCTTTCCTCGGGCAATCGGCGTATCATATTTTGGAAACAGATATGCCTTCATCAAATTGGACCGTGTCAAATACTCATTGGCTGAATAGATGCCACAGAAGTTCTCACCGGGGACATTTAAAAACTGTGGAAGACCTGCGCCCAAACCTAAGAACACAGCATTATATTCCTTAAGGAGTTCATCAACGGTCTCAATTCTTCCGATGACGCAGTTACACTCTACCTTCACACCCAACTTCTCCAAATAGTTGACTTCTGACTGGACAATCGCTTTTGGAAGACGAAATTCTGGAATACCGTAAATCAAAACGCCTCCAGTTTTATGGAGGGCTTCAAAAATGGTGACCTCATGTCCTTGAAGAATGAGATCCCCTGCCAGGGTCAAACCCGCTGGTCCTGATCCCACGACCGCCACTTTTTTACCGGTAGGGGGAGCTTTTTCAGGAATGGTAACCTCTCCTTTCGTCCTCTCCCAATCTGCAGCAAATCGCTCCAATCTGCCGACGGCAACGGGCTGGTCCTTCTTCCCAACGATGCAAATCTTTTCACACTGGTCCTCTTGAGGACAGACGCGTCCACAAACTGCGGGGAGGCTATTGCGTTCTTTCAATTTCCGAGCCGCCCCGCCAAAATCCCCTTCCGAAATAAGTTTGACAAAAGCCGGGATATCGATTTCTACCGGGCATCCCTCAATACATTTCGGTTTTTTACATTGAAGACAGCGACTCGACTCCAGTTGGGCCAGTTCGGGTGTGTATCCAAAAGGGACCTCGTCAAAATTCCTCGCCCTCACCTTGGGTTCCTGCTCAGGCATCTTCTGCCTTGGGACTTTTGGTTTCTTCTCTTTCTCTTTTTCTTCTGCCATCTCAAACCCCCTTATCTTCCTGCCACCGTAAATTGTTCCATGGATACCTTCTCCTCTGTGAGATAGGCCCTTTGCCGTTTTACCAGTTCATCATAGTCGACCTCATGGCCATCAAATTCCGGGCCATCCACACAGCAAAATTTTGTCTTACCTCCCACCGTGACCCGACAGGCTCCGCACATTCCTGTTGCATCCACCATGATGGGATTTAGACTCACCATCGTCTTGACCCCATATTCCTTTGTCAGCTTGCATAAAAACTTCATCATGGGTACAGGGCCAATCCCCACGATCAATTTCACATCCTTCTGTTCATCTAAAATTTTGCGAAGGACATCGGTCACGAATCCGTGATGACCATAAGTTCCATCATCCGTCGTCACCCTCAGATCGTGACTGGCTGCCTTCATCTCATCCTCTAAGATCAGGAGGTCTTTCGTTCGAGCACCAATGATGGCAATCACGTTGTTCCCTGCCTCTTTGTAGGCTTTGGTGATCGGGTACATCACGGCAACCCCTGTTCCACCGCCCACACAGATCACCGTCCCAATCTTTTCGACATGAGTCGGCTTTCCCAATGGTCCGATGATATCCTGGATAGAATCGCCTACATTGAGGGTTCTCAGGAGGGCAGTTGACTTTCCAACGACTTGAAAGATCAGGTCGATCAACCCTGTCGCTGGATCTGTTCCTCCCATGGTCAAAGGAATTCTCTCCCCAGTTTCATTGACCTTTAACACGACAAACTGTCCTGGCTTTGCCTTCCGAGCAATTCGGGGTGCCTCTACTTTAAAATGGCACACCGTTTTCTCAGCCATTTCCCTTTTGTATGTTATCTTATGCAATCTCTCCTCCTCCTTTCTGATAAATTTTTCACAAAGTTCGTCCTATATATAAATGAAGTGAAAATAAATGTCAAACTTTTATTACATTCAAGAAATAATTTTGGGGGTGCACCCGGAGGAAAGTTAGAAAGGTCAAATAAATCAAAAATATACAAAATTACCAGAGTCAAGAATTTAACTTGACAGATTTTGAAATTTAGTCCATAAATACAGATAACTGAACTTTGTAAAAAGTTTTTGGGAACCCCCAGAGGCTCTTTAGAAAGTCCTGGGGGTTTTAAATTGATGGAGGAGAAAGAAGATGAATTTAAAACTTTATGTGGGAAACCTTGCCTTTGGAGCTTCAGAAGAGGATCTGAAGAAACTTTTCTCTGAAGCAGGAGCAGTTCAGTCCGCCAAAATTGTTACTGATTCGTATTCAGGAAGGTCCAGAGGATTTGGTTTTGTGGAGATGACCTCCAATACGGAGGCGGAGAAGGCAATCTCCCTCATCAATGGAAAGACCTTTATGGACCGGACCTTGATCGTGAGTGAGGCCAGACCTCAGAAAACAAGGGGTGGTGAGTTCAAGGGCAGAAGGGATAGGAACAGGTAACCCGATTTACGAAAGGTAAAGGAGAGGTCGTTGGAAGTTAAAGTTCAAAACAACCAGATCGAGAATGCGATCAAAACCTTGAAGCGCCAACTCGCCAGGGATGGGATCTTGAAGGAATTGAAGAAAAGAAGATCCTACGAGAAACCTTCCGTGAAAAAGAAAAGAAAACAACAGGAGGCGAGAAGGAGAAGACAGAGAGCAGCTCGCAGATTTTCAAGATAAGAAAAGTGCTTCTTTCTGATTTCTCAACAGGCAGGTAGGAAAACTAACCATTAATATTCGGTGCGTTCACTGAGATCCAGAGTTTTCCTTCTTCGGTCTGGAGAAGACCTTTTCTGGAGAGCAGGGCGATCGCCTCTGAGGAAAATGCTCCAACATCTTTAAAGTCAAGGATGACTTTTTGGATCTCAACGTTTAAAACCCCTTTGAGCCTCTTCACCAACTCCCTAGCTCCCTCCCGATCCATCGACCCTTCAAGTCTGACAAAAAGGGTTTTAAGCCGTTCATTATAAACCGAATAGAGTTTAAGCGTATCGGCTGCTTTTTGGCCAATCAGAAGTTTCTTCTCTGCAATCTTCTCCCCCACCCGCTGAATTAAGTCCCGAGTATTCTGGAGAGGGATGGTATCGTTCATCCTCTGCAAAATTCGTGAAAGGCTGGGGAGATAACCCTCGGGTGTCCTCTGTGCAATGCTACGATAGGCAATATTGGAAAGTACCCGAGTGAAAAACCGTTGTTGCGGATGAAAAACTCTCTTAAAGATGGAACCCCAAGAATAGCCCTCTTTGCATACCCAATTAAATCCACGCTGAAGTGTCTCTTCGGTCATCAACCTCGGCTTGAAAACGACGGTGGCTCCATTATATTGACCCCAATCCTTATGCATAAGTCTTCCCTCTGACTCCATCCTTTGAAATAAAGCGGTCCCGGGCAAGGGGGTGAGAAGGAAAAAACTGGGCAGTTCAATTCGATTCCGTTCACAGAATCGAAGCGTCCTTTCAAAGACCCCTTCATCATCATGATCCAATCCAAAAATGAACCCAGCCAGGATCATGATGTCATGGTCGTGAACGGCTTTCATGGCTTCCTCAAATTGATAGGCTTGATTAAAGGATTTGTTCACATCCTTCAAGTTTTCCGAAGAAAGGGATTCGACTCCGATGAACAAAGAGACGCATCCACTCTCTGCAGCGAGTTTCAGAAGTTCGGGGTCCCGGGTCAGGGTCATACTGGCCTGGCTGGCCCATTTCTTTTTGAGGGGTTTTAATTGAGTGAAGAGCTCTTTGGCATAACGGCGGTTCCCGGCGATGTTGTCGTCGATGAAGACAAGGAAATCCCCTTCTAACCGCTTCACCTCTTCAATCACTTCATCCACCGGCCGACAGCGGTAAGTCTTTCCAAAAAAATGCGTGACATGACAAAAATCACATTGGTGAGGACAGCCCCGGGTCGTTTGGACACAGTTGATCGTCATGTAAGCATCTTTACGAAGAAGATCGAGCCTCGGAAAGGGAAGCCTTTCCATCGAGCAGAAAGCCTCCGCTTGATAGAAAGGTTTTAGACATCCGTTCTTAAAGTCTTCCATCAACCCTTCCCAGACATTCTCCGCCTCACCAATCACCACAGCATCCACATACTCCTTGGCTTCGAGAGGAAGGCTCGAGGCATGAGGCCCACCCATGACGACCGGGATCCCTCTCTGACGAAATCTCTGTGCAATCTGATAAGCCCTGGGGGCATGCATCACCATTCCAGTCACGCCGACCAGATCCACATCCTCTTCAAAATCGATCGGCTCTACATTCTCATCCGTGATCTTCACTTCAATATCCGGAGGGGTGAGTGCGGCCAGCGTTGTCAGCGTGAGGTGGGCAAACCAGATGTTCTTAATCACTTTTTGTGAATGGCTGATGTAAGGGTGTTCGTAGGCTGGATCAATTAATCGAATCTTCAAACAGATTCTCCAATGAAATGATCCCTTCTGTGTGGAACAGGTACCGAGAGGGGATAATAATGGCGAGTCAATATGTAGTCTATTGTCGTACCTTATAACTTAATTACTGGAGGATGTCAATGATTTTTAATTTTATTCAGGGTTCTCCGACAGGTTGTAGTAATTCGCTTTACAGGAATCCCTTAAAAAGGTGAGAGATTCTCTGACTTCGTTAAAGGATTTCTTCAAGGTTTCGTACTTTCTCTCCAGATCCATATTCTGGGCGAGGGTCTCCTCCAGTTTGGATTGGATTTCTCGGTTCTCCTCAGAGAAAAGGGAGGCTTCTCTCTCCTTTAACTTTCCTTTGATTTTAACCACTTCATTCTGTTCTATCTGGGGTTCCAGGTCGCGAATTCGATCGAAGGCTTCCTCTCTTTCCTGAGTGACTTTGTTCAAGGCTTCCCTCATCTCTCTCAATTCCTGTTGGAACTCTTTGATTCTCTCCAGAGCGTCCGTATTCTCCTCTTGGAGATAGATCGATTCAGACTGGAACTCTTTGAGCCTGTGATGTTCTCTGCTCAGGGCCTCCAGTTGGCGCCGTAATTCTTGATTGTCTTGGGTCAATTGATGGAGGGTCTTCTGGTAGGAAGTCAGGTCCATCTCCAGAGCCCTCTTGGTTTGGGCCGCGGCGAGAAGCTGGGCATGAAGGTCTTCGATCAATTTCAGAACATCCAGACTCTGTTCTGTTTCGATCCCTTTCTTAGGAGATTCGAAGATCACCTTCCTCTCTGTTTGCTTCTCCGGAGATCTCATTTTCGGTACGGGCTCGCGATGATCTTCTTGCAGCGGCTGGGGTTCCACTTCCAGAGGTAAAGGAAGGGGTTCTTCCAGCTTTCTGATCTTCGGCATCTTTTCGGCGACATTCATATCGAATCCATCGGCCGTGACCACCTGACTTCTTGGCTTCATCCTGTATCCTCCTCAGCCACTCGGCCCTCCTTCATTCTCCCTTTCCCGCCCCTGGGAAAGGGAGGGAAGGAGATTATTTAATTCGTTCTTTCATGTATTCATCCATCACCCTTAACATCTCGATAATCTTTTCCACTTCCGCTTTGACCCGGTTCACCTCTTCCAGAATTCGATTGGCCTTCTTCAGATCAAATTCCAGGGCGGATCGCACCGTCAAAGAGGAACGAAGTTCAGAATAAAGCGTATCGATTCGCTCTGTTAAATCATCCTTTTTAGGCTCTTCCACAGATTTCTTCAAAGGAGAGATGGATCTGGGTTCCGCCACATCCCAAGGCCTTTCAATCGGTTCTTTGTTCAGCGTGTTGGGGAATTTTTGTGCGACATTGTTGGTGAATTCATCCGACATGATCAGCTCCTTTCAGGTCTAATATTTCATCGATCAGGCTCTGGATATCCGCCGCACCCTTTGACGATTGGGCGAATAGAAAGATCGGAGTCCCTTGACTGGTTGCCTCTGCAATCTTTGTATCCTGGCGAATCACTGTGCTGAGGAGGTACTTGTCATAGTGGGTTTCCAGTGCCTTCTTTGAACGTTTGCAGATTCGATGGGACTCATTGTAACGGTTCAGGAAGATGAAGATATTCTCAAAGACAAAAGAAAAATCCTCTTCGATCGTGGAGAGGGTCTCGAAAAGAATCTTGAGCCCATGGTAGGAAAGGAAATCGGCTAAGACGGGGATGATGAGATCATTGGAGGCGAGGATCGCATTGAGATTTAAGAGCCCGATGCTGGGGGAGGCATCCATCACAATCAGTTCGTAGTTCTTCTCCACGGAACTGATGAGCCTCCTCAATCGGAACTCTCTTGAATTCATCGAAAAGAGTGAGAGCTCCACCGGTGAGAGATTCAGGTTGGAGGGGATGATATCCAATGTGGGGAGATCCGTTTTGATGATGATCTTTTCGATCTCTTCCTTCTCGATCAAGGCATGGAACAGGGTCTTGGGAAACTGTTGATTGTTGAGGCCCAGGCATTGGGTCAGATGGCCTTGTGGATCCAAATCGATCAAGAGTGTCCGGACTCCCATCTGGGCAAGGCGAAAACCATAAGAGGCGGAGATCGTGCTTTTTCCTGTCCCTCCTTTAAAGTTGAGGAAAAGCTGTTTTCGGATGGATTTGAGGGGAGAAGGGAGTCCCAGGTAGGTCCGATACTTGCTGACCTCCTCTGGCTTATAGCAACGTTCCTGATTGGAATCCCTTTTTGCAGGAGGAAGGATTCCTTTAGCCTCTTTCTCAAGGAGCTCGTGTTTTGAAATCCCAAGGATCTTGGCAAAGGCCATCGGCGAGTAGACCTTGTCTCCTAAAATCTGAGCCTTTTGAATAAGAGGTGGCGATTGAGTTGCCATGGATACTTTTTTCGTCCTCAACCTCGGTTCGTAAGAGAAGCCGTTTTCCTTTTCAACGGTCTAGCCACTATTTTCTCTAAAGTCATCTTCGCCCATTTTCGAAGACCTGGGTCTGAATCGGTCATGGTCTCCATCAAGCGATTCTCACTCTCATCAGGATAAAGGGTGGCCAGAGAAAAGAGAGCTGCCCTTCTCACCATTGGATCTTGATCCCTTGACAACTCCACCAGGATCGGAAGGACACCCTCTATTTGTGTCCACCCTAATAAGGTGGCTACTTTCCGTCTCACCCAAGTAGATTCATCGCTCAAGAATTGAAGGAAAATGTTTAGATCGATTTTTTCCTGATATTGGAACATCCCTCGGAGGGCAGCGATCCTGACCCTTGGATCGATATCTTTAAGATATTTTTTTAATAAAGGGGAAACGATGGGGCTTCTAAATTTAATAAGGGAACGGAGTGCTTCGGTTCTGACATCTGGGTCTCGATCAGATAAAATTTCCTGCAGTAGAGCCACGGGAATGGAGGGATAAGATTTTTCTAAATAATATTTTATCGCCAAAATTCTTACTTGCGGATCGGGATGTTTTAGATCAACTTTGGCCTGTTTGAGGATGGCTTCGGATGAGAAGGTCTCTGGAATATTGTATTCTGGAGGGGGAGAGGGGGGACTCGTCATTTTTCTGTTATGATGGGATAAGAAAGATTCATCAAAGTCTGATCTTTCTAATCCTGTCGATTTTAAATAATTTAATCGGAAACGATCTGCCACGTTGTCTTCCCTTTCCAACCCTGAGAGGCTTTAAAAGAAATTACCCTTTGAAATACTCTGTAAATTCAAATTTCAGTTGTTCAGAATATTTCTCCAATAGCATATCCAAAGCCTCCCTGACATAAACGGACTGGGGGACTTTGGTCTTCTCGGATAACCTCTTCAAAGCCTCCAATTGTTCATCTTTAAGGTAAATGGTACGTGCAACCTTTTTCTGTGCCAAAAAAACCCCCTCTAACCAATTTGAAATACAATATAATACAATATGTTTATTGTGTCAAGAAAAAAAATATATGCCTATCCGGTTGATACAGAAAGCCATAAAAAAACCACTATAGGTAGTGGTGACAAAAGTTGCTTATTATTTGTAGTAAAAAGCCGGAATTTCATTGACTTTTTGGACATTTTTAACATCGGATAACTCATCTCAATATGGAGGTGGGTTATGAAATTCTCTGATGTAATTTTTGGTGCTATGGGATTTTTATCACTTATTTTCACGTTATTCCCAGGTACTTTAGATGAGGTAAGAAAAATGGACTCATATAGATTGATAGTGTTTTTCATACTTGGCATTTGCATAATATATTGGATATACTTTGCTCTACAACATTCTAACTTCATAAAAGGATTAATAAATAAAGATAAACGCATAAGAATAATAAGAGATCCAAGAGACCCGCAAGGTTTTACTTATCTCCTTGAAAAGGATATCTGTTGTCATATTCCCGATCCTGAGACTTTTAATTATCTCGGGAATTATTTTGGTTTTTCATGGAAAGACCTTGAAGATATTAATAGCGACGATTTTAAACGTAAATTTAAAATCGGTAGACAATTACCCAGCATTCGGGCCTGTTGCCAAAAGATAGAATTAATAGAGAAAAAATAGTAAACCTTGTACTGGAAAATGTTGACAAGTTTCGTCACCACCATAGGTTGTAGTAGTTATGTTTTTACCTGTACGAACCGGATAGGCATGAAAAAATATTAAATTTCTCTTTTAATTTCAATAAATTATCATTTTTCATAAGCTCCTCATTAATTGCGAAAGTTTCTCCTGAATCCTCTTTATTTCAGCCTGGATGGCATCAATCTTAGCTATTAACCTCTTCTTTTCTTCATAAAAGGGCGAAGCGACAGGAACCCATTTCCCCGTCCTTGGATCCCTGAATGGCTGATAATAAAGGTAGTACTCCCTTTCATATTCCTCGATCCTTTTTAAACTCTCCTCAGACAATCTTAATTCTTCTTCCAACTCAGAAATCTTTTTTTCCATGTTTTTCTTCATCTCTATCTTCTTCTCAATATTCTCTAAATAATCCTTTACTCGGTCAGGCCCCTCCTCCAGTTTTTCAATTTTCTCAACCTCTTTCAAAGTCTCTTCCTGTACTTCTATTCTTTCTGCTTGATCAGCATATCGTTCAGGAATCTTGGAGTCGTCGTCTGTTAAATGGACGGTTCCCCTTTCATCCGTCCAACGATAGACTTCTTCTGAAAATGAGTATGGAATGTGAAAAAAGAGTATGAAGAGAATGATCCACCAAAAACTAACCTTAAAAAACATATCGTTCTTGTCCTTTTCTTCAACCTATTATGCCTCAACGGTTTCATTCCGTAAATCCATTCTTTCAGATTAAAAAAAGACTTGACTTTTAAAAATGAATTTCCCATAATTTACCCATTGTAAGTTGTAAGGAGTAGTTGTTTGGATCATAAAAAAAGCCACAAAAGTTTGAACCCACACTTTTGTGGCTTTTTTAGTAAGGGAAAGAGAGGAGGTGAGTTGTAGTGGCCAAAGGTCGTGTCAAATGGTTTAACGAGAAGAAGGGCTACGGATTCATTTCCAGAGATGATGGAAGTGATGTATTCGTTCACTTCTCAGCCATTAAGAAGGATGGATTCAAAACCCTTTACGAAGGCGATGAGGTGGAGTTCGAGATCTCAGAAGGTCCGAAGGGTCCACAGGCGACGGACGTGACGGTTCTGGTGGCCTAAGTGGAAACTCGTTAGGCAAAAAGAGAAAGAGACCCCAGTTTTACCTGGGGTCTCTTTTTTGTCTGAAGGAAAGGTTCATCCATGGGAGAGATTAAATCCACCTTAGAATTGGCGATGGAGAGAACAAAAAAGTTTGCCATCTCCGAAAAGGAAAAAGAGGAGTTCAAACAAAAGGAGGTCTTGCAGAAAGCGACCAGCCTCTTTCACCGGTACCGGGAGGGGGGCCTCTCCTTGAATGAAATTCTGAAGCAGATTGAAAGAATGGAGAAGAAGACAGCGACCACGGTGAAAGAACTTCTTCTCTCTCAATGGATCGATACCCTCTCTCTGGATAACGATGATAAAAGAACCCTCAAGGGGATTGAATCATTGAAGCAACGGAGTATCGATGAGGTAAAACAAAAATTTCACCATCTGCTTTCCCAATATCAAGGTGAAAAGGCGAAGCT
Organism: Thermodesulfobacteriota bacterium; assembly: GCA_049513055.1. GTDB lineage: Bacteria > Desulfobacterota > BSN033 > BSN033 > UBA1163 > UBA1163. Next base: position 16,071 of record JBEKWN010000058.1, read on the forward strand.
TAGAGAGAGGGTGAGGGTTCAATTCGCAGAGGCCTTGAGAAGAGATGGCATCTATGGGAGCGCGGTGGAACCCAAATTCGAAGGGGGCGAACTCTGGAAAAAAGAAAATGAGAAATTGGATTATTCCAACAAGATGAAATTGGAGGAGATCAAAGAACAGTTGAGGGTTTTATAAGTAAGCATAAAAATTCTGTCGTATGAATTCGAAGTTCTGAAGAACCATCTCCCTCCCCATCACCATCTCTCCATGGCCCGGAAGCAAGAGCTCCGTATCCAAATGGGACATCCTTTCGATACTTTCCTTTATTAATTTGGAATTGCCTTCCAGAAAGTCTGTTCTTCCAATGCCGCCATAAAAAACGAGATCGCCGGTGAAGAGGACCTTCCTCTCCGGCCAGTGGATCGAAAGGGAGCCAGGGGAATGACCCGGGGTCTGGTAGATTTGAAAGAGCTCTTTACCCAAATGGAGCTCTCCTTCCTTCAAATAGAAATCGATTCGAAATTCAGGCATGGGTTGCCTCATCATTTCAAAGAGGAGTTTCCCACTCTCCAGAAGGTAGCGTTCCTCTTCCTGGTTCATCGCTATCTTGACCGGTTTATTCATAAAGGCTTCGAGGCCTTCAAAATGGTCTGGATGAGAATGGGTCAGGATGACAAGATCGATCTCTTCCGGAGAAATTCCATCTCCTTCCATCTGATGAAAGAGATTGGGAACATGACGGGAATGGCCTGGATCGATAAGAACCGTCACCTCTCCACGGACCAGATAAGTATTGCAGTTATTCTCATACGGATCGAGCCACAGATAGGCATAGAGGTCTTTTTCAATCTTCATCCTCTTTCCTTTTTATCAGATTAAAAAGAAGGATTCTATATTGTACTTTTGATAGAATTTCTAATGGGACATTTGCCGCAATGATTCATCATCTTAAACCAGTGGCACAGGCAAAGGGTCTGTCCCACTGGTTTTATTTTGAATATCGGTCTGTCTGAATTTTATTTCATCTCTTTAGGTTTGCGCCAATCTGTGAGGGCCACTAACCGTTTGTTGGCCACATCTGCCTTAAAAAATTTGACCATCTCGTGAGGAGCATGGCTTTTGGAAGTATAGGTGGCCGGCGGGAAGACCCCTCCTGTACTAAACTCCTTAAATGTTTCGAGAGCAGCTTTCAGGCTATCTGGGGTTAGGTCTCTCCCCGCACGCTTGAAGGCCTCTCCAAAGAGCATTGAGACCCCAATTCCATTAACGTAAAGCGAGGTCAATCCGATTTCCGTCCGGTTGTACTTCTGTGCAATTTGACGGACCAACTTGATGCCTGGAGACTCATCCCACCAGGCACCAACGAAATTGACACCGATATAGTTTTTTGCAGCTTCCCCGCAGGCCTTGACGATCATATCGTCGGTTGCCCAGTTGAAGCCGAAGACATGCTTTGGCCAATAGTTATATTTCTCGGCAGTTTTCAAATAGGTGATCGTCGGAGGAAGGAGAAGACAGGTGACAACATAATCCACCTTGTCGTTCATCAGAGCAAGGACTTGAGAGCTGGCATCCACAGCTCCTGTAGGCAGAGCCAATTCAGAAACCAGGTCAACCCCATACGCCTTCGCCCTCTTTTTCACTGCCTCCATTCCCTTAATCCCGTACTCTTTCTTTTCATAGACGACTCCAATGCGTGGATTTTTCTCTTTGAGGTCATTAAAAATATAATCCACAATGCATTCGAACTGGGCCTCATAAGTAGCGCCCATCGCAAAGATATAAGGTTGGAAGGGATCGTAAAACTCCTTCATCAAGGCATTTGGGATATTGGGCAATTTATATTGATTGATGTTTTCCAAGTTGGCCATGGTCTGTTGGGAGCCCCCTGTGGTAATGACGGTTAAGACATTGTCTCGTGTGATTAATTTTTTAAGGGCGGCCACAGACTTGGGAGCTTCGAATGAATCATCTTCCCAAATGACCTCGATCTTCCTCCCGGCTACTCCTCCCGCGGTATCATTGAGATATTGCAAATAATCGACCATTCCGGTCCCGTTGGGAAGACCCAAGGCCGCCACAGGCCCTGTTTTGACCAGGATCAATCCCATCTTGATCGTATCCTTGGTCACACCCCGTTGACCGAAGCAGGGGATAGCCAAAAGACAAACCAAAAAGAAAACCAACAACCCCATCCACATTCCTCTTCCCTTCATAAAGCACCTCCTTAAATAAAAAGATTTTGAATGAGTACTTCCTTAATACGTGTACGGCCAATTTTTAAAACTGGTTTTAATTCGACCCCAGATCCCATAGAGTCCATTCGCCTCAAAGATCAGAAAAATCATGATCAAAAGTCCAAAGGCAGCGATGTTCCATTCCTCATCATATTTTCCCTTCAGGGCTGGAATGAGCATCTCTGAAGCTCGGGCAATAGCCTTAATCAGTTCGGGGACGAGGACGATAAAGACGGCCCCAAAGATAGAACCCAGAATCGTTCCCAATCCACCCACAATGATCATTGCCAAATACTGAACAGAAAGAAGCAAGGTAAAGTGTTCTGGATGGATGTAGCCCATCGTATAACTATACATCGCTCCTGCAATCCCTGCAAAGAAAGAGCTGATGGTGAAGGCCATCACCTTGTAGGCCGTAATATTGACTCCTATCACCTCTGCAGCGATATCCCGGTCACGAATGGCAATAAAGGCTCGGCCGATTCGGGTGCGGACTAAGTTCTTGATGGCCAGGACAGTTAGAATGGTCAACACCATGAGAAAATAATACATTTTATTGTCCGAATCCAAGGGATAACCAAAAATGGAAACCTTCGTTACATTAATACCCCGAACGCCTCCTGTCAGCTTTCCCCAAGTGATGACTACAAAATCTATCACAACGCCGAAGGCCATTGTGGCCATGGCGAGATAAAGTCCCTTGAGTCTCAGACAGGGAATGCCGAGGCCAAAGCCAACGATGGCTGTCACTCCTCCGCTGGCAAGCAAACAAGCCCAGAAGGGAAGGCCAACTTTAGTCGAAAGAATGGCTGTGGTGTAAGCTCCGATGGCAATGAAGGCGGCGTGGCCCAAAGAAATTTGGCCCGTGTAGCCAATGAGAAGATTAAGTCCCAAGGCAGCGACCACAGCAATGCAGGAAAGGTTGATCAGATAAATCACATAAGGGTTGCCCCATAAAGGCAAGGTGGCCAGCATCAACAAAAAGAGGGATATCCAGATTCGGATCCAGATGGTCTGAAACAGTTTGATATCCTCATAATAACTTTCTCGGAATGTCTTGCTTCGGATAGCCACTCTAGACCCTTTCAATCTCTTCTTTTCCAAAGAGGCCGTAAGGCTTGAACATCAGCATTAAAAACAGGACCACAAAGGGCGTCACATCCTTCACCCCACCACCAATCATTTGGTCCAAATATCCTCCAGCCAAATTCTCAATGACCCCAATGGCCAGCCCCCCGATGATTGCACCGGGGATACTTTCCAGGCCTCCCAAGATAATGGCTGGAAAGGCGCTGATCGCTGTGAAGGTCAACCCAATGTTGACCACCATCACATTTGCAAGGAAGATACCTGCAATAGCAGCCGTCACAAAAGCAATCCCCCAGACCATGGCAAAGATGCGCTTCGTGCTGATGCCCATCAATAAGGCGGTCTCCTGATTATTGGCCGTCCCTCTCATGGCGAGACCCATACGAGAGTATTTAAAAAAGATGAAAAAGATGAACACTAATAGGGCGGTGCAGATCATGACCCATATCTGTGTCATGGAAAGGGTGGCCCCCGCTAAATGAATCGGTTCCTTCGGGAAGGGAGAAGGAAAGACATAATTGTCATGGCCAAAAATGATGCCAGCCATGCTTCTAAGAAAGATGCTCAGGCCGATGGTGATCATGACGACCGCAAAGATGGGTTCACCCAGCATGGGCCTGAGGACCACTCTCTCGGTTAAAATACCCAGTAAGGCAGCGATTAAAACGGTGACCAAAGAGGCCGTCAAGAAAGAAAAATGATACTTGGCCATCAGAAAGTAGCAGAGGAGGGAGGAGATCATGATCACTTCGCCATGAGCAAAATTCAGAATATCCGTGGCCTTGATGATGAGTACAAAGCCCAAGGCGATCAGAGCATAGAGACACCCCACGGCAATGCCGCTCGCGAACAACTGAATAAAGAACAATAATCCTGATTTCACTGTGTTGCTCCTTGTTTGAAACTTAATACATGGCCTCGATGATATCCTTAAATTTTTTCTCAATCACGGCTCTTTTGACCTTCATGGTTGCCGTCAGTTCTTCATCATCCGGGTCCAACTCTTTCTCAAGGATCTTAAATTTTTTGATCGTCTCAACACGGGAAAAATGCTTATTGACCTCCTCCACTTCCTTTCCGATCAGTTTATTGACATCCGGATGAGTCGCAAGGCTTTTATAAGTAGTATAAGCGATCTTATTATTCTGTGCCCAGTTTGAAACGTTTTCGAGATCGATTTGAATCAGACAAGAGAGATATTTTCGCCGATCGCCGATCACAATGGCCTCCTTGATAAAAGGACTGAATTTAAGTTTGTTTTCAATCTCCGAAGGAGCGATGTTTTTCCCACCTGCCGTGATGATGATGTCTTTCTTTCGGTCTGTGAGGTAGAGAATTCCCTCTTCATCTACCTGACCCACATCACCGGTGTGAAGCCAGCCGTCCACGATCGTGTCTTGTGTGGCCTGCGGATTGCCATAATAACCGACAAAAACCAAATCCCCCTTCTGAAAAATTTCCCCATCCTCACCTAATTTAAATTCAACACCTGGGATCGGTTTGCCCACACCACCGACCCTGATCTCATGGTCTTTCGGCATGAAGGAGATGCCGCTCATCTCTGTCATCCCGTAACATTCACGAACCGGGACCCCTACGGAGTGATAAAACATGATCAGATCAGGTGAGAGGGGAGCGGCTCCGCTGACGAAGATGCGGGTTTGCAAGAGCCCTAACTGGTTTTTGAGCGCACGGAAGAGGAAGAGATAGGCGACCCAATGCAAGAATCTCCAATGCAACGGAACAGGTTTATTCTCCAGTCTGTATTGGGAGACCCGTTCACCGATGGGCACCATCGCTTTAAAGATCCATCGCTTGAAGAAGACCGCATCCTGCATTCGAATCATGATATTTGAATGCATTTTCTCCCAGATGCGAGGAACATTCAGAAAGGCTGTGGGAGAAATCTCTTTCATATCTTCCTGGAGGGTGTTGACGCTTTCGGCGAAATTGACGGTGTACCCTACATACATGGGGAAGATTAGCGAAAACATCTGTTCTGCAATGTGGCAGAGAGGGAGAACAGAAACGACAGAATCACTCGATCTGAAGTCCAGAATCTGGGAAAGTCCTCTCACCATGCTGATCATCCCTTTATGGCTGATCATGGCTCCTTTGGGGTCACCCGTGGTCCCTGAAGTGTAGACGATGATGGCTACTTCCTCCGCTCGCGTTGAGTGGATGCTCTCTTGAAAAAAGTGAGGCATCTGCTCATGCAAGGCCCGACCCATTTTTTCTGTCTCTTCAAAACCGATGATCAGCGGATCCTTATATCTTCTGAGGCCTTTCATATCAATGACGATCACTTTTTTCAGAAGGGGAAGTTCATCCTTGACCTGAAGGACCTTATCCACCTGCTCCTGATCTCTCGTGACGACAAATTTGGAATCAGAATTTTTTAGGATATACTTCACCTGGCTGGCCACATCCGTCGGATAGATCCCCACGGCAATGCCTAAGAGAGACTGGGCGGCCAGGTCCGCATAAATCCACTCACAACAATTATCTCCCAGGATGGCCACCTTATCCCCAAGCTCAAACCCCAGAGCTTTCAGTCCCATGGCGAAATCCCTGACATGCTCGTAATAATCCCTCCAAGTCACCCGCTTCCAGATACCAAGATCTTTTTCGCGGAGGGCCACCCGATCACGATACTGGTTTACGTTTCTCAGAAAAAGTTTAGGGAGAGTATCTTCTTCCATGACATCACTCTTCCAGATTAATCTTCCCCGCCCAGATAGGCCTCAATGACCTTTGGGTCGGCTTGAATTTCTGCGGGGGTCCCTTCGGCGATCTTGGACCCAAAATTGAGGACCGTAATCCAATCGGCGATATCCATCACCATTCCCATGTCATGCTCTACCATGATGACGGTGATCTCCAGTTCCTCTTTGATATCCAATACGAACCGAGCGATATCTTCTGTCTCCTCCACATTCATCCCGGAGGTGGGTTCATCCAGCAACAGGATCTTTGGATCCATGGCCAAGGCCCGTCCCAGTTCAACCCTTTTCTGAATTCCGTAAGGAAGGGCACCCACGATTTTTTTCCGAACCTTCTCAATCTCCAGAAAATCGATCACCTCTTCCACCTTTTGGCGATGATGGATCTCTTCCCTCAGCGCTCTCCCGTAAAAGAAAATGCCTGAGAGAGGTCCTGAGCGGAATCGGTGATGTCGACCCAGCAGCAGGTTATCAATGACATTCATATGGCGAAAGAGTTCAATGTTTTGAAAAGTCCTGGCAATGCCAGAGCTCGCTATTCGATGTGGCTTTTCGTTGAGAATGGAATTGCCTTCAAAAAGAATATTTCCTTCCGAAGGCTTATAGACCCCGTTGATGCAGTTAAAAAGAGAGGTCTTCCCTGCACCGTTGGGGCCGATCACTGCGTGGATCTCCCCTTTTCTGACCTTCATATTGACCTGTTGCAGCGCGACAATGCCACCAAATTCCAGGGTTAAATTTTTAATCTCGAGTTGATCCATTTTCTGTAGCAGTTTAGCCCTTTAGCTCTTTTGAAAATCGTATGCCTCCTGGGAACTCTGACCTCCTTGGAGGCTTAAAACTCCAAATTCCAAATCACAAATTCCAAATAAATTCGAAATCCCAATCTCCAATCATCTAAAACTCTTGTTTGAAATTTCGAATTTTCGGTATTGGAATTTATTTGAGGATTGGTGCTTGTGATTTGGTGCTTGGTAACCCTCCTCTCTTAATTTTCGTTTCAAATCTTTCAAACAAGCAAATTGATACCGTGTCATTTATCTATTAGGACAACCATCGCTTACGCCGTTTGTAGTGTTTTACTTCAGCATAGCTCTTCTTCGTTTCCTCATCCGTGATCCCCAGATAAAACTCCTTCACATCCTCGTTCTCCATGAGGTCTTTACAGGGTCCATCGAGGACGACCTTTCCATTTTCCATGATATATCCATACTGAGAGAAGTTCAGTGCAATACGGGCATTCTGTTCAATCAGAAGAATGGCTGTTCTTTGGGCCTGGTTAATCGTCTTTAGAATATCGAAGATTTCTTTGACCAAAAGGGGAGCGAGGCCAAGGGAGGGTTCGTCCAGCATCATCAATTTCGGCCTCGACATGAGAGCACGGCCGATGACCAACATCTGCTGTTCTCCACCAGAAAGAAAAATAGAAAGTTGATCTCTTCTCTTAGCCAAAATAGGAAAATAACCATAGATCATTTCCAGATCTTTTTTTAATGACGAACGATCTGATCTCGTATGGGCCCCGATCATGAGATTTTCAATCACCGTCAAATCATCAAAAACCTTTCTTCCTTCGGGAACCATGGTGATCCCCAACTTCACAATCTGATCAGCATCTAATTTGTGGATGGGCTTTCCCATAAATTCAATGGTGCCCTCTTTGAGTTCCCCATTCTGAGTCTCAAGGATCCCGGTGATGGCCTTGAGAGTCGTCGACTTACCAGCCCCGTTGGCACCCAATAAGGCGATCACCCCAAATTCAGGGACTTGCAGGGAAATCCCCTTTAAAACGAGAATGACCTCATTATAAACAACCTCGATGTTATTGACTTTTAGCAAGGCATCCATCATTAAACCCTTTAGCGTTCGACGAGAATGGCTGTACCCACTCCCCCACCGGCACAGAGAGAAGAGATTCCTAAACTTAAGCCTTGTCTTTCCATTTCGTAAAGAAGTGTCACCAGGATGCGACAGCCTGTAGAACCTACTGGATGTCCCAGAGAGATTCCACTCCCATTCACATTTGTGATGTCTCGGTTGAGATCCAGTTCCTTTTCACAACCAAGATAGTTGGCGGCAAAGGCCTTATTGGTCTCGAAAAATTGAATATCTTTTAAGGCCAGCCCCGCCCCCTTGGGTGCCTATTTAAAGTTGAGCGTTAAATTGCTCCATCATTTTTTCTCAGTCAGGAATCCTATCACCTCGCGTAAAAATAGATCTGGAGCAGTGTCCATAGCTGCGTGCTTTTGTCCGGGCATCATTGCAATTCTACTATGAAGAATAGATTTTTTTAGAGTTTCGATCGCAGCTTTATAGAATGAAGGACTGTCACCACCAAGAAGAAGTAATGTAGGGGTTGCCATATGGGAAAACCGTTGAGGGTCGAGAATGTAGGAGTTTACACTTGCTTCCTCGCGGGGAATAGTGTGAGCCGCAGATACCCTTGAAGACCAACTGGGAATGGATCTTAGTATATTAATTTCATTCTGTGGAATTCCGACAATCTCCTGCAGAAAAATAAGCAAGGCTTTCTCCTGTTCCCCAATACGCAGATATGAATTCATTCTGTCTATAGCATCGGGGGGGTAATTTTTCTTAATATTCGTAGATATTGGAGGTTCATATAAAATGAGCTTTCGAAGGTTGGACGTCTTAAGAGAAGCTTCCAAAGAGCATATGGCACCATAGGAATGCCCAAGGAGGTTCACTGGATCAGAAATTGAATCAATGACTGCAACCACATCTTCATATTCACGTTCTATCGTATAGGGCTCGACATCCCCGCTCTGACCGCGACCTCTACGATCTACCGCGTAAACCATAAATTGTTTTTCTAGTTCCTGAAGGATTGGCGTCCAACGCATATGATCGGCAGCTGCACCGTGTATCAAGACCAGTGGTAATCCTTTGCCACAACGTTCATACGCAATAGGTATACCATCTTTCGATGTGACATGTTCCACTTTTACCCCTGCCGAACCACAGGATTGGAAAGAATACCAATCCCTTCAATTTCACACTCAACCATTTGGCCCTCCTTGAGAAACACCGGAGGTTTTCGTACGAAGCCGACCCCTTCAGGGGTACCGGTTAGGATGACTGTACCTGGAAGCAACGTCATACATTCGGAGATATATGAGATAAGTTGACAAGTTGAAAAAATCATGTCAGAGGTATTGGATGCCTGCATCACTTTTCCATCAATTTTACATGTGAGGTTAAGATTGTCTCCGTCAAGATCGGTTACAATAGCCGGTCCTAAAGGACAAAACGTATCGTAGCTCTTTCCTCTAGCCCACTGGCTTTCTCCAAATTGTGCCCCCCTGTTAGAGATGTCATTAGCAATCGTATAGCCTAAAATAACCTCGGGTACTTTCTCTTTGGAGATCCATTTAGCTCTTTTACCAATAACGATTGCTAACTCAACCTCATAATCAATCTTTTCGGGATCATGAAAAGGAAGGACAATTGAATCGCCGGGCCCACAAACTGATGTGGTCGCTTTTAAAAAAATCAATGGTTTTGGCGAGAAATCGACACCGGCCTCTTTAGCATGCCCTCTATAATTCAGACCGACACAGATAAGGTTTGGAGGAGAGATAGGTGATAGGAGCTTCACGGAACGCAGGTCTACCGCTTTTTCTTCCTTCGTCAGTCCCATAAGGGGATCTCCAAAGCATGGGAAAAGTTGTTCGCCCTCAACAATCCCATATTGAGACTCTACCTCTGCCTGATATCTAACTATTTTCACTGGACATTTCCGTCAATCACTTATTTCAGAAAAAAAGCACCACCTGACTTGGCAGCGCATGTAAGGTCAAGTCCTGATTTTTGCATCGATTTCCAGCAGGTTCTTCACGTAGTCCACGCATTTCTTCACGTTAAATTCTCTCGAGATGGAGAGTCTTTGTGCCTGAAGTGAACCCTCGCCATGCAGAGTTCCAACCCACCATTCGCCGGCACCTTCCGTAGAACCCATGTCCCGAATCAGCTTCATGACCTTCAGCCTGCTTATGGCGTCTGCCCCTCTTCGTCCTCCGAGATACTTCTCGATGAATCCACGCGTTGCTGGGTTTCTGCAATCGGCTTCGGTGGGACCTGTTACGACGAGACCACCTGCCACTTCCTGAAGCGCCTTCATTGACGCATGATAGTTGGCTGCAAAAATATACTTTCCAATGTTGCAGAGTAACGGGTTTGGATAGGCGACTCTATTTTCGGTGATCACGCATTCCAGCGCTGCCGCTCGACCAAACGTCTTGATCGATTGTGCATAGATCACAAGGTCTGTTATTCTGTCCTGGATATGTGAAGCATGGGGGACACCGTTGTAATCGCTGATCAAACCCGCAGCCCCGATCATTAACTCTGCAAAAGGATACTTGTACGAGATGCCTGTAAACCGGTGCCACGTGGCAAAACAGTTGGCCAGGGCGCCGGCAAACTCCCATTCACCATCCATGAATATTCTTTCTTTCGGCACAAATACATCATCAAAGATCGTCATGGCTTCCAGGGTCACATGGCGCGAGCTCAAAGGATAGTCGAACACACCCAGGTCGCCCCGTTCAGACCGGGAAATGATCTTGACGCCCTTTGTATTAACGGGAATGCCAAAGGCAATGCAGTAGTCTTTATCGTTCTCTGTCATCGCCCTCGTCGGCAGGACGATCAGCTCGTTTGTGATCGGCGCAGAGGTCGTATGCACTTTAGCACCTTTAACAACCACCCCGTCTTTCCTTCGCTCAACCACTTTCAAATAATAATAAGGCATTTCCTGCTGCGAAGGTCTGAGCTTCCGATCCCCCTTCACATCAGTCACGGCGCCCGACATACTCAGATCGTTCTCCTCAAGATACTGCCTATAGCGGGTAACCCTGTCCGAGTATTCAGTTCCGGACTTCTTATCCATGTCATAGCAGACCATGTTGAGGGCATTGAGGGCGTCTGTCCCAATCTCTTTCATGAAGATAACGACGGAGCCACCGTTTCTGGTCGTCGTTTCTATCAGTTCTTGTCTTCTCAGCAGATCCTCGCCCGTCCGCGGAAGCTCGAAATATCGTCTGATCTCATTACCGGTTTTTGGCGAATGAGTCACAAGCAGATTGTGGAGTTCCGGTCGCTTGTCCAGTTCATAATCAATAGCTCCATGATCGATGGCCTTACGTAAAGAAGGATGTTGGGTTATATCTTCGACACGTTCGCCATGAATGTAGACTTCCCGTCCATCTCGAAGGCTCTCAATGTACTGTTTTGCATTTCTAAGCCCCATCTCTGCTCCTCCTTGAACCTTGTGATCATAAAATGATCCATGCGAACCTACCTTCTAAACAAAATGATACACATTACATTGCCAGCCCACCGTCAACCCTGATGACCGTTCCGGTAATGTACTCTCCTTTGAACACGAGAAAATTTACCATATCCGCAATTTCTTCTGGCCTTCCAGGACGACGTAAAGGTATGTTTTGAATTTCACGATCAATCTTCTCTTGTTTATCGAAAAGCCCGGCCGTCATATCCGTTGGAGTATACCCGGGGATAATAGCATTTACGGTAATCCCTTTGCTTGCAACTTCCTTAGCCAGTGACAAGGTAATGCCCAGAAGCCCTGCCTTTGCCGCACCGTAAGCGGTGTCCCCCGGATATCCATGAAGAGCGACGTAGGAAGTAATGTTGATAATCCTACTCCACTTCTTCTCTACCATGAGTGGCACGATACGCCTGCAGCAATGAAAAGCGCCACCACACGAGGAGGTGATGACAAGGTTCCAGTCCTCAAAAGTGAGTTTTTGAATCCTACCGCCTTTATGGATACCTGCATTGTTTACAAGAATGTCTATACCTCCCCATTTCTCGACCACATGATCCACCATTGCCCTCACTTCATTGTCATTTCCAACATCGGCTTTAACAACAATAGCATTGCCTCCGGCATCTACTATTTTCTTAGCAACCTCTGCTGCGGAGTCAAGTCTTGATCGATAATTCATAACAACAGAGACCCATTCCTTTCCCAAGCCTATAGCAATTGCCCTGCCAATCCCTCTGGAAGCCCCTGTGACTAAAGCGATTAATTTCGTAGGATCCATAAATTCCCCTTGTATCATAGATAGAAACTCTTTTAATTTTACAATTTGTTTTTGCTCAAATTACTTTTTAATATATTTAAGATTCCCTTTAACGACTTTACCGGCTGGGTTTCTGGGTAGTAAATCTAAAAATTCTACGTATTTGGGAACTTTATAATCCGCCAAGTGCTCTGCACAAAAGTTTTTAAACTCCTCCTCACCTGCAGTTTGTCCGGGTCTTAAAACGATCGCAGCTTTCACTGCTTCACCTAAAAATTTATCAGGGACACCCACAACCGCTACTTCTAGCACTTTCGGGTATCTGGATATTACATTTTCAACTTCAAGAGAGAATATCTTTTCCCCTCCTCGATTAATCATATCCTTCTTGCGATCAAGAATATAGATATAACCCTCGTCGTCCAGCTTCCCTATATCGCCTGTATGCAACCAACCCCTTACAATCGCCGTCTTAGTCGCCTCGGGATTCTTCCAGTACCCTTTCGTTATGGTTGCGCCTTTCAGGATAATTTCGCCCACACGGTTGGGTGGCAATTCTTTTTCCTCTTCATCCACAATTTTTGCGTCCACCAACGGGAGAATTTTACCTGCCGCTTCTATTTTTCGAATGGCCTCCTCATAGGGGGTTGATGAAACGATACCATCACTCTCTGTTAAACCGTAACCGACGCTTATCTTAAGATAAGGAAGTTTATTCAAAATCCCTTTAACCATCTCTTCCGTGGCAGGTGATCCACCCACCATGGCTATTTTGAAAGAACTAAAATCATAATGGTCGAATTCAGGATGATTAATCATCAACCAAAGAATATTAATAACGCTAATGCTCTTGGTAATCTTTTCAGAAGACATGATTTCCAAAAAATCTTTAACCTTGAACGTTCTCATGTAGACGCAAGGGATGCCGCTGAAAATATGAGAAAGCATAATCTGGGCAAGACCCGTGATATGAAAAAGAGGGACCACACATATGATTCGATCCTCAGGCTCATAAGCGATAAAATCACTCACATGCATTGCTGTTGCTATCAGGCTCCGGTGATATAAAATAGCCCCCTTGGGTTTACCCGTCGTGCCTGAAGTATACATGATGACCGCATCATCTGTTTCGTTTGGTTCAATTTTTGTGAATTTGTCTACTTTATTCTCCTTCAGTTCCAGAAAAGATTGAACTCCTTTGGGAACATCTAGTCCGTTGAAAAATATCCTTTCAACTGTCTTTAATTCATTTCTGATCGAATCAATATACGGCCAATATTCTTGATCAACAATGAGAATTTTGCTTCCCGAATCATTTATTTCATAAGACAATTCTTCACCTTTGAATCGAGTATTTAAAGGAACTGCGATAGCACCCAGTTTCATTAAGGCGAAGAAAGATAAAGGAAATTCCAGACCAGTCCCTAAAAGCAGAGAAACACGATCTCCCTTTTTGATATTATATTTTTGTAACCCCTTTGTAATTTTATTTACCATTTGATCAAATTCTTTAAAGGTTAATTTTTGATCGTCACAAATCAATCCTACTCGGTTGGAGTTTCTGCTGACTGTGTTCTCCAACATCTCATTGAGATTCTTTGGCCTATTTTTAAAAATTCTACCTTTAAAATCAGGCCACTTCTCCTCCACGATCTCCCAACCCCTCTGGCTACTCAAATGTTTCATTTTAAGTTCCATCTTAACTTCCAATGTGAATCATGCGGGAAGATGTCTGCATGAATTTATCCGATTTCTTTGCCGCTGGGGTGGATTTTCTCCTACGGATTGCCTGTGACCTGAAGCTAAATTCCCAAATAAGCCTTTCTCATGTGGTCTTCCTTTAATAGCCTATTACTCTCTCCTTCCAGAATAATCCTTCCATTCTCGATGACGTATCCCCTTTGAACGGTAGAAAGCGCGAGATGCATGTTCTGCTCTACTAACATAATTGTCGTCCCCTCCTGGTTGATCCTCTTGATCACTTCAAAGAGATGCATGACGATCAAAGGGGCAAGCCCTAAAGAAGGTTCATCCAGCATTAAAATCTGCGGGAGTGTCATTAACCCTCTTCCGATGGCTAACATCTGTTGTTCTCCACCACTCAGCGTCCCTGCTAATTGATTCTTCCTTTCCTCAAGACGAGGGAATAATGCAAAGATTTTAGCCAAGTTCTCTTTCCGATGTATTTTCGCTGTCCTGATATAGCTTCCCAATTCAAGGTTTTCGAGGACGGTCATTTCTTGGAAAGTCTTTCTCCCTTCAGGGATCCGGACCACTCCTTTTTGAACAATCAGGTGAGGTTCTAAACAATCAATCCGTCTATTTAAAAAGTAAATCTCCCCCTCTGTAGGCCGAAGAACTCCAGAGAGCGTAAGAAGCAGAGTCGTCTTTCCTGCTCCGTTTGCCCCTAATACGGATACCATCTCTCCCCTTTCAATTTTCAGGGAAATTCTATGAAGGATTTGAATGTCGCCGTATTTCGCAGAAATCTGTTTAACATCAAGCAAAGCGATATTTCTCCCCTAAATAGGATTTGATGACATTTGGATCTTGGGCCACAGCTTGAGGTGGTCCCTCCGCAATAATTTCTCCAAAGCATAACACAACTATTCGATCTGATAGGGTCATGATGATTTGCATGGTGTGCTCAATCACGATGAGGGTGATTCCCCCCTCCCTAATCTTTTTTACCAACTCGATCATCTTTTGTTGTTCGACTGGGGTCAGACCCGCCATCACTTCGTCCAGGAGGAGAAATTTAGGATGGGTGCCCAGACTCCTCGCTAATTCTAAGCGTTTTCTTTCCATGAAGGTCAGACTACTAGCCGACTCATTCCTTTTTGACCAAAGGCCCACAAATTCAAGCAAACCCTCAGATTCACGGTTTGCCCCGGAGATCGTCCTTTCCCAATTGAAAACCGCAGTTCTTACATTTCTCATCACGCTGAGATGAGAAAAAGGTTTGGCAATCTGAAACGTTCTGCCAATTCCCCTCTTGCAAATCTGATGGGGTCTGAGGCCTACTAAACTCTTCTCTCCTAAATAAATGTTTCCTTTATCAGGAGCGAGAAAACCGGAGATGAGATTGAATAGGGTGGTCTTGCCTGATCCATTTGGGCCGATTAAGCCCATAATCTCCCCTTGCTCGACTTGGAATGTCACATGATTAACGGCTGTCAAACCACCGAATGACTTGGACAGATTTTCTATCTTTAAAGATCGCATAGGATTAATCTCTATGTTTTTTCTTTAAGCTTCTTAACCATCCATAGATTCCATTAGGAAGGAAAATGATCACACTAACCAAAATAGCTCCGTAAATCATCAAATGGACCCCTTGATAACCACCCAATAACCCTCGTGTCACTTCCCCCAAAGGGCCCAGGACGGAGGCTCCGATGAGGGGTCCATATACGGTCCCCATGCCTCCGACAATGGGCCTTAAAAAAATTTCGATCGAGTTGCCCACACCGAAGGTGATCGCTGGGTCGATATAAAGGAAATACTGGGCATAGAAGGTCCCTCCCAAGGCAGTGAGAAAGCCACTGATCAAAATCGCTAAGAGTTTGTATGCAAATGTATCCACCCCAATCGCCTCAGCCGAATCTTCGTCCTCCCGAATGGCTGTAAAATAATCGCCAAACTTCCCCTTATCAATGCACCGGGTAATCCAAAGGACGCCGATGAACATCAGTAAAATCACAAAATAGTAGAAAATCTTCGATTCATGTTGAAAAGAAAAGGGGGCATTTCCTTTGAGTGGAATGAGGATTCCCATTGCCTTCCCAGTCAGGTCCAGGTTTAGAGAGATCAAACGTAACAATTCAGAGAACGCTAACGTCGCCAAGGCAAAGTAAGGGCCTCTCAGTCCATAATGGAAGCAAAGAGAACCGATCAACAGCCCTAATAACATTCCAAGGAGGCCGCCAAAAATCATTCCCAACCATGGACTGATTCCCCAATTGACGAAAGCTAATGTCGAGGCGTAAGCCCCGATTCCAAAGAAAGCTGCATGTCCAAAAGAAAACTGGCCCGCATATCCTCCCAAGATGTTCCAACTCGTCCCTAAATACGCGTAGAAAAGGATCATAACGAGAACATGGATAAAATAAGGAGGAAGGAAAAAGGGCAGCAGGATGGCGATCAAGATAAGTCCAAACCATAAGAAAAGGCTATTTGCAATGCTTTTTTTAAACATGCCTTTTCCCAAATAGCCCCTTCGGCCTGAATAAAAGAGTGAGAATAAAGATGGAGTAGATGGGTACTTGCTTTAAGGATCCGGAGAGCAGAACTTCTCCAAGAGATTCTGCAACTCCTACGATCAGGGCTCCAAAAAATGCACCCCAGAAACTTCCCAGCCCACCCAAGACGACAATGACAAAGGCTGTAATGACGAAGACCAAGCCAACCGTGGGGGTGATATAGAAAAAAGGAGTGATCATGGTGCCTGCAGCGGCGACACACGCAGACCCAATTCCAAAGGCAAGGGAATAGATCATTTTCAAATTGATACCGATCACATGGGCTCCTTCCCGATCCTGGGAGATCGCTCGAATCGCTTTCCCAGAATCGGTCTTGGTCAAGAAGAGATAGAGCAGTAAGGTCATCGTAAGAGCGGCTCCAAAAGCGATCATCCGAGGCGTACTGAACATCACCTTACCCACATGGACTGCTCCTGCGAAGGTGGTCACCTTTATCATCCGATAATTAGGAGTCCATAGGAATAATGCTAAGTTCTCCAAGAAAAGGGCAACTCCTAAAGTCAGGAGTAGTTGATTGTATTCAGGGGCCTCGATGATTCGATTGATCAGACCATATTGGATGAGGAAGCCCACCACGAAGAGAACGGACATACTTAATAATAGTGAGAGATAGGGATGGATATCCAAGAAGACCGAAACCCAATAAGTAACATACATGCCAAGCATCATAAAAGCGCCGTGTGCGAAATTGATGATCTTCATCACCCCGAAGATCAGGTTCAGACTGACTGCCACCAACGCATAGATTCCCCCCATGAGGAGTCCGCTAATGATTGCTTGAACCAAAATGTTGGTATCCATCCCTATCCTTTCTGTTATTTGTCAAATACAATCATTTACGATCTTTCCATTTTGGAATGGGCCAAATGGGTTTGCTTGCAGCATACTCCTCAGGAAAAACGGAACGACGTTTCCCATTTTGAATCTGGGCAATCACCGTTCTCGCATCTTTATTCTGCCCGTCCTCTCCAAAGATAATGGAGCTGGGTTGGATGTTTCCTTTTTCTCCTGACTTCAAATGGGTTTTTGTAAGGGCCTCCCGGATTTTTTCACGATCCGTTGAGGCGGCTCTTTCAAGAGCATCCTTCAATACATAAACACACGTGTAACACATGGATGCCACACAGTCCATCTCAACGCCATTCCTCTTTAGAAAATTCTCATTGGCCTCCTTGACACCGGGAATCTTTACGTCATTCTCCCAGTTCTCACATACGGAGACGTATTCTGTCAATTTCCCTAATGCCTGAATGTAGGCATTGTCTTGATGTCCTCCTCCCATTCCGATGATGGCCTGCGTGTTGAAGTCAAGATCTTTCATCGTTTTTGTTACGAGAATGGCGTCAGAAATGTAGGCAACGGTCAGGACCACATCGGGATTTGCGGCTTTTAGCTTTGAAATAACACCCGTAACGTCTGAGGTGGCGTGAGGATAGGAAAGATCAGCGACAATCGAATACCCTTTTTCTGGAGCAAATCTTTTCCAAGCGGCTGCACTGGATTGACCCCAAAGGGTATCTTCATACAATATTCCAATGGTCTTGATCTTGATCCCCCTTTTTTTCTGAATATAATTCAGATATTCGTATTCATCGCGAATATGCCATGCATCCGTAGCGATGGGTCTGAAGGTATACTTAAATCCACGCTGTGTGATTTTTTCTGCGACCCCGATTCCTACGATATGAGGGGTTTTGTACTTTTCGGCGATTTGGGTCGTGGCAAAAACGACACTGCTTTGAAAGGCCCCCATGATAGCCACGGCACCTGCTTGAATATGTTTTTCTGCCTCTGCCATTCCTACCTCTGGTTTACCTTCGCTATCTCCGAGCATCATCTTTAATTTGGTACCCCCTAATGATTTAATACCTCCGGCCGCATTGATCTCATCCACTGCCTGTTCATAGCCTCTTCGATCACTCAAACCCAAAGGAGCCAAAGGCCCGGTCAAAGGTTCAACCACACCAAATTTTACTTCCTCCGCAGAATGGGCGAAACGAGGAAATCCAGAGAACGTAACCGCAGCTCCCAATGCGCCCATTCCTTTTATAAATTCTCTTCGATTGACGCCTCTTTTAACCCTCTTTTTCATATGGAGCCTCCTTTCAAAATAGAATGAGTAAGCTAAGTAACATAACATCCCTATTTAAGATGACTGCTATCACCCCCTCTCGATAACCATTGCGAAACCCAATCCACCTCCAACGCATAGGGTCGCAAGCCCCAGGTGGAGATCCCTTTTTGCCATCTCATGGATGAGCGTCACGACCAGACGGCATCCTGTTGCCCCTACCGGGTGGCCCAAGGCGATGCCGCTCCCATTGACATTGACTATGTCCCGATTGAGTCCTAACTCTTTCTCGCAGGATAGATACTGAGCGGCAAAAGCTTCGTTGATTTCAATGAGCTGGATATCCTTGAGGGAAAGGCCTACCTTGTTTAATACTTTCTGGGTGGCAGGAACTGGTCCGATACCCATATAGGATGGGTCCACCCCGACGATCGCGTAACCCAATATTTTGGCCAGTGGCTTCAGTCCCATCTCTTTTGCCTTTTCTCTCGACATCAAGACGGTCACCGCCGCGGCATCATTGAGCCCTGATGAATTCCCTGCCGTCACCGTTCCATCTTTTTTAAAGGCCGGAGGCAATTTGGCCAGCTTCTCCAGCGTCACGTCAGGTCTTGGATGTTCATCGGTATCCACAATCTTTGCCTCTCCTTTTTTCTGCGCAATGGAGACAGGAGTCATTTCGTTCTTGAATTTTCCTTCCTGAATCGCTTTGCAAGCTCTTTGTTGGCTGATCAATGAAAACTGATCCTGTTCTTCCCTTGAAATCCCGTACTTCTCAGCCAGATTCTCCGCGGTCAATCCCATTCCTGCTCCAATCGGGTACTCCTGCATGGCTCTCCATAGCATATCGATCAATTGTCCATGCTGAAGGCGCTGGCCCCAGCGGGTTGTCGTCAATATATAAGGAGCGGTGCTCATGCTCTCGACCCCTCCGGCGATGACCACCTCCACATCACCGTCCCGAATCGCCTGAATCCCACAGATCATCGCCTGCATTCCGGACGCACAGTTGACAACAATGGTGAAGCCAGGTGTTTCAAGAGGAAGACCACACTTGACCGCAGCAATTCTTGCAACGTTCTGATCCAAAGGCTCGAAACAGTTTCCCATGATCACCTGTTCCACTGACCTCTTTTCGATCCCCACCCGCTGGAGAGAGGAGTCAATGACCGTCATCGCCAAAGAAGTGGCAGAGACATCTTTCAATGACCCTCCAAAATCTCCAATGGGTGTCCTCGTCGCACTCACGATCACAACATCTTTCATCATTCCCCCCTTTTACCTTTCTTTAATTTCTTGCTTTTAAAAAATGCCTCTACGCTTCTTTTATGATCCTCTGTTTGAGAACATATTCCCTAAGCCTGAGCTTCTAATTCCAACAAAGAGGGGAGATCGAGATAAGCCGATTGATTCAATATCTTTTTCATCAATCCGATGGGTTTCAATGGCCCCAGGGTTATTTTTTTGGCTAACTCCTTTGCCACCCTTTCCAAATCGTCTTTCGGAACCACTCGATTGACCATTCCAATTCTTTCTGCTTCTTTCGCATCCATCGTTTCGCCGACAAACATCAATTCCTTGGCCTTGCTTAAACTAACAAATCTTGGCAAAAAATACATTCCTCCCATATCTGAGACTAATCCGATTTTGACGAAAGCTTGAGAAAACGTAGCATCCTCTGATGCAATAATTATATCGGAAGCCAGTGCAAGGTTCCATCCGGCTCCAAACGCATAACCATTGATGGCTGCGATGATGGGTTTTCCCAGGGTAAATAGATTCAATAGGATCTGATGGCCCCTTTTTAGAAATTCGGTTCCTTGATCCACACTGACCCCTTTTATGGTCGTGATATCAACCCCCACGCAAAAAGCTTTTCCAGTTCCTGTCAGAATCAAAACTTTTGTATGATCATCATTCCGAACATGATCAATTGCCTTGATCAACTCCTCCACAGTTTCCAAATCATATGCATTCATCACCTCAGGCCGATGGAATCGAATCACCGCAACTCTTTCTTCTTTTTTGAAGATGATTTTTTTAAAAATGGCCTTCCCCTTTCGAATCGTTAGACCCTTTCTACGGAGCATTTGACCCGTGCAGCACGGGATTTCACTCTCTCCCCAATATCTCCCGGGCAATGATTAATTTCTCTATCTCTTTTGTACCTTCGACGATCTCCGCGAGTTTGACGTCTCTATAAAGTCGCTCAATCCCGTATTCACCCAGATATCCGTACCCGCCATGGATCTGCACCACTTCATCGATCACCTTAACTCCCACCTCTCCTGCAAACCACTTGGCCATGGAGATGAGCTTGGGATCGATCTTTCCGTGGTCCGCCATCGAGGCTGCCTTATAGCAGAGAGCTCTTGAAGCTTCAATCCAGCTTGCCATCTCTGCCAGTTTGAACTGAATCCCCTGAAAACTACCAATGGGGCTCCCAAACTGCTTTCTCTGCTTCGCATAACTGATGGCCTTCTCCAATCCGCCCTGGGAAACCCCCACACTGATCATGGCAACAGTGACCCGACTTCGATTAAAAACCGCCATGAGTTGATAAAATCCTTCTCCTTCCATTTCTCCTATTAAATTCTCCAGAGGAACTTCCACATCTGAAAAATGGATTTCTGCGGTATCGGAAGCCCTCATTCCTAATTTTCGCTTCAGTTGATTAGCTTCAAATCCCTTTCGATTTGTCTCGACAAGGAGAGCACTATGACGTTTAGACCTCACCTTCTCATTTTCATTCGTGACGCAGAGGATGACCAAAAAGTCGGCAATGCTGCCATTGGTAATGAACATTTTATTCCCATTGATCACATAATGATCATGCACCCTCAGAGCCCTTGTGTTGACCGAGGCCACATCGCTCCCGGCATCCGGTTCGGTAATGGCCATTCCCATGATGGCTTCTCCCTTGGTCAAACCAGGAAGATACTTCTTCTTCTGCTCTTCTCTCCCATACAAAAGGATGAACTCTGAGCCTAAAGTTGTAAGGATAACACTCGCGCAACCTGCATCGACCCTGCAGAATTCCTCCATGATGAGGATATTTTCCAAAAGGCCCAGGCCTGGCCCTCCATAGGCTTCATCAATAAAGACCCCTACAAACCCTAGGTCGCAAGCCTTTTTCCAAAGGACTCTTGGAAACGTCTCATTGAGGTCGCACTCCTCAGCCACCTCTGGAAACATCCCCTCTGCGAATTCCCGGGCAGCCTTTTTTATAGCTTTCTGTTCATCTGTGAGCTCAAAATTCATCTTTAACCCCTTTTAACGCAGTCAATGCCGAATTCCAAAGGTCAATGAGTGTAACTCAAGGCTTTAACCTTGATCATGTTCAATCCTGAAAGGGTTGAGTTACGAAATTTCGGACTTTGTCATTCATTTGGCATTTGGATTTTGACATTTGGAATTAGGGTTCATCCTTTTATAGTTTCCCCAATAACTCCCGCGCGATAGTATTTTTCTCGATCTCCGTATCCACCGTGGAGCTGAAGGGCCTCGTTGGCCACTTTGACTCCAACCTCTCCAGCTAAATATTTAGCAATCGAAATCAGTTTGGGGTCCACCTTTCCATGATCAATCATCCATCCCGCTTCATAGTAGAGAGCCCTTGCAGCCTCCACCCATGTGGCCATCTCTGCAATCTTAAATTGGACGGCTTGAAAAGCACCAATAGGTTGACCGAATTGTTTTCTCTGCTTCACATGTTTGACGGCCATATCCAGAGCCCCTTGGGCCACACCCACGCCCTGCGAGGCAGCAATGACCCGGTTGATGTTGAAGAGCTGCATAATCTGGGAAAAACCTTCTCCCTCCTTTTCACCGATCAAGTTTTCTTTCGGAACCCTCACATCGCTCAACCGGATCTCTGCAGTATCGGAAGCCCTGATACCCATTTTGCCAGTGATCTTTAATGCCCCAAACCCTGGACGGTCCGTCTCCACGATGATCACACCAAATCTCTTGAGCCTCGATTCTGCCTCGGGATAGGCCAAGCAGAATACTGCGAGATAATTGGCAATACTTCCATTGGTGATGAATTGTTTTGATCCGTTGATCACATAGGAATCCCCATCCCTTCTGGCATTGGTTAGGATGCCCGTAATGTCACTCCCCGCATCAGGCTCTGTGATGGCAGTTCCCATGATCGCCTTTCCCTTCGTAAGAGGGGGAAGGTATTTCTTCTTCTGTTCTTCAGTGCCATAGAGTTGGATCAGTTCGGACCCAAAGGTCGTCAACAAAATATTTCCACAACCTGGGTCCACCCTCCAGAATTCTTCCATCACCATGGCAAATTCAAGGAACCCTAACCCAAGACCTCCGTATTCTTTTTTGATAAAGAGGCCGATAAAACCCAGTTCGCAGGCCTTCTTCCAAAGTTCTTTTGGGAACTCTTCCCGACGGTCATATTCACGAGCAACCCCAGGAAATTCTCCCTCAGCAAACTCTCGTGCGGCCAAACGGATCTGTTTTTGCCGATGGGTCAGTTCAAAATCCATAGCTTTCTCCTAATCAGGCCATTAAGCCCTTGAGCATAATTTTCTTGAAAGTATTCACGTAGGCTTCCCCATCAATCTCATTCCGGTTCATAAACCATCTGATTAAAATCCCATCATGAAAAGCTATGGGAAAGAAATTTTTGATATTTCTTATAAATCCTTCTAAATTCAGGCTCTGTCCCATGATGGGCTCCCACGAGTTCTGCCGCCAGAGTGGTAAATGACACACAAAGTTCTCTATTATAATAGGAAAAGGCGGCATTATAGCGAAAAAACTTTTCAAATTTATCATGGGTATCCCCTCGGACATCCTTGACGGCCTGAATCAAACCATCTAAGAATCGTTTTTCAAATTCTTCGACAATTCTTTTCAGCAAATCTTCTTTGCTGTGGAAATGCCAATAAAGAGCACCTTTGGTCAACTTAGCTGCTCGAGTAATATCATCAATCGAAGTCCCATGATAGCCCTTTTCTAAAAATATTCTCATAGCTTGATAGAGGATCCGGTTTGCGGTCTCTTGCGACCGGAGATTCTTATTGTTAAGTTTTTTCATTCGTTTTTACCATACTAAACGGTCGGTATATAAAAAGTGGCGACCAGTTTATGAAGTTCAAGAAAATTTGTCAAGAAAAAAGTTGAAGATCAGAAGGCCATGAATTATAGTAGTAAAAGATCGATTGATGCGGAGGAAGAAGATGATTATCAAACAATATGAGGTGGGAAATTTTTCAGTCTTCTGTTATCTGATCGGAGACGAGGAAACCCAGGAAGGGCTGTTCATTGATCCCGCGGATGATGCCGGGAGGCTTCTCGCAGAAGCCAACAGAGATGGTGAAGAAGACTGGAGCCAAAATCATTATTCATGAAGAGGATGCATTGGCTCTGGGTCGGACTCCTTCCTCTCTTCTGGAAATGTTCGGCGCCACGGCCTCTCCCCCTGCCGATATCCTGGTCAAAGAAGGGGATGCCATTCAGGCAGGCAATGTGAAGCTGAAGGTGATTCACACACCAGGTCATTCCCCGGGAGGAATGTCCCTCTATGTGGATGGGATGGTTTTTACGGGCGACACCCTCTTTGTGGGTTCGGTAGGAAGGACCGATTTCCCGGGGAGTTCATGGGATATACTGGAAGCGTCCATTCGGAAAAAGCTCTATGTCTTACCTGGAGAGACGGTGGTTTTCCCCGGTCATAATTACGGATCCACACCTACCTCGACCATCCAATACGAGAGGCGACACAATCCCTTTGTCCGAGGATGAGAACCCGATTCTCATATGTGTACAGAGAAGATCTGATAATTTTTCTTAATCTCTATCCACGAAATCATGCGGAATTCCGAGTTAAGCACCAAATACCAGGCATCAAACAACAAATAAATTCTAATACTCAAATTCCAAATTCGAAATAAAATTATTTTGGTTATTTGAAATTGGAACTTGGGATTTATCTGGGATTTGGAATTTGTGATTTCTAATCGATAAAGAAAGTTAAATGGCCAAAAGAAGACACCAGAAATGGCTTGTTATTGTATTATTGATCGTCGGCCTGTTCTCTCTCCTTTACTTTCTTTTGATGCCCGATCTTTCAAAGCTCAAAAAAGAAAACCCAAAAAAGACAGCACTCATGGAATATCGAGAGATGGCTTCAAAAGGGAAGGGGGGGACGTACAGGATTTATCAGAGTTGGGTGCCTTTTTCGAAAATGTCCCCTTATCTCATCAAGGCCGTCCTCATCTCAGAAGATGATAAATTCTGGAAACATGAAGGCTTTGATTATGAAGCCATTCAGAAAGCCATTGAAAAGGATCTCAAAGCTAAGAAATTTAAGTTCGGCGGGAGCACCATCACCCAACAGCTTGCAAGAAATCTTTATCTTTCCCCTGAAAAGTCCCTGATCAGAAAAATCTACGAAGCCATCATCACCTGGAGAATGGAGAAAATCCTTTCAAAAAAACGAATTCTCGAACTCTATCTCAATGTGGCGGAGTGGGGAGAAGGGATATTCGGTGTAGAAGCTGCCTCGCGACATTATTTTGGAAAGCCTTCCTCTGAATTGACTCCTGAGGAGGCAGCCAGACTGGCGTCCGTCCTCCCGAATCCAAGAAAATACAACCCCGTGGGAGATCAGCGGTATGTGATCAACCGATCCAACCTCATTTACAGCATCATGATACAAAGGGGAATCGTCATTCCAGAGTATCAAGAGGTGATAGGAGAGAGCGAATCCTCTCCTTTGAGAAAAAGGGAAGGCCTTGAACAGTGAATTTAACAAAGAAGAACCTCCTCATCACAGGACTTCCTGGCGTGGGGAAGACGACCCTGGTTAAAAAACTTTCTGAAGCGTTGAAGAGTCTTTACCCGGTTGGTTTTTATACGGAGGAGATAAGAGAAAGAGGTGAGAGAAAGGGGTTTGAGATCATCAGTCTTGAAGGAAAGAAAGGACTCCTTTCTCATAAAGACATAAGAAGCCCCTACAAGGTCGGTCAATACAACGTGGACATCAAAGGTTTTGAGGACTTCATTGACTCGATTTTCTTTTTCAATCCGCTCACACGTCTCATTATCATCGATGAAATTGGAAAGATGGAATGTCTCTCTAATCAATTCAAAAGACTCTTAAAAGAAATTCTGGATTCTGAAAAATGGGTGATCACTACCATTGCCTTAAAGGGAAGCGGGTTGATCGCAGAGGTAAAGGAAAGAAATGATGTCCGGCTCTTTGAGATAACAAAAAAGAATAGGGATTCCCTATTCTCCGAAATCTTATCTCACTTCCCCCTCCCCCCTTGAGGGGGATCGCCTATTCAGGTTATCGGGGTGAAGAAACTCCGAGGACGATTCTTCTCCATGGTGAAAGAATTGAGGTGTTTGAAATCTTGAGACAGTGGATTGAAGAAAAGTCTGGCGACAGGGCAAGGAAAAGATTTTATCAAGTCAAAGGAAGTGACGGAAACCTCTATATGATATATTCTGATGAGAAAGCCATGGAGTGGTTTCGCATCCATAAAGATTGAGAGGGTCTCATCTGAGATGAGATTAACAGTCTTCATCCTTTCGCTCAGTCTCCTTTTTAATGCGGAGGTTTTTGCAAAAGAAAGGAATAAAGAGATGGGAATTCTCCTGGTGGCAGTGGGTGAGATAGACAGAAGTGTCATAGATTGGTTAAAGAATGATTTGACCAAAGTATTCAACAAGCAGGTCTTTATAGGGAAAGGAATGCCTGAACCAGATGACGCCTATCATAAAAAAAGAAACCAGTATTTATCCACATCGATATTAAATTCCATTATGGAGCAAAAAGAGTGCGCCCCTTATGAAAAAATCTTAGGAATTGTGAACCACGATTTATTTGTCCCGGAGTTAAATTTTGTCTTCGGCCAAGCGAGCCCAAAAGCTGGGGTCATTTCCCTCACCCGTTTGAGGCAAACCTTCTATCATCTGCCTGAAGATCAAAACCTTTTTCACCAGAGAGTTTTAACCGAAGCGGTTCATGAATTAGGACATACTTACGGATTGGGACATTGTAGAAACCCTCGATGTGTGATGTTCTTTTCAAATAGTCTGATGGATACAGACAGAAAAGGCTCGGAGTTTTGTCCCAGTTGCAAAAGCAAGCTTCATCGTTCCTCTACTCAACATCCTTAAGCCTAAATAAAAAGTCCCCTTTATTGACTTTCCGCTACCCCACCGATTAAATTTAATATGAGAGAATTAAACAGGTCATCCAATCCATTTCCCATAAAAAGAAAGGAGAAAAAAGATGAAACGAGGGAGATATTTAGTTTATTTAATGATAGCGATCCTTTTGGGAGGGTTATTTGCCGGATGCAAACCCCGAATCGATACGATGTCAAAAGCTGAAAAGATATTCATCAAGAAGGTGGATAAGACCGCAGGCAAGCTCGATTTCAACGAAGATCAAAAGATGAAGTTGGAGGGGTTAAAGACCGAAATCCGGAAGAACTTCCAGGAGGGCGGAAAAGAAAAGAAAGAAGCCTTCATGAAGATCAAGGAGGAAGCGGCGAAAGAAAATCCCGACATTCAAAAGATGACTTCATTGCTTCAGGGAATGCTTCGGGACGAGGCTCAACGTTTTAATCGAGCTTTCGATCTTCTCCTTGGCTTCCAGAGCAATCTGAACGATGCCCAGAAGAAGAAACTCACCCACATGATTGCGGAAAGGGTGAAGAAATGGGATTGAGCTAAGCTATTTTCTGGCCATCAAGGGCCGTATTGCCAATAGCCTGGAATCCAGGCCCTTTCCCAACCATAGGGAGTCCACCTATTCTCCCAGTGGCCAGGGACCCAAACTCGATAAGGGTCATTGTAATAATAATCTTGTCCATAGTAACTGGGCGGGGGATAGTACCCTCGGTAATAGACAGGAGGGGGTGCTACCCATACGGGTGGAGGAGTAATAAAAACCCCGAAATGGCCATAATAGGGTCTAAACCAGGCAAAAGCCGACCCGCTTGATAAAAAAATAGCCAATATAATCAAGCTGATCATTAAAAATTTCTTCATCCTTATCCACCTCCCTTGATCTCTTCATAAATATAATTACTTACCAAAAATTTTACCATATTTTAGATCTTTCTTCTATAACTCAGAATAACCTCACAACACATTTTTATGGTATTGCCCTTATATTATAAGGACGTATCGATTGGGAAAATTATTCAATCCCCTTTTTTATTCTGTCAGGCTCGCTACTGTGTCCGCATCAAGCTTTCTGACCACAGCGGTGACAAGCTTCACGGCATGGTCAAAGTCATCCCGGTAGATGATCCCTGCATGACTGTGAATGTGCCGGGTGGGAACAGCAATAACAAGGTTGGGCACTCCATGACGGTGAAGATGAATCGCTCCTGAGTCAGTCCCACCGCGTTCCAACATATCGAATTGATAAGGGACTTTCAATTTCTCTGCCGTATCCACGAAGAGATCCCGGAGCTTTAGGTTTGGGACCATGCTTCCATCCCTGATCACAATGACTGGGCCCTTTCCAAGCCTTCCCTGGGCATCGTCTTTTTTAACATCTGGAACATCCCCTGCAACGCCGACCTCCATGGTGAGCCCCACATCTGGCTCAACCACCCAAGAGCTTGTTCGCGCCCCTCGAAGGCCTACCTCTTCCTGGACAGTACCCACACCATACACGGTGTTCGGATGTTTTTCCTTGGCGAGTTTTTTGATCACCTCGATGAAGAGCGCACACCCGACCCGATCGTCGAATGCCTTGGCCAGGTAAGTCTTGCCAGTGCCCAAGACAGTGAAGGGACAGATTGGAACGATGGGATCACCCGGACTGATGCCGAGTTCTTTGGCCTCGGCCGAAGAGGTGGCGCCTACATCAATATACATATCCTTCGGTTCTTGAAGTTTCTTTCGTTCCTCTTCTGACAAAATATGGGGAGGTTTCGAACCGATGAGGCCAATCACATCGCCTTTCCGGGTTTTAATGACCACGCGTTGGGCCAGCATGACATGGCCCCACCATCCCCCCAGAGGACTGAATTTGATGAACCCTTCTTCTGTGATCAGCTTGACGATGAATCCAATCTCATCCATGTGTCCTGCGAGCATAATCCTTGGTTTTTCTGCCTCGCCATTCTTTCGGCATACGATACTGCCCAGTCGATCCTGTTCGATTGTTGTAATGCCTTGGAGATGTTTACGGATGATCTCACGAACCTCTTGCTCATAGCCAGAGATACCAGGCGCTTCGGTCAGTTCCCGGAGCAGTTCCAAAGTTGCATCTGCCATAAATAATCCTCCTTCCCACCGTTTTTTTGAATGACGATGTATCTTAAAATTTATTATATCCAGAGGAGATAAAAATTCAAAGAGGCTCTTTGAGTGCCTTGTTTATTAAAGGATGCATGATTATAATTTTATAAAGAGGATGAATTTTGGATTTGTCTGGATATTCATTCTGCTTGATCATCGGTTCGATATGGGATTAAAAACAGATCTTGTCCTATCCCGCAAGGGCTGATGATAAAAGGAGGTGTTTATAATGGAAAAAGTGCTTCGATGTCGGGATGTTGGTCCTGATTGCGACTTTGTCATCCATGCTAAAACAGAGGAAGAAATTTTTAAGAAAGCCTCTGATTATGCCAAAAAGGTGCACCATATGAATGAGGTTCCAAATGAACTCATGGAGAAGGCACGTGCTGCAATCTATGAGGAAGATGAAAGGAAAAGGTCTTTTGTAAGAGGATAAGGGCCTTTCTGTCTAGCCACCTGAGGGAGAACCTCAGGTGGCTTTTTTGTTTTATCTCCCTTTTCTCTTTTCAATCTCCCGATTCTTTAATTCCGACCTTCTGATCTTCCCTGTAGTGGTCTTAGGTAATTCTTTAATGAACTCCAATTCTCGGGGAACCTTGTTCGGTTCTAAATGCCTACCCAAATAATCCAGGATTTCCCGGGAAAGTTTTTCTGATGGGGAATCAGTAGATTTCAGTTGAACAAATGCCTTGATGATCTCAATCTGTTTTTCAACTGGGATACCGATGACTGCTGCATCCACCACAACCGGATGTTCGAGCAGAACTCTCTCCACCTCCAATGGCGCCACGCTCTGGCCGGCGGTTTTGATGAACTCTTTATCCCTTCCGATAAACCAGAAATAACCTTCTTCATCCCTGTAAGCCTTATCGCCAGTAAAATACCAATTCCCTCGAAAAGCGTTGGACATGGCTTGGGGATTCTTCCAATATTCCAGCATCAGTCCAGGAGGTTTTTCAGGCTTCACCTTTAAGGTCACATACCCTTCCTCGCAAGGAGGAAATTCTTCTCCATTCTCGTCCACCACTGCCATGGTGTGGCCAGGGGTGGGAAGACCAATTGAGCCATATTTGATGGGCTTGCATCGGAAGTTCGCAAGCAGTGCAACCGTTTCAGATTGTCCGTAAAATTCATAAATGTCCAGCCCTGTCCCTTCTTTCCAGGCTTTTATGATCTCAGGGGTTAAAGGTTCTCCTGCACTCAGACTTAAGCGGAGACTTCCAAGCTCATATCTGGAGAGGTTTTCTTGAATAAGCATTCGATAGACCCCGGGGGAAGCGCAGAAGGTAGTGACTCCGAATCGTTCGATTACACTCAAGGTGATTTTGGGATTGAACCCACCTACTGGATTGCGCTGCAAGACCGCTGCACCGCAGATCCATTGACCAAAAAGT
This sequence comes from Thermodesulfobacteriota bacterium, assembly GCA_049513055.1. GTDB lineage: Bacteria > Desulfobacterota > BSN033 > BSN033 > UBA1163 > UBA1163. The sequence goes on from JBEKWN010000058.1 coordinate 46,194, forward strand.
TTCCCCCAGGCCGTTTTCGCCCATCCGGTATCTGACACAGCTAAATGAATGTCTGTGGAGTGAAGATCGTCAACAAATTTAGCTGTCACAATATGCGCTAATGGATAGCCATGGGAGTGGAGAACCATTTTGGGATAGGATTCTGTCCCTGAAGTGAAAAAGATGAGTAAGGGGTCTGAACTTTTCGTCTTGCCCACAGACTTCTGATCTAACTTTGGTGAAGCACTATTCATCACTCCTTCATATTCTATCCAGCCATCACATCGACCTCCTATGACAATGAAATGTTTTAGCGAAGGACATTGATTCTGAACTTCAGCCACCTTGGTCACATGTTCCAGGCTGGTGATGGCTAAAACCCCCTCTGATTGATTGACCCGAAATTTTATATCCTCGGGTGTGACCAGGACGGAAGTGGGCATGGGGATGACCCCTAACTTAATCATCCCGATCATGGCCACATACCATTCTGGGATCCGGGGAAGCATCAGCAGAACTCGATCCCCTTTTTTTATTCCCATTTTTAAAAGGACATTGGCAAACTGGTTGGAAAGCCTCATCAAATCATAAAAGGTATGTCTGACTGCCTGAATTCCTGTATCGTCCACCGAGATGAGGGCTAATTTGGTTCGGTCTTCAGCCCATCGGTCAATCCCATCAAACCCGAAATTATAATACTCTGGGATCTCCCACTTAAATTCACGATAGGTCTTTTCATAATCCGCCAGATTGGGGGGCATATCTCTCATCGGATCACCTTCTCCATTGACATGGAAGAAGAATAGGTTTGTTCTTAAGTTTTGGTCTCCTCCACTAAAAAAGGAGTACAGAGTATTCCCAAACTCATTTTTTTCACCCAAAATCTGACCATGGGTATGGTTTCACCCTCTAAGTTCACAATACTCGGAAGCTTCTCCGCAAAGGTGACGTCATCACTTTTGAACTCATAATAGAAGGGACTGCTGCTATAAGGATCTGGTACTAAGATGACCTTTTTAGGATCATGGGGATGCTTGAGGGGAGACCCGGAAAAAGGAACATGGGTTTTCCTCAATCCCTTCAAATTTTTTGGCCTTTCATAGGTCTCTATTTCAAATTTCTTAACCTCTTGGGGAAAGTTATTAGCTGCCATCTGAAGTCTCCCTAAAAACGTCCTTCGTACCTATTAATGACCACTTCTATAATTTCTTTGCTGTCAAAATCTTTTCTACAGCGATCACAATATTTCTGTATTTTTCATGGATCAAGCTCTTATCGAACTCCCATTCTTCTTTCAGCATCGCCTCTCTTTCTGCATCAGAAAAATATTCCATGCAGGGAACGCTTCTTTGTTTCCCTGAACATACCTCGTGTTTGCCTCCACCAATCTTCCCGTCACTTTTCTTGCCCACCGGTGTTCCTCAACCAACTCTTCCATCATGCGTCTGTGCTCATCTGTGAGTTTCTTACCTCCGAGGTCTCGAAAAAGAGTATCTTCTTCTTTCCCATGATGACATCGGTCTGCATAGGTCCGGATGAAGTCCACTGCCATCTCAATAAATTCAGGATCAATCTTCTTCTCTTTCTCAATGAGAAGAAGTTCTTCCTTCATCACATCAATCATTCGCTCGATGAGTCTGTGTTCAATCATCAAAGGGGCAATCGGCATCATTTGATAGGTTCCTCCTTTTTTAACTCAAGGTTATCTTCCACCGACCTATACGAAGGCCTTCTTCACTCCGGCGAAAGAATCTCTGGGAAATCCCGAAGGCCCACTGATTCAACAGGAAAAGCCCTTTGAAGCCATCCCTCCAGGCCTCCGGCAAGAGGCCGGACCTGCTTAATCCCCCGCTGTTTTAGTAATAGCGCCGCCCGGGCGCTTGAGGCCTCATTGGGTCAGGTGCAAAATAGGACGATCTCGCGATCGCGGGGGATCTTATGATGTTGCTCCTCCAGATCTTCGATGGAAAGGTGGAAAGCGCCGGGAATGGTATGGGGCTCAACCTCAAATTCAAGGGCATCACGCAGATCTAAAATCAGAAGGTCTTCACCGGCATCAAGTCTCTGCTTCACTTCTTCAGGGGTGATTCGTGCAATGGCTAATCGATGAAGAAACCGCTTGCGTTGAATATATTTCCAGAACATATAGGCAGCTAAACCCACGGGAACAACCAACCCAATCCAAGCTCCCATCCCGCTGGTGTTCGTAACGTGCTCTTCAATTTCGTGGCCAAATTGGTAACCCAGGAGAGTAAAAACACCGACCCAGATAAAAACCCCGAGGCCATCAAATAAAAGAAAGCGAAGACGCCGCATATGAAGAATTCCTGCCAGAGGGGGTCCAATGGTATTCAGTCCCGGGATAAACTTGGCGGCAAGGAGAGAACGGGCACCATACCGGGCAAAAATCCTTTTCGTACGTCGAACACAGGAATCAGGGTCTAAAGAGATGCGACAGAGGAAAGA
>JBEKWN010000059.1:0-35491 GCA_049513055.1 Thermodesulfobacteriota bacterium
GGCAAAGACGGCAAGCACGGCTGGGGTACCTATCCCCAGCTGTCTATGAGCGGCAGTTCTATGTAAGGCAGGTTGCAGCGTGAGAGAGCGTTTCGTGTCCACTATTGACATCAGGGGTCAACTCATTACTTTCCGCATAGCGGGAAAGCGCGAATTAGGGCAGATGACACCTTTTGACTTGATCGTTCTGCTAACGATCAGCAATGTATTACAAAATGCAATGATCGGCCCAGACAATTCACTCAGCGGCGGTCTGATTGGTGGGTTGACACTATTTTGTGCAAATGGTTTGATTGGACGTCTCACGCTTCACTTCCCAAGCATAGCAAGGCTACTCGAGGGCAAACCCACACCATTGATTGAGAATGGCCGGATTCTAATAAAGAACCTAAGGCGCGAGGTCATGACAAAGGGCGAATTAGAACGTGCTATTCGCAAACATGATCTCGATCCAGAGACTGACCTAATGTTGATCAAGCGAGCATTGCTGGAGCAAGATGGGACAGTGGCCATCTTCCATAAAAGTGGGCAGGAGGAAGTTCATCGCCATGAGACGATATAGGATGTATCATTTACTTGGTCCCATTGATATAATGGTTTGAATCTCAAAGCGTCTCAAGCCTTGGAGAGAAAGCTTTATGGCGCTCTTTGCAGTGAGTGAAGAAAAGAATAGATGGCTTCGAGAAAAGATGGAAGCTCTCGGAATCCACGAGAAGGACATTGAAGAACAATTCATTCGGTCCTCTGGCAGCGGAGGGCAGAAAATAAATAAGACTTCCACCTGCGTTTATCTCAAACATATTCCAACAGGAATTGAAATAAAATGTATGAAGGAAAGGAGCCAATCCGTTAATCGGTTTCTTGCAAGGCGTGGGCTCGTGAAGCAGGTTGAGAAGCTATCAGGTAAGTTAACATCGGATGATCACGGGATCAAGAGGGCGAAGCGGCAAAAGTTAAAAAGAAAGAAAAGGGCAAGGTTGAAATATGGCGGAGAGTAAATTATAGCGTAGCTTTGGATCGGCAGGTAGGTATGCTTCCAAAACTTTATGAAGCGGTTCTTTCTTAAATTTTATAGGGAACATTCGATTTTATCTGAAACGCTCTTCGTAAAATGTTTGGGAATGGAGCAGTAAAAAGATTAAAGGTGCCGTTATAAAGTTTCTTCAGCATACCCACCTGCCTTTGGCAGGTTTTTATCTAACTTTGGGGTAAAGAGACAAAATAGTGAAAGGGGAATGTCGTGGGGAAAGACATTGCAAAATTTCTGTATGAGATGGGCCAGCTCAAAAGGGTAAAACGTTCGGGATGGTGGATTGCCGGAGTGAAAGATCCGGAAAGTGTGGCAGAACATTCCCATAGAACGGCTGTGATTGCTTATCTTCTCGCCCGTTTAGAAGGGGTTGACCCTGGAAAAGCCATCCTCATGGCGTTATTTCATGATATGCCAGAAACGAGAACTAATGATGCCCATCGAATTGTCCGAAGATATGCGAACTGGGAAGATGTTGACAGAAAGGCAGTTGACGAACAGTCAAAAAGACTTCCGAATGAAATGGCGAAGCAAATGGTAACTTTATTTGAGGAATTTGAAAAAGAGGTTTCTCCTGAAGCGAAGGTAGTTCGTGATGCAGACCTTCTGGAATGTATTGTGCAGGCACGAGAATATCAGGCATTAGGATATAACGATGTCACTGATTGGATTTTTAATGCTCAGGCTGCCCTCAAAACAGAATCGGCAAAGAAGATCGCTGCTGAATGCCTTAAGACCGAGCCCAAAGAATGGTGGCAAGGCTTAAAGGCCTTGGAAAAAAGGCGAACATGATATAATGCATCTCACTTAGTTTTAGAAGCCACTTATAGAAAGGGATAGTAGAAAATGATGAAAAGACTTCTTGTGATAGGAGGAGTTGCCTCAGGTCCGAAAGCTGCTGCCAGGGCGAGGAGATGCGATCCTGAGATGGAGATTGTCCTCTACCAGGAGGAAGACGATATTTCCTATGCAGGCTGTGGGCTTCCATACTATATCAGCGGTGTGATCGAAGAAAGAGAGGATTTGATCTCACGGACACCGGGCAAATTTGCCCTGGAAGGGATCAAAATCCTGAAAAATCGCAGGATTGAAAAAATTGATATTCCGAACCGCGCTGTCTCGGGCCGAAAAATTGGATCGGGAGAGACCTTCACGGATCACTTTGATCGATTAGTCCTCGCCACAGGCGCCTATCCCATCCGGCCCCAAATCGATGGCATTAACTTGAGCAATGTCTTCTATCTTCGTTCCATCTTCGATGCCGATGCCATCTTCGAACAGATTCGATCAGAAGGCATCCGAAATGTGGTGATCGCAGGAGGAGGCTACATCGGACTTGAGATGGCTGAGTCCCTTGTCCATTTGGGCAAGAACGTGACGATTGTGGAGCTGGCCCCACAAATCCTGACACTCTTCGATGAAGATTTCGCGGGTGTCCTCAGACAATATCTGGAAAAGAAAGGGGTTAAAATCTTCACCTCAGAAGGGATTCATGCCTTGAAAGGGAAGGGAGGAAAGGTTACCCATGTTCAAACAATGTCCCGAGAGATAGAAGCAGATGCGGTTTTGATGAGCCTCGGAATTCGCCCGCAGGTTGAACTGGCAAAACAAGCTGGACTGAAGATGGGTGAGACAGGAGCAATTTGGGTTAATGAGAAAATGGAAACAAGTGCCGAAGGAGTTTATGCTGCGGGCGATTGCGCAGAGACGACTCATCTTATAGCAGGGAAAAAGGTTTGGATCCCCTTGGGATCTACTGCGAATAAACAGGGGAGAGTTGTTGGAGTCAATGTCTGCGGTGGGAACGCCACTTTTCCAGGGGTCATGGGGACAACGGTCTTCAAAACCTTCGAATTTAATGTCGCCAAAACTGGATTAAGTATGAGAGAAGCGGAGAAGGAGGGATTCCATCCTGTTCAGGCCATTGTCAGGGGATTTGATCGGGCTCATTATTATCCGGGCAGAAAAGAATCGACACTCAAGGTCATTGCTGATAAAGAGACGGGTCGAATTCTGGGAGGGCAAGCGGTCGGAGAAGGACCTTCGGATAAATTCATCGATATTCTGGCCATGGCTCTTCATGGCAAGATGACCTGCCGGGAGCTGGCCAATGTGGATTTGGCCTATGCCCCTCCGTTTAGTCCAGTCCTTTCACCCATCATCGTGGCAGCCAATGTGCTTGTGAACAAATTGGAGGGCAAGGTAGAAGGAATTCAAGCCTCGGAGGTGAGAGAGAAACTTCAAACCTCAAAAGAAAATTTTCAGGTATTGGATGTCAGAGAAGAAGACGAGGTGAAAGCGGAACGAATCCCAAATACCATCTGGGTCCCTTATGGGGAATTAAAAAAGCGTCTTAGCGAACTCGATAAGTCAAAGGAGATTGCAGTCCATTGTGAATCAGGTCTCCGCTCCTATAAGGCCTGTCTCAAACTTCAACATGAAGGTTTTGAAAATGTGAAGAACATTGATGGGGGGATGCTCTGCTGGCACTACGATGTCGAGTCCACCCCGACACCCCCCTCCCCCTCGAAGGGGGAGGGATAGGGTGAGGGTGACGTGATCTTATTTTTTTCATGGTATTATTAGTTTGAGATGGAGAAAGAAGAAATAAATGAAGCGCCTTTGGTAGATGGCCATGCTCATTTGGAAGAGTTGGATGATCTTTCTGAGTCAATTCAAGAGGCCAAAGCAGCAGGTGTACGGGGTATCATTGCTGTAGGAATGGACATCGAGTCAAATAAAAAGGTTCTTCAGATCACTGAAGTAAATCGTGGATATATCTATCCGGCTCTTGGTTATCACCCATGGGAGATTAAAGAAGAAAAGGTGGAGGCAAACCTTTCTTTCATTCGGGATCATGTTGAGGAAATGGTGGCTTTAGGTGAGATAGGGCTGGATTATAAGATCAAAGTTAAAAAAGAGTTGCAGTGGGAGGTTTTTGGAGGCCTTCTGGATATCGCCCTTGAATCTAATAAGCCAGTGATTATTCACTGCCGATATTCCCATCGCCGAGCCTTTGAAATGGTGAGAGAAAGAAAGATTAAACAAGCTATTTTTCATTGGTATTCCGGCCCTCTTGATCTCTTGGATAAGATTTTGTCCGTGGGCTATTTTATTTCAGCGACCCCTGCTTTAATTTACAGTCCTCCTCATCAAGAGGCTATCAAAAGGGCTCCCCTCGGGAGAATTCTTCTTGAAACCGATACTCCGGTCATTTATCAGGGTAAAGAGAGCAGGCCTAAAGATGTGTGGATTTCCTTAGAACAAGTGGCTAGGCTTAAGAATTTGGATCCCAATTTCGTATCAGAGCAGACGACAATAAACGCCTCTCAGTTCTTCAAAATTCTTTTCCAACGGAAAGATTAATTGCTTGTTGACATATCAACCTATCCATATTAGAGATAATCGATTGGGAACAGGATAGGTGATCTGACCACTGATTCTATGGAAGAAAATTGCACTTTCTGTAAAATTATCAGAGGAGAGAAATCAGCCGATTTTTTATATCAGGATGAATCTCTGGTTGTATTTAAGGATATCCGCCCCCATGCCCCGGTTCATCTTCTCATCGTTCCCAGGGAGCATATTCGGAGCCTCAACGATCTAAAAGAAAAAGACAAGGACACCATTTTCAAGATGATGGTGAAGGCGAAGGAAATGGCAAAAGAACATTCTATCGCTGAGTCAGGTTATCGATTGGTTTTTAATGTGGAGCGGGGTGGCGGTCAGGTCATTTTTCATCTCCATCTTCATTTGTTGGGAGGATGGTGATTGGATTTTTTGAAAACTGTGGTAAAAAGAAAAGGGTAAAAATGAGATTGAAAAAAGGGGGCTTCATTCTTCTGATGTTCTCTTGGGTGTTTTTGAATAGTGGCTGTAGCTACATGGTGAAAAATGACCAACACGAGGTTTATTCAAAAGCTAAGTACGGTATGGATAAATTCGTGGTGGTCAGGGGTTATAATATCCATTATGTTGAAGCGGGGGAAGGGGAACCTATATTTCTCATTCCCGGAGCATTTAGCACGTACAGACACTGGAATAGAATCATACCACTTCTCTCAAAGCATTATAGACTTCTCTGTATCGATTATCTGGGAGTGGGTGATTCAGACAAACCTCGATCTGGATTTAAATATACCATAGAGGAGCAGACCGATTTAATCGCCAATATGATGGAAAAATTACAGATCCCCAAAGTTCATATCGTGGGCGTATCTTATGGCGGAGCGATCGCTTTAAACATTGCTGCTCGGTACCCGGAAAAGGTGGACAAGATCGTTTCCATAGAGGGGAATGGCATTAACGGAAATAAACACCAAAAAATTTCTTACGGACCGATGGAAGACTTATTGAAATTTCCTGTAGTAGGAGAGATCCCTATAGGAATCATTCGTTCCGGGTTAGCGGACAAGTTCATAGTGAAATCGGTGATGGGAAAGGCATGGGGGCAGATGAGTGGGACAGAAAAAAGGGAAATTAATGAGATCGTCTCTCGAAATAACAGAACGGCCTCGCGAATCTCATGGTACCATATCTCCCGCACCCTGAAGACCTCAAAAGATTTTACGGAAGAGGCAAAGACCGTCACCATCCCGATTCTTTACCTTTATGGGGCAAACTCCGATTATCACGATATGGCAAAAGGGAATGCCGATTTTTTGAAGACTCACCTTCCCGATGTCGAGATCATTTCATTTCAGGATGGGATTCACGATTTGCAGCTGCAAAAACCGGAGGAAGTGGCAAGGCTCATTTTGGAATTCCTGGCCAAACCTCGGATCAATGAGCAAAATGCATTCAATCCAAATGCTCAAATGTTCAAGTAAGGGAATCGTTTGTTTATTGGCGGAAAGGAGGTGAAAGTATGAAAATTGCATCAGTGGCTGATATGAAAGCACGTTTTAGCGCGTTTTTGAAGGCAAGTAAAAGCGGCCCTGTAGTAGTCACACGAAACGGGAAACCTGCAGCGGTATTGCTTTCCGTGGATGATGAAGACGAGATAGAGCGGTTGACATTAGCTTACTCGCCCAAGTTTCAGAAGATGCTAAGTTTGGCGAGACAACAGATTCGAGAGGGGCGTGGTATCCGGCATGAGGATTTCTGGAGAGAAGTTGAAGATAGGGAAGGTTAGGAATCAACAACTCTTTAGGCTTTTAACTTCCACTTTATAGTCGCCAATCAGAAGTCAATCTGATCAGGAGACAACGATCTCCTCGACATATTTTACCCAATCATACCCGTAGGCATCTTCATAGACCAATCTCAAAGGAAAACCGTGTTTTTGAGGAAGTATTTCGCCGTTTACACGGTAGGCCAAAAGGATCTTTTTTTGATCGATTGTTTTTAAAGGAATCCTGACACCCTTTCCATGCGCTCCGTTAATATCGATATATTGGGCCTCTTTTTTAATCTGCGCTTCCTGAAGTAAACTCTTCAAATTCACCCCGGTCCAGCGACCATTATTGGAGAAGAAACCAGGACAGATGAGGAGGACCACCTCAGTCAAGGAGGGATACTTGAGAATTTGATCGTAGCTCAACGAGAGAGGGCGTCCCACTTTTCCTGTGACCTTGAGTCGATAAGTTTTTAAGTCGATCGCTACATCGATAGGGCCCATCGTCCCAAATTGATCGAGAGGATCAATTTCGAGATTTCGATTGTCAATCTCCTCGGGGTTCATATTTAACAATTGGTTCTTCGGGAATCCCTTTGGAAGGAGCTGCTTGGCCTTGGCCCAGACATTCGAGACGAAGTTCCAACCCAACAAAAAGGTTCCAAATCCTATTTTTAGGAATAGTCTCCTCGTCCACATAGCTTATTAAAAAAACGCATAGCGCAGAGCGCATAGCGTAAAAGATTTAATGCCCTACATTATCTGCTTTGCCTTTTTTTACCTAACCCCATGCCCCATGCCCTATGCCCTATGCTCTTTACGTTTTTTCCCGGTCCACATGGATCAATAATAAAATAATCTTTATGATAAAGAAAGGAAGAATAGATTCTTTGAGGCAACATGGGTGTAGATCATGGCGGTCTGGAGTTTTTGATGGCCGAGCAGTTCTTGAATCGTCCTAATGTCATATCCATTTTCTAAAAGATGCGTTGCAAAACTGTGCCGCAACGTGTGCACCGATGCCTGTATGGTAATCAATTGCAGGCCGTCACACCCAGAATTGAGTCGATTTTCAACAACAAATCTGGAATTGTTCGTTGACAAACCATCTCCATTAACTATAATATGACAACATATATAAAATAAGCTTAAAAAATACGTTGGCGGGAGGGACATTTGAAACATGAAGTGGCTCAAGGATATGCTATCAGATGCCAAGGCGGTGCTCCTGGCTCCGTTCACCAACATTCTCTGCGGCGGCGGGATCCTTTTGCTTTTCGCATCGTTTGTTGACTACGACAAGGTGAATGGTCTGTCTCTGCAAGGTAATGTGCATTGGACCATGCTTAGTTCGGGGCTTGCTCTGGTCGCAGCAGGTGGGGTTCTGTTCTTCTTGACACAGAAAATGCCAGAGACGCATAGCACCCTCGATTACGTAAAGGGTGTCACGATTAAGCGGGGCGAACTGACGATTTTCATCAAAACTGGCGAGATTCAGGCAATTCAGGAAACGACGCGCAACTCCGCAATCGTGCTGCCTGCAAACACAACTTTTGTAGACGACTGCGCGGCTGACAGGCGAACAGCAATGGGAGCATTCTTCACAGAGAGATTCCCAGAGGAAATCGGAGGACTCCCTGCATTATTAAAAGAGGTTCTCGACGGTAAGGGGATACGGCCAGTGGAAGGCGGCCAGTATGCGCCAGGAACAACAGTGCTCTTGCCCGACAGATTTGCCAAACCGGCAAGAGTCGTGGTCACGGCGTCCACCACTCGGACCCTGGGAGTTGGTATTGTAAGCACGCCCCACATTATTTGTAACTGCGTGGAGGAGATATTAAGGATAACTGCTGATCAGAGAGTGGACACGATACACGTGCCAATTCTCGGCAGTGGCCACGGCGGTGTCGAGCGAGGCATGGCGCTGATGTTTCTACTACTCGCCATGCTGCATTTCTCGAAGCTTTATCATCACATCCGCAAGGTTCACATTGTCGTGCATCCAAAGGATGTCAATGGACTCAATGAGTCCAAGGAACTTCGCCAGATCCTTGCCCTATAGGAGGTCGCAGATATGATTCTCTACCATTACACAACAAAAGTTGCTTTTGACGAGATCATGCGGACCCGAAACCTCCTGCCAACCGAGCCTTGGACAACAATGGACAAAGCATATGGTCATGGTTGGTACTTCACGGATTTGGCTCCGGATAAGTGTGACGCATGGACTGTAGCGTATTGTTGGAGAAGCATATCTGAGTTTGGCAAGGTCCAGTGCTATTTAAAGTTCGACATTCCAGATGACATTCTGAAGCATTGCCGGGACCACGTTTACATGATCGCAGCGTGGAACGATCGCATAAAGTACCTTGAAGGAAAAGAGACCCAAAAGTGCCCAAAAGGTCCCTGCATGGTCTGTGATGTCATATCACGGGTGAAGCAGTTCCTTGGATGGAAATAGAACGCCGCCAACAAGCGCATTGAGAGCGACTTGGGTTTCGCGCTAGGCGCGTTCACCCAAGCGCCTCATGCTTGGCGTTGGGCACATAACCTATATAGGTTAATCTATGGAAATTGGTGATGACCGGCTCATGACATGCCCTCACTGTGGCAATCAAACACCACATAAGCTGGTCTTTAAGCATACTTACGATGGCAGATGGTATGGTTCCGATGGGAAACTTAGTGAGGAACCAGAGCCATCGTCCATTTATTTTGCCTTCGAATGTGCCACGTGTCACGACATCTCCCTCTATCATTTATTTGAGCCCCAAGAGTATAAAGATGCCACCCTGATGTATCCCCAAAGCGGTACTTTGGATGAATCCGTTCCATCCGCTGTTGCAAATAATTATCGTGAAGCGAAAGCCGTTCAAAATGTTTCCCCAAATGCATTCGCTGTTCTTATTCGGAGAGCGTTAGAGGCAATGTGTGATGATCGTGGCGTTCCTACGGGCCGTTTGCAGCAACGCCTCGAACAGCTTGCGAAAAGAGGTGAAATACCACCAATTCTTGCAGAAATAACTTCAGTGCTCAGGACGCTTGGGAATTCCGGCGCTCATAATACAAGCCAGTGCGTAACTGTTCCGATGACCTGGAAGATAGATGAATTTTTTAGAGCACTTGTAGAATATGTATACATTGCACCATCGAAGCTTCGCGAATTTAGACAGGAAATAAAAGACGATCAAGCAGATACTTAAAGCAAATATACAGAAACGAATGTAAGCACACGAAATAGAGGTGTGGTTATGAACGCAGTTAAACAAGTCGTGCCTTGGAAATGTCATATTTGCTATGGGGAGTTCGATACCCCGAGCGGCGGAATATGCTCGCGATGTAATCGAGCGACTTGCCATGCCCACCTCTATCAAATCGGAAAGAAGCTCAAACTTGAATCCGAGTGGGTTTGCTACGGCTGTTTAACAAACGAAGAAAAGGCGTCAAAAAAGAATAAATTCACAGTGAAACTGCCCAACTTGCCCCTCAAGCGGACGCGCAAAAAACTGCGCGTCGCTTAGCTCATCGTTAGGCGGAGATGTTCTATACGATACACTCATCGAAAGGAGCGCTTCTTATGGAGATTCGCATTGGAGGAGTATATTTGCCGGACGACAGCTTACTGACCAAAGACGAAATCGAACCTGAAGATATTTTTTGGTTGTATGCAATTGCAATTGAACGCAAGATATGGATTGAAGCAATTAGCTTAGGTTATACAATGATCGAGATCGGCCTGACGCAACTGATGCGATCCGGTGCACAGGGTCACCCAACAATTTCTGAATCAAGAATTAATCAATGCAATTATTTGACCCAACTCGCGAAACTGGCTCACGATGAAAAGATCATCGATCAATCCCTCTACGACAAGATCGATCAATTTAACAAAGTAAGGCGGGCAGCCATTCACAGGCTGGCAGAAGGGCGAACGAAAAAATCAGAGCTCGAATCTGCAGCGCACTCTGTGACCGACTGCTTGAGTGAATTCCAACGGCTGTTAGGAATTAAAATCACCGTGGGACATGAAGAACGCAATCCGAATTTTAAAGAGTAACCCATTCGGGCAACCCCCAATGTTAGAAAAAGTGACTTTTGGGATATTGACATTATCCGAGCCTAACTGAGTTATGCCTAACGAATCACTCAAGCCGACCCGGAATAAACTTCGTTTGGTTGTCAAAGTTCGGTGGCCGGTCGGCTTACCTCTGTTGGTATATGGTAAATAAAAAGGGAATGGCGAGCGTGTTAGAGCGAGCACAGGAAAAAATATTAATTCAACTCGTGGAAGCTGAAAGAAGTCTTCCAAGAAATGAACGGCAGTATTTTTACGTTGCGCACACAGTTGGACCTCTAGGGGTTGAGCTTATACATCCAGCTATACCGAGACAATCTCCAAGAATTTTTGAAGGCGATTTAAGGACACTGGAGTCGTATGGTCTTATTTCGATTGTCTCTTACGATAGGAACGGGATCGAAAGCTTTTATATTACTAATGACGGATTCCGCATGTACGATCAGATTATGAAAAAGCTCGGTCAGCCAACAGAACGCGTCCAAATGATTATCAGAGAGCACCTTGAAAGCGATGGATTTAGAGCATCTTATCCGAATGCCTACGCCAAGTGGGCACAAGCTGAAAACCTCCTGTGGACAGATGATTCAGTATCGGTACTCACAACCGTTGGACATCTTATCCGAGAAGCTATGCAGGAGTTTGCGGAAACATTGGTTAAGCGCTATAACCCACAAGAATGTACTTCGGATAAATCCAAGACGGTAGCTCGAATACGCGCTGCAATGAACTTTTTGGTTCAAGAATGTGGAGAAACAGAACGAGCATTTCTCGATGCCCTATTAGTTTACTGGGGTACTGTCTCAGATCTGGCTCAACGGCAGGAGCATGGAGCGCAGAAGGAGGGTGAACCATTGCTTTGGCTCGATGCAAGACGTGTAGTTTTTCAAACAGCTGTTGTGATGTTTGAGATTGATAATACGCTTTCAAAACTTAGAAAGAATCAATGAGTATATCTCATAACAACCTGCTCCAACGGATCGCCGATAAATCCGGCTCCCAGTGAGCTTTGGCGTTGAGTCTGTAGGAAAAGTCATTTTTCATAAATTCGCTATTAATGAAATGAAATACCTCGAATCGGAAAATAGCCAGAATCGGGCTTTTTCTACAGACTCGTGATGCTTATAGCAATTTACACGGGCGGCTCTTGCAGGGACCTTGCTTGACAGCCTTGACGAAACCGTAGATAAGGATGCGGAGTCAGCGTGGGAAGCCGAAATCATCGTGCGGCTTAAGGAAATTGACGAAGGCAAACTCAATCTGATTCCCTGGGCCGAAGCCAGAGCAAGAATCACAGGGCAGTGATGTCTCCTCGGCAGATCGATGTCCATCCCGAGGCTGTTGCCGAAGCGCGGGCGGCAGCCCAGTGGTACCGAGAAAGGAGTGCCTTAGCGGCAGTTGCCTTTCTTGCTGAACTTGATCTCGCCGTCGAAAGGATTGCCGAGAACCCTGAAATGTATCCACACTATGTTCGGGGTACTCGACGCTATCTCCTGCAGCGCTTCCCTTTCTATTTGGTATATCGTGAACATCCCGAAAAACTTGAGCTTGTTGCTATTGCCCATGGTAGGCGAAGACCCGGATATTGGAAGAAACGTATAGCCTAACGTGTCAATCCAGCGAACGGTTTATAGCCGCCGTTAATTTTAGTTCGTTGGGTGGGAAGAAAGGCGGGATGTGCTTTCTTTTACCCTCCTACGCAGAAAGACAAAACCTCTCAGACCGTGGGTGAATGCGGAGTGTGTTTTGTCTAACTTGAAGCTCCTAAAGAGCAAAATGGGATATGCTTCGGAGGGTTCCGCCCTACGAAGTGTATGGAGGGGCCAGGACTTTAGCCCGTGGGGCTTCACTTTACTTCCGGGATGATATTGCCTCCTGAGGGAAAGACTGCGACATCCGCTTTGGGCATCTTTTCAGAGACTTGATTGATTGCTTCCTGAAGACGGGAAGAGTATGAAAATTTCATCATCTTCACCTGTTCCGGGGAAAGCCCCTCGGTGACATGCACCACATTGAACTTTTCTGCTAGCTCCTTAAAATAGACCACCTGCATGATGTAAGAAATTCCAAAAGATTTGAGATGGTCAGGAACGTCCCCCTGGATTAACCGACGATGGAAATCACTCGCACTTTCCGAGCTTCCCATCTCCTTGATTAACGGCATGATCGGCCCTGCTTCTTTCTGAGGGGCAACCCAGATGATGGCGCCTCCTGATCGGGTGCAGAAGCCTGCCATGGTCAAAGCCTTTGTCGCTTGAACGCCTACTTCTAAGGGAAAAGCTGAGGTGATGGTCACATCCGCCAGTTTCGATAGAGGAATCGTGTAGAGGGAGGCTGAATAGTGGGAAGCTTCTCTGTGTTCTGCGATGGGATTCCCTGCAAAGGCACGGATGACCTCCTTCTTATCGTTAATGATGAAATCGAGTTTAAAGGCCAGTCTTGAGAGACGCCCTGCATCCACAATCTCTTCATAAAAAGAATTTCCATCGAGAAGATTTACTTTGCTATTTCGGTGGCGCATCCAGGTGAAATGATGACTGGCTACAGAGCGATAAGAGCATACCCCTGGCATGATAATTTTATATCCCCCTCCAAATCCGGCGGTAGGATGGGGCATGCATTCTCCGACACCGATGATTAAATCAGAAAATGCAACGCGTGGGTTAATCTCCACCAGTGTTCCCCGATGGGTTCTCCCGATGATGACATTATCAGAAGCATGAGGATCATGAGGAAAGATTCGGCCCTGCAAACGAGAGAAAACTTCTTCTCCCACTTTCTTTTTTAATTGCTCCAATGTGGGGATAGGATGTGTGCCTAAGGAACAGATTCCACTGATCCGATTATCTTGGATACCGACGCGATTAAGCCGATTCAGAATCTCGGGCAATGCCAGATGAACTGGCGTTGGACGCTGAAGATCATCAAATAACAGAGCAACCTCCATTCCCGGACGCGCCAATTCTTCAATTTTAGGTGATCCGATGGGATGATCTAAGGCACGTCTGATTTCTTGTACCGGGTCGGCAACTCCGAAATCTATTTTTTTTCTTTCATAGTTAATATAGTGACTCATGGAATCTCCGTGTGCTTGAAGAAAAACTAATTCATTATAAAACATTTCTATCGGTTTTTCTTCAAATCATCCCCAAAAGATTCTTTTCCTCCCTCAGAATGACAGAGAAAGAAAGCTCTTACTGATTTTTCTTCAAATAATCGAGGCAGAATTTCAAGGCCTCTTCCGCGGGAAGCCCTTTAGCTTTCATTGTCGTCACATACTCATCAAAGAGGGGCTTCGTGGCCTTTGCCCATTTCTCTCCTTCTTGCTTTGTCAGGGCGACGATCTGGTTGCCTAATTTGACGGTATAATCTTTTCCCTCTTTATCAATCTCATCCCATGCCTTTCCCGCTTTCTCGATATATTCCTTATTCAAACCTTCGATGGTTTTTTGGATATCGGGTGGCAAAGCATTCCATTTATCCTTGTTCATGGTTACAAAGAAAGCCGAGAAGTAAGCGCAAGGATAATCTTCAGTTGTCGACTTTATGACCTCAGCGAGTTTCCAACCATATAAAGCTTCATAAGGGCATACAATCCCTTCGGTAACCCCCCTTGATAAGGCATCATAAGCATCACCCATAGGCATAGCCACTGGAGTTGCTCCAAGGGCTAAGACAATTTTGGTGCTCATCCCGGTGCTACGAATTTTCATGCCTTTCAGCTCTTCAAGTGTATGAACAGGCTTCTTTGTATGAAGTAACCCCGGGCCATGGCAGATAAAAAACATTATCTTCGTTTCATCCAACTCTTTTGGCTGAAACTTAATATAAAACTCATTCACCATTCTCGTCGCCACCAAAGCGCTTTTAATTCCCAACGGCAGGTAAAACACTTCTGTTAAAGGAAATCTTCCCCTTGTATAGGCCAAATCTGAATTACCGAAATCAGAAATCCCTCGGATCACCCCGTCGTAGCATTTGTCTGCTGGAGTGAGAGTACCACCTGGGAATATGGTAATCTTAACTGTTCCATTTGTTCTTTTTTCAATCTCCTTTGTCCACTCCGTTAAAATTGCGGTATTCCTATGAGGTGCAGGAAAAAAAGTGGAAAAAGAAAAACTAAATGATTTCGCCTGTCCGAATGCAGATGGGGCGAGATGAAAAAGCCCGACGAGCATAAGAGATGAAAGAATGAGTAAGATTTTGTTATGTTTCATTATGGCCTCCTTTATGAGTTTATTGGGGTACAGTATGCCAATCCCCTAGCAGATTGTCAAGGAATATCTTATAGTTCCATTAAAACTTATTGACAAAATACAAAACGTTGGGGTACAGTTTCTCGCATGAGACGATTGGTCATAAAAACCGGTAAAACTATTCGCAGAAGGATCTACGAGCATCTTCGTGAAGAACTCTTGAATGGAGAAATATCCCCTCGTCAGCATTTGATAGAGGCGAAGATTGCGAAAGAGCTCGGGACATCCAGAACGCCGGTGAGAGAGGCTTTCCATAGCTTGGAATTAGAGGGTCTGATCGAATCGATACCGAGAGTAGGCTATGTCGTCAAGCCCATCAGCGAAAAGGAAGTTGAGGAGATATGTGAGATAAGGGCAGCGATAGAAGGATTGGCTGCCCGCTGGGCCATGGAAAAGGCCCACGAAAAATTGGGCGCAGAACTGGAAAAGAACATATCTGTTGCAGAAGATAAGGTTTCAAAAGGAGACGTGAGGGCGTTTGTGGACATGGATGCCCAATTTCATGAGATAATTTCCAAATTTAGCGGAAGCAAACGCTTGCTCGAATTGGCCCAGACCTTGAGACGACATATGTTACGATACAGAATTCAGAGCATCTATTCGGTCGATAACGTAATAAGAGCGATTGAAGGGCATAAGGGAATAGTTCAGGCAATAAAAAAACGAGATCTGGATGAGGTCAATCAGGCCATCAGAAATCATATGGAGCAATCCAAAAAAGATGTTTTGAGATATGCCTTTAAGGAGACGCCGAAGGGAAAGAGATAGGTTTTAATGATCGAGATCAAGTTTAGAGGCCGTGGAGGACAGGGAGCAGTTATTGCCTCCGAAATTTTAGGAAGGGCATTTTTCTTGGAGGAGAAATACCCCCAATGCTTTTCCATTTTCGGAGGAGAACGCCGTGGCGCTCCGGTCTTCGGATTTTTACGAGTGGACGATGAGCCGATCCTTTTGAAATGCCAAATTAAGCATCCGGACCAGGTGATCATATTTGATCTTTCTTTGGCAGATGAAATGGAAATATCACAAGAGCTCAAGCCCGGTGGAACGATCCTGGTCAATACGAATAGGGAGATCGATTCCTTTAAACAATTGAGAAAATTCAAAATGGGTTTGATCGATGCGGGCCCTATTGCAAGGAACGTCGGCCTGGGAGACAATTTTAACACAGCCATGCTTGGTGCTTATGTGCGTTTAACAGATCTGATTAGAATGGAGACTTTGGTTGAAGCCGTTAGAACAATGGTCCCAGCTAAAATCGAGGCTAATATTCAAGCCGTGAGAGAGGCTTTTGGACAGGTAAAAGTGTATGAAGTAGAGAGATAAGGGGACGATGAAAAATCCCGATCATGCCAATGAGTTTGTGATTCCCATCTCATACGGGAGCACGGAGGTCATCGAAACAGGAAAATGGGGGTTCCAAAAGCCCCAAACCGTATTTATGACAGCCCCGTGCCAGGAGACCTGTCCTGCAGGCAACCCCATTCCTCAATTCCTTTACTTTGCGACCCAAGGCAAATACGATGAGGCGCTCCGGACGTTGTTGAGGGAAAATCCTTTCCCTGGTGTATGCGGGAGGGTCTGCTTTCATCCGTGCGAGATTGATTGCAATAGAAGTCAGTACGACGAATCAGTTTCCATCAAAGCCGTGGAGCGATATGTATTTGATGCCACCTCAGATCACCTTCCTGATATCCTGCCCATAACAAATACGGATTCAAAACAGGTGGCGGTTGTCGGATCTGGTCCGGCGGGACTTTCCTGCGCCTACTTCCTTGCTCTCTTGGGCCACAAGGTGACTATTATTGAGGCGCAGAAAGAACCAGGCGGGGTGATGCGTTGGGGGATTCCCCAATATCGTCTCCCCAAATCGGTTCTGAAAAAAGAGATTCAAAGGATATTTAATCTCCCCATCGAAATCAAGACAGGTATCAAAGTTGGAGAAGACTTATCTTTTGATGAACTGACCCGGTTTGATGTCGTTTTTCTTTCCCCTGGAGCAGGACTGAATGCATCTCTTTTCATTGATGGCGAAGATTTAAAACGGGTCCGGAAGGGTGGAGATTTTTTGGAGCGGCTCAATTCAAAAGAGAAGGTTATCTTAGGAAAAGAAACCATTGTGATCGGCGGTGGCAATACAGCCATGGATGTTGCCCGGTCAGCATTGCGTCTCGGTTCCAAAGTGACGGTTGCCTATCGAAGGACTAGGGCTCAAATGCTAGCCATCCCAGACGAAATCGTTGAGGCTGAGGAGGAAGGGGCGCGGTTTGAATTTTTGATTCAGCCTGTGAAAATAAATCTTCTTAAGAATAAAAGGCTGGCTGTAAAATTCCAGCGAATGAGACTAAGTGATCTGGATCAAAGTGGTAGACCCAAAGCGATCCCTGTCAAGGGGAAATTTTTCACCCTCGAAGCTGATCATCTCATCACAGCTGTCGGTGAACAAGTTGATCTTTCGTGGATCCCTCAGGAGCTTATTAAAAATGGTTTGATTAATGTGGATTCCTCTTCCATGATATTTGCTGGGGGAGATGCCGTTGACCAGCCTCGAACCATTGTCACTGCTATCTCTGTAGGGAAGAAGGCTGCTATTTCCATTGACCTTCGTCTGAGGGGGGAGTCTTTGGATAAGGTCTTTTCTAAGATTAAGGTTGGGAATAAAGGTTCTGTTTCGATGGAGTCATATCTTTCTGGGAGGGATGAGGGGAAATGGCCAGAGCCCAAAGGCGTTATTTTATATGATAGGATAAACACCCTATATTTTGAGGCAAGCAAAAAGATCAATATGCGCAAACTCGGTTTCGACCAAAGACTGAGAGGGTTCTCAGAAGTTAGTTGCGGTCTATCTTCAGAAGAAGCCAGCCTGTCTGCATCAAGGTGCTTTTCCTGCGGAACATGCAACTACTGCTACAATTGCTATTTCTTTTGCCCCGAAGGGGTGATTTCACTGGACCCTCTTCACCAGACAAAATATGTTGATTTTGACCACTGCAAAGGATGTGGGACCTGTGCAAAGTCTTGCCCTCGAAATGTCGTGGAGATGAAGGAAGTATCATGAGGGATTTTCTAACCGGAAACCATGCCGTCGCCCATGCTGTCAGGCTCTGCCGCACTCCCCTGATTGCAGCTTATCCGATTACACCCCAGACAGCCATTTACGAAAAACTTTCTGAATGGGAAACTTCTGGCAAACTGAAAGGGATCATGATGCGAACAGAGTCCGAGCATTCAGCTATGGCCTCCTGTATTGCTGCTTCCTTGACCGGGGTGAGGACCTTTACGGCGACCTCCTCCCAGGGCATTGCTCTCATGCATGAGATGCTCCATTTTGCAGCCGGCTGTCGTGCTCCAGTGGTCATGGCCAATGTTAATCGGTTGCTGGCTGCTCCCTGGGGATTTTGGGCTGACCAGTTAGATAGCCTTTCCCAGAGGGACACGGGTTGGATTCAATTTTATTGCGAAAATGGTCAGGAAGCCCTGGATAGTGTGATTCAGGCTTATAAAATAGCCGAGCAGGTATACCTTCCCGCCATGGTTTCTTTGGAAGCCTTTTTCGTTTCTCATTTCATGGAACCTGTGGACATTCCGGAACAGGAACAGGTCGATCGCTTCCTTCCCCCACTTGATCTCCCGCATAAGTTCGATATTGACAAACCTGGATTTCTCGTCCCTGTGGTTTCATCGGAATTATACCGGAAGTATAAGCATATGGCCCAGATTTCCATGGACTCCGTCAAAGAAATTGCAGTGCGGGTGGATCAAGAATTTAAGAAAGAATTTGGAAGGGGCTATGGAATCATTGAGCCCGTCATGCTTGAAGATGCAGAGATTGTTATTGTGACGGCAGGGTCAATTACAAGCACGGCAAGGATGGTGATAAGAGACCTTCGTAAACAGGGGCACAAGATTGGGTTACTTAAAATACGCCTCTTCAGACCTTTCCCGAGAGAGGCTGTTCAACAGGCCCTCCGTGGGAAGAAAAAGATTGGAGTCATTGACAGAAATATCTCTCTCGGAAGCGGAGGGATATTCTGTCAGGAATTGAGAGCAGCACTGATTCATTCTCCTGACCGTCCTCTCACCTACAGTTATATTGCTGGAGTAGGAGGGACGGATGTCACTCCCGAAGTGATTCAAAAAATTGCCTTGGAAGTGATGAATCGTGTTGACCCATTTGATCAACCCATCTGGGTCATGGAGGAATAGTCAATTGCAGATTGCGGATTTCAATGGTCTATCGGGTTTCTTTAGTTTATTTAGTTTGTTTGGTTAACTAAATAAACCAGAGAAACGAAAGAAACCGAAGAAACTAAACTAACTGGTAGTCTGAAATCTCAAATCAAGAATTATTTCAGTTATGCTGCGATAAGGGAGAAAGGATATGGTATTACCTGAACAACAGCCGAATCTATTGAGATCTGGTCATGCGGCCTGTGCTGGTTGTGGTCTGGCGGTTGCGATGAAATTGGTCCTTCAGGCCATGGGACCTCGAACCATTTCCGTCATCGTTCCGTCCTGTGAAGGAGCGATAGGAGGTGTATACCCTAACACTTCCTATGGTGTCCCGACCTTTCATTCTGCTTTTGAGATTGCCGCGCCCACTGCAGCCGGGATCGCCAATGCCCTTAAGATTCAGGGAAAGGATGATATTCAAGTGCTGGCCTTTGCAGGAGATGGCGGAACGTTTGACATCGGTTTGCAGTCTCTTTCGGGGGCGACAAAAAATAACGAGGATATCATCTACGTCTGCCTCGATAACGAAGCCTATATGAACACAGGGATTCAGGTGAGTTCCGCAACCCCTTCCTATGCCTGGACAGGGACGACTCCTGAAGGGAACCCGCGACGGAAGAAAAACATCATGGAGATCATGGCCGCCCATTATAATCCATATTCTGCGACAGCCACCATCGGTTTTCCAAGAGATCTTCAACAAAAGATTACTAAGGCCAAAGGGATTCGAGGAACAAAATTTATTCATATGCTTGTTCCTTGCCCAACAGGCTGGAAGACACCGTCAAATCTTTCTCCTGAGTTGTCCATCCTTGCAGTAGAAACGAACGTTTTTCCTCTTTATGAGGTGGAAGATGGGAAGAGATACACCATCAATCGTGAGCCACGCCGTCTCCCTGTCCAGGAATACCTCATGAAGCAGGGAAGATATAGACACCTGAAGGAAGAGCAGATCAGACAGATTCAAATGGATGTGGATGAGGAGTGGGAGAAATTGAAGCAGAGAGCAGGTCATTCAACTTCAGGAGATCGATGATAAACTCAACGAGGGAAAATGAGAATGGAAAAGGCTTCTAAAAAAAGAGGACGTTCAAAGAAAGGATTCTGGAAGATTTTTGATAAGCTTTCAGACGTCATGGCAGCATTGGCCGGGGCCATACTTGTATTCATCACGGCTGCTGTCTGTTACACCATCTTCATGCGATTCTTATTTAATCAGACGACGATATGGATCATACCGATGACGGAGTATGCCCTGTTGTGGATAGTTTTCCTTGGAACGACCTGGCTTTTGAGAGAGGGAGGGCATATCACTACCGATGTCATATATGTTCATCTCAATGAGAAAACCAAGCACACTCTCGATTGTATCATGTCTGTCATCGGCGGGCTTGCCTGTGCTATGATGGTCTATCTTGGAATTGTCCATATGTGGGACTGTATTATCCATGGGGTAACGGATGTAAGGGCAGTTACTGTTCCGAAATCGGCTATTTTCATCATCATCCCCATAGGGAGCATCCTCCTTACCATCCAGTTCTTCAGGATGGCGTGGAGCAGGCTTATTGAGATTAGGACAGGGAGGTAACCCATGGAATGGTGGCTGATCATCAGTTTGCTCTTTGGGGGTATGGTGTTCCTGCTTCTCACCAACCTGCCTATTGCCTTTGCCTTTCTCGTTGTCAATATGATTGCGGCCTATTTCTTCCTGGGGGGAGTACCAGGCCTTGTAGGGGTTGTGACAGGAACTTTCACCTCCATTACAACCTTTACCCTGCTCCCGGTCCCCTTTTTCATCCTTATGGGAGAACTGATATTCCATTCAGGCCTTGGGCTTAATGCTGTGAATGTGCTCGACAAATGGCTTGGCAACCTCCGGGGCAGGCTCTCTCTCCTGGCTATTATTATGGGTGTTATCATCGGCGCTTTGAGCGGCTCCACTATTGCAACGTGCGCCCTCCTTGGCACCATCCTGCTTCCTCAAATGCTGGAAAAAGGCTACAGCAAAAACATGAGTCTCGGTCCACTCATGGGAGTAGGGACCGTTGATGCCCTTATTCCTCCCAATGCACTTACCGTGGTACTTGCAAGCCTTGCCAATATCGACGTAGGGCAACTTTTGATGGCTGGCATACCCGCGGGCATCATGATGTCTGCTCTCTACTTCATCTACGTCGTATTATGGTTGCGCATTAAACCTGAAGAGGCGCCTATGTATGTTGTGCCCCGTACCCCTTTGAAAGAAAAGGTGCGGGTCACCGTACAATATCTGTTACCTCTCGGCTTCATCATCTTTATGGTAATAGGTCTGATATTTCTGGGTGTAGCAACCCCCACGGAAGCTGCTGCAACAGGGACATTGGGGTCATTTATCTTGGCCCTTCTTTACAGGCGTTTAACCTGGGAAATCATGAAGAAGTCGGTCATGAGTACCGTCAAAGTGACGGTAATGATATTCATGATTATTATTGTCTCAAGCACATACGGTGAAATATTAGCCTTTACCGGTGCTGCTGCGGGCATGACAAATTTTATTACCAACCTTACCATTTCGCCGATAGTGATACTCATCGGCATGCTTGTCGTCGTCCTTATTATGGGTTGTTTCATGGAAACCGTTGCAATTATGATGATCACAATACCGATATACATGCCCGTCGTCAATGCCTTTGGGTTTAACAAAATCTGGTTCGGCGTGATGATGCTTATTGCCCTTGAGACAGGTTTGATTACCCCTCCCTTTGGCGTTACCCTCTTCGTGATGAAAGGTGTAGCTCCTCCTGACATCACTATGGGTGATATCTGGAGGGCGGTAACTCCTTATGTCATTATAGATATATTATGTATTGCGCTTGTGTTGGCAATGCCAAGTATAGCAACGATTGTACCAAGTCTTATGGGAATGAAGTGAAGCGAGGGAAGGGGGGGATGATAAATATTTGAGGGTAAATATTTAAGGGTTGTGCAATCAAAATTATACAAGGAGGTTGGCCATGAAAAAGGGATTAGCTTTAGCGTTTCTTGCCGTATTTTTTGTATTTGCCGTATTCGCAACTAAGTATGGGATTGCCAGAGCCGAAACATTTACTCTGAAAGCGGTGACAGCATGGCCCAAGACAGCCAGTGAGTACAAGGCCTTCGCAACCTTCGCTGACCTGGTGGAGCAGATGGTTACAAAGAAATATCCCGGGGAGCTGAAGATACAGTTCATCGGAGGACCGGAGGCGGTCAAAACACAGGATCAAGTTCAAGCCTGCCAACGTGGCATGGTGGATATGGTATTTACCACCAATGCTTACTACGTATCGGTACTTCCTGAAGTGGATGCCCTCAAGCTGTCCGTCTTTACGCCTGCGGAAGAAAGAACAAAAAGTGCCTGGGCCTATATCAATCAGCTCCACGAAAAGATCGGGCTCTATTACGTGGCACGACTTGGTCTGGGCACACAATTCCATCTCTACCTTGAAAAACCCATAAAGACGGCTGACCTCAAAGGGTTTAACATTCGCGTATCTCCAATGTACCTGCAAATGGTAAAAGGACTTGGCGGGAACCCCGTTGTGATACCGCCCACGGAGGTCTATTCCGCTCTCGAAAGGAACGTTGTCGATGGCTATTGCTGGCCCTCCGTCGGGATTCGTGATTGGGGCTGGGATAAGCAGACGAAATATGTCGTAGACCCGGGCTTTTACCAGGTCCCAAACCCTCTTCTTATGAACCTCAACACGTGGAATAAGCTTCCCAAGAAGCTTCAGGATCTTTTAACGGAAGTAGCCACAGAAGCAGAGAAAAAGGTCGTTGCGGATTTTGATAACCTTGCAAAACAGGAGCGCCCCATTCTCCTCAAAGGAGGTATCCAGGTTATTGACCTGCCTCCGGCAGAAAAGGAAAAGTTCCTCAAAGTGGCATACGATGAAGGCTGGAAAGATATTTTGGAAAAAAGCCCTCAAATAGGAGCTAAATTGAAAGAGCTGCTCACAAAAAAGAAGTAATTTCCCCAGGGGATTAAGGATAAGATTGTAGGGGAGCCCCTCCGAGGGCTCCCAAATCGGGCGGCCACAGTGGGCCGCCCCTACAATTTTATGGCCATCGAACGATTGCCGAAGAGGAAGCCATGAAAAAAATTATTATTGCATTGTTCTGTTTAATCTTAGCTATATGGGCCATTGCCACTGCTGCCCAGAAAGACTTAGAAATTCAGGGGGAAAAATTAATTTCCCAGAAGCCGCCCTTTACTTTAACATTACCTTCTGAATTTAACCTCATCCATTCTTTCTCACATGAAAATCCAGGAGAGAGTTCACTCACCCGTTCCTATTTCCTTGTTAAAACTAAGGGGAAACAGGTTGAAGAAATGCTCATCCTTCAGATTGCAGATAAGACTAACCCTCAAGCCGGGCCGATGACCGTAACCCCATTGAAGCCCTATACAGAGAAAAGATTATATTCGAAAGGGAAGGTGAAGAAGGGAGAATTAGAAGTGGATACTCTGATTCAATTGATGGCATGGAACCCTGACGCTCCCTCTCTTCAACCCATTGTGAAGAAAGGGTTTGTCATTCCCTCCAGTTGGGTTCTTCAAGGACAATTTCTATTCCTTTATCAGGGAGAGCATGCGGTTTTCTTCAGATATTCAAAGGATATTAATTCTTTTGGGATAAAGGCCTCAGAAAAAGGGGATGATTGGGATAAGAAACTGATTTCAGGAAATGAGAAGAGGGTTTATGAAACCTTCCAAAAAACTTTCATGGAAATGATGGATTCCATTCAGATAAAAATCCAGTAATTTATCATTGGCAATTTCTTAACCTTCAATACCGTGACAAGATAAAGGTGAAACATTGGAGCCTAAGATCTTTTCAATGAAAGAGGCAGTAACCCGGTTTATTGAGAATGGTGACTCCATTGTGATGGGCGCTGCCTTAGAAGCGGCCATCCCGTTTGCCGTTGGACACGAGATCATTCGCCAGGGGAAAAAAGATCTCACCCTCATAGGTCCTATCTCGGATATGCTCTTCGATCAAATGATCGGCTCTGGCTGTGTGAAAGAGGTGATCGCTGCCTGGATAGGAAATGTTATCATGGGGGTGGGTTATAACATGAGAAGGGCTGCCGAGGAAGGGGTCCCGAGAAAAATCGAGATTGAAGATTACACCAATTTTACCATCTCGTTAGCCCTCCATGCAGCGGCCCTCGGCATTCCTTTTATTCCAACGAAAAGCCTTTTGGGCACAGGAATGATGTCAGGAGGACAGCCCTTCAAGGAGATGGAATGTCCTTATACAAAAGAAAAACTGGTCTTAGTCCCCGCCTTGAAACCTGATGTAGCCATTGTTCAAGCCCAGAGGGCGGATGAGGAAGGGAATACCCATTTTTGGGGTGGAAGTGGTGTGACCAAAGAGTCGGCTCTGGCGGCTCGAAAGGTGCTTGTGGTAGTGGAAGAAATAGTCAGTAAGAAAATGATTCAAAGAGATCCAAACCGTACTCTCATTCCTGGATTTTTAGTCGGTGCTGTGATTCAAGAACCTTGGGGAGCTCACCCATCCCCTATGCAAGGCTATTATAATCGAGACCATGAAAAATATGTGACCTACCATCAGGAGTCAAGAGACAGAGAGGGATATCTGAAGTGGCTTGAGAAATGGGTTTTAGGGGTAAAAGACAGAGAAGAATATCTCAAACTCTTGGGCGAAGAAAAAATAAAATCTCTTTTGGTAAAGCGCCATAGAAAATCTCTTCCGGTGGACTACGGGTATTAAATTCATCAACAGGAGATTGCTTCGTGGCCCCGCCATTACGGAACTCCTCGCCATGGCACGGACAATGGTTTCTTTCTTTGTCATGTGAGCAAAGCGAAGCAATCTAAGTTTTCCAAAAAAAATATAGGAGTAGACAGGTTTGATGATTGATTATACCCTGGAAGAATTGATGGTTGTCGCCGGGGGGCGAGAGATTCGTGACGATGATGTAGTCTTCGTAGGGATGAGGCTTCCGCTTTTGGCCTTCCAATTGGCAAAGGACACCCATGCCCCTCATGCCATTGGGATCTTTGAGAACGGGATCTTGAGAGACAAGCCAGCAGACAATGCTCTCTACACAATGGGAGATGCTCCTAATACTGAGGGCGCAATCTGGACGACCTCGATGATGGATATCATGGCACTTTTACAGAGCGGAAGAGTGAGTTTGGGTTTTATTGGAGGGGCGGAGGTGGATCGTTTTGGCAATCTCAATACAACCTATATTGGAGGAAGGGAACATGTTCAGATTCGTCTTCCCGGTAGTGGTGGTGGAAGTGATATTGCATCGCTCTCCAAGCGGTTTGTCATCATTATGAAACATGAGAAGCGCCGATTCTTGGAGAAGGTGAGTTATATTACCTCCCCTGGTTTTGGAGACGGAAGGGGGTGGAGAGAGAGAAACGGTTTAAGGGGAGGAGGCCCTAGTGCTGTGATTACAACCAAAGGAATATTGAGATTTGATTCTGAAACAAAAGAGACGGTTCTCGATTCGATTCACCCTGGAATCACTGTAGAGGAAGTTCTAAAAAATACTGGATGGGATTTGAGATGTGCACGCAAAATTGAAAAAACAAAACCACCTACACGCTCTGAACTCCGAATAATAAGAAAATACGATCCTCTTGGATTTTGGACAAGAAATGCTATGAAGTGACAAATATTTGACCAATGACTAATTTCTTTACTATTTCTCTCCTCAAAGAAAATTTTTCATTTCCTTCCAAAAAGTCAAAAAAATATCTTAATTTCAATAGGTTGAAATTTACTTGACAAAATATAAAATTTGTGCCAATTTTTGGCAATCATATTGCATAGTTTTGGTCCGAGGTATTTATGCCTGAGATATTCCTTGGTGACTTATCTCAAGTAAAACTATTCGACATTCTCAAACCCTTATTGATGGGGAAGAAGACTGGTAAGTTATCCTTCAAGGGGAAAGCGAATGGTGAAATGTACCTAGAATTGGGTAATATTGTTCACGCGAAGACTCCTGATGCTTCCGGAGAATATGGTTTTTTCACAATTATGGGATGGAAGATGGGGAGAATTGCGTTTGAGCCAGATGAACCTCCTCCAGAAAGAACCATTCCTATTCCTTCTGAACAGTTACTTCTAAATTGGTCCTCGAAAAAAATGGAGTGGGAGAAGATCCGAGAGATGATTTCTTCTAACAGCGCCGTTTTCTGTCTTTCCCTTCAGAACAACGGAGAAAACAAAACTGTAAGTGCAGATCAATGGAATGTATTGGCGTTGTCGAACGGGATGAGAAATGTATCAGAAGTTGTGAGAGCTCTTAATTGGGATGAGTTTAAAGTTATAAGGGCCATTTATCAACTTGTCCAAGCAAGGTTAATGGAGCAAGTAGGTGAACAGAAACCTGTTAAGAAAAAATTGGTGCGAGAGAGTTTTTTCTCAGGGATTGAAAATGAGCTGAGGAAAGTAATGGGAGCAGTTTCTCCTTTCGTCATCGATGATAAACTCATTGAATTTGGAGAGAAAAGGGATTCCTTTCCACAGGATAAATTGTTATCCTTTGTCGAGGCATTGGGTGAGGAGATCCCTCATGACGATAAAAGAAAGGAGTTTAAAAAAGCTGCAATGGAATTTTTCTCGATAGAAAAATAGAAAATAATTCCAGGATCCTGTCCTCTGGACAGGGAACTTCAAAAGGAGGGACCTCATGGCAGTGAAAAAGATAAGTGGAATAGGTCTGCTACCCAAATTACTGATAGGGACTTTGATCCCTATTTTGGTAGCCTTTTTAATCATCTGGGTCATTGTCTTCTTCAGTGTGGATTTAGGGAATTTCCGGATTACAAGTGTTAAAGACATTGGATCTGAAAGCCTGAAGGAGTTAAGCACTGCTTCTTCGAAGGAGTCCAAGTCCTCTCTGGATAAACTGGGAGAAAAGATCATCAAGGAGGAGGCGATCGATGTGGCCGCACAGATTGAGATTTTTATTAAATCGCATCCCAAAATAAAAAGGGAGGATTTACTAAAGGATCCGTGGCTCAAGTCCATTGCTGTTCAGAAGGTTGGAGAGACTGGTTATACGGCTGTCCATGATGATAAGGGGATCAATTATTTCCATGCGAATCCCCAAATCGTAGGAACGGATTTGCATGATCTTTCCGCTAAGCTCCCTGCATTTTGGAAGATTCTGGAAGCGAGTTTAAAGGGTCCCGCTTCTGGCTATTATGATTGGAAAGATGCAGACGGTAAGATCCGTCCCAAATACATGTATTTAGCCTCCGTAAAAGATACGGACCTCATTGTCGCGGCAACCACTTACATCGATGAATTTTCAAGGCCTTCAAGAGCCATGGAAGGGAGGATGAAACAGATTCAGAGCCGATACTTGGAAGCATACGAAGGCAGAATCAAAATATTCTATGTTGTTATTTTATGTGTTCTCCTTATTTTGTTGGTGAGAATCTATTTCTATGCCCGTTCAGTGATTGGTCCCATTCGCTATCTTTCAGAAGTCGCTGATAAAATTAGCATGGGGGAATTGGATACACCCATCCAGATCAAGCAGAAAGGGGAGGTCGGTGCTCTGGCCGAATCCATCGAGAGGATGCAGACAAGTGTGAAGGCTGCCATTGAGCGGTTGCAGAAGAGGAAAGAAGGAAGATAAGACGTTTTCTTCTAACCACGATTTCTTGAAACAATGTCTATAAAAGGAAAAGGAAGAGGGAGGCCATGATATTTCCAAGGGGAGAGGTGCTTCATAGAAGCTTATCGACAGCGTTTACGGATTTTCCTGCCCTTTTATCGACCTTAAAAACAGGAGATTTTAGCGGGATCATCGAAATGGAATTCCCTGAAAATAAAGGAGTCATTTTTGTTGACTCTGGGGAGATTATCAATGCAGAGGCCAAGATTGGGGCTGATTCAAAAAGGGTCATCGGCCAAGAAGCTGTTCAGACTCTTCTGACCCTCTCGAATCAAAAGGATGGAGTGATTAACATCTACCGATTGTCACCTGAACGAGTGGCCATTGTGGCCAGCAACCTTCAACACGAGATCCTCTTCAAAGGACTCTCCACGGATTTCACCCGTTTAGATCGGCTTCTCCTGAAATTGAGGGAAGAAAAACATAATGGTTTCATAGAGGTTCTGACAAAAGAACATCAAGCCATGGGCGTCCTGTTTCTTGAGGGAGGAGAACCGGTGGAGATGTTCACCACTCCGGAAACCGGGCCCTCTGTGTTTGGTCGAAAATCGATTCCAATATTTGTGGAAAATGCTATCAAACAGGGAGCCATTTTTGATGTTTACAGGAGTCAAGGCAAAATTTTGAAGAAAGAAATAAAAGAAATAAAAGAAATTAAAGAAATAAAAGAAAAGAAAATTCCAGGACGAGCTGAAGAACTGAAGGAACTCATCACGATTTTCCAAGAAGTTCTATCTGAAGCAGAAAAGTTGGTAGATGGATCCTCACGAAGAAAAGGATTATTTCATAAAATATTTAAAGAATCTCTCATAGAAAAGTCAGAAGAATTTGTCTTTCTCGATCCATTTGCCGGGGAATTCGAATATCGAGAGGGGGCAATCCAATTTACAGGGGATATTGGAGTAAAAGATTTTGCTAAGGGTATTGTAGAATGTTTAGTCGCCACCCTGTTTGGTCTCGAGAAGGAATTACCGAAGGATAAGATACTCCCATTGAAGTTGAAAGCAGGGATAGAATCCTCTCTGGAGCAGCACAGTGGGGCGTTAAAGCGATTGGGAGTTAATGCTATTGCTTCTTCAATTTTTAAATGAAGCTCCCTGCCCAAAGGGCGAGCTTCCGGGTTAGGGTAATTACGCTAAGATTATCCCGCCTAGAGGCGGGACTTCCCGCAAATCTTTTCTATTCAGTTGATTCCCCTTTAGAATTTTGCCTAACGATTTCTCTTGACAAAATTTTTGTTATCAATATACTTGTTAAAAAATTCTCAAAATAAGGGGGGATTTGGGATTACCCCCTATCTTATTTTGAAAAATATCGACTACAAGTATTGAATTTAATTTTAACTTTTTCGTCATAAAGTTCAGGAAGGGGGCGTTTAGGAAAATTTAAGGAAGTAAGACTTTTAATTGTAACTATTCAATTCAATAACTATTTAATCTCAAAGGGAGGTAAGGAAAATGAAGCATTGGAAATTGTTATCTTTAGTTTTATGTTTATCTGTCATTGGATTTTGGTTTTTGAATTCATCTGCGTTTGGCCAGGCAAAACCGATCGAGCTTAATTACTCTATCTTTTTTGCTGAAACTCATAAAAACGCCAAGTCAGCTGCTGAATGGGCAAAGGAGATTGAGAAACAGACCAATGGAAGGGTCAAGATCACAATGTTTTATAGTGGCACACTGACCCCTGCTGACAAGTGTTATGACGGGGTTGAGAAAGGGATTTCTGATATCGGTTATTCAGTTCTTGCATATACCAGAGGGAAATTCCCTTTGACTGAAGTGATCGACCTACCCATAGGTATCAAGAGCGGTCTCGCTGCAACAAAGTTGATTAATGAATATTATAATAAATTCAAACCTAAGGAATTTGACGGAACAAAAGTTATGTACCTTCATGGCCATGGCCCTGGAATTATCCATACCAAAAGGCTGCAAGAAGTCAAAACACTTGAGGACCTTAAAGGGCTGAAGATTCGCTGCACGGGTATGGCTGCAAAAATAGCAGGAGCCCTTGGTGCAACTCCTGTGGCCATGCCAATGGGCGAAACCTATGATGCGTTAAGCAGAGGGGTGGTCGATGGTTCGATGGCTCCCTATGAAGCCCTACAAGGTTGGAAATGGGGAGAAGTTGTAAGGTTTACCACCGAAGACTGGGGGGCTGCTTACAGCTCAGGCATGTTTGTGGTTATGAATAAAGATAAATGGAATGCGTTGCCTCCGGATATCCAGAAGATTATAGAAAAGATAAACGGAGAGTGGATTGAAAAGCAAGGGAAAACATGGGATGAGATCGATAAAGAGGGAAGAGATTTTACACTGAAATCGGGCAATAAGATCATCCCTCTTTCAAAGGAAGAAAATGAGAAATGGATAAAGGCTGTCAGACCCTTGCTTGACGATTATGTCAAGAATATGAAGGATAAAGGTCTGCCAGGAGAAGAAGCATTGAAATTCTGTCTTGATCAACTGAAAAAGCTTCAATAGGAGAGGGAGAGTGGGGAGAAGGAATGGTTGACATTCCTTCTCCCCTTTATTATTTACTGTGAGAGAAATGAGAAAAAGGAAAAGGAGTGCTCAATGAAAGGATTTTTAAGCGGTGTGGAGAGAATCGGTAAATTTCTCAATGTCATTGCAGGAATCAGCCTCACCTTTCTCATGTTATTGACAATAACCGATGTTATTTTAAGGATGTTTAAAAAGCCTGTCGTGGGTACCTATGAACTGGTGGCTTTTTCAGGGGCGGTGGTGATTGGATTCTCAATGCCCCTCACCTCCTATGTGAGACAGCATATTTTTGTTGATTTTTTAATTTTGAAGTTTTCCCAGAAGGTGAGAAATGTCTTCAACATTGCTACAAGATGCCTGGTGATTGCGCTATTTTTACTGATCGGTTGGAACATGTTCAAGTATGCATGGGATCTACAGAGATCAGGCGAGGTTTCCCTCACTTTACAGATGCCCTTCTATCCTGTTGCTTACGGGGTGGGGGTTTGCTGCTTTATTCTGTGCCTGGTGTTCGTGTGCGATATTATAAAAATATCTAAGGGGGAATACGAGGATGTATGAGGTTACGGTAGGAATTGTTGCTCTGGCAGTGGTGTTACTATTATTCCTTACAGGGATTGAGTTAGGATTTGCAATGGCATTGGTCGGTTTCTTGGGATTCGGGGTTCTTGTATCCACAAAGGCCGCATTGAACCTAATAGCCAAGGATTTTTTCGATGTCTTTGCATCGTATGGGTTTACCGTTATACCCCTCTTTATCTTGATGGGTCAGATTGCGTTCAATGCCGGTATCGCAAGAAGGTTGTTCAACACCGCCTATCGGTTCATCGGCCATGTCCCCGGAGGAATGGCCATGGCCACGGTAGCAGGGGCAACGGCCTTCAAAGCCATCTGTGGATCATCACCGGCCACGGCAGCGACTTTTGCCAGCGTGGCTGTTCCTGAGATGGATCGATATGGTTATGACAAGAGACTATCCACAGGGATTGTAGCTACAGTAGGAACTCTTGGGATCCTTATCCCGCCGAGTGTCACTCTGATTGTATTTGGCATTATCACGGAACTTTCTATTGGTAGGTTGTTTCTGGCCGGGCTTATTCCGGGATTGATCATCGCCTTCTTTTTTATGGTCATCATCTATGGATGGTGTAAGATCAACCCAACGATTGGGCCAAAAGGAGAAAAATCAACCTGGAAGGAAAGGATAGCCTCCCTCCCAGAGTTTGCATTGGTGGTGGTTATCTTCTTGCTGATGATATGGGGATTGATGAAGGGGCTCTTTACTCCTACAGAAGCAGGGAGCGTTGGGACCGGTTTAGTCCTCCTTATGTCCATTTTAAGGAGGGACATCAATTTCAAAGGGTTCATCAAATCGGTCGCGGAATCTCTGCGAACGGCTTGTATGGTATTGATGCTCATTGCCGGTTCTACCATCCTGGGCCATTTTATCGCCGTGACAAAACTCCCTATGATTGCAGCCGATTGGGTTGTTGGACTTCCTCTGAACAGGTACCTTATTATGATCATTATCAGTTTCATCTATCAAACAGGTGGTTCTTTTATTGACGACCTGGCTTTCATGATCCTTGCCACTCCGATTTTCTATCCGGTGATCATCAAACTAGGTTTTGACCCGATATGGTTCGGCATGATCATTGCAATTACGGTAATGATCGGGGTTGTCATTCCACCTGTGGCGATCAATGTCTTTGTGGTTAAAAATATCACCAAGGTGCCCTTCGGTGTGATTTATAAGGGAGTCTATCCGTTTTTAATCAGCCTTGTGGTTGCCGGAGCGTTGTTATTCTTCTTTCCGCAGATTGCCCTTTGGCTTCCCAATCTATTAATGCCGATTAAGTAGGAAGGTCGTTCCTGAGTGTAGATTGCGCCCTGAACCATGTGAGGTTCAGGGCGCAATCTGCTTCTACGTAGTGCACGGTGCCTTCTTTTTAATTCTTTTGGCCACCACGGTTAATAAATCAGAAGGCGCCGCATTTTGGAGAATACGAGGGACCTTTTCGCCCTTTGCTTGAGCCTCAATTCCAAATAGAAGAACTGCCTCTTTGAAATATTTCTTCATCCTTAGTCTCTTAGGAATGACTCCCTTTTGTATCGATTTCTTTAAATTCGATTGGGCCATTAAAATCTGGGAAGCCATCTCCTTTGCCCCTCTTGGGAAAGAAAATGGAGTGAGAATTTGATGGACAGCCCAATGGATCGTCTGCATCAAGTAGAGGTGTTTTTCTCTTTTTCCAAGAAAGGGATGTTGAGGTGTGACGGCTCGAAGAAAAGGGGTTAGAAAGAGGGCGAAAAGAATCGATTCTGATACCCGTCTCCCTGTTTTGATCAATTGATCCACAAGATCGAAGAGAGATAGAAAAAATTCCTGGGTTTTTTCCCCAGAAAGGCCGCGGATTCCTAGAGCCCTCTCGAGATCGGGGAAAAGGGAAAAGAGTAGATTTGTTTGAAGCATGAGGTGGAGAGAGGGTTTTGCCACGCCTCCCTTCAGTTCACGTAGGAATTCATCTCGAAGTCGAGAAGGAGAACATTTTCGTATTTCTTTCCGATGCCGGAGGATGGCCTGGTAGGTCTGATCTTCGATGGAGAATCCAGTTCGGGTGGCATGGCGGATGACCCGGATCATTCGAACAGGGTCTTGCTCAAATCTTTCATCGGGATCACCGATGGTTCGAATGACCTGTCGCCCGAGGTCAGCAATTCCGCCAACATAGTCTATAATAGAGAAATCTGCAATATTGTAGAAGAGGCCATTAATCGTGATGTCTCGTCGCAGGGCATCCTCTTCTGGCGTTCCAAAACTGTCTGTCCGGATGATATCCTCTTCTTCCGTTTGGACCTCTTCAAATTCTGACCGGCTCCGAAAAGTCGATACCTCGATGATCTTTCTTCCTTTAAAAAATACATGGACCAATCTAAATCGGCGGCCAATGATCCGGCTGTTTTTAAAGAGGGCATTGATCTCATGGGGATGAGCATTAGTAGCGACATCGAAATCTTTTGGGATCTTTCCCAGGAGAAGATCCCGAACGCTTCCTCCAACAAGATAAGATAAAAATCCATGGCGATGAAGGCGGTAGAGAACTTTTAGAGCCTCTTCATCGATCATCTTTCTCGAAATCGGATGTTCAGCTCTTGGAATGATCATAGGAATCATTATCTTTCTTTTATGTGATTTAAAAGAACGGGCTTATTATAACAGAATCGGTCTGGAAATCGCTGTTCCTTAAATAATGAATCCCTTTGTAATCACTCACAACCAATCATATAGATTTGATTCCAACCCATACATCACTTCGGACTAATTATCAAGAAAAGATAATCTTCCTCAGATTACCCTCCCATCCATTTTAAAAAAGCCACCACTGTGTAAGTCAGCAGTGTTAAAGAAAAGAGATGTAGATTGCAAGAAGCTAGCACCTTGCTGTCAATAATTATAATGTACTCGTTGGACTATAAGGATTGATCTCGGTGACGAAGGAATTCGATGATACCAGGAAGGATAGAAAGAAAAATAATTGCAAAGATGACCAATGAAAAATTATGTTTGACGACAGGAATGTTCCCAAAGATACAGTCTCCAAGAACAAAAATCACAACAACTCCAAGTGACCCCATCGAGATGTTTATCAAGAGGCATTAAGATTTCAACAAAAGCTTTTATTAATTCCATGAATCCTGCCTTAAATATCTCTAAAATTTCAAAAAACACAAAGTCCCGGAAAAATTTTGTTGTCAGAATATCTGAAAAGGGTTCCTTACTATATATTTTACTTTAACTTCTTAATCAATTGGTGAATTTCCTCATGATAGATATAAAAGACTAAAATTACCAATCCAGATACCCCCAACAGAATCAAAAATAGTATGTATTGGTGCTCAAAAGCCTTCGCTCCCTGAAGGGTCGCCATCAATGTCCCGGGTATCCTTCCAATCGTGGAAATGACCAGAAAAATTCCTAAATGCATCGGTGTCAGACCCAAGATATAGCACAGAGCGTCTTTTGGAAAGCCGGGAATTAAAAAGAGAAGAAAACTGAGGATGACGCCTTCATGGCCAATCAAATAATCGAATTTTTTCATCGTTTTGGGTGAAACAAATTTTTCGACTACCCACTTTTCGAAGATCCTCGCTAAGGCAAAAGCTAACCAGGAACCCAATATAAGACCGATCATGGAATAGAACATCCCAGCCCACACCCCAAACAGGTAACCTCCTAAGAATTCTATAGCCCCTCCTGGAATAGGGGCAACAACCACTTGGATAACTTGAAGCAGGATAAAAGCCAGAGGAGAATAGATCCCAAAAGAGAAGATGAATTCTTTTAATCGGTGGTGATCCTTAAAGATATCCCAAAGTCTAACGGCTAGAATCCATAACTGAGAATTATATCGATAAATAATAAAGGCAAAGAGTCCTATGAAGCAAATGACTCCTCCCCACTTCATTTTTGATTGGAATGATAATTTCATAAACCGAGATTTAATCCATCCACCCAGCGTACCAATATCTCATTTAATCTCATCTGTAAGAATCCGCCCAGGTTTTTTCTCGAATATTTTACAGAGCAGAATGCTCACCTCATAGAGCCCCATCAGAGGGAGAGCCATGAGCACCTGAGAGATGAAATCGGGTGGAGCGATGACCAAGGCGAAGATGAAGATCAGAAGAATGGCATATCTTCTCTTTTGGGTCAACATTTTAGCATTGATTGCTCCGATCCTTGCCAAAACCAGTAAGAGCACGGGAAACTCGAAGACCAGGCCGAAAACCAATAGAAATCTAACACTAAAGGAGAGGTAAGCATTCATATCCATGAAGGGCCTGATAGATTTAGTGGCATACTTCAGAAGAAATTTACAACCGAAAGGAAGAGCAACAAAGTATCCAAAAAGAATACCCAGTGCAAAGAAGAAGGAACCGACGAGGATAAAAGGTAGGACATATCTCTTCTTATCCTGATCCAGGCGGCGGCTCACAAATCCCCAGATTTGATAAAGAACAAAGGGAGAGGCCAACATAAGACCTGCCACAAAGCCTACCTTCATATAGGTAAAGAAAGCTTCAGCCACGGTACGAAAAATCAAAGTATTCTCAGCAGGCATAATTTTAATAAGAGGGGCAGCAAGGATGTCGAAAATGGAATCGGAAAAACCATAGCAAATTACGAAACCCACTCCAACACCAATAAACGAAAGAATTAATCGTTTCCTTATCTCTTGGAGATAAGTTGCAAGAGGGGCTTTCTTCTCATCCATCCTTTACGCCCCCCAATTTCTCATTCTTTCCCTCTTCCCCATTTCCAACAGACACGGAAGTTAGAGATATTGTTTTATTAGAAACAGACTCCTCTTTAGGCAATGATGCGTCTTGGGTGCTATCCGACAGAGCCATGTATTTGGATGTTTTTTCAGCCAAATCGGTCAAAAGATCCATTCCGGTGAAGTTGCTTCTCATCTCTTCCAAATCTTTAATTCCAATACTCTCCTTCATGTCTTCAGTTGTTTTTTTAAACTCCCCTATTGCTCTCCCAATAGTCTTGGCTAGCTCCGGGAGTTT
>JBEKWN010000060.1:0-27738 GCA_049513055.1 Thermodesulfobacteriota bacterium
AAAAAAATACCAGACTGCATACTGTGAACAGTATTTTTTCCGATGACCTGTTTCGGTTTCACAATCTCTACTCGGGGCAGTTTAGAAGTCCTCTGGAATAATGCCTCTGCCGAAATCCCAATTCCTGGCGCGATGGCACCACCCATATATTCCCCTCTGGGTGAGACGTAATCAAAGGTGGTCGCAGTTCCGAAGTCCACGACAATCAAACTCTTCTTATGTCGCTCGTAGGCGGCCACGGCATTGACGATCCGGTCTGCTCCCACCTCTACAGGGTTCTCATAGGCGATAACCATTCCCGTATCAATATCCGGTCCAACGATGAGCGGTTTGACATGAAAATATTTTTCTGCCATCCCCCTCTGTAGGGTGAGGATTTCTATCAAAAAGAGCGATAATCGACCTGATCATACCCGGCGTGCAATATCCGCACTGTAAGGCATCCTCTTCAATGAAGGCCTCTTGAAGGGGATGACTACCGCTTCCACTGCCAAAACAGTACATGAATATACCGGCTTCCCATCCATGATAACAGTGCAGCTTCCACATTCCCCTCGATTACAAACAACCTTCGTCCCGGTCAACCCCAACTCTTCTCGAAGAGAATTTGGCCAATGTCACGCGACAATCAATCTGGGCCTTAACATTCTTTCCATTTACGGTCAGCGAGATCTCTTTTTTATATTCCGGCAAATTTTCCTTTTCTATCATCCCTGAGCCTCCAGTTTCAGTTGTTTACGGTTCATCCGTTAAACCCATATCAGAAGGTCCCCCTCCATTGTCACGATCAAAATGGGAGTCTTCCGCTTTACAAGGCAGCCAATCATATTTCTCATTCTTCTTCCCGGTATTGCTATCGCCCCCCGTCCTGGACGCAATAGAAGAGGATCAATCTCCCTACCATGTTATTAACCTCGATCTTAGGAAGTCGGTGAAAACCACTCTATCTTTCAGGACAATTAAAACTCCTTTAACCAGACCTTTCCTACAGAGTGAATCAGCCTTCGATAAGCCATTGTTCAAAGCCTCTTCAACCTTTTCCCGGGATAAATTTCCCACACCCAATGTCACCCATTCCCCGGCAATATCGGTCTCAGGATAGATCCTTTCTGGGAGGGTCCTCGTAATGGCTGGATCATCCACATTCGTAAAGTTACCGATCACCGTCGCCGCCGCATCGGAGAGAGAAGCACTTTCAGAAAGAACCGTCACGGCGGAAGCAATCCCTTTGGTGAAACTTCGTCCCCCAAGCCCGCTGGTAGCGACGCCACCAATCCTCATCGTGGCGTCAATGGCAACGACATAGGCAGGATCTTTCGCATTGATTTCTGTTTTCACTCCCACTCTTGCCACCTCGCCCTCTCTTAATCGAATGGCGATATCCCCTCCATTGTCGACGATGATCTTTGTTCCACCGAGCTGGATCATGGAATCGGCGACCACATCCGAAGTCGCCCCTGCAACTGCAGCCAGAGGAGTTAGATCGGGTTCCCCCATCTTCTGCGTAGCTACGACCATTCTCCGGACAACATCAGGGAGTCTCCCCCTCAATTCAATCTGGTGGGCCTTTTTCTTGATCAAGGGTAGAAATCTGGCCAGGTCTTCAAGAACTTTGATGGCCTGACGGGCTCCTTCTTGGGCCAAATCCGCACGAGGCTTCCCATGTTCGAAGGCATGGATCATCATCCTCATCGGACCGTATTCAACGAGGACAATCCCGTCTGCAACAACCTCTATGGCTTCCTTCATTTGTCTCGAAATTCAATTCGCCCTGCCGAGGTAGGCTTTCTGTACCTCTTCATTCACCAAGAGATCTTTGGAATATCCAAACAGGATGATCCTGCCTACCTGCAGAACGTAAGCACGGGAGGAAATCATCAGGGCAAGCTTTGCATTCTGCTCTACAAGAAGGATGGTCGTACCGGCTTGATTCAACGAAGTGATCGTTTCGGCGACTCGCTCCACGACAATCGGGGCAAGCCCCAACGAAGGTTCATCGAGGAGAAGCAGTTCTGGCTTCGACATCAGTGCCCGGGCAATCGCAAGCATCTGCTGCTCCCCTCCACTGAGGCTTCCTGCTATCTGGTTCTGCCGATCTTTTAAAATCGGGAAAAGGTCATACATCTTCTCCAAATCGTTTTTCACCTCTAAGAGATCTTTTCTAAGATAAGCCCCCATTCGGAGGTTCTCGAATACCGTCATATCCGGCCAGACTCTTCTCCCTTCCGGGCAGTGGGCAATTCCCCTTCTAATGATCTCGAAAGGAGGGATCGAATGAATGGGCTCACCCCTGAAGCGGATTTCACCGGAATGGGTGGGAAGGAGCCCTGAGATGGTCCTGAGGGTCGTTGTCTTTCCTGCTCCGTTGGAGCCGATCAGGGCGACCATCTCCCCCTCCTTCACTTCGAGAGAGATCCCTCTGAGTGCCTGAATATTTCCATAATAAGTGACCACTCCGTTCAGAGAGAGCATTTGAGACTTCCTCCCAAATAGGCCTCTATCACTTCTCGATTTTCACTCACCTCTTTGGGTGACCCTTCAGCAATCTTCTTGCCATAGTTGAGGACGACGATCCGGTCGGAGATATCCATAACGACATTCATATCGTGTTCTACGAGGAGAATGGTAATCCCCTGTTGCCTCAGGGCGCGGATCAGTTCCATCGTGGATCGGGATTCCTCCGGGTTCATCCCCGAGACGGGCTCGTCGCAGAGGAGGAGTTTGGGCTCTGCTGCCAGCGCCACCGCAATTTCGAGCAACCGCTGTTCTCCGTAGGAAAGATTTTTAGCAAGAACTCCTGCCTTCTCTTTAAGGCCCGTAAAGGCCAGGATGCCATCGGTCCGCTCGGCAATTTTTTCTTCCTTTTTTCGATAGAGGGTCGAACTGACCAAGATGGAGAGGAGGTTTGTCTCGGCAATTTTGTGACATCCCATCCGGATGCTCTCCTCGACAGTGACTTCGGGGAACACTTTCGTCTGTTGAAAGGTCCGAATGATCCCATGTTTCGCAATCTGGAATGGCTTTAGTCCTGTGAGATCTTGTCCGAAGAACCGGATCGAACCTTCAGAAGGCTTAATAAAGCCGGTAACCGCGTTGAAGGCGGTCGTCTTTCCCGCCCCATTGGGTCCGATCAGGCTGATGATCTCCCCTTGCTGGATCTCAAAGCTGAGATGATCAACAGCAGTGAGTCCCCCGAATTGAACCGTCAAATCTTCTGTCGAGAAGAAAGTATCCTTCATCGCTTATCACTCCAACGCGAGCGAATCAGTCTTGGAAGGGTGATGATTCCCCGGGGAAGAAAAACGATTCCCAAGATCAGGATCAACCCAAAAATGGGAAGGCGCAGATCCTTGGCAAATCGCAGATACTCGGGCAGAAATGTGAAAATGAAGGCCCCGATCACCGGACCAAGGACCGTGCCTTTGCCACCCAGGACGACCATGACCAGGATGCTGATCATGATCGAGAATTCATCAATCTCCGGACTGATGTAAGTGACGTAGTGAGCGTAAAAACTTCCTGCCATGCCCGCAAAGGCAGTCGCAATGGCAAAAGCCAGTGTGGCAAACCTGTAAGCACTGACGCCGACAGATTCAGCAAGAGGCTCATTTTCTCTGATTGCGGCAAAGGCTCTTCCAATGGGTGAAGAAACAATCTTTTTCGTAAACCAGAGGGCCCCAAGAACAAAAACCAGCGTGAGGTAGTAAAAATGAACCTTGGTTGAAAACGCCATCCCTCCGAGCGAGGGAAGGGGAATATTGCCAATGCCGACAGGACCGTTCGTGAGGGAAACCCAGTTCAAAATCATAAGATAAATGATTCCATTGAAGCATATGGTGGCAATGATAAAAAAATGGCTCCTCCACCGTAATGCAATCGCTCCGATCACAACCCCAAAAATCCCTGCCACCAATGCAGCAAAGGGGAGACCGATCCAGAAAGGAACCCCCCACTTCAGCGTGGCCAAGGCAGATGCGTAGGCTCCAATAGCAAAAAAAGCCCCGTGGCCTAAGGAAAGCTGACCGATGTATCCAAAGATGAAATTAAATCCAATCACTAGGAGGGAGAAGATCCAGACCATCACGAAGATGTGAATGTCATAGTCGCTTCTAATCACAGTTGGCAACAAAGCGACCACTGCAATCCCGATGGCATACCAGATAGGAGAATTCCTGCCCTTCATATCCTTTTCATCCTCCCAAAGAGTCCAGAAGGCCGAAAAACAAGGATCAGTAGGACCATGACAAAGCCAATGAGGTCTTTATATTCAGCTGAAATATACGCCGAGCCCAAAGCCTCCACTACTCCGAGGAGAAGGGAGGCGAAAATGGCCCCCAAGAAATTTCCCATCCCTCCCACGATGACAACCACAAAGGCCTTGAGGACGACACGCTCGCCCACATTCGGATAGATGACAAAGATCGGACCCAAGAGGGCCCCTGCTGTAGCTGCCAACCCAGCGCCCAGCATGAAGGTGAACGAATAGATCCGGTCGATGTTTACCCCAACGAGAGATGCAACGTCCTTGTCCTGGAAAGTGGCCCGCATCGCCATCCCCAGCTTTGTCTTCTTAATGGAGTAGTGTGCAGAGAGGATGACCGCTACTGTGACCGCCGCTGCGAAGATATACATTCGACCCACCAGGATGGGTCCAATCTTGAGAGGTTCGGTTGAGAACGGGGAATGAATCAGCTTGGGAATGGAACCAAAGATGACAAGCGAGGTGTTCTGAAAAAAGATAGAGACCCCGATCGTCACCAGTGCCCCTGTCACCAGAAGGTCGGCCCCTGTCACCCGGAACCTCTTGATGAGAATCTTCTCAACCAGAAAGCCGATCATCATGACGATAGCGATCGAGGCTACCAGAGCGACAAAATAGTTGGGCAAGAACGATTGGGTAAGGAGGAATGCGATCATCCCTCCCAGCATGTAAAATTCACCATGGGCAAAATTGACCACATGCATCAGCCCGAAGATCGTGGTTAGACCCACTGCAATCAGAGCATAAATTCCACCGATGATGAGCCCATTGACGATCTGTTGAACGAAGATGACAAACACCGTTCCCCCCTTATTTAAGGATGTGATGAAATATGGAGCGAGAGCCGAGACCAGCCTCCCGCTCCATATGGGAACTATTCTTTCGTTTCCAAGTATCCCATGACGACGGGGACGCCTCCCTTGTTCTGCGTGACGAAAGCCAAGGGGTGGCTCTGCCCTTTCGCATCGAACTTCATCGTCCCCTGGAGCCTCTTCGATTCGACCATCGTCATGCCGTTACGGATTGACTCCCGGTCTGCCTTTCCCGCCTTGGTAATGGCATCGGCAAAAATGTATATCCCATCATACCCCCCAACCCCATACTTATCAGGAATCCCGCGGTCAGGAAACCTCTTGGCATAGGCCTCGGTAAAAGCCTTATTCTCAGGCGTGTTATAGGTGTGGACCCAAGGAACCGTCGCGTAGATCCCTTCGGCTGCCTCCTTGGCCAGTTCCATAAACTTCTGAGAGGCCAATGCACCGGATCCGACCTTGATGACGTCGAGGCCTATCTCCCTGGCCTGTTTGAATATCATCGAGGCATCAAGCGTTTCTGCCTGGACAACTATGGCATCAGGCTGAATGGATTTAATCTTCGTCAGGTAAGGTTGATAATTCGTCTCCCCTGTGATGAAGAGATCTGCCGTCACCACCTGACCATCATGCTTCTTCATCATATCCGTCCAGGCCTCAAGGCCAGCCCTTCCCCATTCATCATTGGGTCCGAGAAAGCTCACCTTTTTGATCCCGAGCTTGGTGATGAGATACCGGGCTCCGACATCTACCAGCATATATTCCTTCGGTGTACCCCTGAAATAATATTTGTAACCTCCTTCAGTAAGCTTAGGGGCACTGGAGATGACTGACATCATCGGGATCTTATTCTTCTCTGCGATCGGCTGCACCGCCAGCGACGCAGAGCTTCGCAAGCAACCCATCAGGGCAACAACCTTATCCCGGTTAATCAGTTTCTCAGCTGCCGCCAAAGATTGGGCAGGCAACCCCTGCCCGTCTTCAATAACGAGTTCTAGGGCCCGGCCACCGAGAAGCCCCCCCTTCTTGTTGATCTCCTCTGAGGCCAACTTTGCTCCATTTACAACAGACTGCCCATCATAAGCGATGGGGCCAGAGAGAGGATAGATCAGGCCAAGCTTAATGGGCTCTGCAGCCCAGCTTGAACACACCCCCACAACGATAAAGAGAAATGCTAAAACCACCAATACCTTTTTCATGACCTCCTCCTTTCTTGGGTGAACAATGCACCCGTTATTAAGTGTCTTCATTTCTTCAACATCTTTCCAGGGTTGAGAAATTAAATATATTAAATTCAACTAATTTATATTTAATCGTTAAAAATTTGTCAAGAAAAAACAGAGAACTCTTTCTTGTCATACTCGAAAATGTATGATCTAACTTTCCAACCTTCCTTCCCGGTAGGCCCGAATGTAGTCCCTGCAATATTGATCCTGCCCGAGAACGAGTGCTGTCGCCTTTAACACACTCATGAGCTTCCTATCCAGGGGATCAACGAGCGCTCCAGAGAGCCCGTCGAGGTAGATCCTCTCCCGACTCACCCCCAATCCCTCAAGATCCTTTGTGAGTTTCTCAGCATTCTCAATCACCTGATCTACATTCTTTGGAATTCCCCGTTCGTCCATGCAGAGGGCCACAATATCACACTCCCGCTGCTGAATCACTGGAACCATTTTCTCAAAGCGAACCTTCTCTGCAGTGATGGA
The DNA here is from genome assembly GCA_049513055.1 of Thermodesulfobacteriota bacterium. Classification (GTDB taxonomy): domain Bacteria; phylum Desulfobacterota; class BSN033; order BSN033; family UBA1163; genus UBA1163. The sequence goes on from JBEKWN010000060.1 coordinate 6,780, forward strand.
ATTCACCATAGGAATTTCGCGCACCCTTCTCACGGTCTCGCGAAGACAATGAGGATCTGAGCTATCGAGGGATAACCTCACAGGAACCGCCTCTTCAATGACCTCTATGAGCCAGAGCAGATCGGCGAGCTCGGAACGAGAACGAGAACTCGCATTGACATCGATAAGGTGAGCCCCTATCTCAACCTGGGCCCTTACATCGGTCTGGATAAAGGCAGCATCCCTCTTCTCTACGGCCTCATTGACTTGCCTTCGGCTGGTATTGATTCGTTCTCCAATGATCAGCACTCCTATCCCTCCTTCGGTAATTCCCCTTTGGTATTCCCGTATTGAGATCGCATTCCCTCAACTTATAGTATTCGTTCAATGTAATATACGAAAATTCATATCGCAACAATGCTCAAGTTTCTCAATTTAACAATTACGGATGGTTTTTCTTAGCGAGACTAAGGACGGCTTTAAATATCTTTGGGTATCCTCCGCATCGACAGAGGTTTCCCGATAGAGCTCTCTGGACCTTATCCAGCGAAGGGTTAGAATCTTCACCCAAAAGTGCTTTCGCTGACATGATCATGCCAGGGGTACAGAATCCGCACTGGACGGCTCCACGGTCGATAAATGCCTTCTGGATTGGATGAAGTCGACCATCCCTCTTTAATCCTTCGATGGTGACGATGCTCTTCCCGTCCGCTCTTATGGCAGGATAGAGACAGGAAGAGAAAAGTTCTCCGTTGACCAAAATATTGCAGGCCCCACATTCTCCTTTTCGGCAACCCACTTTTGTACCGGTGAATCCCAGTTCATCTCGTATAAGATCCGCAAGCATCAGACTAACTGCCACTCGAAATGTATGCAGTTTCCCATTGACTCGAAGGTTTATCTCTTTTTTACTCTCCTGTTCCTTCATTCCCTCTATCCCTTATGGGTGACACTGGTGCGCCAAACCGTTTCTAAACCGATCTTAACCAATTCAACCACCATCGACTTCCGGTACTCGCTACTGGCACGAATGTCCGAGATGGGTTGACATTCCTGTGAAGCAATATCCGCTGTCTGATAAACCATTTCGGTCGTCAAAGGTTTTCCAGAAAGAAAAGTTTCTGCCCTCGAGGCCCGAAAGATTCGGGGGGCGACGGAACCTAAGGCGATCCTCACCCCTTCGACCTTCCTTCCCTTTCTCTTCAACCAAATCGCCACTGTCACTACGGAAATGCTTAATGCCTCCCTGAGACCCAACTTTAAATAAACGGCTCCTTCAAGAGGCTGAAGGATCGAAACCGAAATATGAGTCAGGATCTCATCAGGAAATAGGATGGTTTTATTCACGTCTGTAAATAGCTCTTCCAGCGGAAAAGACCGACGCCTATTGGAACTGACCGTGTGAACCGTTGCACCCTGTGCAATCAATGGGGGAACCAGGTCAGCTGCAGGAGAGGCGTTGACCAGATTTCCTCCAATCGTGGCCTGATTTCGAATAGCGGGGGATCCCAATTGTGCCGAGGCAGTAACAAGGGAAGGAACATACCTCTCTATCAGAGACGATTTTGAAATTTGGTAAACGGTCTGACAGGCTCCGATATTGAGATGATCCGCCTCAATCTTTTCCTGGATGATCAGTTCTCGTATTTTTGTTAAGTCAATCAGATATTGGGGAAAGACCATTTTTTCTCTCATCCGTATGAAGAGATCCGTCCCCCCTGCAACAAAGAGGGCTTTCTCCCCGAGCTGCTGCTTTAAGTCAAGTGCCTCTTTTAATGTGGAAGGGACCAAGTGGTCACGAATCACTTTTAATCGCCTTATAAACTTGTTCAGGAGTTAAAGGGAGTTGATAGAATCTTACCCCGATCGCATTGCTTACGGCATTGGCAATCGCGGCTGCGGTCGGTGTCGTTGTGATCTCACCCAATCCCTTTGCGCCAAAAGGGCCTGAGGGTTCCCGTTCCTCAACAATAAGGGGAAGAATCTTCGGAATATCACAGGAGGTTGGAATCAAGTACTCACGAAAGTTCTTTGTCGATCCGGGTACATATTTCTCCATCAACGCATACCCAAGACCCATAATAGCGCCCCCCTCAATCTGCGCTTCCACGGTTTCAGGGTTAATAGCTTTTCCCACATCGTTTGACGAAATTATCTGAACCACACGAACTTTCCCCGTCCGAAGATCTACCTCCACCTGAGCAATCTGGGTCCCATAGGAATAGGCAGGATATGGAATACCCTGCCCCGTCTCTGTATTTAAGGGTGCCGTTTGGGATATAAAATCTCCTGTTATCTCAAAGGATTTATCAGAGATGAAAGACCCTAACTCAGAAAATGGAATTCGAATGTACCTGTCATCCTTATTCACAATGAATTTACCCTTCGAATAAAGGACGCATTCCGGAGAGACTTGAAAATGTCTCGAAAGAAGAAGAGATAACTCCCTGATCATATTTCTTGCTGTCTGATAGATAGCATTTCCTGTCATATAGGTCTGCTTGCTTGCAGAGGTCTCACCCGGATCAGAGGTTAAACACGTATCTTCCGTTCGAACCTCAACGTCTTCGAAGGGTAATTCAAGGGCATCCGCCCCAATCTGTTGAAAAACGGTCAACAACCCCTGTCCCAGTTCTGAAGCCCCTGCTAAGATCGATATCTTCCCATTCTCATTGAGCTTCATCCTCACTTCGGGACGATTGACTATCCCTGTATTTCCAATCCCATGAAAAGCACAGCCGTAACCGACCCCTCTCTTTATAAATGGCTTTCGGCTTGCTTTCCTAAGGTCCCCCGTTTTGATCAATTTCATGTGGGCGGTCTGAAGAGTCTTTCCAATACCAACGCTCTCTTTGAGAATTTGACCCGTGATCGTCTTTGAACCCCTTTTAAGAACATTGATTTCACGAAGACGAAAAGGGTCGATACCCAATCGGTCGGCCAGGATGTCCATTTGGGATTCATAAGCAAAGGCAACTTGTGGAACCCCAAAGCCGCGCATGGCTCCGGCAATAGGGTTATTTGTATATACCCCCCGAGATCTAATCCGAGCATTTGGAATCTCATAGGGACCCGCGGCGTGAATGCCAGCCCTTGAGATGACAGGCGGACCGAAGGATGCATAAGCTCCTGTATCCATCAGTATATCGACCCCTATGGCCATCAACCTGCCATCTCTCCAGGCACCCGTCTTATAACGGATGATGGACGCATGTCGCTTTGTGGAAGCCAAAAAAGATTCCTCTCGAGTATAAGTCCATTTCACCGGTCTTCTCGTTTTGTATGCGGCAAGTGCTAAAATACAGTGGACCGAATTATCGTTCTTCCCACCAAACCCCCCTCCCACAGCTGTCTGAACCACTCTCACCCTTTCCGGCGGCAGGGCAAGAACCCGACCGATCTCTCTTTTGATATAATGAGAAAATTGAGTGGGAGCATAAACCGAAACCCTCTCCTCTGAATCGATTTCTGCTGCTCCAGCTTCTGGCTCTAAGTAGGCATGTTCAACAAAGGGGGTCGTATAGGTGTTCTCGATGATGATCTCTGATCTCGAAAAGCCTTCCTCGATGTCTCCAGTGGAAAGGTTGAACTCCTTTAATACATTTCCTCCTTCATGGATTTTTGGAGCATCGGGTTTTAGGGCCTCTTCAGGTGAGAAGACAGCCGGAAGGGGTTCATAATCAACCTTAATTTTATCGAGGGCCCTTTCACAGATCGTTTGGGTCTCCCCCACAACGACAGCAATCGGTTCGCCAATATATCGAACCTTCTCCTTTGCCAAGATGGGTTGATCTCTCTTCACCTCCCCGGAAAGATTTTCTCCAGGTATGTCTTTCCACGTGAGGACTGTCAAAACCCCTTCGGCTCTCAGGGCTTCAGATTCGTCAATCTTATAAATATGCGCATGGGCATAAGGGCTTCGCAGGGCCTTTAAAGAATAGGCGTCCTTCAGGTAAAAATCAGCTCCATAGACCGCTTCACCAGATACTTTCGAAATCCCATCAACCCGAGGAATTCTTTTTCCTACGCATCGCACATCCGCATGACCATCTTTCAACTTTAATTTTATTGTAATACTTTTCCTGATAGAACCTGGAACCGGACGGAGATGCTGAAAAAGCTTTACACCTGCCTGCGCGTAGCCGCTTCGGCGAAGGCAGGGCGGAAACCTTTTAATAAACAACTATCCAGTTCCAACGACATCTTGAAACGTCTCTTTCCCTTGAGGCGCAAAATAACCATGAAACTTAAAAAGACCGCATTGTAAAGGTTTGGAAGCATCACCGACCGGTAACCTTTCTTCCAATGCAATAATCCCTCCAATTAGAAAGAGGGTGGACTCGTTACCCATATGACGGTCGTCTTTCTTTTACCGGGGTTCGACCAGCTATGAGGAATCTGAGATGAAAAATAGAAAGTTTCACCCTTCTTAACCTGATAGATCTTCCCGTTCAGATTAATTTCCAACTTCCCCTGCAATACAATCCCAAACTCCTCTCCAATATGGGAATAGGGACCTTTCGACCCCCCTCCCGCCTCAATAATATTGTAGAAGGGTTGCATCCTTTTATCCCGAATATTGCGTACCAGCAACTGGATCTTTGCCTCGCCTTCCTTAAAATTGAGATTAACCCTCTCTTCTGCTTTGAGAACGACATCGTTCTCCTCCGTTTCGGATTCAAGGAAAAAGTCAACGATCTTCATCTGAAAGGCGGAGGCAATATTCTTTAAGATCATAATGGATGGATTGGCACGGCCCCTCTCCAATTGGGAGAGATACGCATCGGTGCAACTCGCCTTTCGACCCAATTCCTTCAGAGTCATTTGGTTTGCCAGCCGGAGTGCCTTGATTTTTTCGCCAAGCTGCTTCATGAGCATAAGTTAAATATATTTTATCTTCGTTAATAATACTTAGTCTTATTTCATTGTCAAGTAAAATCTTGCTCCGCTCGTAATCCCTCACTCTTCCGGGGCCTTGCTATTTTTCTCTTTTGATTTTGGGCATCTGACATTGAACCCCACGTTTCGCCAATGCTTTTTCGAACATCTCCCTGATCATAGGATCTTCATCTTCATATTCGATCTGGTCACCACCCTCCTTGAGGTTTTTATCTATCTTCCAATCCTTCATCCCGCTCTTGTGCTTTCGGCTGAACCTCGCATGGATGGCCAGGTACTTTGCAGGCTCTTTTCCAACATTAAAGTGCTGATGAAACCACATCTCGGGAGGGACAATCATGGACCCCACCTTCCAATCATATCTCTGGATGGGTTTCCCTTCCTGCCACAACAGGGTATAGCCTTCTCCACTCACGATCGTCACGTGAGCCCCCGGGCCGTGGCGGTGGGCTTTCTTATAAGTCCCCACAGGAAATTCAGAGATATGAGCTGCCATACTATTCTCCGAAAGTTCAAAAAACATGCTCTTTCCTCCCGCACCCCTCTTTTGCCATTCAATGAGATCAAGGTTCAAGAGATCGGGAATAAAATTGGTTTCCCAAATCCTCTGGTCCCAATCCGGGGTCTTACAAAGTCTCCCCTCCCCACTAAAATAATCCTTCTGATCACCCAATCGATCCTTAAATTGAAAAGGATTGTTGAAAATGAAATCGGTGTTGTGGAAGATGTTCATGATAATGGGCGCAAGGATAACTGCGAGATACCGAGCGGGCTTATTCCCTGAACCATTAAAGTGCTGATGCCAGGCGTTGAGGGGGGGGTGAAAAGAGGCTCCCAGGCTGCCACTCAAATGATTGCTTCATTCCACCTTCATTCCAAATCATTGTGAAGCCCCTGCCCTCCAGAATAAATATTGTCTCTTCAAAAAGATGCTTCTGGGGTTGGAGCGAACCTCCCGGAGGTATCTCGCAAACATAGGCATCGTTTTCACCGCCTGTCCCTTCTAAGTTGATAAAGACTCCAAGACCCCCTTTCCGCTTCCAAGGTTTTAAAGGGACCTTTCTCAGGTCCTCCAAGAAAAAGCCCTTGATGACATCGATGCCTTCTGTCTCCTGCCATTTCTGATAGAAGGGTCGATTGTCTGAGGTAATGTCAGGTATTTTCTTTAATTCTACCATTTTTCAACTCCTCCTTTTTTGTTGGATTATAAATAAGGCCATTCTTTAAGGCTTTAATCCGATTAATTGCTTAAGGATTTTATTTTTAGTTGCTGGGAGGTCACAAATCCTAATCCCAACCGTACCGTAGATAGAGTGAATGATGGCAGGTGTGACGGGTACTTTGGCTACCCTCAGAGATCCCCTTTGCTCCATAAGGTCCTCCTGGATCTTCATCTTCGATAATGAATGGGGTGATCTCGGGGTTTGATGGATATTGGGTGTGCCACATTTTTTTAAATTATCCGTAAAGGGGCTCCCATGCAAAAGTTTATATTCTTCAAGACTCTTCTCCAAATTAGGCTTTAAAAAATAGGCCCTTCCTCTCATGATGTGATAGATTGATTTTGCCAAAACAATCTCACAGTTTAAGGAGGGCCACCAATGAATCGATTTTGTAGCATATTTAGCCAATGATGACAACTTTTTTCTAAGACTAAACCTACCAAGCCGTGAAAGGAACAAACGCCGAACGTCATGCTTTTAATATTTGCCTTAGTGTGGTGCCGTGTCTTCGCATCCAAACAGAATATACCCGACAGTTGCATAAAAAGTTACCAATAAGCGGCCAGGTGTGCTGAAAAAACCTTTACAGCGGAACCCTTGAACGTATAACCACAGAGTTCCCAAACATTTTACAAAGGCCACATTGGGTGACCTGGATTGTTTCCCATAAAACTTATGATAAACCCGCTTTGTAAAGGTTTGGAAGTACATCTGGCCGCCTCTGCAATGCAACGTTAAGGTATACAAAAGTTCGGCCCAAAGGATCAGCAATATTCAAACCTAAATCTTTTGCTTCAAATGATCTTAAAGTCTTCATTGAGCCTCATAGAATCTTTAAAAGACATGACCTCTGTTAACATAGAGCTATGAATTATATCTGAGTGTCATTGAAACTTCAAAAGTGCCCTCTTTAACTTTAGTTGACAGTGATTTTTCCTTTGATTTTTTTCTTCTTGACAATTTATTGTGAATTAATTATAAATAGGTTAATTTAAATATATTTAATCTCCCTATCATGGAGATGCTTACCGGAAAATTTAGAACAGACGACAATCCGTATCACACACAAACATAAACTGCCCACAAAACTGAGAGGAGGGAAAAAGATGGCAAGAATATTGATTCAAAATATTGGAAAGATCGTCTCAGGAAAGATCGCTTCTCCCTTTTGCTCAGGAGATGCGATCTTGGTCGATCAGGGGCTCATCGCCAAGATAGGAACGAAAGATTCTCTGTCTCTCGAAAAGGTCGATCAAAGGGTCGATGCCCAGGGTACCGTTCTCATCCCGGGCCTTATCGATTCCCATGCCCATCCAGTTTTGGGTGACTACACTCCCCGACAGAAGATGGTCGATTTCATCGACAGCTATCTCCATGGGGGAATTACAACGATGATCTCTGCAGGGGAATCCCATGTCCCGGGTAAGGCAAGCGATGCGACCATGGTAAAAGCCCTTGCCATCCTCTGCGCCAAGTCCTTTGCCAATAACAGGCCCAGCGGTGTGAAGGTCCACGGGGGAAGCCTCATCCTGGAGCCCGGGCTCACTGAAAAGGATTTTGAGGAGATGGCTCGTGCAGGTGTGAAGGTGGTCGGAGAGATCGGCCTAGGCAAAATCAAAGAACCGGAGGAGGCCCGCCCCATGGTGGAGTGGGCAAAAAAATACGGGATGACGGTGATGATCCATTGCGGTGGATCTTCTGTTCCGGGATCAGCGACTATGGGTGTGGATAAAATCATCCAGATCAATCCCCATATCGTCTCTCATGTCAATGGAGGCCCCACTGCAATTCCTATCGCTGACGTTGAACAACTCATCAAGAAGACCTCTTTTGCTTTGGAGATTGTCCAATGCGGAAATCCTCGGGTCGCCGTGGATGCCATAAAGATGGCAATGGCTGCCGGAGCACTCGACCGCTTCATCATCGGCAACGATGCACCTTCCGGGACGGGTGTGATTCCTTTGGGCGTGTTGCGGACCCTTGGACTTCTCTGCTCCTTCACAGATTTGAAACCTGAGGTTGCGATTGGACTGGCAACGGGCAACACGGCAAAGATACATGGACTGAAGGAGGGAGTCGCTGAAGAGGGAAGACCTGCTGACCTGGTGATTATGGATGCTCCCATGGGCTCTGTGGGCCAAGATGCGCTGGAGGCCATTAAGGTGGGTGATATCCCAGGTATCACCATGGTGATGATCGACGGCGAGATTCGAGTGCGAAAGAGCCGCAACACCCCCCAGCCCCACCGAGAGTGTATTTATCAGTAGAATAAAAAGCTTGTGGCTTTTGCCCATTTTGAAAAGAAGTCAAAGATCTACTGAAACATTCTGAAGGAGGAATTTATGGTTCAAATCGACCTGGATAAATGTACTGGGTGTAAGACCTGCGAAGTGGCTTGCCAGGTGGATGCCATTAAAGTGGTAAAAAAGAAGGCGCAAGTGAATGATAAATGTGTGAACTGTGCAGCCTGTGTGAAGGTCTGCCCGGTGAATGCCCTTACGAAGGGTGAGATTCCCATCATGGGTTCGATCCTTTGCGACGCCTGTCCGATTGCCTGTGAGATCAAACCACGATGCACGGGGGCATGTCTCCGTTACATAAATGATGGCAATAAACTTGTTCGGAATACTCCCCTTGTATTCTACAGTGAGGTCGCTGATATCGTTCCGAAAGAATACCATTCTGCCATCATGAAACCCCTCACCACAGCCATCGGAGCAGGTACTACTTCGCCTGACAGCAAGCCCGCTCCTTACATCGTGCAGGCCAAGGTGGAGGGTGTGGATGTGGTCACCTGTGTCACGGAATGTCCCTTCACAGTGAATGGGATGAAAGTGAAGATCGATACCGACGTTCCTATTGGTGAAGAAGGAGCGGATGTGACCTACATGAAACGGCGTGTTGGAATGGTGACCACGGAGGAGTATGGTGCCACGATGCTCGCCCTGGGAGGACTCCACACGACAGCTGGAAAGAACGGCGTCTTCGCCGTGAAGGTGGTCACCGATATCGCCAATCAGAAGCGGGTTCCTTTGGCTGTGAAGGGAGGAGCAAAGATCGAGATTCAGGTTTCCCAGCCACCTGTGATCAACGGTATGGTCCCGGGAAAGATGAGGGTTGGTTGCGGCAGTGCCACAGCAGGTCTTTTCTCGACTTTTTTGAAGAAGGCAGCCGATGAGGTCATTGTGCTGGACCACCAGATCACTTCCCTCTTCTCCGGGCACGCTGCCGGAAGGGATTTGAAGATCCCTCCCTCAGGAATCGTGTTGAAGTATCGGATGTCTACTCCGGGACGGTATTTCGGTGAAAAAGGAGAGGGTCTCGGCGGGACCAACATCGTGAACCCTCTCGATATCATTGATATGGAGAAGAGCAAGATTCGCCCCGGTCTGACGCTCCTCGTGACCGAGACCACCGGTGAGCGTTTCGCTTTTTTCCGTTTTGAGAACGAAAGGTTTGTTGAGATCGGTCCGAGCCCTGAAGTCCTGGAGACAATGAATGAGATTGCATCCAGTTGTGAGTCTTCGAGGGTCTCAGCGATGTTCGTTGCGGGGGCAGGAGGAAGCGCCCGTGCCGGGATTACCAAAAGGCCACTCAAATTGAACGAGGCCATCAGGGAACGGAAGGCGAAACTGACGATCGGGGGTGCCCCGGCCTTCATCATGCCCGGTGGAGGAATTACTTTCGTCGTGGATGTGGAAAAGGTAAAGTCCCCTTTCTTCTATTGGGTTCCAACGCCCGCTGTAGTGGCCCCCATAGAATATACTATGAAACTGGAAGATTACATTGCTATTGGCGGTCATGCACACGTCATTCGACCACTGGATGAGGTGATCGAAGAAATGAAGGAACGGAAGGCCGCTAAAAAATAAATCAAGGGACGATAGGGTGGATACCCGAAAGGAGGTCAAGATGAAAGTGCGAAAGTACGTAACGATTGTTGAAGAGACGTGCATGGAATCAGGGAAGGAAATCTCTCCTCCCCACCGGAAGGTGGCATCCATCGCCGTCGTGAAGAATCCCTCGGCTGGGAAATACGTGGAGAAACTGGATGAGTTGATCGATATCGGCGGGAAGATGGGAACCGAGCTGACCCAACGGGCCATCAAGGCCCTCGGCGTCAAACCCGAGGAGATCCACAGCTTTGGCAAAGCGGTCATCGTGGGAACGGATGGAGAGCTGGAGCATGCTGCAGCGATCATGCATCCCGAGTTGGGTCAGACGATGAGAAAAGTCCTCAATGCTGGAAAGGCGATCATCCCCTCGGCGAAGAAAGTGGCCGCTGCAGGAACACCGATCGACGTGCCTCTCCATTATAAGGACGAGATGAAAGTACGGTCCCATTACGATGCCATGGAGGTAAAGGTCATTGACTCTCCTCGGCCTGATGAGGTGCTGATCGCGGTGGCTTTCACAGATTCAGGGAGACCTCTCGCTCGAGTAGGCGGACTCACCCTTGAGGAGGTTTTGAAGAACCAAGAGAAAAAATAATAGGCCTTTAAGCCTCAACACGAATGGATGCAACCTCTGAAAAAGGTTGAGATGAATTAACTCAGATGTTGCATAACCGTCACCGGACAAGATTACTTTCAAAGCCTTACAATGCGGTCGTTGATAGGGATTTATGGGGGAACGACGATTTCACCGGTGGTGAACTCCAGTATGGGTACCGAACGTGGGGTGCCACTTCGATAAAAGGTGCCGCTGTAAGGCTTTTCAAGCAAACCTGCCCGGTTCCTTGTTATTAAATTTTGCAACTGGTGGGTTAACATAGAGTGAGCAGACAGGTGGAATCCGCCAGGTTAGCATCTTGTCGGCGGGCAGCTACAAAATTTTTTCAATATGCCTGTCTGCTTTTTTTGTCACGAAACTATCCGGATTCTGGACTTTAGACTATCTTGAAGGAGGGTTTAATGGTAGAGAAGCTGAGAAATTTTATTAACGGTGAGTGGGTCGAGTCAAAGACGGCGGATTATACCGAGGTTCGAAATCCTGCAACAGACGAAGTGATCGCATTATGTCCCAATTCTACACTGGAGGAAGTTGATATCACCGTAAGGGCTGCAAAGGAGGCTTTTGAGGGGTGGCGATTCACTCCCCCCCCTGCAAGGGCCAAATGTCTGTTCAATCTCCGCGCAAAAGTGGAACAGGCTGAGGAAGACCTCATCCAATGTCTTGTGAACGAACATGGAAAGACCTATTCCGATGCAAGTGGGGAGATCGTCCGATCTTTAGAGTTTATTGAACACGCCTGTGCCATTCCAGAACTTCTGAAGGGCTCCTATTCAGAGGATGTCGGGACGAGGGTAGATACGCATTACATTCACGAACCCTTAGGACCTTTTATTTTCATCCCCCCTTTCAATTTTCCTGCCATGAATCCCCTTTATTGTGGCTGGGCCCTGGCCTGTGGGAACCCAATTATCTTGAAACCGAATGTGAATTGTCCGATGACGGTCAATAAGATTGCCGAGTTGGCCCAAAGGTGCGGATTTCCTAAGGGAATCTTCAATGTCCTGAACGGTTCGGGTTCTAACGTTGGAAATGGGTTGGTCAGACATCCTGATACGGCGGGTGTGACATTCGTCGGCTCTTCTGATGTAGCCGAACAGGTTTACAAAACAGCCACCTCCCTTGGAAAAAGAGCTCAATGCCAGGGCGGGGCAAACAATATGGTATTGGTGGCCAGGGATGCAATACTGGACGATATCATCCCTAATCTTGCCAGTTCCTGTTTCGGACACACATCCCAGCGGTGCTTTGCCGTGTCGAACATCCTTATTGTTGAGGAGATATATGAAAAGGCTAAAGCTATGTTTATTGAAGAGGCCAAGAAATATAGACTTGGTTACGGCCTGGACAAAGACGCGACGATGGGTCCTGTTGTTTCAAAAAAGGCTCTGAAGGGAATATTAGAGGCTGTTGATCAAGCCATCAAAGATGGAGCAAAACTCGTTCTTGACGGAAGAAATCCACAGGTTCCTAAATACCCCAAAGGTTACTTCCTCGCTCCAACATTGTTTGAAGCGGAACCAGGAATGGAGGTCTTTGACGAAGAGATCTTCGGTCCAGTGCGATGTCTGAAAAGGGTAAAGGACATGGCAGAGGCAGTATCCATCATCAATCAAAACAAGTATGGACACACTGCGGTAATCTATACTGAGAATGGTGGCTGGGCCCGTGAATTTGTTCGCCGACTCAATATCGGTCATGTTGGGGTGAACGTAGGAACTCCTGCCCCTATTGCCTTTTATCCCTGTGGCGGCCGTAAGATCTCAATGTGGGGAGACATCCGGGGCAGGGCCAACGACGCCGTCAATTTCTATACAGACAAGAAGGTCGTTGTGAGTCGGTGGCACAGCGCATTTGAGGAGAGCAAAAGGGATAAATATGTCAAGCTTTTTTAGGAAGAGGTGAAAGCCTGACAAATTCAGGGAGGGAGGAACAATGGGGGTAAAGACAAAGGCTCAATATATTGAGAGTCTTCGCAACTTGAAACCAGCCGTATATATGTTTGGTAAAAAAGTAGAAAACGCCGTCGACAATCGAAGGATACGGGCTGGCATCAATGCGACGGCAGCAACCTACGAGTTGGCTGAGATGGCAGAATACCGCGAGATGATGACAACAAAGTCCCGATTTACGGGTGAGGTCATCAATCGGTTTACAAACCCTCCCCAATCGATCGAAGACCTTGTGATGCGAGTCAAAATCAATCGTGCCCTTGGTGGGAGAGTGGGGACTTGTTTTCAGCGTTGCACGGGGTTGGACTGTCTCAGCACCCTCTCCATTGTCACCTATGATATTGATAAAAAATATGGATCCAACTATTACGATCGATTCATCGATTTTTTGAAGTATGTTCAAAATAACGATCTTACGGCAAATGCCGGAGTGACGGACGTCAAGGGAGATCGAAGTCTAAGCCCTCAAGAGCAGCAGGATAAAGATCTTTACTTAAGAGTCGTGGAAAGAAGAAACGATGGGATCATCGTTCGAGGGGCAAAGGCCCATCAGACAGGGTCCCTCAGTGCCCATGAGATTATTGTGCTGCCCACCCGCGCCCTTCGCAAGGGCGAGGAGGATTATGCTGTCGCCTTCGCGACCCCATCAGACAGCAAGGGGTTGATTCACATCGTGGGCCGGAATTCTCTGGATACTCGCGAACTTGAAGGTTTTGACTGTGGAAACATCTATTACAGCAAATATTGTCCCACCTTGATCTTTGACGATCTCTTCGTCCCGTGGGAACGTGTTTTTATGTGCGGAGAGGTCGATTTTGCTTCAGAAATCGTCGGTCGATTTTCAGCTTATCACAGACAATCGCACGGAGGCTGTAAGTCCGGGAAAATCGATGCCATGATCGGTGCGGCGCTGCTGATGATGGAATACAATGGGACAACCAAAGTGAGTCATCATAAAGAGAAAATCGTGGATATGATCTATAGGGCTGAAACCCTTTTTGGATGTTCATTAGCTTCGTCCTATGAAGGGAAGAAAGAGCCTTCAGGAACCTATTTAATCGATCCGGTTCTGGCCAATGCCTCCAAAATTCATGAAGGCAAAGAGATGGCAGAGGTTGGAAGACTCTTAATAGACATAGCCGGCGGCTATGTGGCGGATCTACCTTCTGATAAGGATCTGGAGATCCCCGAAGTAGGGCCTCTATTGGAGAAATATCTGAAAGGGGTTGCGAATATGCCCACGAAGCATCGAATCAAAATGCTTCGTCTCATCGAAAAGATGGTGATGGAAAGTGCCGATACGATATCCGACATTCATGGAGGAGGTTCGGCTGCCGCACACCGGATCACCATTCTCAGAGAATCGGATCTGGAATACAAGAAACATTGTGCAAAACGACTGGCAGGCATTGAATAGAGGAAAAAATGAAAATCACCCAATTCAAGACCTTTAATGTCACTTTTAAATTGAAAAAAAACCTCAAGATTGCCAAAATGATGAGAGAAAAATCTTCCAATACCATTGTGAAGATCGAGACAGATGAAGGGATCGAGGGTTTCGGAGAAGCCACATTTGCACATTTCTTCGCAGGGGAAACGCAGGATTCGGTAAAGAGTACCATCGATAAATTTATCGCCCCGGCCATGACAGGTATGGATCCTACAAATATCCTATCATCGATCGATGAGATGAATAAAATCATTGCTGGCAATCCCTTTGCAAAGGCTGCCGTTGAAATGGCTTTATGGGACATCAAGGGCAAGGCATTGGGAGTCCCCATCTTTAGCTTATTAGGTGGATTTAGGAGAAGATCGATACCGGTTGCGCATTCTGTCAGCTCTGGCATTGTCTCCGAGATGGTTGAACAAGCCTTAGAACATATTCGCCAAGGATTTAAAACTTTAAAGATTTATTGTGGCAGAGAAACCCCGGAATCAGATTTAGAAAGAATCCGTCAAATCCGAAAAGCTGTGGGTGAAAAAATCAATCTCTATGTTGAACTGAATCAGCGCTGGATTTTAAAACTGCATTGGCACACTTACCTGAGTTAGAGCAGTCGGGCATTCTTTTTCTCGAGCAGCCCCTATCAGGCCATCTCCGCAACGAAATGAGAATGCTTCGCGAGCATTCCTCTATACTCATTGCCGTCGACGAGAGTGTCTTTACCGCTGAGGATGTCCTCATGGTAAAGCAGGAAGGGATAGCGGACATCGTTAATATCTATGTCCTGAAGGCAGGTGGAATTCACAACGCAAAGAGAGCTTTGGACGTCTCTGAAGCTGCAGGGCTAGATTCCTTCGTTGGAAGTTTTAATGAACTTGGAATATCCACAATGGCCGGTGCACATCTATCAGCAATCCTTCCTAATTTAGTTTATCCCTGCTATTTGGTGGGGCCGACTCTTTATGAGGAAGACGTGTTGATCGAACCCCTCAATATACAGGATGGAATGGTTCACCTTTCGGACTGGCCTGGGTTAGGAATTCAGGTCGATGAGAAACAGATAGAAAAATTCAGCATCTAAAGCTGGAATGACCATGAGAATCCATGGTGAGTTTTAGTAAATAAGTGAGGGAAAATCTCGCCTTCTCGATTGAGCAGAAGGGGTGGATAGGAAATTATTTTCTGTCCTAAGTTGGTATCACAATGAAAGCGTTGTTTTTGGCAATTCCCTTTTAAAAATATAAAGCTGAGCTGAATATGTGAGCACAATTCTCGGGACCCGTGGAGCAGGATTTATTGGTTCACACCTTTGTGAACGTCTTTTAAGCGATGGGGTCCATGTCATTTGTATCGACAACTTTGACAGCTTTTATGATCCCGATATAAAAATCAAAAATGCGGAAGGGATGGAAAAGAAATTTCCAGACCTGTTTGAGCTCGTCACAGGGGATATCCGAAATCCTGATCACCTTAAAGGGATCTTCCAAAAAAACCGGATTGATTTCGTCATCCACTTGGCTGCCAGGGCTGGAGTAAGACCCTCTATCGCCGACCCCCTTCTCTATCAGGATGTAAACATTCGTGGAACGAATGTCCTTTTGGAAGCTTGTAAAGAACATGGAATCAAAAACTTCATCTTTGCCTCCTCTTCTTCAGTCTATGGAGAAAACCAAAGGGTCCCCTTTACGGAAAAAGACCTCGATATCCAACCCATCTCCCCCTATGGAGCAACCAAACGGGCCGGTGAACTCCTCTGCTATTCTTATCATCATCTTTATGGAATGAATATCGCCTGTCTGAGAATCTTCACGGCCTATGGTCCAAGACAGAGGCCGGAGATGGCCATCCATAAATTCACTCGTTTGATTGACCAGGGTGGAAAAATCCCAATGTATGGGGATGGCTCTTCCCGGAGGGATTACACCTATATCGATGATCTCATTGAAGGGATCCTCGGTGTCATCCATCGCCATAAGGGATTTGAGATTTATAACCTCGGGGAATCCCAGATCACTTCTTTAAAAGAATTGATCCGATTGATTGAGGAATCTTTCGGGAAAAAAGCAAATATCGAAATGCTGGAGCCCCAGCCTGGCGATGTCTCTGTGACCTATGCCGATGTTACCAAGGCAAAGCGAATGCTGAAATATCAACCCAGGGTAAAGATGGAGGAAGGCATCAGGCGATTTGTGGAATGGTATAAGAAAGAGAGATAAACCGCAAAGGGCATAGCGCAGGGCGCATAGTGATAAAGAATAGATTAAACAATAAAAATTCAAACTTGATTCGCGCAAATTCTCACGTGACTTCCATTTGCCAACTTCATCTACAAAGCGTGAGGATCGGCTTACATCCAGGGTTGATCATTTCCGGTAGAAAGAGATTATGTGAAAGCCTAAGGGGCGCGGCAGTTTTTTTGCCGCGCCCAACTTGAATGATTTGATACTATTTGTAGACTTCTGAGTTCTCCAACTCTTTAACACTTGCAAGCAACTGTAATTTAAGATCGGTAAGATCCAATGCTTTAGCTAAAATCGCAAATTGGTTAAGAGATGCATGAATATTTAAGGCCACCTGTTTTATGAATATTGGGATTCGCATCTGGACCCCACTCATGCGGAACTCTTTTCTGGTCCCTTCGTACATCTCCATAATATGCGGGTAGGAGAAGCGTGTACATAGCCAGAAAACGTCTCCTCAAGAACTTTCGCTATCCGTTGGGGCCTGTCAGGATTGCCGGGAGAAAGAAGGCGTCCTACAGCGGGATAGATTTTCTTCCGCGGAATTGTCGGGGGCTTCTTCATAGTGCCCAGCATTTCTTTGGTGGTTTGGATTTCTTCGTTGAAGAAATTATCTCCTACCTCTTGTTTGTCAGCTGGGAATGGATCTTTTATCAGCCCGTCCATTACAAAATCGACGTCGTGGCGGCATTCGATTATAATGCGACAAATTGCTCCCGCATCTTCGAATAAACCGTCCTTCGTAAGCGTGAGAGTGGCATATAACGCAGTCACCATCCGAGCCATCTTAAGGACAAGAAAGGTGACAGGTTTCGGTTCTTTATACCGAAATCTTCCGCCCATAGCTGGATCGAATATGGGTTGATGGATTTTTTCGTTGAAGGCACATACCCCTCGATCCAACAACGTTATATATTTCCTTAGATATTCGATTTTTTCGCCCGGGTCCATAGCCCTTGTTTGCTCCATCAAGTATTTACGATTGTAATGTACACTATACCTGAAACATAGTAAACGAAAAGTTACAGGAAGGAAGAGTTGAGAAAAGGGGTCGTTTAGTTCACCTACTACTATTCAGTTTGTTCCGTTTCAGGAATTTTATGATTTCTCATTGAAAGAGTGGATACCGACTGCTTCAGCCGGAGACGCAGTCGGTAGTTAGAACTACTTTCCTTCAATCTATCGATGCATCTTTCTACGATATCCCATGTGAGAAAAAAGATTTCTTTCGCTTGACAAACCCTGAAATTGGTAATTCCAAGCATTTCTTGACTTCTTATTCCAGGTCTTGTAGATTGGGGAGGAAAACTAAGGACGTTGCTCTCGTTTTGGCAAAATAACCCGACTCAAGAGGTAGTAAAGGGGGGATATGGAATTATTAAAGGGTTTCATTGAAATCTTGTTGCACCTTGATAAACATCTCGATTTGGTCATTCGGAACTATGGCTTCTGGGTATATGGCATTTTCTTTCTAATAATTTTTTTAGAAACTGGATTAGTGGTTACCCCCTTCCTTCCAGGAGATTCTCTGCTTTTTGCTGCGGGAACCTTTGCTGCTCTTGGTTCATTAGATGCGAAGTGGTTAGTTATTCTCCTGTCCATTGCGGCCATTGGAGGAGATACAGTAAATTACTGGATTGGGTATATTGTTGGTCCAAGAGTGTTTACTAAAGAGAAATCACGTTTTCTCAATAAAGAGTACCTTCGCCGGACTCACCAATTCTATGACAAATATGGAGGGAAGACGATTATTCTTGCTCGTTTTATTCCTATTATCCGTACCTTTGCACCTTTTGTAGCAGGTATTGGAAGTATGACGTATGGGCGTTTCATCATCTATAATATTTTCGGGGGCATTTCTTGGATTGCGATTTTTGTTTTCGGGGGCTATTTCTTTGGTAACATTCCTTTCATTAGGCATAACTTTTCATTAGTCATCGCTGCAATTATTTTTCTTTCAATTCTACCTGGCATCATTGAATTACTTCGTCACCGAAAAGGTTAATGGGAAGATGAACAGAGAAAAAAGGTGACCAGAATGAAATCGTTATCAGGTAACCGGAAAATCCGTATCCTCTTTTATATCGGGTTTGTTATCGCTATCTATGTAGCAATGGTTTATGGGAGAGATTGGTATCACTTACTACTGGTATTATTGTACCTCACCTGCATCATGCTTTATTTGGCAATCTATCTGAAGGAAAAGGGAGAAAAAGAATGTCCCAGATGTGTTAAAAGAGTCAAGGTTCAGGACAAAATATGCGGATTTACAACCAAAATGGTCTCATTTGAATGGCTGTAATTAAATCTCGCTTCGGAAATCTGTACTTAAAACCGAAAGTTTAGCGCCAGATGTGTATGGCGAGACGGTGGTTATTTCGTTCTTTTGTGGTTCTCCCAGTTCTTTTTGACTTGCTTCATCTTTGCCTCGGTAAATATCCGGTAGCCCTTACCCACATTATTCTTTCTTCCCTATATCCATGCTTTTCCGCCTCCCTGCCGTTTTCATGAATCGGTCCCGATAGAAGTAGGCGAGCAATAGAATGATGCCTATGATTCCCGGAATGACGAGAACCACCGCGCCTTGATCGTTCCTCACAGAACTTCCGCTTACTGAAAGTAAAATGGTTCCAAGTAACCTGCCAACAGTAGAAACGACAATAAAGGTCCAAATATTCATCTGGCTAAGACCTATGATGTAGCAAAGCGCAGCTTTGGGAAAACCGGGAATTAGAAAAAGGATAAAGGAAACGAGAGGACCCCGTAGTGCCATAAAGTGATCGTATTTTTGCATAATCGAAGCCTTCACAACTCTCCTTACAAGCGGCAGGCCGTATACTCTGGCGAGGATAAAGGCTAACCATGAGCCAATGCTGAGGCCGATGGTAGAATAAATGGTACCTAAGACAGGACCGTAGAGATAACCGCCGATGACTCCGGTTATTTCGGCGGGTATTGCCCCTGCGATTAGCACCTGGAAAATCTGCAAGGCGATGAAAACAAAATCGTCGTAAGGATGGAAGGAGTTAATGAACTCGATCACCTTGTTCTGGTAGTTCAAGAAGAAATAGACATTATAGTGAATAATAAGGTAGATTCCAAGGATAATAAAAAAGACTAAAAAAATGCCCCTAAGGGCGTAACGGATCTTCATGTCAATTTGGGATTTTCATCTGAAGCTCATTCCTAAAGTTCGATTATACTGCAAAAATCAAATGATCTTCGCTGACCAAAAAGAATACAGAAAGAGCTTTAGTTTTTTGCTGCCTATTTTATTAACGCCCCAATGCGTTTGGCTACAAAATGGTAGGACGAAAATTGAAGGAAGTAATCCAGGATTATTTCATCAAAGATAAAGGCAACTACTCCTCCCAAAAGGCAGATAATTCCCTTTTCAATTTTAATTGATGTGATGCTTTCAACAAAGTAAGATTCATTCAGGCATTTGCACGATATTAATTAAGACACCTGTTCTTGGGTGGAACCTCTTTTCCCTGCTATCCCTACTGCTTTTGGCTCCCCTATTTCACTTGCACCTCCCTTTCCTTCACCTTGAAAGGGTGTTAATCCCTCTACGGAAGCAAGCGAGGTATTTGAATCCCCCATCTGCGACTGTTCCGTCTCTTCTTTGGGTTTCATGGAAGCAGATACCTTTTCAGCTAAATCGGTAAAAAGGTCCATCCCGGTTAAGTTGCTTCTCATCTCTTCTAAATCTTTAATTCCAATACTTTCCTTTATCTCCTCAGTCGTTTTCTTAAACTCTCCCAGTGCCCTTCCAATAGTCTTGGCTAATTCTGGGAGTTTTTTAGGCCCAAAAACAATCAAGGCAATCACCAAGATGACCAACAAATCAGGCCCTGCAAGCATAAACCCTCCCTTTTAAAAACCCCCAAAAAGAGACAAGTCATCAAGTTACAAAGAATACAAAAACACCTTTTACTCTTTACTTTTTTCCGAAATCTCTTCTGGTTTCTTTGGGGTGATGTCGATCTCTTCTTTTTTGATGCCTTTTTTAAAGTTTCGAATTCCCTTTCCAAGTCCTTCACCAATCTGGGGAAGCTTATTGGCACCAAAAATAATCAGGACGATGACCAATATAACAAGTAGCTCCGGCATCCCTAACCCACCAATCATTCGTCTCCTCCTTTACTGTCGTCCTTCTTCCTTTTTCATTCAAAATGGAACGCATTAGTAATTAGAAAAATAACCAAACCAGAGACATTATTGTCAGGATATTCATTATTATTGTCGTTGCCCAAGCTATCCAGTTAAATATCTTTGGGTTTGTATAATTCCCCATCAGATTTTTTTAATAATAACATAAATATCAGGATAAAGGGAAGCATTACGCCATTTATAACTGAAACAACCATTTGCCATTGGGCTTGCCAAGGCCTCCCTTTTCTCAGCCTCGACTTACTGATTTCCAGTTGAAATGTTGTATGGTGGGAGGAAACTTAAGACTAATGACTTCAGGAAGTACTTAATACCATATTGGGTATTGTTTACCGGCAGGAGAATCCACTTTTACATCAAATTTAAGATTTGAAATTTTTCAATCTGCTATTTGCAGTCTGTAATCTCCGAAGTTTTGTCATTTACCTTCTCTTCCTTTTCTTCTGATTCCTTTCATAG
The DNA here is from genome assembly GCA_049513055.1 of Thermodesulfobacteriota bacterium. Classification (GTDB taxonomy): domain Bacteria; phylum Desulfobacterota; class BSN033; order BSN033; family UBA1163; genus UBA1163. The sequence goes on from JBEKWN010000060.1 coordinate 27,664, forward strand.
ATGATCCTCAGTCCTTCGAGGGTCAGAAATTCATTCACCTCCTCAATGGTTTCAGACTCATTAGCAATGAGGCCT
>JBEKWN010000061.1:0-31704 GCA_049513055.1 Thermodesulfobacteriota bacterium
ACCGTTGCTTTTCCGACATCGACTTCGTTGGTATTAATATAGCAGCCATAAAAATAGGCAACCTTTTTACTGCCTTTCGATTGGTGTTCTTTAAACCATTGTCTGAAAGTGGAAGATTCATAAACCGGGAGTTCTCTCCTTCTATCTATTCTGAAGATGGATTCTACCAACCATTTGATTTGAGAGTTTCTCAGGAGACGATTGATGAGAGGGGAGAAAAAGGATCCAAGGCGACCAAAAAGATAGGAATGGGTGAGAAGCCAATCCCGAAAGGGTCTTCCTGTTTCATCGAGATATTTTGCCTTGGCGATGAGGTTCAGTTCAGAGATATTAACGCCAGAGGAACAGACCATATCACAGAGGTGGCATCCAATGCATAGGTCAATCCATTCATCGACAGAAGGTTCATCTGGCCTTCGGAATCGCTCAGCTCCAGGACCTGCCTGTTTTGGCCCTGGAAATTTTGGGGCCACCCGTGAAACAGGACAGACTGCCATACAGATAGCACAACGAATACAAACATCTAAATTTCTTTTAGACCAATTTTTATTCTTCATCGATCCAGTGCAAATTTCGCTGCAGTGTATCCTGTGGCGATCTCAATCCCTTCCCTTGATTTCTCATCAATACAATGGTGGTGGGCTAAGATTGAGCCTGCCACCCATACATTTTCTAAAGTCAGCTCTCTTCTTTCATCAACCGGTTGAAAGGATGAATTCGTTAAAATACCGGCCTGATGAATCGAATGGGGGAGATCACTAAAAAAAGAGTCTCTAAACCAACCTTCTCGTGATTGGGGTTGAGAGAGAGGTAAATTGAAGATCGGCTCAAAGATCTTTTCATCACCCTTCAGACCTCCGCCAATAAAACGTCCTGTGGCAAGGATATAACGATCAGCAGAATAGGAAGTGACCACAGGAGGATGAAGCACTTCAATCCTCTCACACCTTTTCCCCTTCAGGGTCGCTTTTGAAACGGAATAGCCCAGAAGAAAAGTGACGCCCTTCTGGATCAGCCATTCTTTAAACCGTTTGAAGATTCTCATCCCTGGAATCGACGGGGGCAGAATAGGGATTTCAAAGACCTTAGCACCAATGATCTCCTCTAAATTTTCCTTAACCTGAATGGGGTCGTGCATTCCTAAGAGAGCCGGGAACCCGACCCACGTTTCACCTTGAAGTTGTTTTTTAATCTCCCTACCGATGTTTTCTCTTAAAGATTTTTTTTCCATTAATCTTGCCAGGGCCGTAGCAGTAAGTTCCTGATAAAAGGGGTCGGGAAGTTGAAGGGTGATTCCTCGACACTTTAGTTGGTCGGCCACATAATGAGCATAGAAATCCTTGAAGCCTTTAAACCCGACGATGAGTGTATGTCCTTCATCGACCGAGACTCCTCCAACCATGGTCATTGGGATGAGATAAGTAGGGCGAAGTGTCCCAGCACCTGTTGGGAGGAGGCAGTTCATATTATCAATAGCTTGAAAAGAATAAGGAGGTGGAAATAGAGAAAGAAAGGAGGAGAGGGCTTCCTCAATTTTATCTAAGCCTACTTTGGAATAAGGGTGTTGGGGATGATCTGTTATCCATTGGGAAAGACTATCTCTCATCTTCATTGTCTTTGGAAATTGGCCTAAAACATCGATCGTATTTGAGAAGAGGCAGAGAGCGCCCATCCCTTTTCCAACGATGAGGACCTTTTGGCCAGCCTCCGCAGCCGTTTTAGCTGCCATCAGCCCTGAGAGTCCCATTCCAATGATGATGAGATCGTAATGCATAACTTTTTGAAAAAGGGTTCCAGGATTCAAGGATTCATGGGATCGAGGCATTTCACTTGAACCCTCGGACCTTGGGCCCCTTGAACCCTATCGTTAAAGATTAAAGATTCCTTTGTAGATCGATTCGATCAACTCTGCTTCTTTAAGAGAAACTCCCCAGAGGATCGGGCGGATCCCTTTCCATCGCTCCTCAAGAAATCCCTTTAATGTTTTATTGGAATCTCCTTCTGCCATCCTTAAATCGTGTAGCGCCCCGAAAAGACGATAGACACAAAAACCCCCTTGGCATGTCCCTTTGGCGAGACGGGTTCGATGAAGGATGTCTTGAAAGTCTTTTAATTTCTCTCCCCCTAAAAACTCTTCAACCTCTTTCCTTTGAACCAGTTCACAGTCGCAGAGGATTTCTCCTCTGTCTGTAGAGAATTGTTTGAGTCGTTCTTTTAGACTGATAGGTCTGTTTGCACCAGGGAGGGGTTTCAAATGAGTCGAACAGGGCACAGCCTTTCCCATCCTTTCACAGATGAGATCAGAAGTTTTTTCCGCCATCAATCGATAGGTCATTAATTTCCCACCCGTGATGGTAATCAGATTTTGTATCCCGTCTCTTTTTCCATGATCAATCAGGACAAACCCCCTGCTGATAGCACGATCATTCCCTTTTTCTTCGGATTGGATTAAAGGCCTGATGCCTGCATAAGCCCGGATAAACCTGGCCTCTTGGATGGCAGGGATCATCTTTGATGTCTCCTGAATTAAGAGGGAGACCTCGTGAGGAGTGACTTCAAAATTTTCGACCTCTTCCGAACGAATGGATGTGGTTCCAAGAATGGATACCGTATGGTTAGGGACGACGATGTCGCCATCTGAAGGAGGTCTGCAGCGATTGATAACGCTATGGTTAAACCTCTGGTTGGTGATCAGCATCGATCCCTTAGAGAGGGCCATACCGATATGAAGGCCAGCGAGTTTCAGGAATTGATTTGCCCAGGCTCCAGTGGCATTGACGATATAGGAGGCCTCAATGGTATATCCCTCGCCCCGGAGGAGATCTTTTACTTTCGCCCCCTTTATTTTATCTCCATTCAGAATCAGAGAGGTGATTTCTGTATGACGAAGGATTTTTGCTCCGTGTTCCTCCCCATCTTTGGCATTTTCTAAAACTAAGTCAAATGGATCAATCGCTCCATCCGGGACCTTCACGGCACTGAGAAGATTTGGATTGAGTTCCGGTTCCAATCCAAGGGCTTCATCCCGAGCGAGAAGGGTAGTTTGAATTCCTACCTCTTCACAGGCTCGAAGAAATTTATCTCTGAAATCGAGACCATCCTCAGGGAGAGAGACGAAGAGACCCCCTGTTTCTTCAATACAGTGGGGGGTAATCTTTCTGAGAACCCTATTCTCAGCGATGCATTCGCGTGCTGCTTCGGGGTCCGAGACAGCATATCTTCCGCCACTGTGGAAGAGCCCGTGATTTCGACCCGAGGCACCCGAAGCGAAATCCCCCTTTTCAATTAAAACAGAAGGGATTCCTCTCAACGCCAAATCCCTCGAAATCCCGACCCCAGTCACACCGCCTCCGATGATCAATACCTCTGTCTGCAATTTCATACAACCAGGCCCATAAAGTTTGATGTCGACATTATTCCAACCTCAGATTTAAGGACACTTTTGTCATGATTGTTTGAGGTTTGAGGAGCGTCCCGCTATCGCGGGATTTAAGGGGAGAGACAAGGAATTTTGCCTCAAGCTTTCAGCCTTAATCCAATAACATCTTTCGTGTCAGGTGGCCTTCATCACAATACTGCAGATGATGTTGGCTGCTTCGTCACTTCGATCGGCAGCATTGCTGAGGTGTCGATAGATCTCCCTCATCTTCAGCATATAGACGGTATCCGTCTTTTTGAAAAGATCGGCGAGGGCTGTATGATAGGCCTTTTCCATGGCATTCTCATAGGATTTGGCTTTAACGGCGTGTTCCATGGCGATGTTGGGATAAGTTTCTAAAATTTTGATGGCATCGTTAATTTCACGTGCTGCTTTTCCCAAAATATCCACCATTTCCCGGAGATGTTTCTCTGAAGACACCTCATAAATCTCCAATTCATCCACGGTGGAATTGGCATAGTCCACAATATCATCAATCGCCCTTGAGAGGGCATAAATGTCCTCACGATCCATTGGGGTGACAAACGTCTGATGGAGTTCTTCAACGAGGACCCTTCGAAGTTCATCGGCTTCTCTCTCAATCTCCTTCACCCGGTTTGCATTCTCCTGGTTTTGGTTTTCGACGAAGGCTCCCAATGCTTCAATCCCTTCAAGGGTTTTAGAGGCCTGATCAGAAAGCATCTTATAGAAATTGCCCTCTTTTGGAAAGATTCGGTCCTTTAAGCCCAACTTTTTCTCCCTTTAAACCAACCTATCCCCATCCCTTCTGATTTGGGAATTGTTAATTTTCTAACGAGATTACGGGAATTTGTCAAGGGAGACGATGATCACCCTCCGGCATTCTCCTGTCTCCTGTATCCTGAACGAGTGAATACAGAGTGAATACAGAACTTGACTTTTCAATACAATGAAATAAAATGGGGTCACTCTAAATCGTTATCTTGAATGATGATTTTTTCCAAAAACCCTCCACTGGTGACGAGGAGGCCCTTTAAAGAAGTGATTAGGAGTCAACAATGGTTGAAATCTTAAAAAACAGACATCATTTCCTCGATTTGGTTCAAGTGGCTTTTATCCTCACCGATGCCCACTCAAAAATCCTTTACACCAACCGCTATACCGAACGTCTCTTCGGGTATTCGAGAGAAGAGATGGAGGGGGAACGGATTAGAATCCTCTTCTTGGAAGAGGATTTGACCTATTTCCTTCCCAACATCATCTACCTCTCGCTTTACAAAAACGGTTTTGAAGGGGAAGCCCTTTTGAGACAAAAGAATGGGACGAAGGTTTTCGTTCAGCTCTACACCACCACTTTCAAGGAAGAGGGAGAGGTTTTTATTTCCTTTTCCTTCCAAGAGATTCAACGATTGAAGAAGTTGGAAAGGGAAAGATTGGAGATGGAGCGTTGGGCGAGTCTTGGCATGATGGTGGAGGAGATTGCCCATCAGATTCGGAATCCGATCGTTGCCGTGGGAGGATATGCGCAACGGCTTCTCAAGACATTCTCCCCTTCGCCAAAGGGTAAATCCTATCTTCTTCAAATTCTTCAGGAGACGAAGAGGCTCGAAGCCATGATTCAGCGGGTGGAGGAGTATGTCCTGATCCCCAAACCTACTTTTCAAAAGGAAAAGATTCAAGAGGTGGTGGAGATTGTCCTCCAGATATTTTCAAAAGAGGCGACAGCAAAGGGGATCTCCCTCAATCTGGAGACAGGGGCTTTAGAAGGGGAAGGAGATTTCTTCATTGACAAGGATCTAATCGCCAAGGCTCTCTATTATATTTTGGAAAACAGCATTGAGGCAGTTACGCGAATACCGATGGGGAAAAAAGGAAGGACTATAAAGGTCTCCCTCTTTGGAGATGGAGGAAATATTGGGGTTTCGATCTCCGATAGAGGAGAGGGGATTCCCCAAAAGAACCTTGACCGAATTTTTGAGCCTTTTTTTTCCACCCGACCTGATCAGGTGGGATTGGGATTAACTTTCGCCAAGAGAGTGGTGGAGGAACAAGGGGGAAGCATTCGAGTGGAGAGTCGTTTAAGGAAAGGAACGACGATCACACTCACTTTCCCAAAGGATAGGCGTCGGATATTACGTCGGGAAAAGATTTCCTCAGAGGCCATGGGGAATGATATGGATTAAGTGGAGCCCCGTGGTCTAAAGCCCATAGCTCCTCCACATGCTTCGAAGAGTGGCCTACACCCATAGCTTCAGCGATGGAATGCGGAACCCTCCGAAGCATACCCCACTGCGTTCCTAACGAGCTTCGAGGTGTACTCTCCTTGAATTTCCATCCTCCATAGCTGTAGCGATAGCTACTGCAGAAGACGGGCATCCACGGTCTTAAAGCGCGATCCTACACGCTGAAGCGCTTGGGCGCTCAAGCGTGCCTGCACACAGAAGTGCGTTACGGCACGCAGGCGTGACTTTCTGCGAAGGAGGGTAAAAGATAAAGACGGTATAGGCAGGAAAGGGGTAGATTTTAGATTCCATCTACTTACGGTTTAGGCTTCTTTCATTCCATTCCCTTACCGAAGAATAAAGGGACATTTTGATCTTAAAATTTTATGCCCGCCTGGAACGTTTTCCTCTTAAAAAAGGAAGAGAGCTCCGAAAAACTACGATATGCTCTCTTGATTACACAGATTTCAAAAATGATTAAACAGATTTTGTTTATTGTCTATGCATTTTGTATCTGTGTAATCGTTTCATAATCTATGTAATCAGAGATTTCTGGACTTTTTCAGAAATCTCATGAGGTGGGGTTGACATCCATTTCTTACAGGTTAAAATAAGATCGCATTTCAGAACCTGTAAGGCGGAGTGGGGGAGATACGTTTAGGCCAGAGGGGTCATTAAACTCTGAATTTCTAAAAGGACTGATATGGAAAAGGGATTAATGGAAGTTAAAGTGATGGGTATTATGGTGGATCCCAAGGCCTCAAACCCCGTCGTCGTCTTAGTGGACCTTTCTGGACAGAAGGCTTTGCCAATATGGATCGGAGTCTTCGAGGCGGAAGCCATTTCAAGAGGCCTCGAAGAAGTTGTGACGCTTCGTCCCATGACCCACGACCTCATGAAACAGATTTTAGATACATTTCAGGTAACTGTCACTCGGGTAGTTATCCATGACTTAAAAGAAAATACTTTTTATGCCAATCTTTACCTGAACGTCGATGGGGATGAACTGATTGTGGATAGCCGACCCAGCGATGCGATCGCCTTGGCGGTAAGGGTGAAGGCTCCTATCTTTGTTGCGGAATCAGTCATTGAGGCGACAAAACAAATGGGGATTCTTGCCTCCAATCTTTTAGAGGAGGGGGATGAACTTAAAAACATCATTGAGAATATGAAGCCAGAAGACTTCGGAAAATTTAAAATGTAATGGACCCTCTTATTTTTTCTTCCATAAACCCTTCTTCAATTTAACGTTTTACCATCAAAGCCTCTAAACAAATTTAGTTTAAATAAACCCCTTCTCACCTGTACCTCTCCTTGTGGTTTGACAGGAAGACTCTCTTCAAAAGTTTGACAATAATTTTTCTAATTTTGACAATTTGTCGTCTCTGACAAAGCAATTTTTAATATTTAATCCTTCTTAAAGAAATTTATCCAACGCTTAAAATTCCAATAGTTATCGAATCGAAAACCTTACACTTTCTTCTCGGCATATATTTTGCTTTAAATACATGAAAATCAAAACAAATGGAGGTAATTCAATGTCTTTGATGGAAAAAGATGTGGTTTTAACCACCGATGAGGCGATTGAATATCTGAAGATCTCCAAACCCACCTTCTTGAAATATATCCGTCTCGGAAGGATCAGGGCGATTAAGGCTGGGAAGGGGTGGAGGATTCTCCAATCAGAATTAATCCGATTCTTAAGGGGAGAGGTAAACTGATGATAAAGAGAATAAGAAAAAGTCTGACTTTGAAATGGATGATTTTTTCCATCCTCTTAGCCACCATCCCACTGACCATCGCAGGGTTTAATATTATTAAAATCTATCAGAGAGATTTAAAGAATTCAGTCATCGGGACTGAGGAGATGAAAGCCAGTATGGTGGTTGAGAGAACAGAGGCCTTTTTTGAAAAGATCACCAGCAACCTCCTTGTCCTGGTAATTGATGATGATTTTAAAATAAGCCGTCCACCTTCTCATATAAAAAACCTTTTGGAAAAACTCCTTTATCAAAGTGATTATTTTTGGGAATTAGCCCTTTTAGATGAAAAAGGGAAAGAAACGATCAAGGTTTCAAAATTTAAAGTGATCGGTCCAAATGATTTGAAAACTCAGTCCAAGAGCGAGATGTTTGGAATGGCCTCAAAAGGCAAAACTTATTATGGAGAATTTTATCTCACCAAAGATATCGTCCCCACCATGGAGATTGCAGTTCCTATCAGAGAATACCAAGGGAAATCAGTGGGGGTGTTGAGCGCAAAGATTCACCTTCGATATTTATGGAATTTAATCCCACAAATACAGATTGGTAAAGAAGGTTCCACTTATGTGGTGGATAAAGAAGGGAATCTCATCGCCCATCCTGACACGAGACGGGTTCTATTAGGATTAAATGTGAGACATCTTCCAATGGTGAACCAGGTCGTTTCCGGGAGAGAGGGTAATTTAGAATTTGAATATCCCGATGGAGAGAGGGTTTTATGTGTCTATAAACCGATCAAAAAGTTGGATTGGGGTGTCATTGTTCAGGTTCCAGTAAAAGAAGCATATGGGCCTCTCAAACAGATTGCCCGTATGGTTTTGATGTGGATTTTGATCGGCTTAGCGATTGCCGTACTCCTTAGTCTTTTCCTTACGAGGAAATTAACCCGTCCGATTGAACGTTTGTCCAAAGAAATGGGAGAGGTCGCAAAGGGAAATTTAAATACCTATATCCAGCCCACCACGAAAGATGAGCTGGGTTTTCTTACAGAATCTTTCAATCAGATGATCCAGGATCTAAAGCAATCTCAAGAAGCCTTAAAAGAGGCTGAAGAAAAATATCGAAGGATTTTCGAAAAGTCAAAAGATATGGTTTATATCACTTCTGTTGACGGGAAATTCATTGATGTCAATCAGGCAGGGGTAGAGATGCTGGGTTATGAAAATAAAGAAGAATTAATGAAAATTTTCGTAAAGGATACTTACTTCCACCCCGAGGACCGGGAGAAATTCATATACGAAATTGCCAACCGAGGGTTTGTCAAAGATTTTGAAACAAAACTGAAAAGGAAAGATGGAACTCCTATTGATACCCTTATCACTGCAGGCGTGAGAAAAGATGAGGAAGGCCATATCATTGGCTATGAAGGAATCGTTAAGGATATCTCCCATCGGAAAAGGATAGAAGAAGAACTGCTTCAAAGGACAAAGGAACTCCAAACCCTTTATGATCTGAGTGCTTTGATCAACCAGACCTTAGATCTGGACCGGATATTGCCTTTTGCTTTAGACAACGTATCGAATTTAACAGGGTTTGAAGATGGGGGGATACACTTATTAAATGAGAATGAAAATATCCTTGAATTAAAATATCTTAGAGGAGCTTCCCCTGTTTTGGCCGAAAGCTTAAAAGTTCTTAATTTTGACGAAGGAATTTCCTGGAAAGCCATTCAATTAAAAAAACCAATTGTAATTTCTGTCGATGAATATCCAACCTCACGGATACTTCAATATTTAAAAGACGATCGAATTCAATCATTAGTTAGTATTCCTCTTCTGACAAAAGAAAAAGCGATAGGCGTCATAGTTTTAGCAAGTCGTTCGCTCCATACCCTTACTCAAAGAGAGATCAATTTATTGGAAAGCATCGGGACCCAGATCGGGCTCGCTTTGGAGAATGCCAAACTCTTTTCAAATGTAGCCAAAGCCAAATCGGAATGGGAAACCACCTTCGATGCTGTGACAGACCTCATCACCATTCGAGATAAAGATTATCAAATCATTCGTGCCAATAAGGCAGCGTTTAAACGGTACGGGTTAAAACCAGAACAGATGATTGGAAAGAAGTGTTTTGAAACTCTCCATCAGAGCGATCAACCTTGTGAAGGGTGTTATGTTTCTAAGACTTTGGAAACCCAAAAACCTGTATCTGGGGAGAGAGACAGTAAATATTTAAAAGGTATTTTCCAGTACCACACCTTTCCTATCTATGATGAAGAAGGAGAAGTGGTTGCTGTGGTCGATCTGGCCAGGGAGATCACTCAAGAGAAACGGTTGGAAATGGAGAAGGAGGTTGTCAATAATATCAATAAAATCTTGGCATCCAGCCTCGATGTAAGGCAGGTCATGAAGGCTGTTCATTCTGAACTGAAAAGGGTATTGGATTCTGAAAGGATGACCATTGTGCTTTTCGACGAGACAGGAGGGTTTGGATATTTTGTATTGCAAAAAGACTATGAAGCAGGAGAACTGGGTGCACGCGTCATCTATCCAAAAAAGGGAACGCCGTTTGAAAAGGTTATCGATACGGGTTTACCTCTCTTGGTACCCGATACCGCAAAAAGCGATTTCTGGATCGACCAAAAAGTAGCGCAAGAGGGAATTCTGTCCGTTTTAGTCTTTCCTTTGGAATACAAAGGAAGAATCATCGGGGCCATAAACTTCGGCAGTAAGGAATCCAACCACTTTTCAGATCATCATGTTACCTTTCTCCGTTCCATAGCACCAGGATTAGCAATTTCGATTCAAAACGCCTTACTTTTTGAAGAGACGAAGAAGAGACTGGACGAATTAACCATCCTTTATGAGATTATGAAAATATCTGCCTCGCCGTTAAACCTGGATAAAATGATGAAAGAAATCATGAATAGTCTAAATAGCTTCTTTAAGTTTGAAGCATTGGGCGCTTCCCATAATGAACTTTCTATCAAGAATATTGGAAAACTTGGGCTTTACGTAGGAAAGGGTATTACGGGGTGGGTCGCTGAGAAGGGGGAGTCGCTCTTAGTGAATAATGTCAGCGAAGATTCAAGGTATGTCTGTGGTGATGAGAGTATATGTTCTGAAATGTGTGTACCTTTAAAGGTCGGGCAAAAAGTGATTGGAGTGATCGATGCCCAGAGCAGAGCATCGAATGCCTTCTCAGAAGATGATCTTCGTTTGCTCAGCATCGTTGGAGGGCAATTAGCCACCATCATTGATAACCTTCACCTTTATGAGGAAATTAAACATTCCGAAGAGAAATATAGGACAGATAAAAGACTGGCAGAAATTCAAGGTTATCCTCAGGAGGAATTGATTGGGACGGATTTTCGCGATTTTCTGGATGAGGAGAGCAAGCAATTGATGGCCGATCGCTATCTCCGAAGGCAAAAAGGAGAGAAGTTATTCCCCCGGTTTGAGTTAATTGTCCTTCGGAAAGATGGAGAGATTCGAAATGTAGAGATCAATGCCAGGGTGATAAAAGATTCGGAGGAAGATATAAATTATATCATTTTCACCAAAGATATCACCGAAAAGAAAAAAATGGAAGAACAGTTGCTCCAGGCTGAAAAACTTCGAGCCCTCGCCGAAATGGCCAGCGGGGTCGCCCATGATTTCAATAATGCCTTAGCGGCCATCCTTGGAAATACTCAACTTCTGCTTTACACCGTTCAAGATGAGGAGTTAAAGGAAAGTTTGAAGACAATCGAGAAGGTGGCCAAGGATAGCGCCCAGACGGTTCGACGACTTCAAGACTTTACGAGGAAAAGAGTCCATCAAGAACTTTTTAGGGTGGATGTTAACTCGATCATTAAGGATTCCATTGAGATTACCAAACCGAAATGGAAGGACGAGGTCCAAAGCAGGGGAGTCCGTATCGAGATGGTTTCAAATTTTGGGGAGATTCCTTCCGTGTCAGGGAACGCCTCTGAATTGAGGGAGGTATTCACCAATATGATTTTCAATGCCATTGAGGCGATGCCCGAAGGGGGAAAGATCGAAGTTCGTACCTTTTACAAAAGAAGGGAGGTCTTTATCCAGATTTCAGATACTGGAATTGGAATCACAGAAGAGGTGAGGAAGAAGATTTTTGAGCCTTTTTTTACGACGAAACCATTCACCAATACGGGGCTGGGATTAAGTATGTCTTATGGAATCGTCAAAAGGTTTGGGGGAGAGATCGAAGTTGAGAGCAAAGTGGGACTTGGAACGACCTTTACAATCATTTTGCCCATTGGAGGGGAGGAGAGAGAGGAAGTGATCTCTCCATCAAACATTAAAAAGGGGAGAAAAGCTCGTATCTTGGTAATCGATGACGAGGAGTTTGTCCGCAGTGTCCTTTCTCGGACTCTCGCTCAAGTCAACCATCAAGTGACTCTGGCAGAAGATGGGGAAAAGGGCATTCAGCTCTTTAAAGAGGGAAAATTTGATATGGTTCTCACCGATTTGGGAATGCCCGGGATGTCAGGTTGGGAGGTATGTCGAATGATTAAGAAGATCAATCCCCACACACCCGTAGGAATGATTACGGGATGGGGGATGGAAATGAGTCGAAGCAAAATGGAGGAGTATGGTCTCGATTTTTTCATCTCCAAACCTTTCGATTTCAATCAGATTTTGAATGTAGTCGCTGAGACCATGGAATCCAAGGGGGAAACATTTTTATCTTGACTTTATTCTTCATGATATGAAAAACTGAAGCTATCATCTGGGATCCAATCTCCCGGAGTTGAAGCGATGGATTCTTACTTCCTCTACTTCGTTCTGTTTTCTTTCATACTGATCGCCCTGATCCTCTTTATTCTTTTCTTCACGGATGAATTGAGGGAGATCAAGGGCCATTTTAAATGGAAACAATACATCGTCTACCTCCTGGGAAGCCTCTTCATCTTAGCGAGTATTTCGTTATCTTATTTCATCTATCTTCATGGACCCATCTGGTTGGCCATCTCCACTTTTGTCGCCTTTAATGCAACAGCTGTTTATTTTTTATATCGAGCGAGTACCATTGTGAGGGAAAGAGAATGGAAAGAGTGAAGAAAGGGGGACTCTTTCTTCTTCTCTTCTTCATATGGGCTTTCCAAGAATCCCCAGCGATCGCAGAGACCGAGACGATCTTTTCTCCAGAGGGGAACATCAAAGAGAGCATCCTGAAGGAAATGGAGTCCACCTCTTCGACCCTTGATTTGGCGGTTCGTGAAATCACCTCCCTCGATATGGCTCAAACCTTGGTGAAAGCAAAACAACGAGGCGTCAAAGTGAGGGTCATTGCCGATTCAAAACAGGCAAATATTAGAACTTCTAAAATTACCTATTTGATCCAACAAGGAATCCTGGTCAAGGTGCTCGGAGGAAAAGAGAAAGGAGTGATGAACCACCGATTTGCGATCCTGGATGGGAAACGAGTTCTTACGGGTTCATTTGACTGGTCTGAAGCCTCGCTGAAATGGAATTATGAGAACATCTTGGTCCTCCATGAGAGTGAAGTGGTGGCGGCCTATCAGAAAGAATTTGACAGGCTTTGGCGAGAGAAGAGGGTGATTCAGTAAGAATTAGGAGTGATGAGTCAAGAGTTGAGAGTGTATGAATGAAAAGAATGGGGACAAAAGATGGATCATTCTTTTTATTATTGTATCGGTCCTTTCATTGATTGGAGTTTCTGCCCTTACATTCATTCTACATAAAGTCATTAAAGGCTAATCGAAGAACCATCCAACCCTACCAATTTTCCAGTTGATTTTTCCCTCCTTTTATTATAAATAATACCGTAGATTTCTTCAAAATGAAAGGAGGAGCTTATTTATGAAAAAAGGGGGTTTTCTTTTTAGTATCTTTGTTTTTTCAATTCTTTTTCTCACACTTTCAGCTTACGGCCAAGATATTCCTATTGGATTCTTTGCACCCATCACTGGACCAGCGGCTGCCGATGGCGCGAGTGCTAAGAATGCGGTAGAACTGGGATTGAAAGAAGTGAATGATGTGGGGGGGATCAAAGGGAAGAAAATAAATTTAATTATCTATGACGATCGGCTGAATCCACAGGAGGCCGTCGCCATCGCTAACAAACTGATTGAGAAAGACAAAGTGGTCGGCGTCGCCAGTGGATCTTACAGTGGCCCCACCCGGGTGACAGCACCCATTTTCCAGAAGGCTGGAATTCCCATGGTGGCGGGTTATGCCGTACACCCAGATGTCACCTGGGATCCAAAAGAAAAAAGACCTAACGATTTTTGCTTTCGCAACGGCTTTCTCGGCGAGATCGAAGGATCAGCCGCTGCTGAATTTGCGGTCAAGAATTTAAAAGCCAAAAAAATATCTCTCATTTTTATGGACAATGACTTCGGAAGGGCGATCTCTTCGGGCTTCGCCGAGAGAGCAGAAAAACTGGGGGCAACGGTCCTCACCAAGCAGATGTACAAATTCCCAGGGGAAAAAGATTTTCGTCCTTACCTTACTCGTATCAAGGAAGGGAACCCGGATGTCATCTTCGCTGCGGGGTATTATAATGAAGCCGCCTCTATTGTGAGGCAGGCCAAGGAGCTGGGAATTACAAGCCAGATATTGGGGGAGGAGGGTTTTGATTCCCCCAAGTTTTTGGAAATCGCTGGGCCAGCCGCAGAGGGTGTGATCATTGCTACGAATCTTGATCGAGATGACCCACGGCCACTGGTTCAAAATTTCCTGAAAAACTACCGAAAGGCCTATAACGAAGATGCGGATATGGTAGGAGCCTCCAGTTACGACGCCTTTATGATTCTTGTCAACGCCATCAAGAAGGCAGGAACAGACCCCAAGGCGATCCAGAAGGCTCTCCTCGAAACCAAGGACTACAACGGCCTGACGGGTAAGATCAGCCGCTTTATCCAAGGCGAAGTGGTTAAACCTGTTCAGATTCAAGTGGTCAAAGGTGGAAAGTTCCATCGGCTTGCGGTGGTCGATAACCCAGAAGTCATTACCCCACCCACAAAATAAAAGGCCTGAGGTTAGAGGTGTGAGGATCGTTTCACTTGAGGATCGCTCCGCTTGAGGCAAAAGAATTTACCTCCAGCCTCAAGTCTCATGAAATGAGACGCCCTCTAATCTCAAACGCACTGCTGGATTTGAGGATCGCTCCTGACCACCAGCAGGTCGCTTGAGGCAAAAACTATTTTGTCTCCAACCTCAAGTGCCGCAAAGCGGGACGATCCTCACACCTCAAATGGTCTGATATGCTCTGGCAGCAACTCGCTAATGGAATTGCTATCGGTAGCGTCTATGCCCTGATCTCTCTTGGGCTAACGATGGTCTACGGAATCCTGCGCATTTTGCACGTTGCCCATGCTGGCATTTATGCCCTAGGTGCTTATGTGGGTCTGCTCTCTTTCCGGCTCATCGGCAACTTCTGGCTCTCTTTAATCATTGGGATGGCTGGCGCGGCCATCGCCGGATATATTGTAGAACGTTTCTTATACACGCCGCTTCTTCATTTGCCGAGGATTGCTCCCCTCATTGTATCCATCGGTCTCTTTACAGCTTTGGAAGAAGCCTTTCGCATCGTCGCAGGACCCCATACACTGGCTTACAACGCCCGTGTTGGGCTGGGTGATCTTTCCATCGGCAGTTTCCATCTCACAGAGACGCAAATTCTTATTCTCTTCGTTACTTTTGCAATCTTAATTTTTCTCTGGGCCTTCCTCACTAAGACCCGGACAGGCTTGGCGATGCGAGCCTGTGCCCAGGACCCTGAAACAACCTCATCATTCGGGGTGAATGTGAGCGCGATCATTGCGGTAAACTTCCTGATGGGTTCGGCCATGGCCGGAGCAGCAGGAGTTCTGATCGGGGTCTACGATAATCAGGTGTGGCCGACCATGGGTAGCATCCCGGCCTATAAAGCTTTGGCGATCGTCGTTCTCGGAGGTTTGGGAAATATTCCAGGGACAGTGCTCGCATCGATCGTCGTGGGACTGGCTGAGACATTCTTCATCGGCGTTCTCGCCATTCCCTTCCCGAGAGATGCCGTGGCTTTTGTGGCCATGATTTTAGTTTTAATGTTTAAGCCCTATGGACTGTTAGGGAAGGCCTAACAACTTTTGGTATTCTGATAAAGTCACCTGTCAGGGTTGCTTCCAAAGCCTTACCAAGCGGTTGTTTATGCATTTATGGGTAACAAACAATCGTTTCATTTAAGGAGTTTGATTCGAATGTGCGAACGTGGTGTGCTGTACGTTAAAAGGTGCCGCTGTAAGGCTTTTCCAGCAACCCCTTCCGGTTCCCAACCGTCAAGATTTGCGACGGTAGGTTTTGAGCCTTTACGCTATGCTCTATGCGCTTTGCGATTTTTGGGTAATTCATGATTAGCGGATATCTCATCACCGTCCTTATCACCATCGTCATCTATGCCATGCTGGCGCATAGCCTCAACATTATCACCGGCCATGCCGGGCAGATCTCCCTCGGTCATGCGGCCTTCTTCGGCATTGGCGCCTATACCTCGGCCATGCTCTATACGGAGGTTGGGTTTCCATTTTGGATCTCTGTCCCTCTGGCTGCTGTGGTGGCAGGAATTGTTGGAGCCTTGCTGGGAATTCCTTGTTTACGCGTCCGTGATGACTTTCTGGCCATCACCACCATGGGCATTAATTTTGTTGTGGAAGCCATTTTTCTTTACATTCCCTTCTTCGGTGGGGCGATGGGAATCGGAGGCATCAACCTTCCAAAATGGTTTGGACGTGAAGTGACCAAACCCGAGTATTTTATTCTCATTCTCATTGTCTTCTTCCTTTTACTTCTCCTCGATCGTCGGATGGGGCGTTCATGGATCGGCTTGGCATGGGCTTCGATCCGCGAAGATGAACAGGCCGCAGGGGCTATGGGAGTTGATGTCGTACGTTTTAAAGTCTTGGCTTTTATTCTGGGCAGCGCTATCGCTGGACTTGCTGGAGGATTTTACGCTCACTTCTTAACCTTTATCATGCCGCAGAATTTCGGGTTCGGCCAATCCATTGTCATTCTTTCTATGGTCGTCTTTGGTGGAATCGGAACTCGTTGGGGTCCGATAGTTGGTGCTGTTATTCTGGGAATTCTGCCAGAAATTTCCCGGCCCGTCATGGAGTACCGCATTTTAATCTATGGAGTCCTTCTCCTAGGTATGATGCGCTTCCAACCTGGTGGCCTCTTGGGTCCTGAATCTATTCTTTCAAAAACTTTCCGGCGAACTATTTATCGCCTGTGGAGTCCGGAGTGAATCAATGACCCTTTTAGAAGTGAGGGCTCTCAGTAAAGAATTCGACGGCCTGCGTGCTCTGGATAGTGTGAGTTTTACAGCTAAGGAAGGGGAAATCCTGGGAATCATCGGTCCCAATGGAGCTGGTAAGACTACGCTTTTCAATCTTATCTCAGGCATCTATCCATCATCAGGTGGAGAAATAAGTTTTCAGGGAAAATCCATTCTTCGTCTAAAACCGCATCAGATCAGTCGTTTGGGTATCGGAAGGACTTTTCAAATTGTCCGTCCCTTTCAAAATCTGGATGTGGAGACCAATGTTCTGGTAGCTTTTGGACATCGTTTTTATCCCTCCCTCTGGAAGTCAGTCGGTCTATTTCGACAGCCTGAAATTCTTAAAGAGGTTCAGACACTCATTGAAAGGACTGGGCTTCGCACCTATGCTAAGCAAATAGGCAAAAATCTTCCTCTTGGCTTTAAAAAACGTCTCGAAATCGCCCGTGCATTAGCACTCAAACCCCGTCTCCTCCTTCTCGACGAACCTTCTGCTGGTTTGCGTTTTGAAGAATCAGCACAGCTCATGGAACTCATTCGTCAGGTACGCAATCAAGGCATTGGCGTTCTTCTCATCGAGCACAACATGCATGTCGTGATGGACCTCTGCAAGCGGATCGTGGTTCTGGATCACGGCTCAAAGATTGCGGAAGGTTCTCCTGAGGAGATTCGTTCAAACTCCCTGGTCATCCAGGCCTACCTGGGGAAGGAGACATAAATGCTGGAAGTGCACAGCATCGAAGTTTCTTACGGTGAATTTCTGGTCCTCAGAGGAATAAGTTTCACAGTTCAGGAAGGGGAGTTGGTCACTATCATTGGAGCAAATGGAGCGGGTAAGAGTACGATTCTTCGGGCTGTCATGGGTTTGGTGAAATGCAGAAAGGGGAAAATCTTCTTCAATGGAGAAGATATTACTTCGAGCCCTTCTCATCATAGGGCCCGTTTGGGTATCAGCCTTGTTCCTGAAGGCAGAAAAATTTTCCCTGACCTTACAGTCGCTGAAAACCTCCTCATGGGAGCCTACATTCAAGAGGAACGAAAGACAATTCAGTCTTGTATGGAAGAAGCATTTAGTCTGTTCCCGATTTTGAAAGAAAGGCAAAATCAGGTGGGGAAAACCCTCAGTGGCGGAGAGCAGCAGATGCTGGCGATTGCCCGCGCTTTGATGTCTCGACCCAGAGCGATTTTAATGGATGAAGTTTCTTTGGGTTTAATGCCCATCTATGTAGAGGAAACATTCAAAGTCATCGAAAACCTACATCGGCAAGGAGTAACCATTCTGCTCGTAGAACAAAATGCCCGCAAAGCCCTTGCTGCAGCTGATAGGGGCTACGTGCTCGAAACTGGCGAAATTGTCCTCAGTGATGAAGCTGAAAAATTAGCCCTGAACCCCCAAGTCAAAAAAGCCTACTTGGGAGGGGCATAATAGAAGTACAAAATTCAAAGTTCAAAATTTATAATAAAAAGGTAGAAGTTGTTAATCATTGAGGTGAGGATATGGAAAAGAAAAAAGTAAAGGTCAAGGAGAAGGTGGAAACACTGACCGGCGTTCAGATTGGGATCAAGGCGCCTCGAGGATCGAAGATCACCTGCAAGAGCTGGCAGACAGAGGCTGCGTTAAGGATGTTGATGAACAACCTCGATCCAGAAGTTGCAGAAAAACCAGCAGAGCTCATTGTTTATGGAGGTTCTGGAAAAGCGGCCCGAAATTGGGAAGCCTACCATCTATTGGTAAAGTGTTTAAGAAATTTAGAGAACGGTGAGACATTGCTTGTTCAATCGGGTAAACCCGTTGGGATTTTTAAAACCCATGAGGATGCACCACGAGTTTTAATTTCAAATTCGATGTTGGTTCCCAATTGGGCCAACTGGGAGAAGTTCAGGGAGTTGGAGGAATTGGGGCTTACGATGTACGGTCAGATGACGGCAGGAAGCTGGATCTATATTGGAACCCAGGGAATCCTTCAGGGGACTTACGAAACATTTGCCTCTGCGGCAAAGAAGCATTTTGGAGGAAAATTAAAAGGTAGACTCATCCTCTCAGCAGGCCTTGGCGGGATGGGCGGAGCTCAACCTTTGGCAGCCACTATGAATGAAGGCGTTTTTTTAGGGGTAGAGGTTGATCCGGCAAGGATCAAACGTCGTCTTGAAACAGGATATTTGGATGTGATGGCCAAAAGTTTGGAGGATGCCCTAATATTGGCATTGGGAGCAAAGGAAAAAGGGGTTCCTAAATCAATTGGTCTGGTTGGAAATGCAGCGGAGATTCATCCAGAAATTGTGAAGAGAGGCATTGTCCCGGATTTAGTGACAGACCAGACTTCAGCCCATGATGCTTTAAATGGATATATTCCTGCTGGAATGAATCTTGATGAAGCCATTGAACTTCGGAGGAAAGACCCGCAAAACTATATTCTTCGGGCCATGGAATCCATGGCTGTGCATGTACGGGCGATGCTGGAATTGCAGAAGAAAGGTTCTATTGTATTC
Organism: Thermodesulfobacteriota bacterium; assembly: GCA_049513055.1. Taxonomy (GTDB): domain Bacteria; phylum Desulfobacterota; class BSN033; order BSN033; family UBA1163; genus UBA1163. The sequence goes on from JBEKWN010000061.1 coordinate 19,113, forward strand.
GATTACGGAAATAATATTCGAGCGCAGGCATTCCAGGCAGGCGTAAAAGAGGCATTCAATTTTCCTGGATTCGTCCCTGCCTTTATCCGTCCTCTTTTCTGTGAAGGAAAAGGACCTTTCCGCTGGGTTGCTCTCTCAGGAGACCCTGAGGATATCTATAGAACTGATGATGCGATTCTAAAAGAGTTTCCTGATGATGTTTCTCTGGCGCGATGGATTCGATTGGCGAAGGAGAAAGTAAAATTCCAGGGGCTTCCGGCAAGGATCTGCTGGTTAGGATATGGTCAGAGGGCAAGGATTGGAAAAGTTTTTAACGATATGGTTGCCAAGGGAAAACTCAAGGCACCGATTGTGATTGGAAGGGACCATCTTGATAGTGGTTCAGTGGCCTCTCCCTATCGTGAGACAGAGGGGATGAAGGATGGGAGTGATGCCATTGCTGACTGGCCTATATTAAATGCACTTCTTAATGTGGCTGCAGGAGCTACTTGGGTTTCGGTCCATCATGGTGGAGGAGTGGGAATCGGTTATTCTATCCATGCGGGAATGGTGGTGGTGGCAGATGGAACAAAGGAGGCAGAGAGAAGACTATTGAGGGTATTGACGACCGACCCCGGGACCGGCGTGATGCGTCATACTGATGCAGGATATGAAGAGTCGATTCAAACAGCGAAAGAGAAGGGAATTAAAATCCCAGGTGTCACGATCTACGAGAAATAGAATATAGGACATAAGCCCTACGATTAAGTTTGTCATTCCTGTGAAAGCAGGAATCCATTTTTGTGCTGAAACCCTTCTGGATTCCCGCGTGCGCGGGAATGAGAGAATGAAAATTTTTAGAGGTTGAAATGTCTACGGTAACTTTAGATGGAGAACATCTTACCTTAGGGGAAGTATTAGAGGTGGCAGAAGGCAGGGCCAGAGTAAAAATTTCTCCCTCTGTTGAGAAGAAGGTGAAGCAGTCAAGAGATTTTATTGAGAAGACTCTCGATCAGGGTGAGAAGATTTACGGTGCGACGACGGGGTTTGGGTTGCTATCGGATCAGATCATTGATCATTCCCAGATCGAAGCCCTTCAGAGAAATCTCATCCGAAGTCATTCCGTAGGAGTAGGTTCATACTTCGAGGAGGTGACCACGCGTGCCATCATGTTGTTAAGGGCGAATGTGATCGCCATGGGATATTCAGGAGTTCGGATGGAGGTATTGAAACGACTTGTTGAGATGATCAACAAAAGAGTTCATCCTCTTGTCCCAGAACAGGGATCAGTGGGTGCAAGTGGAGATCTCGCACCCTTAGCCCATCTCACCTCTGTTCTGATGGGGGGCAGATAAAGAAGACCATGTGTCGATGGGAGTCATTGCAGCAAGAAAGGGAAGAGACATTGCAAGAAATGTTGAGCATATATTAGCTATGGAATTGCTTTGCGCCACTCAGGGTTTGGAATTTTTACTTCCTCTCCAACCAGGAATTGGGACCAAAGAGGCTTACCATGTTGTGAGAGAGAAAGTGCCTCCCATCAAAGGCGATCGGAGATTCAGTGAGGATATAAAAAAGGTTCAGAGCTTGATCGGATCAGGAGAACTGCTGAACCGGGTAGAAAAAGTAGTAGGAGGGTTGAAGTAAGTTGCAATAAACGATTTGATTTTCTTCAAGGTTTGTGATAATAATTCCGAATACTTTTAGGGAGTTCGAAGAGACTCCCAGCCTAGAAAATTTAAAGGAGGAGGGAACGAGATATGAAGAAAAGTTGGATGGTCGGAATGATGGTTCTGGTATTTTTGATGGCGGGATCTGCGTTTGGTGCTGAGCCCATCAAACTGGGGATGTCCACCTGGCTTGGATACGCTCCATTGTACCTGGCCAAAGAAAAGGGATTTTTCAAGAAACAGGGAGTTGAGGTGGAGATCGTTGTGATCGAAAGTCCTGCGGATAGAAGGGCAGCCTTTGCTGCCGATAAGATTCAGGGAATGGCGACAACCGTGGACACGCATGTGATGACAGCAGCAGCTGAGAACCCGATCCCGGTAAAACAGGTCTTGGCCCTTGATGATTCCCATGGTGGCGACGGTATCGTGGCAAAAAAGGAGATCAAGACGATTAAAGACCTTAAAGGAAAAACCGTCGCTGCTCAACTCGGTGCAGGAGCAAGCTACTTCTGGCTTAACTATGTACTGGCCCAGAATGGGATGAAGCTTGCTGATCTCAAGACGATTGATATGAAGGCGGGCGATGCGGGTTCAGCCTTTGTGGCTGGCAAGGTCGATGCTGCTGTGACCTGGGAACCATGGCTCTCCAAGGCAAAGGAGACTGCTTTTGGCCATGTCCTGCTTTCAAGCGATAAGACACCTGGAATTATTGTGGACTCCCTGGCCTTCAAACCAGATTTCTTAAAGAAACGTGGGGCTGATGCGAAGAAGATCGTAGCTGCATGGAATGAGGCAGTCAAATTTGCAGCCGAGAATCCAAAGGAGGCCGATCCCATCATGGCGAAATTCACAGGGCAGAAGCCTGAGGAGTTCACCAAAGAGAAGACGGGCGTCCGATTCTACGGGTCCAAGGAGAACAAGGATTATTTTGGAACCCCGCAAAAGCCTGGTCTTCTTTATACTGTGACCCAACGCGCTGCGGACCTCTGGTTTGAATTGAAACTGATCAAGACCAAACCCAAGGCAGCCGATTTGATTGATGGTTCATTCCTTTAACCAATGGATGGAAAAAAAGAAAAGGAATTGGAGGGGGCTCCCCGGAAACTTGAGAATCTCTTGAGTCCGAGGGAGCCCATCCCTAAAGGCCTCTATTTAATTCTTGCCCTTAGCAGTTTTGCCTTCTTCCTCATCATATGGTCAATTCTCACTTACGGGAGATTTGTCGACCCTCTGTTTCTTCCGTCTCCAGGGAGGGTCTTCCAAGCGGGTGTTGATCTCTTCTTCGAATTAGGGTTCACCACCGATATTCTCAATAGTGTGTACCGCGTGATGATGGGATTTGTCGTTGCAGCCATCATCGGAGTTCCCATAGGTTTGATCATGGGAACCTTCAAGGTAGCAGAGGCCTTTACAGAACCTGTGGTGGGCTTCATTCGATATATGCCTGCCTCGGCCTTCATCCCTTTGTTCATTCTCTGGCTGGGGATCGGTGATATTGAGAAAATAGCCATTATTTTTGTTGGAAGTTTTTTTCAACTTGTCCTGATGGTGGCTGTGGTCGCCAAGAATGTGCATAAAGATATGTTGGAGACAGCCTATACCTTAGGAGCAAAACGATTTCAGGTAATCCGGAAGGTTCTGCTTCCGGCAAGCCTTCCAGGGATTGTTGACACCTTGAGAATCATTGTGGGGTGGGCGTGGACCTATATTATTGTAGCTGAATTGGTCGCCTCTGCCTCCGGCATCGGCTATATGATCATCAGTGCACAGAGGATGCTCCGAACCGGAAATATCATCTTCGGGATTCTTACGATTGGAATGTTGGGGCTCATCACAGACTTTTTCTTCAAATGGCTTTATAATAAATTGTTCCCATGGATGGAATAAGAAAGTGGAAGAGGGGATCAAACTCCATATCCATAACGTCTCAAAGACCTACCGCTCGGATGGTAACGAAGTAGTGGCTATCGATGAGATCGATCTTAGGATAAGGAGCAAAGAATTTGCCACGATCCTGGGTCCCTCAGGCTGTGGAAAGTCCACACTCCTTCGCATCGTGGCAGGACTGACCAAGCCGACTCGAGGAGTCGTCAGACTGGATGGGAATGTGATCAGTGGGCCAGGTCAGGACCGGGGGATGGTCTTTCAAAGCTACACCCTCTTTCCCTGGCTCACCGTGAAAGAAAATATTCGGTTTGGACTTGAAATATCGGGCATGCCGAAAGTGAAACAGGAAGAGATCGCTCAGGAGTTCGTGGAGAAGGTTGGCCTGGAAGGGTTTGAACAGACTTACCCAAAAGGGCTTTCCGGAGGGATGAAGCAGAGGGTTGCCATTGCGAGAGCCCTGGCCAACAATCCTACCATTTTGCTTTTGGACGAACCCTTCGGAGCCCTCGATGCCCAGACGCGGGCACTCATGCAGGAGCTCCTCACACAGGTTTGGGAAGAACTGCATAAGACCATCCTTTTTGTCACCCACGATGTGGAAGAGGCGATCTTCCTTTCGGATCGAGTCTTCGTCATGACTGCCAGACCAGGGAAGATCAAGGCTGAGATCGATATCCCCTTGGAACGACCCAGAAGTTACGAACTCAAGTCCACAGAGGCCTTCCTCAACCTGAAAAAACATGCTCTCACCCTGATCCGAGAAGAAGCGATCAAGGCCACACAGCGTAAAGAATAAATCTGAAATGGGCAGGCCGGGAGGCTTGTTCAAAAGCCTTGCCCTAGAACAGAAGAAAGAGGAGAAGAAGAGTTGAAAGCAGAGAATCTTGCACGAAAAGGAATTTTGAAAATAACTTCTTATATTCCTGGGAAGTCGATTGAGGAGGTTCAAAAGGAGTTCGGGGCGAAAAGGTGGACTAAACTTGCCTCGAATGAGAATCTACTTGGTCCTTCTCCAAAGGCAGTAGCAGCCATCCGAAAGGAACTATCAAAGATCTATCTTTACCCAGAAGGTCCGTGTACAGTTTTAAGAAGGGCCCTGGGCGAGAAGTTTGCACTCCCTGAAGAGAGGGTGGTTATCTCCAATGGCGCTGATAATTTAATTCTTATGATTGCGAGTGCCTTTGTGGATGAAGGGGATGAAGTGGTGATGGCAGATCCCACTTTCTCAGTCTATACCAATGTGACTCAGATCATGGGTGGAAAGCCAATTAAGGTAAAGTTAAAAGACTTTACCCATGATCTGGATACCATGTTAAAGAAGGTCAACCGAAAGACAAAATTAGTCTTTATCTGCAATCCGAATAATCCGACTGGTACGACTGTCTCTCTGGAGTCGTTCAACTACTTTCTCTCCAAACTCCCCAAACATGTTATTGTCATCTTGGATGAGGCTTATGGAGACTTTGTGGAAGATGCATTCTATCCAAACGGTTTGGACTATATCAGAGAAAAGAGACAGCTCATCGTCCTTCGGACTTTTTCAAAAGTTTATGGACTGGCCGGGTTAAGAATTGGTTATGCCTTAGGGAGGGAAGACTTAGTGGATTGCCTTTATAAAGTGAGAGATCCTTTCCCTGTCCATCGGCTGGCGCAGGTGGCTGCAGTAGCCGCATTGAACGACGAGGGTCATGCAATAAAGTCGATTCAATTAGTTTACGAAGGGAAGAGATATCTCTATAAAGAACTGGATAGGTTGGGGTTTTCTTATGTCCCCAGCCAGGCCAACTTTATCTTCATTGATTTTGAAAAAGATTCCGAAGAGATCTTTCAGGTCCTTTTGAGGGGAGGAGTCATCATTCGTCCGGGAAAGATATGGGGCTATCGCACTTTCGCCAGGGTAACGATTGGTAGAATGGATGATAACCGCAGATTCATCAAAGCCCTCAAAAAAATAATGAGATAAAGTCATTGACTTAATGCCTTAATGATTAAGTTATTTAATGACCCCAAAACCCTATAACCCAATAGCTCAATAACCCAGTGACTCCTGACAACTGACCAATGACTGAGATTGATCTCATCATCAAGAATGCTGAAGAACTTCTAACTCTGTCCCTTTCCTCCAGGGAGGAATCGGGATTGGGAATTATTCGTAATGGAGCAGTTGCAATAAAGGAAGGAAGAATCTTTTTGATTGGGAAAACAGAGGAGTTTTCTGAAAAGTTCTTTTTGAATCGAAATGGCCGGGAGATTGATGCCACAGGAAAAGTGGTCATGCCTGGTCTCATCGATGCTCATACTCATCTCATCTTTGCCGGGTCCAGAGAAAATGAATTTGAGCAGAGAATTCAAGGCCTCTCCTATTTGGAAATTGCAGAGAAGGGAGGGGGAATCCTTTCAACCGTCGAAGCTACCAGAAAAGCCTCCTTTGATGAACTTTTTTTGCTTGGGAAGAAGAGACTGGACCGGATGCTTTCTAAAGGTGTAACGACCCTGGAAGCAAAGAGTGGATACGGGCTTTCCCTCCAAGATGAATTGAAAATTCTCAAGGTGATGAAGGCATTGCAGGAGAACCATCCCATTGAAATCGTTCCCACCTTCTTGGGAGCTCATACTGTTCCAAGAGAATTCAGAGATGCTCGAACTCGCTACATCGATCTTCTCAATAAAGAGATGATCCCAAAAGTTGCGCAGGAAAGGCTGGCTGAATTTTGCGATGTCTTTTGTGAAGAAAAGGCTTTTACCGTTGAAGAGTCGAAAAAGATTCTTGAGACAGGAAAGCAATATGGTCTTAAACCAAAGATCCATGCAGACCAGTTAAGTCCAGGTGGGGGGGCAGAACTGGCTGCTGAGGTTGGTGCCTTTTCTGCTGATCATCTCGAATATGTGAGCCAAGAGGGTATCAAGAAAATGGCTGAGAAAGGAGTCACCGCAGTTTTATTGCCCGGTGCAAGTTTTTTTCTCTCTATGAAAAAATACCCTCCTGCAAGAGACATGATCGAGCAGGGAATGCCTGTCTCCCTCGCCACGGATTTAAATCCTGGTTCTTCGATGACCGAATCCCTTCCCTTGATGATGACAATGGGTTGTACAATGTTCAAAATGACCCCTAAAGAGGTGATTCAGGCAACGACGGTTCATGCGGCAAGATCCATAGGACGAGAAAAAGAGATTGGCAGTCTGGAAGTTGGAAAACAGGCCGATATCTTATTGCTCGACATCCCCAACTATCGTTACCTCCCTTATCACTTTGGTGTAGACCATGTTGAAAAGGTTATTAAAAAGGGAAAGGTAGTTTACACTAGGAAGTAGTCCATGGTCCGTAGTCCGTTGTTGCGGAATGACGAATAACAACTGACCACTGACCAATAACTACTGACCACTGACCAATAACCACTGACCACTGACAAAAGACTATGCGACTTCTTGAATGTATTCCCAATATCAGTGAGGGTAGGGATCAAGACAAGATCACCTCGATCGCAGAGGAGGTAAAAAAACACAGAGGGGTCAAACTTCTTGACTACTCTTCAGATAAGGACCATCACAGGAGTGTGTTCACTTTTATTGGTGAACCCGAAGCCATAAAAGATGCTGCCTTCTCCTTAACCATGAAAGCCATTGATCTCATTGATATGAAGGAGCACAAAGGAGGTCATCCCCGTCTGGGAGCCGTGGATGTTATTCCCTTTGTTCCCATTCAAGGGGTGAAGATGGAAGAGGCTGTTCAAATTGCCCATGAATTTGGAAAGGGATTGGGAAAGAGGGGAATTCCTATCTTTTTTTATGAAGAAGCAGCGAGCAGCCGGGAGAGAAAAGATCTGCCTTCCATTCGAAAAGGAGAATATGAGGGATTGGTGGAGAAATTGAAGGACCCCAAATGGAAGCCCGATGAGGGGCCTGATCATTTCAATCCAAAATCCGGGGCTACGGTTGTTGGAGCCCGCTTCCCTTTGGTAGCCTATAATGTCAATCTCAAAACAAAAGACTTTACCATAGCCAAAGAGATTGCCAAAAAGGTTCGGTTCAAAGATGGAGGATTCCCTTATGTCAGGGCAATGGGAGTTGATCTGAAAGGAAAAGGATTGGTTCAGGTTTCTATGAACCTGACCAATTATCGAGTGACGAATATCCCCAAAGTATATGAATTCATCAAGGAAGAAGCTTTGAAAAAAGGGATAGAAATAGAAGGCTCAGAGATTGTGGGATTGATTCCCATAGGTGTTTTAGAAGGTGTCGTCCAAAATTATTTGGAGTGCCCGCAGTTTTCGGTTCGCCAGGTCATTGAACAACGCATCTTAGAATTCGAGTAATTTTTCGTTTCCAGACACGGAGAACGGACACGGACACGTTATTACTAAACAAAGAGGGAGGGATTATGGAACTCAAGCGATTCTTAGAAAAACTGTCCTCCGATACTCCAACCCCTGGGGGGGGAAGTGCTTCGGCCTTGGCGGGGGCACTCTCTGCATCACTCGTGGCAATGGTGGCAGGGCTTTCTTCCAAGAAAGGTAAAACAAAAAAGAAAGGGATGGAGGGGATTAGAAGGAGGGCCTTGTCCATTCAAAAGAGACTCTTCCAGGCGATTGATGAGGATTCAAAATCTTTTGATGCTGTCATAAAAGCCTTTCGTCTTCCCAGAAATTCAGAGAAAGAGCGCCTCCATCGGGTCAGGGAGATTCAAAATGCCTATCAAAACGCCACCCTTACACCTCAACTGGTGTGTCAGCAATCCCTTCAACTCTTGGAGTATTCAAAAACTCTTATTTTAAAGGGGAATCCGAATGCAATCAGTGATGCAGGGGTAGCTGCATTTCTTGCTGATGCTGCCCTAGCAGGGGGATTGCTCAATATTGGCATTAATTTGGTGGCCGTGACTGAAAAGACCTTCGCGAAGAAAATGAATTTTTTGATGCAAAGATGGGCGAGAAAGAGAAATCAACTCATGAGGGCGATCCTCATGAAACTTATCGGGGTCCCTCAGGTTTAAAAGAATTTCTATTTCCACTCCCCTTTGGGGTGCTGGGCACTTTTAAATTTTTTTAAAAAGTTCTGTTATTGGGGAGAGATATGTCAAAGTCTCATGCTTTTACAGGAGCGTTTCTTTTTCTTATTCTAATTGTTTCTCCCATCATGGGTCAGGAAAACCTGACTGTTCTAATAAAAAAAGTGGAACCCTCAATCGTTGTTATTTTGACTTATAACAGGGAAGGGAAAATCCTTGGTCAAGGAAGCGGCTTTTTTATCAATAAAGAAGGAGATGTCATCACAAATTCCCATGTCCTGCAGGAGGCAAGCAGGGCAGCCATTAGAACAACAGATGGGAAAGAATACCCTGTCAAAGAGGTTCTCGCTGAAGACAAGGAAGGCGATTTAATCCGAGTTTCAGTAGATATTTCAGAAGAAGTTGTAAGGCCTTTACCAGTGACCACCAAACTTCCTGAGGTAGGAGAGAGAGTCATTGTCATGGGAACTCCCCTCGGACTCGATAAAACGGTCTCAGATGGCATTGTCTCTGCCGTCCGGAACATACCCGCATTTGGGAATATTATCCAGGTGACTGCTCCTATCTCCCCTGGGTCAAGTGGCAGTCCAGTGATCAACATGGAAGGAGAGGTGATCGGAATTGCAACTTTTTTTGTGGTGGCAGGTCAAAACCTCAACTTTGCCATTCCTGGAGAAAGGATAGCAAGGCTGACCATGGGGCAGGGGGAAACCCTTTCAGAACGGGAAGAGGGGAGAATAAAAGATTGGCTTGCTTCAGCGGAAGGGCTTTACGCCATTGGGCTTCGTTTCCTCTGGGCAGAGGACTATAAGAAAGCTCTTCCCTATTTTATTGAGACGGTTAAGATAAACTCAGAACATGCTCAGGCTTATTTCCAGATAGGATATTGTTTGGCCAGGCTTGGGCAGTACAAAGAGGCCATTGAACCTTACAAACAAGTCATTCGCATCACCCCTAAGGAAGCTGACATTCATAATAATCTGTGTGTAGCTTACGGTATGGTTGGTCGCTATAATGAGGCCATTGAATCCTGCAAACAGGCCATCCAACTCAAGCCTGATCTCGCCGAAGCCCATAATAATTTGGGATGGTCTTACCAAAGACTCGGACGTTATCAGGAAGCCATCCAATCGTGTAAGGACGCCATTCGCCTCAAACCTGATTTTGCTCTGGCTCACTATAATCTTGGTAATAATTACTCTGCTCTGAAGAAATATGAAGAAGCCATCGACTCCTACAAGGAGGCCATTCGCATCAAATTCGATTATGCAGAAGGGCATTTAGATTTAGGCGCCGCCTATTTCCACATAGGACGCCTCGAGGAGGCGATCCTATCTTATAAGCAGGCGGTCCAGCTGAAACCTTCTCTAGCTGAAGCTCATCTCAACTTAGGCATGTCTTATTTGAAGCTGGGGGACAGGGGATCCGCCATTGAGGAATATAAAATTCTGAGAGGACTGAATCAGGAACAGGCTAACAAGCTTTTTAATCTGATTTACGAGTGAAGCTTTCAATAAAAATTTTATGGATGGAGGGAACACCATGGAAGAGAAAAAAATAGGGGTAAAGTTTATCGCGACGGTTACTGGTTTGAAAGGAACCTGCCATGCCAACCACAAAGCAGGGCAGAAGTTTGAATTAAATTGCTATGATTCGGGGGGACTCTGTGGCTTTTTTTATCACGATATCTTCCCCAATCTCAATGTGATGCAGTTTGGTGGGAAATACCCATGGTGGGATAAGGATCTGATAGAAGTAGAATGCCCAGACCGCTATAATACGGTCTCGCTGAAAGTCGAAAGAAAAAAATAAAGGGTTTTCCCACTAGAAATTTTCACAGCGGAGAAACAAATTCATCCCCGCTGTTAATTTGTGAGAAGGATTTAAATATCCACAAGATATAAATGTAGATATTCGAAATCCCTCCGCACAGAAGGTTTCTTAATTAAGCTCGCCTGTGTCAAGTTAAAAATAGTTACTTCTTTGGTGGAACGATCGCTTCCTTGCAAGCCTTAGCGATACGCATCTTCACCACGGTCTTGGCTGGGATATTGATCGGCTCACCCGTGGCCGGATTTCTTCCCACACGTGCTTTACGCTTAACAAGGACAAGTTTGCCAATCCCGGGGAAGGTGAATGCTCCAACCTTTTTGGTCTCGGCGATTGCTAAGGCTACCATCTCATCGATGATTGAGGAAGCCACCTTTTTGGAAAGGTCAAACTTCTTCGCAAAATAGGAAACAATTTGGGCTTTAGTAAGTGGTTTCTTTCCTGCCATGTTCTCTCCTCCTCTTTAATTTAGTGATTTAAAGTTTAAGTATACAAAAAAGTTTCTAAAAAGCAAGCACAAAATTACTTAGAAAAAAATTTGGAGCGGGCAACGGGGTTCGAACCCGCGACCCTCGGCTTGGGAAGCCGATGCTCTACCAACTGAGCTATGCCCGCCCCATAGTTCGATTTTTTAAATAAATCATTAATGATTAAAACTCAAAATATAAAAAATGATTGAAGATTGTCAAGGGATTTTTAAATCACTCTCAACTCCCCGGGTAGGTAAGTTAATAATTCTACCCCGTGAGGGGTGACAAGAACCATATTTTCTATTCGAACTCCTCCCCAATCGGGTATATAGATGCCAGGTTCTATCGTAAAAACCATTCCTTCCTGAATGAGCCCCTTGTTTTCACTATTGATCACAGGATCCTCATGGACGGCAAGGCCTATTCCGTGACCTGTTCCGTGACCAAAATATTCTCCATATCCCCGATTGCGAATGTGATCCCTTGCTGCTCCATCCACCTCACAAATGGGGATACCCGGCCGAACCTTTTCAATCGCTTTGTCATGGGCTTCTTTGACTATTTGATAGATTTTCTGCTGTTCTAAGGAGGGGTTGCCACAGACCACCGTTCGTGTCTGATCGGAATGGTAACCTTGAAATCCTGAGCCAAAATCGATCAGGATGAAGTCTCCTTTTTCTATTCGTTTCCCACTTGCCTTTCCATGAGGGAGAACAGATCGCCTCCCTGAGGCGATAATGATATCAAAACTAAGGGCCTCAGCACCTTTCCGTTTCATAAACCACTCCATCTCAAGAGCGATCTCTCTCTCCAGTACACCTTCCTTAAGTTGTCCCAGGATGTGAAGGAAGGCATTGGATGCGATCTCGATGGCGGTTCGGAGTAAAGCCAGTTCTTGGGTATCTTTGAGGGCCCTTATATTTTTAATCTCGTCCTCCAAAGGGATAAGCTTTACCTCAGGAGCCAACCTTTCTATAAGGAATTGATGGGCCGAGAAAGTAAGGAAGGCAGATTCAAACCCTATCTTTCTTAATTTTAAGTCAAATAAGAGGGAGAAAATCCCTTCCATTTTCTTTTTATAATGGATGATCTGAGATTCCTTGACCTCCTCTTCGGATTGGGTCCAGTATCGAGAATCTGTAAGAAAGAAGGAATCCTTCTGGGTAATGACAAGAGTTCCGTCACTACCGGTAAAACCACAAAAATAACGAATATTTTCAAGACTGCTGAAGAGGACCCCATCCAAGTGGCTTAAATCCATGATTTTTCGGGCAGCCTTTAAGCGTGATTGATAAAGAAAATTTTCCATTATCCTCTTCTCCGTTTGCGAATATTGGCCAACCATCTCTCCAGATAGCGAACCTTTTCCTCAGTCGATAGTGGGGTTTGGGGATTAGGGGGAGGGCTTAATATTTCGCTCAATTCTTTTAGCCTATCTTGTATCTCGCTATTATGGGGGTCTTTTTCAGCAAGAGCCTTAAAAATTTCGTAGGCCTCCTGGAGATGACCCTGTTGGAGATAGATTTCAGCCAATGTTTTGGTCGCCATGCGATCCATTTTATTCCACTCTGAAAGGATTTTTTAAAATTAGAAAATAATTCCCCAAAAGTCAACCCCTACTAATTCCACTGTCATTTAAAAATTAAAAGTGCACTGGTTTTTATGGATTTAAAGTTTAAAAGTGCACCCTTCTTTAATCTGACGAAGAGACATAATCTAAAGAAACCAAAAGGAGGTTTTAGATTATGTCC
>JBEKWN010000062.1:0-28320 GCA_049513055.1 Thermodesulfobacteriota bacterium
GTCCGATACACACTGTGTCCTGATACTCGTGTCTCCATGCATACATTATACCCTATCGCCGCCGCTCTCATTCACCCACGGGCAAGCCCGTGGAACTCTGCCCTACGGGCCGATTAGAGATAAACCATATTCCGGGCTTTTGAAACCCAGTGACGAAAAAAACCTTCCGGATGAAGTCTGTGCTTTTGATAAACCTTTGAAGTAAATAGCCCCTGAAACCCAGGTCGTCACAAAGATCATGGTCATGGCATAACTCCAGGAGAGGGCTGAATGGAAAAAAGCACTTTTCACGGATCCTGAAAGACTTGCTTTTAGGCTATCAAAGAACCAGGTGGATGGAAGCAGTGGAGAGTCGGGTGACTCCAGACTCTTGAGGTAGAGCATGAGGGAGGCGAAAGACTCAGGGCGAACAAACCTCTCCGGTCTCGTCAATCGGAAAGAGAGAATGAGAAGGAGAAACATGAAAAGTCCCATGAAAACGAAGACACTTCGGATACGGCCTGCCGGCAGGAATACCGCCACCAACATGACAATGAGGGCGCTGAGGCTTGATGCAATCAGGCAAAAGGGTACAATATTGACCGCCACCATCGCATAATAAGAAACCCCCACTTTGTAAACAATGCCGTAGGAAAGAAACAAGGGAAGACTGTAAATAAGAACCATCCAGGAGCTATCCATCGTCGATTCAATCCATCGAGAAAGGAAAATCTTTCCCCTCGATACAGGCATGGAGTGAACAAGAGACAAGTCCTTAGAGAGGTAGAGTTTGGCAAGGGAGGTGAGAATACCACTGAAAATAAGAAGTGAAAAAAAGGTGATCAATGCCATGGATAGAAGTTTATAGGCAAGAATATCGCCCAGACCTTCTATTCTCTGAAAGTAAGTCAGAACACGGTAGAAAATAGCAAAGGCGCCTGCCCAAAAGGCAAAACCGATCGTACCCAAGATGAAGAATCTTAATTTTCGGCCCTTCAGATTTTTTGAAATCCTCCGATTTTTGAAAGACAAGAAACGGGGTTTTAAAAGGGCAAGAACTTCTCTCACGGAATGGATTCTCCCTCAGTAAGAATCAAAAATACTTCCTCAAGATCCCCTTCCTGAACCTGTGCCCTGCGTTTCAATTCTTCTATCGTGCCGGTCGCGATCAACACTCCCTTGTGGATAATCCCAATCCGATCACAGACATCCTCTGCCACGGCTAAGGTGTGTGTGGACATGAAGAGGGTGGTTCCCTTTTGGGCGAGGTCCCGAAAAAGACTTTTTACCATTTTGATACCGGCCGGATCCAGTCCCACCATGGGTTCATCCAGAACGATTACCTTCGGATCGTGAAGAATGGCAGCCGAGATGATCAACCGCTGTTTCATCCCATGGGAATAAGATTCGATCAATTCATTCGCCCAATGATAGAGGGAGAACTGTTTCAAAACCTCTTCAGACTTTTTACGAAACAGGCCTTCTTCAATGCTGTACAAATCCGCCGTAAAACTCAGGAATTCCATGCCTGTCAACTTTTCATATAAAAAAGGTCTGTCCGGTATGAAACCGATTCTCTTCTTAGCCTTCTCAGGCTCGTCGGCCATGTCAATTCCATCAATCATCACAGTGCCTTCTGTCGGGGCGAGGACCCCGCCCATCATCCGAAGGGTGGTGGTCTTCCCTGCACCGTTGGGGCCGATGAATCCAAATATCTCCCCTTTTGATACAGAGAGATTGAGCCGATTAACGGCCACAATATCACCAAACTTCTTTGTTAGATTTTTCAGTTCGATCATATCACTTCTATCTTAGCCAAACTTATTTTAAATCCCAAATTCCAAATTACAAATCCCAAATAAATTTCAAATACCAATGTCCAAATGGCTTAAACGATTTTGTTTGGATTTTGGACCATTGGAATTTATTTGTCATTGGGTGCTTGGGATTTGGTGCTTCTCTATATTCAGATCAAGCATAGCCATACCTTTTTAAATTCTCAAGAGGCTGAGAGTATTTCCAGCCTCACTTTACCGATCATTCGGATCAGATCGATTTGGTGTTCTGTGCCGCGCACAAAACGGAGGTGCGTCACATCGGCTGGCAACTGCCCCTTCACCGAATCCGCTGTGATCCATGTGCCGAGATAAAGAACATTCCATGCATGATAATAAAATCGTCCATTCTGATAGACGAGCCCTGCCTCCACCTGTGCTGGAATTCCAGCTGCCCTGGCCAACGCCGCATAAAGCACCGCATGTTCATTGCAATCTCCTACCCGATTGCGCAGCGTTTCAAGGGCATTGGGTACCGATACAACAGGTCTTTTCTGAATGTTCTGGTTGACCCATGCAATCAATTTATAAGCTTTTACGACAACCGAATCATCCGGAGAAACGATTTCCCTGGCTTTGGCTTGAATCTCAGGATGGTTAGATTGAATAAAAGGGGTTGGTTCCAGGTATGTTTTTATCTCTTCAGGAACTTTTCCGCTCAACTTCTGAGGAGAAAGATTTGAAATCGATTCCCTTCGAACCGTCAGGATTTTGCCACTTAGAAATTGCCCGCCACCATTCAAGAAGATATCTTTCTCTTCGATGCCGCCTAACCTGAGCTTTAATTCCATGAGTTGATCCACATGATGGAGAACCCTGCTCACAGGGATGGAGGCAATTTCTGCAAGATCCGTATTCGGTAAAAGGGCGATCTTTTTTAATGCCTCTTCTTTTGTCACCTGCTCCAGCTTGATCCCCAAAGGTCCCTCTTCTTTCAATACGGTCCCATATTTTCCAATCCAAGCAAACTGTGAAGCACCCATGAAATCAATGGATACTTTTTTTGCACTTTCCTGTCTTCCCATGATGGGGATGGATTCTTCAGCCAGCATCACCACCTTGACAGGTCGCTGTGCTGCAGTGGTCGGGTCAAAAACCTGGAAGGTTCTGGATTCCCCTGGTCTTAGATCTTCAGCATTCAATGTTTCGAGTATTCCTATGGGGAGATGAATATCCTTTTCAAGAGGGATGTCGATCTTCTGCTCAGAACCTGGTGTGCTGGTAATAAGAGTTAGGGTTCCTTCTTTCACCACCCCCCGAGCCTTGAAGCGGAATAGACTCGATTGCAGATCAAAATCAAAGTGGGAAAGAGTAAAATTTGGATGAAAATTTCCTTCTGTCTTGTATCGGATGTCCTGCACCATGCCCATGGTGTTAATCTGCATGAAGACCGATTCCAGGACTCTGTACCCTGCATCGGTTTTATAAAATTGGCGGTGGGCATAGCCAATTTTTTGCCCCTGTTGCAAAATATTCATCCAGGTCTCTCGATCCATCTGCGTCTGAGCATGAAAGGGATAGTCTTCTCTGGGGACGGCTTCCCTCTTCTGAAAAATGCCAAGACGGAGGGTGAAAAGAAAGGCAAAGATCAGTGCAAACAGAGCTCCAATGATCCAGTTAAGTTTTATCCGGCTAGTAGTCATTTTTTATTAATATATCATGTTTTTTAATAGGTTCAAGTGATCCCCTTAGGGAGCGTTTCGGGTTCCGTGAAAGTGAGGAAGAAGAGAGACCAGGCTTCGAAAGTTTTAGAATCACGGCTACTTAATGTTTTAGGGGTCACTTTCGCAGTTGCTAAGAATAGAGTCTTTTGGTGTTTCTTGGAACTTCCTAATCAAATCCGTCAGAGGTTCCGCTCTAAAACTTTCTCAGCCGGCCTATCTTCTTCCTGGCCACCCCCAGTATCTTATTGGTCAGAGCCCGGGGAGTGCTCGCTGTGACGCATGATCTTTACCACGGAAAAGGAGAGGTTCACTTTAGGTTTGAGTTGATTTTCTATTGGGTTCTGTGCAACGATGAGGGTCAATGAGGAAAAGTGAAATTCAAGGTTATCTTTACATCCTGATCGGGGCGACGCTCTGGGGTGTCTCCAGTGTGGTGGCCAAATCGCTTTTCAACATCGGGCTCCCTCCTGCGGAACTGGTTCAAATACGGTTGACCCTCGCTACGCTTACCCTTCTTCTCATCCTTCTTATTTTCGATCGGAAGCGAACCATCATCTCCTTAAAAGACATTCCTTATTTTTTAGTTCTGGGATTTGTCGGCGTAGCAGGTGTCCAATTTACCTATTACTATACGATCAGTAAGATCCATGTTGGGCCAGCCGTTCTGATCCAGTACCTCTCCCCAATCTGGATTGCTCTTTATGCCTTTATTTTTCAGAAAGAGCCTCTTACGAAGGGAAAAATCGTAGCCCTGCTTCTGGCTATCCTGGGATGTTATTTCACGGTGGGTGGATATCGAATGGATTTACTAAGATTAAACCGGATTGGGATCGTGAGCGGCTTGATCTCCTCTCTCTTCTTTTCCTTCTATGCCCTTTACGGAGAAAAAGGGCTGAAGAAGTATGATCCCTGGACACTCATTCTTTATGGCTTTGGATTTGGTGCGGTCTTTTACTGGATCCTCATTTCACCGATGAAGGTCATCACCGAAGGCTATTCGTTCAAAATCTGGATGGCTTTTCTTTATATCGCTATTTTCTCAACCCTGATTCCCTTCGGCCTCTACTTCAAAGGAATTGAGCGGGTCCGTGCAACCCGGGCAAGCATCACGGCGACCTGGGAACCTGTTGTGGCAGGCATAACCGCCTATTTTATTTTAGAAGAGGTGCTGTTTCCTCTACAGGTACTGGGGGGCATCGGAGTGATTGCTGCAATCATCCTTCTCCAGATGGCCAAAGAAAAAACTCCTTCTTCTACCCCATTGGAGATTCGTCAAAAAGAATAACGCTTTAAGAAGGAAGAGATTAGGAGTAAGTTCAAGAAAATGATATACAAGATTCTTGCAGATAGTATGGTGTTGATCCATTTTCTCTGGATCGTCTTTCTTTTCTTCGGAGCCATTTGGGGAATCAAAAATAAGGCCGTCAAAATCTTCCATATCTCTGGCCTTGCCTTTGCTTTCGTCATTCAGATATTTGGTTGGTACTGCCCTCTCACCTATCTTGAGGTCTGGCTGAGATCGAAACAGGGTTCCGCATTGACCTATACCGGGTCATTCATCATCCATTACGTGGAAGAAATCGTATACATTGAACTCTCTCACAATCTAATCCTCATCTTGACCTTTATTCTTTGCGGGTTTAATACATGGTTGTATTTGAGAAAGAATCGACCTCAAACTCAACCTTAACCTCAGCCTCAACCTTAGTATTGAGAGGAGGTTTTATGCTCACAGCAGATCAGATAAAAGTTTTATTTAATTTAAAACCTCATCCTGAAGAAGGTGGCTACTTCGTAGAGACTTATCGGTCTTCGGAAACCATTTCAGAGAAGGCATTAACAAGTCGATATAAAGGGGTTAGGTCATTTGGAACAGCAATCTACTATTTATTAACGCCTGAAACCATTTCTGCCATGCACCGACTTCAATCGGATGAAATCTTCCATTTTTATCTCGGTGACCCGGTCGAAATGGTTCAACTTTGGCCTGATGGATCAGGGAGGGTTCTTATCCTTGGCTCTGATATTCTTAATGGCATGCAGCCACAGGTCGTCATCCCAAGAGGAATTTGGCAAGGAGCAAGGCTCATTAAAGATGGAAAATTCGCCTTATTAGGCACCACGGTCTCACCGGGATTTGAGTTTGAAGACTATGAAATGGGTGACAGGGATGAATTGCTGAAGTCTTATCCCAAATTTCGCGATTTGATTATTGCCTTAACGAAACGCTAATATTCTTTGTTGAAATAACCTATCATAAGGTTTAAAATTTATTTTATGGAAGAAGACTTCGACAAGCGTATAGAAAAAGACCGGAGAAAAGGACCCACTCCTGCTTTGAGCCGATATACCTTCTTCGGTCGAAGAAAGACGATCCGAAGAAAGGCGGACCAGCAAAAAGGAGGGTATGTCGATCGGTATAGTCCAACCTTATTATTCTTCTTGATTTCGATCATAGGGCTAAATGTCTTAGATGCCCTTTTTACGCTGATGATTCTCGATCTGAAGGGATGGGAAGCTAACCCTGTTGTCCGATCTGCCATCAACCTTTATGGAACAAAGTTTTGGATCTGGAAATTCTTTATCGTCTCCGTCTCCTTAGCCCTCTTATGCCTTCATAGCAGATTCAGGCTGGTTGGGAAGATTATTGTAGCCATTGGCTGCTTATACACCATGGTGGTGGCTTACCAGGTATTCCTCCTCCTTCACCTATGATGACAATCTTTTAGTTGATGAAAAATTTATCGAGGGAGAAAAAAATGCTTAAAATCTTCGAAAAACTTGCCGAGATTCCCGGTGGAAGTGGATTTGAAGAAAAGGTGATTGAATTCATGGTTGCGGAATTGAAAAGAAGTCTCTCGGATGTCTCTGTGGACCCCATGGGGAATGTTATCGGAACATTCGGGAAAGGTAAAAAATCGGTGATGGTCTGTGTCCATTCCGACGAGGTGTCCATGCTCATCAAATATATTGATCCGAAAGGATATATCTATTTTGACCTCAATGGAATGATTGATGAAAGAGTTCTTCTCAGCACAAAGGTGGACATCTGTACAGACAAAGGGATTTATACGGGTGTGGTGGGAGTGAAGAATCGCCACCTTTTGACAGCAGAAGACTTGAAACGTCCGATTAGCATTTCAGATCTCTGGATCGACGTAGGTGCCGAGAGTGTCGAAGAGGTCAAGAGAAGGGGAATCGAAATCGGGGACCCCATTGTATTTCATCCTAATTTTCAAAAAATTGGCAAGGGGTCTATTCTCAGCAAGGCTATTGATAACCGCGCAGGTTGCACCATTCTGATTGATTTGGCCGAGAGGATGAAGAAAAAGAAAATTGATTATCAATTATTCCTTATCGCCGCTGTTCAGGAAGAGGTGGGTTCAAGGGGAGCAAAGGTGGCTGCCCATACACTGGGGCCTGATATGGCGATTGTGATTGATACAGTTCCTGCTTCCGATCCTATTACTCCACCTCAGCAGGCGACGGCGGAATGTGGGAAAGGACCAGTCATCCGCTCCATGGATGTCAATGTCTTGGGATGGGGAACCATTTATTCGAAGAAAATTCGGCAGAGGCTGATCCAGACAGCCCTCAAGAATAGAATCCCTCTTCAGAAGGATATTTTCAGGACTTGGACGGATGCCTCCACCATTCATACGTCAGGAAGAGGCATCCCCTGTGGTGGGCTCTACATCCCCCGCCGCTATAGCCATTCACCCACGGAACTGGTGAAATGGTCTGATGTGGAAAGAACAGCAGAGTTACTTTATCTCTTTTTAAAGGACCTCAGTTCAGCGGTCATTAGTGATTTGATTCGCAAGGTCTGAATCGGAGGATGTAACCACGATGGCAACAAGAATTTCATCGGATCTGGGCGCATCCGGAACTCTCACAGACATTGCATCAAAGTGAGAGCGTACAAAGGCTGCATCCTTGTAGTGAAGAGGAACATCAATCTCTGTTCCCGGACTTCCCATTTTCTTGGCTGAAGGAATAATGGCTTTTCCTCCGCCCACTGCCTCTCTCAAAGGCGTGCCCAGTTTGGGATGCAGAATGGCTGCGGCGTGCTCCAGTTCGCCATCCACTCCCACAATGGCTGCCTTTCCATAACTCTCAGCATTTTTAGGAGGTATCTTCAGTGCCTCGACAGCCCTCTTCCCCAATATGCCCCCTAACTCTTCACCGATATCGATGAGTTCATCCAATTTCTCTACATACTTCCCCGCAAAGGGATTCTTAATCACTGCTACGGCAGCAGCTTTTCGAGTGGGTGGATCAACATTCTTTCCTCCTTCGATCGCCGTCTCCTCTAGAATGGTGACATACTTTCGAACTTCCATGTTTACACCTCCCGCCCATCACCGTCCCCTCTCCTCCAAGAGACTGTGTCACAATAAGGGAGGGTGAAGGGGAGGGGGAAAGATTCATATTCACCCTCACCCCAACCCTCTCCCATCAAAGGGAGAGGGAGAAAAATGCATCTATTATTACAATTTGCTTTTTTGTACCGCTTCCAACACCCGTTCTAAGTTCGCTGGAAGATGATAAATTCTCTGGCCAATGGCATCTGCAATCGCATTCAAAATCGCTGGGGCAGATGGGATAAGGGCTGGCTCTCCAACTCCCTTTGCTCCAAAGGGACCAGTGGGTTCCTCATCCTCAACGATGATAGGAATGACCTCTGGAACATCCTTCGATGTTGGGATGAGATAATTGAAGAAAGAGGTCGTCTCTCCTGGAACAAATTCTTCCATCAAAGCAAATCCTGTCCCCATGGCTACGCCACCCATAATCTGACCAATCACATTCTTAGGATGGATGGCCTTCCCTACGTCGTGGCTGGCAATTACCCGATTGACTTTCACCTTACCCGTCTCTGTATCAACCTCCACCTCTGCTAAATGGGAAGCAAATGCATAAGTGGCATAAGGAGCTCCTTGCCCGGTCTCAGGATCGAGCCGGGTCGTCTCTGGATCAAATTGCCCCTCTCCCTTTAATCCCTTCCCACTTCTTTTCGCTATTTCTTTTATAGATATGTAGACCGAGGGTTTTGACTTATGCTTGATCTCTCCATCTTCGAAATAAAGATCTTTCCCCTCGACTCCTAAAATTTGACCCGCTTCTTTAATCGCTTCCTCTTTCAAACTTTTAATGGCATTGAGAATGGCATTCCCAGAAATATAAGTCTGACGACTCGCTGAAGTAGCACCTGCATCAGTGGTCATGGCTGTATCTGCACGAATCAAACGGATCTCTTTTAAAGAGCCCCCAATCGCTTCAGAGGCAATCTGAAGAAGAATCGTATCAGAGCCCTGTCCAATATCTGCTACCCCTGTAAAAAGTCGAACCTCTCCATTTGGATCAATCTCCATCTGGGCAGTCGAAGGGTTGGCGGTCCCTGTATTACCAATTCCATACCACATCGAACCAACCCCAATTCCTTTTTTGATGAAGGGTTTTTTTGAATCATTTCTGGAGATGGCCGAACGGTCCCTCCGCTCTTTTACTTTTCTCAGTGTTTCCCCTATTCCAACGCTGGCCATCAAGGTTTGACCGGTCGCTGTCTCGGACCCCGCGCGAAGAGAATTTTTAAGGCGAATCTCAATCGGGTCCATCTTCAAGGCTTGAGCGAGGAGATCCATCTGAGATTCATGAGCAAAAGCCATTTGAGGAACTCCAAATCCCCGCATCGCACCCGACCATGAGTTGTTGGTATAGACCATCCGGCTCCTCACCTTCACATTGGGAACATGGTAGGGTCCTGTGGCATGGACAGCAGATCGGACAGCTACTGTGGATCCATAAGAGGCATAGGCACCAGTATCCCCCAGGATATCCACTTCCACGGCTGTGAGCATCCCGTCTTTCTTCGCACCACTTTTATATTGAATTTTTAAGGGATGACGTTTGGAGGTAACCTGAAAGACCTCCTCCCGGGAGTAAACAATTTTCACTGGTTTTTTAAGATGAAAAACTCCCAAGGCCAACAAACACTGTACTGTGATGTCCAACCTTCCCCCGAATCCTCCTCCAGTTGCGCATTGGATGATCCTTACCTTATCCAATGGCAAGGAGAGAACAGAAGCTACCTCTTTCTGATCGTAATGGACATTCTGTGTCGGGCAGACCACTGTAATCCTTCCTTCTTCATCCAAATAAGAAATCCCCGCATCGGGCTCTAAATAGGCGTGGTCAACCCATGTGGTCGTATAAGTTTCTTCGATGATAACCTCCGCCTCTTTAAATCCTCTCTGGCTATCCCCTTTGATCACATGAAATTCCAGAAGCAAGTTTCCCTTCTCGTGAATCAAAGGGGCATACGGTTGGAGTGCTTCTTCTGGACGGTTAATAGAAGGAAGATCTTCATAGACCACAACCAGTTTTTTTGCAGCTTCTTCCACTGCTTCTTCTGTTTTAGCAGCAATCAATGCGACTGGATCACCGATATACCTCACGCAATCCGAAGCCAGGATGGGCTGATCCTTGGTAATTGTTCCAACCAGATTCTTCCCAGGAATATCTTTCGCTGTAAAGACCCGCTCCACACCCGGGACCTTTAGGACGTTATCCATTTCGATTCTCACAATTTTGGCATGAGGTTTTGGACTGCGGACAACTTTGAGGTAAAGGGGCTCTCCGGAAAGTAAATCTGCCCCATACTTTGCTTCACCCAAAGCTTTCTCTAGAACATCCACCTTTGGGATTTCAATTCCGACTTGTTTCATCTTTAGCCTTTCAAGGCCTTTTTCAACGCCCTTATAAATAAAGCCTCTACTACTGGCCTTTTATAGAAGGTCGAAGGTCGGATTCCACTTTGACGGATCATCGTCTCAGAAACCTTGAGGGAAGCTTTTCGTAAAGATTCTTCATCAGGCGATTTCCCTTTTAAAAAGGTCTCTGCCTCTGACATCCTTTGAGGAGTGGGGGTCACTGACCCCACAGCGATGCGAACATCTTCGATTCGTTTTTTTCTCTTTTCCATCTGAAGGACAATGGCCACGTTCATCCTGGCTATAGCCATTGCATCCCTTCTGGCAAGTCGGACAAAGCTGCATCTCATATCAGAAGAAAGTTTTTGAAATGTGATTTGAACCAAAAGTTCATGGGGTTTTAAATTCGTTTCATAGGGACCTTTAAATAGTTGATCAAGGGGGACTTGCCTTTCTCCCTCCTTTGACACCACCCTTCCCATGGCATTCAACACCATTAGAGGGGGGATGGTATCTGCTGCAGGAGAGGCATTGATAATATTCCCACCGATTGTCCCGAGGTTTCTGATCTGTGGAGAACCCATCTCTGAAGCTGCATCGGATAATACCTTTCCATATCTCTTCATCAAGGGAGAGAAAGCGATTTCAGAATGGGTGGCTGCAGCACCTATAGAAACCTTTCCATTCTTTTCTTCAATCTTCCGAAGTTCTTCTATTCTTGTGATATCGATGACGAACCAAGGGAGGTGATCTCCATTCCTAAGGCCAATCACCAGATCCGTCCCTCCAGCAATGATCTTTGCTTTCCCCTCAGCCTGCCACAGAAGCTCGATCGCTTCTTCGATCGTATTTGGAGTTTTATAATCAAAAGTTGAAATCATAGCGAAAATGCCAAATGACAAAGTTCAAATTTCAAATCAAATCCAAAGCTCAAATATCAAAATTCCCTGATTTGAACTTTGACATTCATTTGACATTTGGATTTTGAACTTTGACATTTATTCCTTTAGGGCCTCAATCGCTTCGACAATCTGATGATAACCCGTGCATCGGCAGAGATGTCCTGAGATCGCCTCCTTGATTTCCTCTCTAGTGGGATTTGAACTTTTCTCCAGTAATGCTTTAGAGGACATTAAGATACCCGGGGTGCAGAAACCACATTGGATCGCCCCATGTTCAATAAAAGATTTTTGTAATGGATGAAGGAACTCTCGACTTCCAAGGCCCTCTACGGTTTCGACCTTTCTTCCTTCCACTTTTGGAGCCATAACCAGACAGGCGTTGACAGGCATTCCATCCAATAATACGGTACAGGCTCCACATTCGCCAATCCCGCAACCCTCTTTCGTGCCTGTGAAACCGAGCTTTTCCCGAAGGAGTCGCAGCAGTGTCCAGTGAGGAGGAATCTCCACCTCAACTAGCTTTCCGTTTACTGTGAACTTAATTGTTATCTCCATCGTTTCTATCAAACTCAGCGTCGAAAATGTTCGAGGTTTGAGGCATTAGGTTAGAGGCAAAAAATGGCAAGCTTTTCGCCTCCAGCCTTTCACCTCTAACCTCCAACAGAATTTTATTTTTTTGCGTATTTCATGGCAAAGCCATCATCCAGACTCTTGGCCACCCCATGAAAGGAAGAATGCCAACGGCTGATGATCACTTTCTTGTCGGTATAGAAATCAATCGCTTCATTGGCACGTCCTCGAATATCTCCAAACATGGAAATCTTTTTCCCTCCTACAGGAAAGTAGGCAATAGGAGCAGGAGTTCCGATATTGATTCCCACCTGGCCCACATGGACGAGACGGGCAAACTCTCGTGCCCAACCGCCGTTTTCTGTGTAAAGATTCGCGGTGTGACCATAAGGACTTCGATTAATGACTTCAACCCCTTCTGCAAGGTCTTTCACTTTCTTAAGGCAGCGAACTGGACCAAAGACCTCTTCCTGAAAGATTCGCATCTCGGGTTCCGCCTCCAATACTGTTGGGCCAAGAAAGTAACCCTTGGGATACTTTTCAACCTTAGGATTTCTTCCGTCGAGAATCAGTTTTGCTCCATCCTTGATTCCCCGATCCACTTCTTTCAGAATCTTATCCAACGCATCCCTCGAGACAACTGGTCCCAGAGTTACGCCTTTATCCATGCCATACCCCAACACCAGTTTTTTGGAGAGCTCAATGAATTTCTCTTTGACCTTGCCGTAAATCCTTTCCACAGCCAATACATTCGATACAGCGAAACAACGTTCTCCTACATGACCAAAACAGGAATCCACCACATTCTGCATCACTTCATCAATCACTGCATCCTCAGCAATCAGGACATGGTTTTTGGCACCTCCCTGGCATTGAGCCCTCTTATCGTGGTTGATGGCCGTCTTGTAGACATGCTCTCCTACTCTCGAAGAACCTACAAAGGTGACGCCCACTGTTCCAGGATGGGTAATCAGGACATCTCCCACACCGCTACCCGAACCATGCAGAAGGTTGATCACCCCTTTGGGGAAACCACATTCCTCTGCAATCTCGATGATCCGGGTAATGGTCATTGGACAGAGACGACTTGATTTGATGATGGCTGTGTCTCCTGCTGTAGTGGCCCATACAAAATAAAGGGCAATCATGGCAGGAAAATTAAACGGTGGAAGAAATACAAAAGGTCCGAGTGGTTCTCGGATGTACACCGTATCGACACCTGTCCCAACATCCTCAGCATGGCTTCCCTTCATCAACTCGGGCCCTGCACAGGCGTGTTCCACATACTCCATGGCTCTTGTTATTTCACCCATGGCATCGGGTAAGGTTTTGCCGTTTTCGTTCACAATCAATTCAGCCACCTCAGCTTGATGCTTCTGAAGTTTTTCATGAAAATCGAACAAAAATTTTGCGCGCCTCGGAGGTGGTGTTATTCTCCAATTCCAGAAGGCTTCTTGAGCTGCTCTGACGGTCTGATCGATTTCTTCCTTGGTTGTCTCAGGGATGAGGGCAATCACTTCATCCTTCGCCGGGTTTCTCACCTCCAGCCATTGATTCGTTTTCGACTCCATCCATTGTCCATTGATGTAATTTTTCAGCTTCTTTACTTCCATCTCCAATCCTTTCTAAATTTATTGGATGTATAATCCATTTACATAGCTAGATACGCTTTTTTCACATGCTGGTTATTAAGAAGTTCGCTCCCTTTCCCCTCCAATACGATCCTCCCGTTTTCAAGGACATAGGCTCGGTGGCTGATCTCAAGGGAGTAGTTGACATTCTGCTCCACCAAAAGAATAGTAACTCCTTTCCGGTTAATCTCTCGAATGGCTTCGAAGGTCCGGGTGACCAACATGGGTTGAAGCCCTAAAGAAGGTTCATCCAGAAGAAGAAGGTCTGGTTTTGACATGAGCGCCCTTCCTACGGCCAACATCTGCCGTTCTCCTCCACTTAATGTCTTTGCCTTCTGAGATTCTCTCTCTTTCAGCCTTGGGAAAAGGGTATAGACCTCTCCTATGGTTTTTTCTCGAACTTCCCTTGCCTTCTTGATATAAGATCCCATCTTCAAGTTATCGAGCACACTCATTTCGGGGAAAACCCTCGCCCCTTCCGGAACAATGGCAATTCCAAACTTTACCGTTTCCTCAGGGGAAAAACCATCCATCCTGTTACCTCGATAAAAAATACCTGAATCCATTTGATCGGTTTTTTTGGGATGATTCAAGTTGACAATCGTGTGGAGGAGGGTTGACTTGCCGGAACCATTGGGTCCTACTACAGTGACAATTTCCCCTTCATCGACTTTTAAAGAGACATCCCATAAAACTTGAACATCTCCATAAAACACTTTGATTTTATCTACACGAAGCATACTTTTCCACCTAAATAGGCCTCGATAACCTTTTCATTATTCGCTACCTCAGAAGGGGTCCCTTCGGCGATCTTTTCTCCGTAATTAAGAACAATGATCCGGTCTGAAATCCCCATGACGACGCGCATAATATGTTCCACCACAATCAGGGTCTTGCCCTGATTTCGAATTTCTCTTAAAAGTTTCAGAACCTCTTCGATCTCCGTTGGATTCAGTCCTGCCATATTCTCGTCTAGGAGGATGATCTCTGCGCCTGTTGCGATGGCTCTCGCTAGTTCCAGCCGTCTTCGATCTGGTACAGTGATGGAACCGGAAGCCATCCCTTTCAAACCTCCAAGGCCAACGAACTCTAAAATCTCTTCTGCCTCCAGAGTTGCATGGGTAAAGGAAAGGTTTTTTCCGTGAAGCCCGCCCACTAAGACATTCTCAAGAACACTCATCTGAGTAAAAGGCTGAACAATCTGCGAGGTCTTAGCTATTCCCATCCTGCAAATCCTGTGGGGTTTTAACCCTGAAATTGTTCTTCCCTTGAAAACCACTTCGCCTTTATCAGGTTTATAGACTCCCATGATCACATTGAAGAGGGTTGATTTTCCGGCTCCGTTTGGACCAATCATCCCTAAGATCTCTTCCTTTTCCACTGAGAAATCTACGGAGTTGATGGCGGCGAGAGCCCCATAATATTTCGTTAAATTCCTTCCTTCAAGTATCGCCATATGAGTTTATAGAGAGTTTATTGCGTTAGTCGAGTTTTCTGAGTTACCAGTTTTGTCTGTAAGGTTCCTACAATCCCCTTTGGCATAAGAAGAACCACCACGACTACAATAAACCCGACGATGATTGCATAGGTGTATGGAAAGTCCCTGTGTAGTAGTTCATAAATAATGGTCAGGAAGGAGGCTCCGACTACAGGACCGAACACAGTTCCAATTCCTCCCAACAGGGACATCACAACCATCTGAATCGTGATGAGGACGTCAAAGACCATATGGGGTGTAATGTAAGTGAGCCAATAAGCCTCCACCCCTCCGATCAGACCCAAAAAGAACGCACTGATCATATAGGCTTTGATTTTTGCCCTTAACGTATCGACACCCGAAAGTTCTGCGGCATGCTCAGCTTCATGAATGGCTCGTAGGGCATAGCCGAATTTGGATCGTCTAATCCAATAAGTGATTCCAATCACAGCAACCATGACCACAAAACCAATATAATAAAAGAATTCGTTTTTGGGACCGATCGGCAAGGTAATCCCATGGGGACCTTCAAAAAAATTAATTCCAACAGTCTTGTCGAATTCGAGGATGATCTGCTTCATCGCCTCGGCAAAGGCGAGAGTTGCAATCCCGAAATAAGCTCCTCTTAATCGAAGAGTAGGCAAGCCGATGGGTAAGGCGATCAAGCCTGAAACGACGCCACTGATCAAAATCGAAAGCAAGAACGGGACATGCCCTTTCGACATAAGTATGGCCGTGACATAAGAACCGATTCCATAATATCCCACTGCGCCAAAATCGATATAGCCCGTATATCCAGAGATGATGTTCCAACAACCTGTCTTTCCAATCCAGAAAAAGATCATGGCGAGAAGCCGGATGAGATATCCTGAAACTCCAGCGAAGGGGACAAAGAGAAGTCCGATCGCAATCGCAATAACAAGAGTGGTTGAGAATCTCTTTAACATCCCTTTATTCGACAATCCCTTTTCCTACAATGCCGGTAGGCCGTACAATCAACATAATAAACAGAAGAATGAATGTGAAGGCTCCGGAGATTCCAGCATTGAGATACGTGGCCGTAAGGGATTGGACCACCCCCAGAATCAATCCTCCCCAGAGGGCGCCTGGGATATATCCCATTCCTCCTAAAACGACCACACAGAAGGCAATGATGGTGTAGGGAAGTCCCATCTGGGGAAAGATGATGAAGTAAGTAGAGATGAGAGATCCCGCGATCCCCGTAATCGCCGCACCAATTCCAAAAGTGACCGCATAAATTCGATAGATGTTGACCCCCATCAGGCGGGCCACTTCCTTATCCTGGGCTGTCGCCTGAATAGCCCTTCCCACTTCGCTCTTATACAGAAGAATGTAGAGCCCGACCACTACAAAGAGGGCTAATCCGAAGGTCGCTAACCTGGCGTAAGGGACGATTATTCCACCAATGTTCGCATTAAATCCTGAGTAGCTGGTCGTCACCGTTCTGAAATCGGCAGTCCAGACCCATAGGGCTGTATAGGAAATAATTAAATGGATACCAAACGTGAGGATGTAGGAAATCATGGGAGGTGCCTCAACCACCCTGTTGATTACGAATCTCTGAACCAGATAACCGAAGATGAAAAGTGAGACAATCGAGAAAGGGATTGTCAAAAATGGATCGATATGGAATAAAGTAAAAATCCAGTAGGTGAGGAAGGCTCCTAACATCACCATTTCACCATGGAAGATGTTGATCACCCCCATCACCCCGAAGATCAGTGAGAACCCGGCTGAATAGGAGGCATAGATTCCTCCGAGGAGGATCCCGTTAAGCAAAGATTGTAAAAATAGAAGCATCTCTTCTAAAACTTTCGTGTGCGATATTTAAACCCAAAAACGATTGTAGGGGCAGGTTAAGAGAACCCACCCCTACTTCGCCGTTCCTCACGGTCCTTTATCTCTCTTTCCACGGCTTCATGGGATACCATGGAGCTGCCTCTGCTGCGTCTTTGGGAAAGACATTGACCAGCTTCCCATTTTGAATCTGAACTACAACAGGAGGATGCGCCTCATTGGCACCGTCGGTAC
This sequence comes from Thermodesulfobacteriota bacterium, assembly GCA_049513055.1. GTDB lineage: Bacteria > Desulfobacterota > BSN033 > BSN033 > UBA1163 > UBA1163. Next base: position 16,824 of record JBEKWN010000062.1, read on the forward strand.
CAAATTTGACGACTCCGTAGAAGGTCATCAAACTCTGCTTATGAAGTTCCTCCATCAACCTAACCCGGTCTTCTTCCTTAACCGGGGGGGTAATCCCCAATTTTTCAATAGCTATCTGCATCGCATAGGCGCCTGCTGCTGAGGCTGCCTCGACATAGTCAGGGTAACGTCCATACTTTTTGAAGTAGTTTTCATTAAATTGTCTGGCTGTGCCAAAAAACGTATCCTTGTAGGGCAAGTTGGGAGCCCATTCAGATGCGGCGAGAACAAACTCCGAATCTTTTCCTAAATTCTTGACAAAGTCGGGGACCGTTGGACCATAGCTGAAAGTCACCATCTTGGGCGTAAAATCAATCTCCTTCATCGCCTTAATCGTCTTCATAGCCACCATCAGGTGAGATCCAACAAACAGAATATCCGGGTTTTTCTGCTTTACCTTAAGAAGCATGGAATTGTAATCTTGAAGTGTTATCGGAAAGAGTTCGTTGAGAACGATCTCAATCCCGTTTTGAGCAGCATATTTTTTATATCCTTCGCAAGCCAGGGAGGTAAAAAGAATATCTGATCCAATGATGGCCCCCGTCTTGGGTTTAGGGGAGAGAATCTGAACGATGTCCACACATCCCCGGACCTCCTCTGTTGCTTTTCCTATAGTAGAAAAATAGTATTTAAACCCTCGCTCGAAGAGTTTGTTCGAACTGGCCGCACCGCTGATTAAAGGATACTTATATTTCTCTGCCACAGCGCTGCCTGCAAAGACGGAATCGCTTCCGAACCCACCCAGGATCAAATCGACTTTATCTTCCGTGATCAGCTTTTCCGTAAACTTGGCATTTTCTGCTGCAGTCGATTTGTCATCGATGACGGTCAGTTCAACAGGATATTTTTTCCCTTTGACCTCGATTCCTCCTTTTGAATTGACAAGCTCAGCCCAGAAATTGTAGGCATCTTTCACCAAGTTTCCATCTCTTCCAAACGTTCCTGTCAGCGGGTCAGCATATCCAATCCTAAATTTCTGTTGGGCTGAACCGATTCCAGAACTCAAAACGATTACCAGGCCTACGATGATAACTCCGAGACATAACTTCCGCATAAAATCCCTCCTTTCTAAAGAATAATGATATGGTTTGATTCAGTTGGATTTGTTGATTCCTCACCTCCCTTCACTGTTTTTTTCCCTTTTTTCAAAAAGTAGGTGGACTCACCACCCATATCACGACCGCCCTCTTTTTCCCAGAGTTCGACCAGCTATGAGGCTCTTGGGATGAAAAATAAAAACTTTCGTTCTTTTTCACTCGATAGGGTTTTCCATTCAAATTGATCTCCAGTTCTCCCTGCAGGACAATCCCAAATTCCTCTCCAATATGGGAGTAAGGCCCTTTTGATCCACCCCTGGGCTCAATCGTGGTATAAAAGGGCTGCATTCGTTTATTCTGGATATTCCGAACAAGCATCTGAATCTTTGCATCCCCTTGTTTAAAGCGAATGTTTACCCTCTCCCCTTCTTTGCACACCACCTCGTTCTCCTTGGTCTCTGGCTCAAGGAAGAAATCAATGACTTTCACCTGAAGGGCGGAGGCAACCTTTTTTAGGATCATGATGGAAGGATTCGCGCGACCCCTCTCCAGTTGGGAGAGGTAAGCATCTGTGCAACCAGCCTTGCTGGCCAGTTGTTTGAGGGTCATTCGGTTAGCCAACCGGAGGGCTTTGAGTTTTTCGGCAATTTCTTTCATGAGAAGAAATTAAATATAATTGAACCTTGTTAACAAATACTTAATATCTAAAAATTTGTCAAGCAGAAAACCCATTGAAGGTGGACGAAGAAAATCTATTTTTTCGACAGCGTATACTCCAATTTAATGTTTGAGAGAGAGCGGAAGATATTTCCTTTAACTCGACGGTTCTTTTTGCTTAAAGCTTCAATGATATCCTTAATGACTTTCCTTTTCGTCTTTCCGGAACTTGGACAACCACTCGGACCAAAGGGCAACCCCATCTCCCGCGCAAATCTCTCAATCTTTTTCTCTTCTAGCAGGGCTAAAGGACGGATGAGAGTGACCTTCCCTTTGAACAAGCTCTGAAGGGGAACCATGGTGCTGATCTCAGCACTGTAAAAAATATTAAGAAGAAGAGTCTCAATGATATCGTCCTGGTGATGACCGAGGGCGATCTTGTTACATTTGAAACGATGGGCAAGATGGAACAGACATTTTCTTCTTTCCCAGGAACAAAGGAAACAGGGGTTTTCGCGATTCTCAGGGCTGTTCGCCCTTCTCCCGATATCGGTGAACTCAATGTGGTAAGGGTGCCCTTTCGTTTCAAAAAAATTCTTCAGGATTTCGGCTTGCCCAGAATCAAAGCCAAGGTCAATGTAAACCGGGAAGAGTTCATAATGAATGGGAACTCGTTTGCTCCGTTCATGGAGGAGGTGGAGGAGCGTAAGGCTATCCTTTCCTCCAGAGACCCCTACCAGAATGCGGTCTCCTTCCTCGATCAAACCATAACGGTGAATCGCTTTTCCCATTAAGCTTCGAATCTCTTTTTCCCAGTAAGCCATTTTTCCGTGAATCGTGAGTCGTGATTCGTGAATCGTATTTAGAGATGGGTTACTTTTCTACTTTCCATTTCCCATTTCTTATTTCCTATTTTATCTCTCAAAGGACAGATATCACATCTCGGTATCTTTTTACACACTGTTTTTCCAAGATGAACGAAGAGGGCATGATATTCATTGAATAATTTTTCATCAAGAGGGAGATAATCCATAAAAAGTTTCTGGACTTCTTCGTAGGAGGCTTTCTCTGAAATCATCCCGTGCCGACAAAGAATCCGTTTGGTATAGGCATCGACAACGAAAATAGGTTTCTTCAGGCCATAGAGGAGGATGCTATCCGCTGTTTCGGGTCCGATTCCCCTGACCCAGAGAAGTTTTTCCCTCAACCTTCCCAGCTTCCCTTTCCTCATTTTCCTTAACTCTCCATCAAATTCTTCATATAGAAAGTTCACAAAAGCCTTCAACCGATCTGCTTTAATCCGATAGTAACCTGATGATTTGATCAATGAGGCCAACTGTGATTTTTTAAGGCGACGGATCCCTTCTGGATTTAATACCCCCTTCCCTTTCAACTTCTGAATCGCTTTCTCCACATTTCTCCAGGAAGTGTTCTGGGTGAGGACTGCTCCAACCATGACCTCAAAGGAAGTCTCTCCTGGCCACCAGTGTCGGGGACCGTAAGTTTGATAGAGTGTTCGGTAGATCTTTATCAGAATATCCTTCATAGGTCGTTAACAGGTATCCCCTTTATGCAATTTGCCTTGAATGTCAAATGCCAAAATCCAAATGTCAAATCAATGCCAAATGGCTTAATGTTAAAAATTTCTTAGGGCATTTAAATTCCGGGTTTCATTTGAACTTTGAACTTTGACATTTGACATTGACTTTTTTATTTTAGCCTCTTCTGGAATCTAAGGGAACTCAAAAGGATCATGAGTGTGCCCAAAATGCCCAAGGCCAGCATCTGAGGCCAAAGGATATCCAATCCATTCCCCTTTAAAAAGACGCCTCGAATGATGACCAGAAAGTAACGTAGCGGGTTAGCGTAGGTCAGGTATTGAATCCATTCTGGCATATTCTCTATTGGAAAGGCAAAACCGGATAGAGTAAAAGCAGGCATGGTGAAAAAGAAGGTAGAAATCTGAGCTTGTTGTTGTGTGGAGCAGATAGTGGAAATAAAAAGTCCAACGCCCACTGAACTCATCAGGAAAAGCACGGCGCCCGATAGAAGGACGAGGGGATTTCCTCGAAGAGGAACCTCAAACCAAAAGACTCCGATGAGGGCGATCATAATGACATCAAGAAGACCGATGAGCGCAAAGGGAAGGGTCTTCCCTAACATCAACTCCCAGGAACGGATGGGGGTAACCATGATCTGTTCAAGGGTTCCGATCTCCCTCTCCCTGACAATAGCCTGAGCGGTCAAAATGATTGGGATGAGAAAGGCAATGGAGGCGATGACTCCCGGGATATAAAAGAGCCTGCTTTCGAAATTTGGATTGAACCAAGTCCGATGTTGCAGCTCTACACCCGCCTCCTCAAAGCCGATCATGCCGGCTCGATTCAACCTTTTTACGAGAACTTGCGTCGAGAATTCAGAAAGGATTTGGTTCGCATAGCCCAAGGCGATCAACGCCGTATTCGATTCGGTTCCGTCGAGAACAATCTGAACCGTGGCTGTATCCCCTTTTTTCAACTTTCTTGAAAAATCGGTTGGGATCTCAATGCTGACCGTGACGTTCCCTTGATTAATGAGGTCTTTGACTTCTCTCGGGGTGTTGGGGAAAGAGACGATATCAAAATATTTTGAACTTCCAAATCTTCCGATAAGATCCCTCGACTCAACACTCTGGTCCAGATCCCGGATGGCTGTGCGGATATGTTTCACATCCATATTGGCAGCATATCCAAAAACGATCAGTTGAAAGATGGGCGGGACAATCAAGGTAACCCGTATCCGCTTATCTCTCAAAGTCTGGATCAACTCCTTGACAAAGAAATATCGAACCTTCCTGAACATCTATCTCAACTCCTTTTTAAAACTCCTGGTGGCCACCCAGAGCCCTGCCACTGCCATCACCATCAACACCAGGGTTTCACGCCATAGAAAGGAAAAGCCTACCCCTTTCAAAAAGATCTCCTTCAGGATCGTCACATAATACCGAGGCGCAATCCCATAAGTAATGATCTGAAGCCAGGTGGGCATGTTAGCGATCGAGAAGGTGAATCCGGAGAGGAGGAACGTGGGCAGAAATCCAATGACCATAGCCATCTGATTGGCCAGAAGTTGTGTCCTGGCAATAGTGGAGATGGTCAAGCCAAGGGCCAGAGCCACAAAAATGTAGATGCAGGAGAGAGCAAAAAGCAGGGCGACACTTCCTCTTAACGGAACCTGAAAGACCCACTTGCCCATCAGAACGGCCAGTGATAAATCAAAAAGGCCTAAGAAAAAATAGGGAAATAACTTTCCCATCATCAACTCCCCTTTCCGAACAGGAGTGGAGATGAGAAGTTCCATTGTCCCCTTCTCCCATTCCCGAACAATCACTTGTCCGGTAAGGAGGACTCCAATGATCGACATGATCACCGCGATCAGTCCTGGAACGAAATAATTCTTCGATTCCAAATCTTCGTTAAACCAGACCCTTGGTTGTGCCTCGATGGGCAAGCTCAGATTCTGGAATCCCATCCGTGTGACCTTCAGAATCGTCTTTTCCTGAGTGTATTGTCGAGTAATCGCCTGGGCATAACTGAGAATAATATTGGCTGTGTTTGCATCGGCGCCATCGATCAACACCTGAATAGGAACAACCTTCTCCGCCTTGATCGTTTTTGAAAAATCCCAGGGAAGGACCAAACCCATCTTTACCTCGCCCTCATCGATCAGTTGCTTCATCTCCTTTTCATCTCGAACGAAAAAACGAAGATGGAAATAGGGAGAGGCGCTGAACCGTTGGATGAAATTGAAACCCTCCTGGCTCCGGTCACGGTCCAGAACAGCCATCGAGACTTTCTTGACATCGAGGGTGACGGCGTAACCAAAGAGAAGCATCAAGAGAGCGGGCATAAGGATCACCAGTGCTAAACTCCTTGGGTCCCGGTAGATGTGAAAAAACTCTTTTTTCGTAATGGCCCAGGTACGGGAGGGCTTCACTCCTTCTCCTCTTTTTCGATTAATGAAACAAAAACATCCTCCAAGGAAGGCCTGATCCATCCCATCCTTTTAAGAAGAATCCCATGCTTTTGGAATAGAACATTGATCTCTTGCTCCAAATCGACACCTTCCTTACCGATCACGTGAAGGCCATCTCCGAATACGGCCGATTCTGAGATCCAGGGTTCTTTCTTCAAGAGATACAAAGCGGGAACGAGAGGATCGCATTCTACTTCCAACACTCCCTGTGAGAGAGTCTTCAATTTTAATTCGGATGGAGTCCCCAGGGCGATGATCCTTCCCTGGTAGATGAGGGCCAATCGACCACAATACTCCGCTTCATCCATATAGTGGGTCGTGACGAAGGTGGTCACACCCTTTTCTCCCATTTGCTGGATAAGGCTCCAAAAATTTCTTCGTGAGATCGGGTCGACTCCCGAAGTCGGCTCATCCAAAAATAGGATGGAAGGCTCATGGAGAATGGCACAGCCCAGTCCAAGGCGCTGTTTCCATCCAACCGCGAGTGTCCGGGTGATTCGATCTTGGAGGTCTTGAAGGCCGATCATCTCTAGCACTTTGCCTTCCTTCTCCCTTTGCGAAGGACCTGAAAGGCCGTAAATTCCTCCAAAAAAATGAAGATTTTCGATAACCGTCAAGTCATCGTAGAGTGAAAATTTCTGGGACATATACCCGATCGCCTGCTTTATCTTCTCCGGCTCATTCATGAGATCGAATCCTGCAACCTTCCCCCTCCCAGAAGTAGGAAACAAAAGTCCGCAGAGCATTCGGATGGTGGTGGACTTGCCGGAACCATTTGGGCCCAGAAATCCGAAGATTTCTCCCCTTTCCACCTGAAAATGGATGTGGTCCACAGCGACAAAGCTGTCAAATTTTTTTAATAGATCCTCCACTTCGACAACAAAAGTTGGCATAGTTATGAGTTCGGAGTTATGAGTTATGAATTATGAGTTAATTCATAATTCTCAATTCATAACTCTTAATTTCTCTTCCTTCCTTGGACAATGGAGACAAAGGCATCCTCAAGTGAGGGCCGGACCACCAGCAGATCAAGAATCTCCATTCCTTTTTCTTTTAGAATCTCTCGAATCACTTTTTCGCCCTTTTGAGAATCATCCACAAGAATGTGGATTTTATCCCCGGATAAGACCAAGCTCCGAATCAACTCAATACCCTCAAGCAACTTCATCCCTTTCTGGCGGTTCTCCATCCGCAGTTCCAGGATCGTCCCTCCGATTCGAGCTTTCACAGCAGAAGGAGTATCAGCGATCAGCAGGTCTCCCTGATAAATCAGACCGACACGACTACAACGCTCGGCTTCATCCAGATAAGAAGTTGAAAAAAGGATGGTCACCCCCTCTTTCAACAGGTCATAGAGGATGATCCAGAAATCCCTCCGGGAGAGAGGGTCTACTCCAGTAGTGGGCTCATCAAGGAAGAGGATTTGAGGCGTATGGATCAGCGCACAGATCAGGCCTAGCTTCTGTTTCATACCCCCTGAGAGGTCCTGAGCTTTTCGTTTCCCGAAAGGTTCAAGATTGGCGAATCGAAGGAGCCTTTCTATGCGTTCCTTTCTCTTCTGCTTCGAAACTTGATAGAGGTCCCCGTAGAAATGGATGTTTTCAAGAACTGTGAGATCTCCATAAAGTCCGAATCGCTGGGGGAGATAACCTACCTTCTCTTTTAAAGACTCTGTCTCTTTCCGAATATCACACCCTGCCACCTTTGCCTCCCCTCCGTCAGGAGGGAGAATCCCGCATAGCATCCGGATGGCAGTCGTTTTCCCAGAGGCATCCGGTCCTACCAGACCAAAGATCTCCCCAGTTTTTACTTCCAAGTTCAGGTCTTTGACAGCAGTCAACGATTCGAAAGATTTGGTCAGATGGGTGGTTTCAATGGATAACATTTAAAATTTATTTGTTGAAGGGATATCAGGTCACCGGGAGATCAGGTCGAAGGATAACAGGAAATCAGGGCACCAGGGAAAATTTTTAAGCCTGAAATCCTTGTATCCTGATAGCTACTCCCTGATCATCTGATAGCCTGATCCTCTTCTATTTTTTATCAAGGGAAATTGATGTCAGCAGGATCTTTCCGTCGGCTGGCATCCCGGGCTTGAGTTCACGATCCTTATTGGCAATATCTATTTTAATCCGATAGACCAGGGTCACCCTCTCCTTTTCCGTTTGAATCTGTTTGGGTGTGAATTCGGCCTGAGAGGAGATGAAGGAGATTCTTCCTTTGTACTCCTTTCTCGGCCGAAGATCAGTGGTCACTATCGCCTCCTGTCCCCACTTCACCTTGCTAAGATCAGTCTCGGGGATATACGCCTTCAGCCAAACATTTTCGATGTCGGCCAAGGTCACAATCGATGTCCCTGGGTTGACCACCTCTCCGATTTCTCCCGATTTGACCAGAACGACTCCGGAGATGGGAGAGTAGAGAGTTGTGTAACTGAGCTGTGTCTCGGTCAGTTTCAGAGAGGCCCGGGCTTGTTCTACCTGAGCTCTTGCATCATCAATATCCTCTTTCCTCGGCCCCTCCTTCACCAGAAGGTAGGTCTCGGTCGCCCTTTGAAGGGAGGCCTTTGCCATCTTGAAGGCAGCCTCGGCATTGTCGAGAGTATCCTTAGGAATGACTCCTCTCTCGAAGAGGGGTTTCAAACGTTCATAATGAGCCTCTTTATTCTCGAGATCCGACTTAGCCTGGTTCATGGCGGCCTCCGCCTCTCTTATTTCCTCTGGCCTTGACCCTGCAAGCAATTTACTCAACCGGGCTTGTGCCGACATCAACGTGGCCCGGGCCACTTCAAGACGGTTGCGGAGATCCTCATCATCCAATTTGGCCAGAACCTTTCCTTGATCCACCCAATCTCCCTCTTCGAAGAAACGGCTGATGATTCTTCCAGAAATTTTGAACCCCACATCTACTTCAGTGGCCTCGATATTTCCGGAGACCTTGATAAAATCATTCCCTTCCTCTTTATCTCGAGTGAAGAAATAATAGAGAACACCCGCGATGACCACAGCAATGATGACGATAAGTAAAATCCGTTTCATCTTCCAACCTATCCTAAACTTCAGGCACACCATTATAGATTCTATTTTTATCACTGTCAAAACTTTTCATGATCGAAGCAGAGAACCCCCTTGAAATTTCTGATAGTTACGAGTAAGATGATTTCGAAATGTTAAGATTCAATGACATCCTCGAAAGGCTGACTTCCTATAATCCCAATGCCGACACAGACCTTCTAAAAAAGGCTTACGTCTTCTCTGCCAAAGTCCATTCAGGTCAGGCCCGTCTTTCAGGAGAACCCTACCTGAATCATCCTTTAGAGGTCGCTGGAATTTTGACTCAACTGAAACTCGATATTGCCAGTGTGGCGACTGGACTGCTTCACGATACCGTAGAGGACACTCTTACCAATCTCAAGGAGATCCAGGAAAACTTCGGGGAAGAAGTCGCCCAGTTGGTGGACGGCCTGACCAAGATCAGCCTGATCTCCCTACGATCCTCTGAAGAGCACCAGGCAGAGAATTTCCGCAAGATGATTCTGGCGATGGTGAAGGATATTCGGGTCATCCTGATCAAACTGGCTGACCGCCTCCACAATATGCGGACCCTCAAATATCACACTCCTGAAAAACAGGTGGAGACCGCTCAGGAAACCCTTGACATCTATGCTCCTCTGGCCCATCGTCTCGGGATCGACTGGATCAAATCGGAGTTGGAAGATCTGGCTTTCCAATACCTCTATCCCGAAATCTACGAAGAGATTCGTCGGAAGATTGCTAAAAAGGAGAAGGAGAGAGCGCGTTATAGTGATGAAGTGAAACGGATCTTGATGAAGAAACTTTACGAAAATCGAATTGAGGGGGAGGTCACCGGCCGATTAAAACAGATTTACAGCATCTACTTAAAAATGAAGGAACAAAACATCGATTTTGATCAGGTCTATGACATCACCGCTTTCCGATTCATCGTCAATTCCATCAAAGAGTGCTATGACGTGCTGGGTATTATCCACTCCCTCTGGAAACCCATTCCAGGGAAATTCAAGGATTACATCGGCCTTCCCAAAGAGAATATGTATCAATCCCTTCACACTGCCGTCATCGGACCTTATGGGGAACGAATTGAGATCCAGATTCGAACGCATGAAATGCACAAGATTGCGGAGGAGGGCATCGCCGCCCATTGGAAATACAAAGAGGGAAAAGTTGTTGAAGAGGCGGATGATAAACGTTTTACCTGGCTGAGGCAGCTCTTGGAATGGCAGCGAGACCTAAAGGATAATCGAGAATTTATCGAGAGCGTCAAAGTGGACCTCTTTCCCAACGAGGTCTACATCTTTACTCCAAAAGGAGCAGTGAAACAGTTTCCCATTGGTTCAACCCCTATCGATTTTGCTTACAGCATCCATTCCGACATCGGGAATCATTGTGTGGGAGCAAAGGTGAATGGCAAGATCGTCCCCCTGAGATACGAACTTCGAAGCGGGGATACTGTTGAGATCCTGACTTCCCCCAATCAGAAACCGAGCAAAGATTGGCTCAAATTTGTCAAGACCTCAAGGGCCAAAACGAAAATTCGCCAAAGGTTTACGGCAGAAGAAAGAGAAAAATCGATCATCCTCGGGAAGGAAATCCTTGAGAAGGAACTTCGAAAATATGACCTCCAGCAGGCCAAATTAATTAAGTTAGGCGAGTTGGCCAAGGTGGCGAGTGAATTTAGCTTCCAGGGGGTCGACGATCTCATCGCTGCTGTCGGTTATGGGAAAATAACGGCCAACCAGATTATTGGTAAGATCCTCCCTCAAGAGAAATTGGAACAACAGAAAGAAGAACTGAAAGAAGGACGCTTTAAGCACCTCGTTCAAAAAATCACCCGCACCCCCAAGGACGCCCTTCTGATTAAGGGGATTGATAATGTGATGGTGCGCTATGCGGGGTGCTGCAACCCTGTCCCTGGAGATAAAGTGGTGGGGTTTATCACCCGGGGCAGAGGGGTAACGATTCATACTGCTGATTGTCAGAATGCGATGGATGATGACCCTCACCGCAAGGTCGAAGTGGAATGGGATTCGACAAAAGAGTACAGTTATCCAGTACGAATCCGTATCTATTCAGAGGACAAAAAAGGATTGCTGGGTGAGATCAGCAACTCCCTCTCCTCCAATAAGGCCAACATCAAGAATGCCAAGGTGGATACAACAGAGGATAAAAAAGCCATCAGTACTTTCGAGGTAGAGATTCGAGATTTAAACCACCTCAACAAAGTGATCAGAGCGTGAAGCGTAAAGTTTCTAAAGCTATGGCCTAAGCCTGCTTGCGGCAGGGAGGCTCTCTGCTCTATGCTGTGAGAGGTTTTTTGTAAGGAAAGATTAAGCTGCCTTGGTGATCAACCCTGAGCGAAGGCACCGGGAACAGACCTTCATTCGAATGGTCCTTCCCTCTTTGAGGGTCTTTACCTTATGGAGGTTAGGGTACCAGACTTTTTGGGTCTTGTTATTGGCATGACTTACATTATGGCCAAAGACCGGCCCTTTCCCACAGATGTCACAAACTTTTGCCATGATTGAACCTCAAAAAATAAGTTTCAAATAACCTAACATATTCCAAACGAAACTTCAAGCACAAGTTATTTTTACCTTCTTAACTACTGAACCATTCTGTAGACAATGATCTTTTCCATTCCCTTCCCCTCAAATCGGGCGCGCTCGACAAAATCCTTTTTAATGGCTTCGGCATTTTCAGTAAAGTCCAAGA
>JBEKWN010000063.1:0-22537 GCA_049513055.1 Thermodesulfobacteriota bacterium
ATAGAGTAAGAGAGGGGAGCAAGAGAGAATAACAAATTGTGTTTAATTTATATTTTATTGTGACGAAAAGAGTCACTTTTTACTTTATATAAAATTTCGATTTTTAAATAATGTTGAAAGAAGTCAATTGCATTAGACATTTAATCTCCTTTTGGCATTGAAATTGCTGTTAACTTAATTAGGGAAAAATTTTTAATAGCAGACATTGCCGATAAAGCCAAACCACGAGTAATCGTGGGACGAAAAGCCACGGGTCCCGAGTTTGCGGGATAGCCCACAGCTTTTCTCCAAACCTAACCGAATCGGTTCCGTTATTAAGTATTGCAATCACCGTTGGAACAATGAGGTGGCCAAATAACCCGTCATAATATTTCGTATTACATTGTCAAAATGACGCTATGAAGTGATATAAAATGACAAGGCAGGTTCTTGAAAAGTTTGAGGGTTTTTAAACCATCAAAAAATTATAATCGAGTAAGAAGAGTTTCGAGGAAATAATAATTGTTAAAATCTCATTTTAAATCAACTAGGGGATACATTCGAAACCTTGCTCTTTGAAATGGCGATCAAATGCAAATACTGTTTTGATCCCCAGCCGCCTCATGATACCAAAACTGACACAGTCTACAAGACTGAGCCTTTTTCTGCCCGAGGCGAGCAACCCCATTACCCCTACCTGATGGACAGGTTCGTTTATCCACTCAATTGTCAAAAGGGGAACGACGTCTTCTTCAAATGCCCTGACGGCTTCCATTCCAAGGCGATGTTGAATCAATGCAAATGTTTCAACCAGAATGTAACTGCTGCAAATTAAAATAGCCTCTTCAGAAATCAGTTCCTCCCATTTCTTCCTTGCCTTCTGGTGATTTTCATCACCCGCATCTAAAACAGATATAAATGCGGACGTATCAATGAATAGGGTCATTTCTTATATGCCTCAGCTAAGTGTTCATCGTGCTTGCTCGATAAATTAGATCGACCAGAATGAAAACGACCGGCGACTGCAATAGCACGGTGGCGACGTTCTTCAGGAGTAACTGTTCCATGAGAATGAAGTAATACTTCTACTCCACGCCTTATTAACTCTGCAATAGATACTCCCTTGATAGCTGCCATTTTTTTTAATTTCGCTGCCTGTTCTTCGGTTAGTTGAATTTGTGTACGGACCATCGTCAAACCTCCATCATGATTACATTTCTGCTGTAATGATAACATATAAAAATAAAAAAAGCGACCAACTTTTTAGGCCTAACTGCAACAACAATAAAGAAATTAAGAGGAGAGGAGGAACAAAATTAGTGCTGTAATAGGTTCAGGATTTTTCTGGATTCCTGCGGGGTAGCAACTTCTCTTCCAAATTCTTTGGCAATCCTGACCACTCTCTCCACCAATTGGGCGTTGTTCTTGGCCAGGACACCCGTTGAATAGTAGATATTGTCCTCCAAACCAACACGGACATGTCCTCCCATCACCATTCCCATCATGGTCATGGGAAGTTGCCCTGTACCAATTCCAATCACAGACCAGGTTGAACCTTCAGGGACAATCTCTGAAAGATGGAGAAGAGACTTTACCGTGGCAGGCATGCCCCCGAGGATGCCCAAAACGAATTGAAAGTGGAGCGGAGGTTTAAGAAAACCTTTTTCGAGTAACCTAAGGCAGGTATAAACCATTCCGACCTCAAAGACTTCTAATTCGGGCTTGATCCTCTTTTCCAATGTCTCCTTTGCTAAGGTTTCTAAAAATTCTAAAGGATTAAGAAAAACATTCTCCTTCATGTTGATAGAGCCTGCATCAAAGGAGACCAATTCTGGATTTAAGGATAAAGGGACGAGCCTTTCTTGAAATTGGAGATTTCTACCCGGAATACCACTCGTGGTCAGGCAGAGGATAGCATCGGTTTCGCTTCGAATGCGGTCTGCCACCTCTTTAAAGATAGAATAATCCTGGGTTCCTAACCCTGTCTTTGGATCTCTGACATGGATATGAAGGACGGAAGCCCCTGCTCTCCAAGCTTCAATTCCTGACTGGGCGATCTCTTGCGGAGTAATAGGAATATATGGCGTTTGCTGTCGTGTGATTCGAGAACCTGTGATGCCAACGGTAATGATGAGTTTTTCCATACGACCTTAAATTTATATAAGGGTGTGGGTTATGTTTTCTCCACGATAAAAGATAGGCCCTTTTGGATAACCGTATTCCATTCTTTATTACAATACTCGGTTAGCATTGACCAATGCAAAATTTTAATTGGACATTGATCATTGGATTATTGATCATTCAACCTACGGATAGATTCCTCTGAGCCTGGAGGCTTCAGCCACCCTTCCAATCCCAAGTACAAGGGCTGCCGTCCTCATGGGAACTTTTTTAGAAAGGGAGATATCCAATACCTCTTTGAAACCCTTCTGCATGATCCGGGTCAATCGGTCTAATACCTCCTCTTCACTCCAGATGAGCTCCTGGAGATTTTGCACCCATTCAAAATAAGAGACGGTCACCCCTCCTGCATTCGCCAGGATGTCAGGGACGATGAAAACTCCCTTGTCATTCAAAATCTCATCCGCCCTTGGTGTAGTTGGCCCGTTCGCTCCCTCGGCGATAATCTTCGCTTTGATTCGAGAAGCATTCTTCTCTATAATTTGATTTTCTATCGCAGCTGGTACTAAAACATCGCATTTCAGCTCTAACAGCTCTTGATTGGTGATCTCGGTTTCATCCTTTGTCTCGCAGACGAAACATTTATATTTCGCCTTGTATTCCAAGGCTCTCTTCACATCCAGTCCATTCTCATTATAGAGCCCTTTCTGTGAATCACTGATAGCAATAATCTTTGCCCCCAAACGGTCAAAGTGCATTGCAGCCACACCTCCCACATTCCCACATCCCTGGATCACCACCTTCACTCCTTCAACCGGCATTTTTAAATATTTCAACGCCTCGAGAGAGGTAATCACCACCCCTCTTCCTGTAGCTTCAAACCTTCCGAGAGACCCTCCCAACTCAATGGGTTTGCCCGTCACCACTCCAGGCACAGAATATCCTTTTAGAATGCTGAACGTATCCATGATCCAGGCCATCACCTGTGGGTTGGTATAGACATCCGGAGCAGGGATATCCTGCTCAGGACCTAACATCATGGAGATCTCCCAGGTAAATCTCCTCGTCAAATGCTCTATTTCGTGAAGCGACATCTGTTTGGGATTACATTGAACCCCACCTTTGGCCCCTCCAAATGGGATGTTGACCACAGCCGACTTCCAGGTCATCCACATTGCCAAAGCCCTCAATTCATCGAGATCAACATCGGGATGGTATCTTATTCCTCCTTTGGCAGGCCCCCTCGCCACGTTATGCTGAACCCGGTACCCGGTGAAGATCCTGAGCTCCCCATTATCCATCTGAACTGGAAAATGGACGATCAACTCCCTCTTCGTATGTTTCAACTTCTCTATTGATCCAGGATCCAGGTTTAAATATTTTGCCGCAATATCAACTTGTTTCTTCGCCATCTCAAAAGAATTAATCTTCTCACTTTCAGCCATTATCGTAACCCCCTTTTATTCTAAACTAACAAAAATCCGACAGACTATTTCCCTAATTTTATTTCCTTTTCTTTTTTCTACCTTTTCTCTCTATCTTTTTCAAGGGAAATTTTGTGACCTCTTCATCCATTCAATGACCCAACATTTTTTTAGATATTAGTAAATAAGGACCCTTTTAAAGGAAATTCTTGTCGAATAGATCGCCAAGATTGTCGAAACTGAATATTACTAAAATTAATGAGCCCGCGCTCGTGGTGCGTGTTCGTAACCTATTGAATCTCTGTTAGTCTTTGGTATGGATCTACTGTCTTGGATTTATAATATTGAAAAGGAAAATTAACTCTCTTAATAGATATCGACAAGTCTTTCCTATTTTAAGTTGAATCTTCAGAAATCAATTTTTTAAAACATAAATTTATTCAATATCCAAAAATGGCTAAAACCCTCTGAAAATTCTCAATAAATCATCATGCTAAGGACAAAGAATAACGTCATCCAACTTCTAAAAAATGAATTGGCACAGTCCTTGCTCTAATTATAAAGCAATGATTAAATGAATATGAAAGGAGGTGAAAAAGATGAAAAAGATGATTGTTACATTAGGATTGGTGGCAGTCATGCTCTTAGGCGTAACTTATGTTTATGCTCAAGGACCGGGCATGGGTCCTGGACATAGAGGAATACATGAATCTTGGGGTCCTGGAAAAGACTACCCCTTGACTTCCGAACAGAAGACCAAATTCCAAGAATTGCGCCGAAAGTTCAGAGGTGAAAATGCAAAACTGATCGGTGCAATCGTAACCAAGAAGCTGGAGCTTCAATCCTTATGGACTGATCCAAAGGCTGATTCCAAGGCCATTCTCGATAAGGAGAAAGAATTGAGAGACCTTCAAAATCAGCTGAGGGATAAAGCTGTCCAAATGAGGCTGGAGGCTCGAAAATTCCTCACACCTGAGCAGATCGAGAATTGGAAGCCAAGCCGGGGAATGGATCGTGGTTTTGGTCGCGGCCACATGATGGGCTATGGTCCTGGAATGGGCCGTGGTTATGGAATGATGCAGTAACCCCAACCCCCCTCCTCCAATAAAAGGGGAAGGAATAAAAGACCTTCCCCTTTTATTTTGACTTTTCAAAACCATTTCGATATGTTTTAAAATGAATCGAGGAGATATGAAATCCCGATGATTTGGGGTTAGATCATTGGTGGGGAGTCATGAAGTTTAAAATACAAACATTCATCCTCTGTTTTCTCTTTATCCTCACTGCCTCTCCCTCCTTTTCCCAACCAGCCGGAATGGGAATGAAAAAGTGGAGGGGAGAAGGTCCGTGCTGGAGAGCATCAGAACTCAATCTTTCCCAAGAGCAGAGAAAAAACCTTGATCTGATACAACTGACTTACTTTCGAGAAGCCCAGCTTCTTCGGACCCAACTTTTTACAAAACGTTTGGAACTCCGGGAACTTCTTATAAATCCAACCATAAAAATAGAGTTCATTCGTGTTAAATCTTTGGAAATCATCGAACTCCAATCTAAACAGGAAGAGAGGGCCATTGAATATCTGATCAAGGTGAGAAACCTTCTTACTCCAGAACAACTACAGAATTGGTGCCCGGAACAGGAATTTCCTTTTTTTCGACAAATGATGTATGGAACTGATCCCACGGGATCAATGCGTCCTAAAAAGACCTTTCCCCCAACGGAGTGATCCAGAGAGGAATAAGGACGGGGTGTATTTTGGTCAAGCAAAAGATTGAAATAAAAAGAAGTTTCTCGCCTATCTATCTTGGGATCTTCTCTGGAATCATTCTCATCATCCTCATCATCAATGGGCTTTTAGAAATCAATCGAACCAAAAATGGATTCTATCTTTTGTTGGAAAGAGAGGCGATCGTTCTCCTTCAACACTTCGAGAAGAATATCCAAGAAACCCTCACCTCCCTCCAATGGATGGAAAGCGGACCTGGAAAGCCTTCCCTTGGCCCTCCTGTTTCAGGACTTTTTTTCGGCCTGGAGGATTCCATTGCCGAATATCTTCTGGAAGCCATCCATAGGGTGGATCAAATTGACATGGAAAAGCCTCTGAACTCCTCTGACCTTCAATCACTTATTGACCAATACCACATCACTTCGATCGAAATTTATGACTCCAAGGGAAACCCCCTCAGGGGGTGGCCCTCTCCATTTTCTTATCCCGAAAAAAACCTCCTTCTTCGGGAACTGATCGAGAAGAAACGTCCAGTCGCCATCGACCTTTTTGGCAAACCCCTGTCGGAAGACCTCTTGTTCTCGATTGCCATCTGGAGGAGGGTGAACCCAGAGATCATTGCTCTCTACCTCAACGGAGGAGAGATGAAAAGACTTCTCCGACAATTTGCTATTCAAAGGGCAATCTCCGATATCGGTCTCAGAGAAGGCATCCTCTACATCTCAGTTCAGGATGCCTTTTTCAATACCCTCGCCCATACGGACCCAACCTTCATTGGAAGAAGAGAGGAGGACCCCTTTTTAAAAAATTCCCTTCAAAGGAACCAGGTCCTTTCCCGGCACTATCAGTCCATCCAAGGAGAGGAAATCTTTGAAGTGGTAAAATCCTTCTCCCTGAAGGAAAAAACCATGGGTCTGATCCGAATTGGGTACTCCCCAAAGGAAATCCAACCTGTGCTCAGCCAGATCAAGAAGTACGTTGCCCTATCGGTCTTTATTTTTCTCATCTTGGGGATTTCAGCGATCACTCTGATATGGGTGAACCAGAACCGGCACCTCAGAAAAATGAAAGAGTTGGAGGATCGGATCCAATTGGCAGAGAGACTTTCCTCACTCGGTCATTTAGCGGCGGGCGTCGCCCATGAGATTCGAAATCCTCTCAATGCGATGGGCATGGGCCTCCAGAGGCTCAAGAGAGAATTTCTACCTCCAGATGAAACGAAAAAGGAAGAGTATATCTCCTTCGTAGAGTTGATCCTCAAAGAAATCAGAAGGGTCAATGAAATCATCGAACAGTTTCTGACCCTCTCCAGACCTTTTCAACTCAATCTAAGGGAATCTTCCCTCCAAGATCTTCTGAAAAATTTGGTTACTTTTTTTCAGGAAGAGGTTTCTTCTCTGGGAATCACCCTTCAGACAGAAATTCCTTCAGAGCTGCCCCTTATCAAAATGGATCCTGAGAGGTTGACACAGGCCTTTATCAATATTATGAAGAATGGGATGCAAGCCATGGGGCAAGGAGGGAGTCTTCGTATTGAAACCAAATCCTTAAAGGAGGGCGTGGAGGTAATCATTTCAGATTCAGGTTCTGGGATTCCGCCGGAACAGATGGAGAAGATCTTCAATTATTACTATACGACCAAAGAGAAAGGAGTGGGATTGGGGCTTCCCATTGCCCATCGAATTATCGAAGCCCATGGTGGCCAATTGAAAATAGAAAGTAGGGTTGGCTCCGGAACAAAGGTAATAGTGACCCTGCCTGTTTAAGTTTCGAAGTTCTTAGTTCGGAGTCTGGAGTGAATACTTAAGACAAAATGGAAAAGGCGAAAATACTAATTGCTGAGGACGAAAAAACCCAAAGGGACCTTCTGGAAGGGTTCTTAAAAAAGGAAGGTTTCTCTGTCGAGGCCGTAGCCAATGGCAGGGAAGCTCTTCAGAAACTTGAAGGGAATTTTTTCGATGTGGCTTTAATCGACTATAAAATGCCCGAACTCGATGGCCTCCAAACGCTCCGGGAAATTCAAAAGCTCTATCCAGACCTCCCTGCCGTCATGATGACAGCCTACGGAACAGTGGAGACAGCCGTGGCCTCGATGAAAGAAGGAGCTCTGGACTATCTCACCAAACCCATCGATTTGGATGAACTCCTCCTCATGCTCCAAAAAGTGATCGAGAGGTCCCACCTCATCACAGAGAATAAGGAACTGAAAGCCCAACTTCAGGAGCGCTATTCGTTTACCCATATTGTCTACGGGAGCCCAGAGATGGAGGAGGTCATGGGGCTGGTGGCTCGGGTAGCACCCAGTCAAACCACTATCCTCATCCGGGGGGAGAGTGGAACAGGAAAAGAACTGATCGCCGATGCCGTTCATTATGCAAGCCCACGCTCCGAAAAGCCCTTGGTGAAGGTGAGCTGTGCGGCAATCCCCGAAACCCTCCTCGAAAGTGAACTCTTCGGTCATGAGAAAGGAGCTTTCACGGGGGCTACCCAGAGAAGAATAGGTCGATTCGAAGAGGCAGACGGCGGTTCCATCTTTCTCGATGAGATTGGAGATCTCTCACCAGGCACCCAAGTGAAACTTCTGAGAATCTTACAGGACAAAGAATTTCAACGGCTGGGATCAAACCTCAACCTCAAGACCGATGTAAGGGTGATTACGGCCACCCATCGAAATCTCGAGGAGGCGATTAAGAAAGGACTCTTTAGAGAGGATCTATACTATCGACTCAATGTGATCTCGATCCTCCTCCCTCCCTTGAGAGAGAGGAGAGAAGACATTCCTCTTCTGATCGACTATTTTTTAAAAAAATATTTGAAAGAGAATCAAAAATCAATTTCTGATATCTCTAAAGAAGCTAGGGCCCTTCTTCTTCGTTACCCTTATCCTGGAAATGTCAGAGAATTGGAGAACCTCATTGAACGGGCAGTGGTCCTTTGCCGGGGAGAGATCATCACGACCCAAGACCTTCCTTTTCACCTCAAAGAGGAAAAATCTGAGAAGCGATGGGAATCCTCTAAAAAAGAAAAGAGTCTCCCCGAATCTTTGGAGGAGATTGAAAGAGACTCCATCCTCAAGGCCCTTCACCAACATCAGGGGGTCCAGACGAAGGCCGCTGAGAGCCTTGGCATCAGTGAGAGGGTGCTCCGATATAAAATGAAGAAATATCGAATCCGTTTTGACGAAGTGAAAGAATAAGATGCTATTGGAATTAGTACATTTGAATGTTTAGCATTTAAACTTTAGCATTTAGATTTGGGGATCTCGGGAGAATAAAATGACCTATTATCGCTACCGTTTTTCATTGGGGTATGGTTTGACACCCGTCATTAAGAATTTAATGATCATCATGGGAGCTGTCTTTCTCCTTCAAATGTTGTTCAGCGGGTGGATCGAGCTCTATTTTGGTCTGGTTCCCATTTTGGTTTGGAGGAAATATTTCTTATGGCAACTTCTAACTTACATTTTCCTTCACGGAGATTTCCTCCATATTCTCTTCAACCTTTTTTCACTTTGGATGTTTGGCGGAGAATTAGAAAATCACTGGGGATCGAAAAAATTCCTCTTTTATTTCCTCTTCTGCGGAATCGGTGCAGGGATTTGTACTGTTGTTTTTACTCCATATCAATTCATCCCCGTCATTGGTGCCTCCGGAGCCATCTTTGGGATCCTTCTCGCCTTTGGTTGGCTCTTCCCTAATCGCCCCATCTTAATCTATTTCCTCTTCCCTATCCCCGCTAAATACATGGTGATCATCTTCGGTCTCTTCGAACTTTACTCTTCCAGGTCAGGGGCAGGGGGGGGTATCGCTCACTTGACCCATCTGGGGGGTCTTCTCTTCGGCTTCTTCTATATGGTTTATCCAATGATCCGGCAAAAAATTCGCCGTGAATATTATAAACGGAAGTGGTCTCAAAGAGGCCCTGACGATAAAAATTACTATCATTAAGGGCTACTCAGAAATTCCCACAGAAGAATAACTCTCCATTTTACTAGGGGAATAAAAAAAGTTTTGAAATCTCAAATTATAAATCCCAAGTTCCAAATAAAACGGTTTTGTTTGAGATTTGAAAAATTGTTTATTGGAATTTGTTTGTTATTTAGTACTTGTTATTGGGTGGTTTACTCGAATATGGGACAAGCTAACTAAATAAGATACCCACATATGTTCTTCATCGGAACAAGCGGTTATAACTATCCCCATTGGTGGAATGGGACTTTTTATCCCTCTGACCTTCCCCAGAAAAAGTGGCTCGAATACTACACTAAATATTTTGACACGGTAGAATTGAATGTCTCTTTTTATCGCCTCCCCAAAAAAGAAGTTTTTGAAGGCTGGTATAAACGAACACCGAAAAAGTTTGTCTTTGCTGTTAAAGGAAGCAGATTTATCACTCACATCAAGCGATTAAAGGATTGCAGAGAATCCCTTTCTCTTCTCTTAGACCATGCGTTACCGTTGAGAGAGAAATTGGGAGTGGTGCTCTGGCAGCTTCCCCCGCGATTCAAATTTCAGAAGGAGAGATTGGAGGAATTTTGTGTCCTCCTCTCAACCCTCCCCCGTTCCAAACTTCATCGCCATGCTTTTGAGTTCAGAGACGAATCTTGGTTCTGCAATGAGGCTTTTCGGATATTGGAAGAGTTTCGTTTTGCCTTTTGCATCGCCCATGGTTCAGGCCTTCCTTTTATAGAAAAAATAACCTCCAACTTTATCTATCTACGCCTTCACGGTGGTGAGGTGCTCTATGGCTCTAATTATTCGGATAAGGAATTAAAACGATGGGCAGGAACCATCCAAGACTGGACAAAAAAAGATAAGACTGTATTCGTCTATTTCAACAACGATGCTTATGGCTTCGCTGTCAAAAACGCTCTTACCCTGAAAAGATTGGTATCCCAAGACTGAACCATCCCCCAAATTTTTTACTTGCAAATAATTGAAATTTATTATAAATAGATAATCTAAGAAATTTGTATTAATTTTCTTAAAGAACTTAAAGTATATGTTAACTCTTGTCCCCAATCTCATATCAAATATCTTAAAGGGTCCATCCAGACCCTCGAGAAGTAATCAACATCTGATGCTGGCCGGTATCAACCAAACCATTTTTCTTAATAATTGGGGCATCCCTGAGATCAAGATCAGTCTTGACCGGCTCCAAGGTTACTATGAATTAGATTCACTCTCCTTAAATACCGAATTTAATGAGGAAGATTCCCATACGGTCTGGATTTATGAAAAGAAGGATAGAATCTTCTTCTTTAAAAGAGGAAAGCTTGTCTCCCATTTTAGGTGGAGTGAATTCAGAGAGAAATGGAAAAAGCCGAAAGAGGAGAGGGATTTTCGGGTTCCCAGGAAATCCTCTGCCCTCCTTGCCACAACTCTTTCCCTCGTCGCTTAGGCGAGATAGAGTTTCTCTGCCAATTGTTTTCCTGTTACGGTTCTAAAAATTTTCCCGATCAACTCCTCAACTTCTTTTTGGTCTTTTGAAATTCCTTCTTCCTCGATATTGACCAGCCAATCTGCCTCATAGAGAGTCTGGAAGTTCAATGTCTCTTGTTCTCTCGGGCTGTGATGATGACCAATGATGTCACAGATCTCGTCAATCATTTCTTTCTGGACACCCAATCTTTCTAAAATCTCCTTCGCAATAGCAGGTCCCTCCATTTCTTGATAATGGCCTGAAGGGCTCCCATATTTCCTCTCCGCTTCATGGATCCCAATATCATGGAGATAGGCCGCTCCCATCACGACCAGAGGATTTCCACCCTCCATCTTCAAGATCTGCTCCGCATACTTGGCAACTTTGATGGCATGATGGACCCGTTTAAAATCAGTCCCGAAATATTTTTTCATTTCCAGAGCGATTCTTTCCCTCAATAAATCCTTCTGTTCTGCTCTTTGCCTTTCTTTTACCTCTTCAGGCACTCCACCCACACACTGTTCGGCATATGGACACCACTGGGCACAACCAAAATCCAATTTGGGATTGACGATTTCATGCCCGCAACGGCACTTACGCCTGACCTCATCTTTGAAGAATTCAACCCTTCTCCCACATTTTGGACATTGGGTGTCAAATATATCTCCTGGTTTCCAAAATCTCATATCCTGCCCTGGACACTTCATATTTTTTCTCCTTCTAAATTCTATTATTCCCCCTTATAAAAGAAATTTCATTGACTTATGTCAAAATGGATCTGATTTCCCCTCTTCGGAGCTCTTGGATTAACGTTAAGATTCTATGATCATATCGGATAAGAAAGATCATTCCGAAATTAGACGGGAATGTTTTAACTTATTGATTTGAAAAATAAAATTAAAAAATTGGAGTTTGGTTTGCGGCACGCAAAGACCTCATCGAACATCGATCAGGATTTCGTGATTTTTTTCTCTTGCAAAATGCCAAATCATATGTTAACTGAATTCAATTCGCTTATTTTTATCCAAAGGAGGAGAAATGGAAAAGAAATGGAGGGCTCGATGTCCGCGGTAACGATGAAAGAGCTTCTGGAGGCTGGGGTTCATTTCGGCCATGAGACGAAACGTTGGGACCCCAAAATGAAACCTTATATCTTTGGGGCAAGGAATGGAATTTATATCATTGATCTCCAGAAGACTGTCCAACTCTTCAAGGAAGCTTATCAATTCGTTCGGGATATCGTAGCCAAAGGGGAATATATCCTCTTCGTCGGTACAAAGAAACAGGCCCAGGAATCGATCAGTGAGCAGGCCACCCGCTGTGGAATGTTCTATGTGAATCATCGCTGGTTGGGAGGAATGATGACCAATTTCCAGACGATTAAGCGATCCATTGATCGATTGAATAAACTTGAGGCGATGAAGAATGAAGAGATTTACAACCTCCTTCCGAAAAAAGAGGTCCTGGAACTAGAGAAAGAGAGGAGTCGGTTGGAGAGATCCCTGGGGGGTATCAAAAATATGGATCGACTTCCCGGGGCCATCTTCGTCGTCGATCCTAAAAAGGAACGGATTGCCGTGAGGGAAGCTCGAAAAATTAGTATCCCCTCCATCGGCATTGTCGATACCAATTGTAATCCCGAGGAATTGGATTACATCATCCCAGGCAATGATGATGCGATCCGCGCGATCCACCTGTTCGCATCTAAAATTGCGGATGCGGTCGTTGAGGGAAAACAGATTTATGAAAAACACCTTCAGATGGAGGGAGCTAAAGAAGAAAAAGAGAGGGCCGAAAAAGTCGTGCCCCCAAAAGAAATACAGGTAGAAGAAGTGGCCGAGGGAGTGGAGGAGGAATAGGATCGAATGGAAATTTCTATTGAATTGGTAAAAGATTTAAGACAGCGGACAGGGGCCGGAGTGATCGACTGCAAAACAGCCCTTCAAGAGGCGAAAGGAAATATGGAAGCAGCGATCGATTACCTCCGACGGAAAGGATTGGCTACTGCCGCAAAGAAAGCAGGCCGAATTGCGACCGATGGTCTGGTCTCCTCCTACATCCATGCCGGGGGGAAGATGGGAGTCCTGGTCGAGATCAACTGTGAAACCGATTTTGTGGCTAAGACAGAAGATTTTCAAACCTTTGTAAAAAATATCGCCATGCATATCGCCGCTGCCAATCCCCAATACATCAGGAGGGAAGAAATCCCGGAAGAGGTTTTGGAAAGGGAGAGGGCGATCTATCGAACTCAAGCCCAGGAGGCAGGAAAACCTCAAAAGATTATCGATAAAATTGTCGAAGGCAAAATGGAGAGGTTCTATTCTGAGGTTTGCCTTTTGGAACAGACCTATGTCAGGGACTCTGATCTCACGATCAAGGAATTGCTGGACGCCATGATCGCCAAGGTCGGGGAGAACATAACGATCCGTCGGTTTGCAAGATTTCAACTGGGTGAAGGATTATCCTCCCAGTCATCACCACCCTGCTCCTCCTCGATGAAGTAGAGGAAGGTCCCTTCCCCGAAATATCAGGATTGGGCAGGGAAGAACCAATTGGCCGGCAAGTGCTCTTTGATCCCGCCATGCAGGGGGGGTCAAGGGGCACAATTCAGAATGATATTTCATTTCCGGGAAGCCCCGCCCTTCGGGCGGGGAGCTTCACATAGACGCTTATTCCTCCATGAAAAGACCCCAATACAAAAGGATCCTTCTGAAGCTGAGTGGCGAGGTGTTAATCGGTGAGGGAGGTTATGGAATCGATCCTGCTGTGATCCAGAAGATCGCACAGGAGATCAAAGAGGTAAAAAATCTGGGGGTGGAGATAGCCATTGTCATCGGCGGAGGCAACATCTTTCGAGGAATGGCGGCGAGTGCAAAAGGAATGGACCGGGCTTCTGCGGATTACATGGGGATGCTGGCTACCATTATGAATGGTATTGCCCTTCAGGATGCTCTGGAGAAAATCAACGTTCACACTCGAGTCCAAACAGCGATTGAAATGCGTGAGGTCGCTGAGCCCTATATTCGAAGAAGGGCAATCCGCCATCTAGAAAAAGGTCGGGTGGTGATCTTTGCTGGGGGGACAGGGAACCCTTATTTTACCACCGATACCACCGCTTCACTTCGAGCCATGGAAATCGGGGCAGACGTCATTCTCAAGGCCACGAAGGTCGATGGCGTCTATGATGCAGATCCATTGCTTCATAA
The DNA here is from genome assembly GCA_049513055.1 of Thermodesulfobacteriota bacterium. Classification (GTDB taxonomy): domain Bacteria; phylum Desulfobacterota; class BSN033; order BSN033; family UBA1163; genus UBA1163. Next base: position 13,878 of record JBEKWN010000063.1, read on the forward strand.
ACGTGCCCACAAATATGATGAACTCACCTATCTCGATGTCCTCAAGAGACAGTTAAAAGTTATGGATGCAACGGCTATCTCTCTCTGCATGGACCACCAGATTCCTATCATTGTCTTCAATTTAAAGAGAAAGGGAAATGTTAAACGGGTCGTTTTGGGAGAAAGGATAGGAACGAAAGTGAGGGGATGAACAATGGATGAAAAGACTTATACAGAAACCGTCGCCAAGATGGAAAAAACCCTCTCCTCCCTCAAGACGGATTTGAATAAGATCAGGACGGGCAGAGCTTCCCTGGCCCTCTTCGATGATATCCGAGTGGATTACTACGGGACCCCGACTCCTCTTAACCAGATGGCCACATTATCCGTTCCTGAACCCAGGCTCATCACCATTCAACCCTGGGATACCTCCATCATCGGTGAAATTGAAAAGACCATCCTCAAATCAGAACTCGGGGTAACCCCAGCCAGTGATGGGAAGATTATTCGTATCAACATCCCACGACTGACGGAGGAACGTCGTAAGGAACTGGTCAAGGTGGTGAGAAAGATGGCCGAAGGGGCAAAAGTGGCGATCCGAAACATTCGAAGAGAGGCAAATGATCAGTTGAAGGGATTGGAGAAAAATAAAAAGATTTCTCAGGACCAACTTCACCAGTGGATGGATAAGGTGCAAAAATCGACGGATCAATTTATCGAGAAAGTGGATGCCGTTCTCACAGCCAAGGAGAAAGAAATTTTGGAAATTTCTTAATATTAAAGGGGGTGATGCCAGTGGCTTATGTGATTACGGAAGAGTGCGTGGCTTGTGGGACCTGTGCAGAAGAATGCCCTGCTGAAGCCATTGAAGAAGGGGAACCCTATGTGATCAACGAAGAGAAATGTACCGAATGTGGAAGCTGTTTTGAGGTATGCCCTGTTGAAGCGATTGTAGAAAAATAAGACTCAAAGGGGGAGAGGAATCCTTCTGAGCCTCTTCCCATTTTCCCCCTCTTAATATCTTTCCTTTTACCAATCATTCTCTACACGAATCATTGATTGAAAAACAGTATCTGATATGCTAATTTTAAAAGGTAATTGGCCTGAGAACTCTTTTGCTAAAGAACCTTTTGTCTTGGTCTCTAAAAGGATCTGTAAATCATGGAAGAAATCGATAAAGGAAAATTTCCCCATCATATCGCGATCATTATGGATGGAAATGGTCGCTGGGCCAAAAAAAAGTTTCTGAACCGAATCAGCGGCCATATCAAAGGAGTCAATGCCGTCAGGGAGGTCGTTACCGCTTGCCGGGAATTGGGGATCAGGGTATTAACTCTCTATGCCTTCTCCATCGAGAATTGGAGGAGGCCAGAGGATGAGGTGAATGCCTTAATGGGATTGCTGAAGGAATATCTCCAAAAAGAGTGTGAGGAGATGGTACAGAACAATATCCGACTCAATGCCATTGGCCGCATCGAAGATCTTCCCTCCGATGTTCAGAATACCTTACGAGAGACGATGAAAAAGACCGAACTCTGTTATGGAATGATTCTCAATTTAGCATTAAGTTATGGTGGCCGTTCAGAAATCCTTCACGCTGTTCAAGGAATAATCTCTGATCTCCAAAAGGGAAAGATCGAACCGGAGGAGATCACGATTCAACGTTTTTCTCAATACCTCTGGACTCATGGGATACCCGATCCAGACCTTCTCATCCGGACGAGTGGTGAACTTCGCATTTCCAACTTTCTTCTTTGGCAGGTCGCCTACGCAGAGTTATATGTCACCGACACCCTATGGCCGGATTTCGATCGAAAAGAACTCTTGAAGGCCATCGCTGATTACCAATCCAGAGAGAGAAGGTTTGGTCTGACCAGCGAACAATTGAATGGCAGAGAAGAATAACAAGTTACGAGTTAGGAGTTCGGAGTTCGGAGATTTAAGATGACACGCTCCCAACCCCGAACTAAATACTCCGAACTATTAAAAGGGCTTGTATGGGGAAGATAGAAAAGAGGAAGGTATGGATGGGATCTATTATGGTCCCTCCCATTGTCCTTTTGATCGCCCTGGGACATCCTGTTGTTCTCCACCTCATGGTGTTTCTGGCCACTTTCTTTGGACTTCGAGAGTATTATAACCTTGTCCTTCCTCACTCCAAATGGATTGAACGCGCGGTGGGAATAGGACTAGGGTTGATTCTTTCGATCATCATTTCCTTTGGAGATACGAAAGAAATTTATCCGTTCTTTGTTATAGTACTTCTCACTCTTTCCGTCCTCTTCATGGTCACCTCAAAGGATCTTTCTTCTACTATCTCTACGATGGGAATGGCCCTCTTTGGAATTCTCTTTATCGGATTTCTTCTTGCTTATGTCTCACTCATTCGGAACATGACGAATGGAAGGCTATGGGTTCTCTTTCTAATCACAACGGTCTGGGCTGGTGACATCTCTGCCTTGCTGATTGGATCTTTCTTTGGGAGGCACAAACTTTACCCCAAAATCAGTCCGAAAAAAACTTCTGAAGGATTGGTAGGAGCGATTGTCGGCTCCATCATTGTGGCACTTGCCTTTGCCCTGCTGTTCATCCCCCGTTTAAAAATGGGATCCTGTATCCTCCTGGCTATTGGTTTAGGGATTTTTGGTCAGTTGGGAGATTTTACGGAGTCGATGTTGAAGCGAAGTGCTCAGGTAAAGGATTCAGGAACTCTTATTCCAGGCCATGGAGGCATGTTGGATCGTTTAGATAGTTTCCTCTTTTCCGCCCCTTTTCTTCACTACTCCCTCCTCTATTTCTTCAAGGAGACCCTATGAAGCGTCTGTCCATCCTGGGTTCAACAGGTTCGATTGGCGTCAACACCCTCCATATCGTCAGTCAATTTCCAGAACGATTTGAGGTGGTCAGCCTTTCTGCCGGTCTCAATACACAGCTTCTCAAACAACAAATCCTTCAATTTCGACCGAAGATCGTCTCGGTTCTTAATAAAGAATTATCAGAGACCCTTCGAAGAGAACTTCATAACGTACCCGTTGAAATTGTCCATGGGGTAGAGGGGCTCATTCAGGTAGCCACCCATCCAGAGGTCGATCAGGTCGTTTCTGCCATGGTGGGTGCGGTCGGTCTCATCCCTACCCTCTCCGCCATCAAGACCGGAAAAACCATTGCTCTGGCCAATAAAGAACCTTTGGTCATGGCAGGAAAAATTGTAATGGAAGAGGCGAAACGGAACCATGTACAGATTCTACCGGTGGACAGTGAACACAGCGCCATCTTCCAGGCATTGCTCGGCCACCAAAAGGAAGATGTCCATCGCCTCATCCTCACTGCATCAGGAGGACCTTTCCTCAACCTTCCCCTTTCCAGACTTCATGATGCCACAGTAAAAGAAGCCCTTAACCACCCTCACTGGGAGATGGGAAAGAAGATCACCATTGACTCTGCCTCACTGATGAACAAAGGTTTGGAGGTCATCGAGGCCCACTGGCTTTTTAATATCCCCGTTGAAAAGATCGTTGTCCTCATCCATCCACAGAGCGTCGTTCACTCGATGGTCGAATATATCGATGGCTCCATCGTTGCCCAGATGGGGATCACGGATATGAAGATCCCGATCTCCTATGCCCTTTCCTATCCCGAACGACTCAATTTAAACTTGCCTCCACTGGATCTTTCAAAAAGCGAAGCCCTCACTTTTTCCTCTCCTGATCCAGAAAGATTTCCTTGTCTCAAATTGGCCTATCAATCCATCGAAATCGGGGAAACCATGCCCACCATCCTCAATGCGGCCAATGAAGTGGTTGTAAGTGCCTTCCTGGAAGGATCTCTCAAATTTACTGAAATCCCTCTCCTCCTCCAGAGGGTGATGGAGGAGCACAAGGTGAAACCTGTTCATACGATCGAAGATATCCTGAGGGCCGATCACTGGGCCAGAGAAAGATCGAAGGCTCTTTTAGAAGGGAGAAAATAGTGCTGACTACCATCTTTGCAACAGCTATCGTTTTAGGAATTCTTGTCTTTGTCCATGAATTGGGCCATTTTATCTTAGCCAAAAAATTAGGCGTGGGCATCCTCAAGTTCTCCTTGGGTTTCGGACCTAAACTCATCGGAAAGAAGATCGGAGAAACAGAGTACCAAATCGCCGTCTTTCCTTTAGGGGGATTTGTAAAACCTCTTGGAGAGGATCCTCAAGAGGAGATAAAGGAAGAAGACCGTCATCGTTCCCTTTGGGCACAGCCGATTTGGAAACGCGCCTTGATCATAGGGGCGGGTCCTTTCTTCAACTTTTTTCTCGCTGCAGTGCTTTTCTCCAGCATCAACCTCTTTGGGATTCCTTATTATCCCTCTAAGATAGGAGAAGTGAGCCCTGGCCTCCCGGCAGAACAGGCGGGTTTAAAAAAGGGAGATGTCGTCCTCTCCATTGATGGAGAAGAGGTGAAGAAATGGGACGATCTCTCCAAGATCATTCGCAACAGCAAAGGGAAGGACCTCCTTCTCAAGGTGAAACGGGATGGTGAGACCCTTGAGATCAAAGTGATCCCAAAACCTTCGACACAAAAGAATCTCTTTGGAGAGGAGGTCCCTGTTTTTATCATTGGGATCGCTCCTTTTGATGAAATTGTCGTTCAGAAAGTCGGACCTTTCGAGGCCGTGGGGAAAGGACTTTCACAAACCTGGTTTGGGATCAAATTAACCGTGGTGGGCATTATCAAATTGATTCAAAGGGTGATTCCGGCGAAGACGATCGGTGGCCCTATCCTGATCGCCCAACTGGCTGGGGAGCAGGCCAAAAGGGGATTATTAAGTTTGGCCCTCTTTATGGCCATCCTCAGCATCAATCTTGGAGTAATCAATCTTTTCCCCATCCCTGTCCTGGATGGGGGTCACTTTCTCTTTTTAGGATTGGAGGCTATCTTGCGGAAACCCCTCAACATTAAGAAAATGGAAATAGCACAACAGATTGGTTTGATTTTCATCATCCTCTTGATGCTCTTCGCCTTCTATAATGATGTGATTCGAATAATTTCCCCGGGAGGGTTTAAATTCTGAGATGAAGGTTCTCGGTATTGATACTTCAACCTCTTGTGGAAGTGTGGGATTGATTGATGATGGAGAAGTCATCTCTGATTACCTCCTCAATATCCCGGTGACCCATTCTGAAAGACTCCTTGGGGCGATCGAACTTGTTCTCAGAGAGGCTCACTGTCCTATTGGAAATTTAGACGGATGGGCAATTTCCCTTGGTCCGGGCTCTTTTACAGGATTGAGAATCGGAGTGAGCACTGTGAAAGGGCTGGCCTTTGCCACTGAAAAACCTGTGGCAGGTGTCTCCACCCTTGATGTACTGGCTTCTCAGATCGCGCCCACCTCGCACCTCATCTGCCCGATCCTCGATGCCAGGAAAAAGGAAGTCTACACCGCTTTTTATCGTTATGAGGAAGGCAGTTCCCTTAAGCGACAATCGGATTATCAGGCCATTCAACCAGAAGACCTTGTTAAAAAGATAAAAGAACAAACGATCTTCCTCGGTGATGGAGTAAAAACCTATGGGGACTTTCTCCTAAATTCCCTCCCCTCCTTGGCCATCTTCCCGCCTGCTCCCCTCCATGTTTCTCATGGATCAATGGTGGCAAAATTGGGGGTTGAGCTTCTTAAAAAAGGGAAGCATTTGGACCTGCCAACTTTTGCCCCTATTTATATCCGGCCCTCAGAAGCTGAAGTGAAATGGAAAGAAACACATTCTGATTGACAAACAGGAATCATTGACCTGCCTCACTGTGCAGTAATTGTACACTTGATTTCGCATTCAATACGCTATCCAGAATATCAACGGCTTTAACCTTATGAGAAGGTGCTAAGTGACTGTAGCGCAACGTCATGGTGAGTGTCTTGTGGCCCAGGAGCTCTTTAATCGCGGTTAAGTCAACACCAGCCATAACAAGCTGAGAAGCAAAAGTGTGTCTCAGATCATGGAAATGGAAGTTACTTATTTTCGCTCTCCTGCAGGCTGTAGCAAACTGTCTCTGGATATCCTCGTAAGCTCTTTCAGTGATGGGATTATAAAAAGCAAAGGGGATATCTATTCTCCGAGGCCTCTCCTTTGTGCCTTGAAATAGTTCTAAAAAAGTTTCCCTCAAAGTCGCATTGATGGGGATCTCCCGTCGTTCCCCATTTTTGGTTTGGTCGAGAAAGATGAAACCATGTTTCAAGTCAATCCGATCCCAAACAACATTTAATATTTCAGATTTTCTCATCCCCGTATTTAGGGCAGTAATTACGATGGGCCTCAAATGAGAGTCGCAAGCATTAATAAGGGTCCGGCACTCCTCTATTGAAAGGAACCTTAACCTCCGGTTATTTTCTTCAAGGAGTTTTGCTTTTCTAATTCGCTTTAAGATTCCCTCTTCGACCATGTCCCACTCTGTAGCCTTCGTGAACATATGTTTGATGGTAGCAATCAATCGGTTAGCCGTGGCCGGTTTGTTCCCTTTCTGAAGTCGTTCGGTCTGGTATTGTTCCAAGAGCATCGAACTGAATTGTCTCAATGGGATTAAACCAAAATCTCTGACCAGTTGGTTAATGAAATATTTCTTACTCTGAAAACTTCTCTGCCGTTCTGCCCATCTTAAATACTGCTCTGCAAGCTCATTAAAAGTGTAATTTACGATTCGCTTCTTTATCTCCGGTTCTTTCCCTTCCTTGATCTCATTTCGTCTTCCGATAAGCAAATCACCGGCCTCTTTCAATTTACCTGAGTGTGAAGATTCCCTAATAACCCTTCCATCAAGACCGACATACCTTATCCAGTAAACATTACCTCTTTTGTAAATTCCTCTTGCCATGCTTTTTCATCTCCTTCCCTTTTTTCTCTGTCTTTTTGGTTCCAAAGTCACTGTCAGAGATCAGTCTCAACAAAGCTACTGGCTTGCCCTTCCTTGTTATCACCACCTCCTCTCGATTTGATTCAAGAGCAGAAATAATCTTAGTCGCTCCATGGCTTAAATCGGATACCGTGATGAATCTCATAATACATACCCCCTTTCATGCCGTTCCTGCTTTTCCCCAATCAAATTCATCTCCCTGTTTCTCTTTAAAGAGATTTGATGTTTTTTCGATAATAGCCAATGAAAATTTCATCTCTTCAATTTCTAAATGACGTACAGCCTTTTCAAACAATTCAATTTCATTTTCAATTTGATAAGCTTTCAATGGGTCAAGGGGTTTTAAGAGCTTCTTTTTTCTTCTCAAGATTTTCGATTTCAAGTTCTTTTGCAGCCTTGTTAATTCTTCCGTCCTGTAAATCATTCTCTCCATCTTATCCATCCCCTTCAACTCCTTTTACGATAAAATAAAGAATCTCCCTCTCGATGCTTATCATTATAAGCATACTTTTAATTATTTGTCAACTAAAATCTACTGCACAATTTACAGCACAGGGGCTTGTAATGGGTTGATTCTATAACCATTTTTTTTAGTGTTTCTTGATTACTAATCATGGGACACCCCTCTTGCCTTAATCACCTTCAGCACGGGGATGGGCCTCACCGCTTTACTTTCCGTCCATCGATCGATTTCTCTTTTTCTAAACCTGGGGTATTTGCCTACCTTGAAATAAGGTATTGAGTTGGTATGCACTCGTTGATATACCCAGGACTCTTTGACCCGGAAATATTCAGCCAGGCCCTTAACGTCGAAAATGGTATCCTTCTCATTCGACCCTGCAGGATGGGTTAGCATGGGCTTGATGATCTCTGAAACCCTTCGGGCGATCGCTTCGATGTCCTTTTCTTCAAACTCAGTTCTCATTTCTTACCTTCTCATTAAAGATTTTACCAAGACAATCCTGGCAAGCCTTCTTCTCGGCCCATCCGGTCCCTCAATCGGAGATCTTCTCAGGCAATAATGCCTTCTGTACTGTCTCTACATCACGCTCTTCCCTCTTCACTCGGGCCAATTCGAGGATAGTGATCACCCTGGCCGCAACTTCCAAACTACTCATTTCGAGGGCTAAGGGTTCCCCGCCAACTCCGGCCAACCGAAGTTCGTCGGCCCAATTTGCGTTATTCTTCAACCAGAAAATTAGGCCAACAATGTTTTTTCCCAACTTCCCCCCAATGATGAGAGATTCTTCGACATCTCTTTGAATCCTATCTCGCGCTCTCCTTATGGCCTCACTATAGCCAGGTCTCTCATCTTCGTATTTTATAAGATTCTCTCTGGATAGGTTTACGGCCATCGCAAGGCCCATCGTCGTATAAGGTCTCCCCTTACTATCGCAATCGGCAAAGAACTCTTCAATGCGTTTCTGGAAAAGCTCGAGGTCCGTCCACTTGCGGGGTCGGTGCCCGATCTTCAGTCTGTTGATGTCCTTCTTTTCCTTCTTCTGTTTAATCATATCGCCTCTATCTCCTTCTTCATGAGATCGATTACCTCACTTCGTGCTCGCTTCCTTCTGCTCTCGGTCCCTGTCCTGACTCCCCAGCCCGGGCTGGCGCACTCGCTCTGCTGTCCGACCACCCTAACAAGCATGCTTTTGGCCACCCCCCCCCTACCCCATGTCCCCCTTTTTTCATTCCCATTCCCGATTTACCCTCAGTCTTTAGCTCAGGCCAAAAAATAAAAAAATCATAAAAAAGGCACTTTCAACTCACTGCTATCCCTTCCCTGGAACCCGCTAACAG
>JBEKWN010000064.1:0-40258 GCA_049513055.1 Thermodesulfobacteriota bacterium
TATGAGATGAGGCTCCAGGACTTATCCCCCACGGAGGCCCAGGGGATGGTGGAATCCCTCCTCAAGACGGAGACCATCCCTGCAGAACTGAGAAACTTCATCCAGCGTAAGGCGGAGGGGAACCCCTTCTACCTGGAAGAGGTCATCAACTCCCTCATCGAAACGGAGACCCTCACCGAAAAGGACAACACCTGGGTTCTCACCAGGCCCCTTACAGGGATTGATATCCCCTCTACCATTCAGGGAATCATCTCGGCAAGGCTTGACCGTCTGGAAAAAGAAACAAAACGCATCCTTCAGGAGGCCTCGGTCATTGGCAGGGTCTTTCTCTATGAGATCTTGAAGAGGATCACCGAGCTCAAGGAACAGATCGACCGTTCCCTCCAAGTGCTGGAGAGACTCGATCTCATCAGAACCCGCACCCTCGATCCCGACCTGGAATACATCTTCAAGCATGCCCTGACCCAGGAGGTGGTCTATAATGGACTTCTCAAGAAGGAGAGGCAGGTCATCCACGAAAAGATAGCGAATGTCATGGAGGAGCTCTTTCGGGAAAGGCTTCCAGAGTTCTATGAAACCTTGGCCTACCACTACAAACAGGGTCAGTCCTACATCAAGGCTGTAGACTACCTCATGAAGGCGGGTGAGAAGTGTTACGAGCGCTATACCATAGAGGAATCCCATCAATATTATAAAGAGGCTTTCGACATTCTCTCTAATAAAACTGACAGGTCTAAGGACGAAGACAGCCTCCTCATCGATCTCCTCATTCAATGGAGTTCTGTGTACTATGTTCGTGGTGATATAACGGGGTTAGATCGCTTGCTGAAAAGTCATGAGGCATGGGTCAGTTCATTGGATGACGAAGCCAGACTTGGCATGTTTCACACCTGGAGGGGATGGTCATTAAATTGGAAAGAGAAATATCATGAATCCTACAGACATCTTTCCCACGCCCTGAGCATTGGCGAGAAAATCAATAACAGTAAAATTATCGGATATTCCTCTTGCTGGCTCACCCAAACCTGTTCAAATCTCGGCTTATTTGATGAGGCGATGGCCTGTGGAAGAAGAGCTCAGGAAATTTCAGAAATGATGCCATCCGACAGAAGTCTTTTTCGGATGACCTTTGCTGGAATGGGATTACATCACTGCTACAGAGGCGAGAAAAAGGGAACCGCTGAATGTGGAAGGATTCTTCTGAACTATGGTGAGAAGCACGCTGATGAGAGATGCACAGTCATGGGCCATAATGTTTTAGGTGTGGGTTTTCAAGCAGCAGGTGACCACGATCGAGCGATAGAGTGTTTCAAAAAAGCGATTCAGGTTTCTTTAGAACCTTCATTTTCATATCTGGCAAAAATCGCGCTCGGTTTCAGTTATGTTTCTGCCGGCCGTTTCCATGAAGCAGAGTCCATCTGTGAAGACGTGATAAAATTTACAGAGGAGTTTGGCTTTGAGTGGGCAGGAAGCGCTGCTCAAGCATTTATGGGTATTGTCATGATTACGAAGGGTGATGTGGCCAGGGGAATCAATATTGTTGAAAACATAATACAGCAACTTTTAGAAAACGGCAGTAGGTGGCGATACGCTCTCATGAACCATATGCTCGGAAGGGTGTATTCGCAGATCGCTCAGGGCGGTGGCGGCGAGAAAAGCTTCTCCTTTCTTCTGAAGAATATCGGTTTCTTAATCAAAACGGTCCCCTTCGCCGCCAGAAAGGCTGAAGGGTATTTCCACACGGCGATAGACACGGCAAAGGAAATCGGTGCCAAATCCGTTCTCGGTCAGGCCTATTTCGATTTGGGCAAGCTCCATAAAGCAAAGGGCAGACTGGCTGATGCCAGAACATGTATTTCTCAGGCGGTACAGTCTTTTGAAGAGTGCGAGGCCGATGTTTATCTGAAACAGGCCCGGGAGGCGTTGGCTTCGCTGGGTTAGGAAAGAAGGATTAAACATGGCCGCATCGCTCAACCTTTTAGAATTGCAGTAAGGGATCTCTTCGTTATCTGCAATACTGGGCCTAAAACCTTCCTCCATATCTTATGGCCTATTTTGGTTGACATACAACTCCGTTTTTCATATATTTAACCTAACCCAAAGCGAGTTCTTATCGTCAATCTTTTCAGATGACATTTTTAAAAGCGTGTAAAAATAGGAACTGAAAGAGAGGTACCCATGCCTTTATGGGTTGAGATAGCCGGATATATCGCCTCGATTCTTGTGGCGTCCACTTTTTATATGAAAACCATGTTGCCACTACGAATCTTTGCCATTGCAAGCAATGTGGCTTTTATGACTTATGGATATTTTGGCCATCTTTACCCGGTTTTCATTTTGCATCTCTTTTTATTCCCGTTGAATATAATTAGACTTCGCCAAATTAAAAAGCTGGTCAAAGATGTCCGGGAAGCGGTAAAAGGCGAATTTTCTCTGGAATGGCTCACGCCTTACATGAGCAAAACTTCATACAAAAAGGGCACTAATATTTTTACCAAGGGAGAGCCGGCCGATAAAATGCTTTATATCTACAGCGGAAGGATTCAGGTTACCGATATCGAAGGCTCGGTACAAACTAAATTTCTTGAACGTGGCACTGTACTTGGTGAGATCGGCATATTCGCGCCGGATCGCAAACGCACGGCCACAGCCATCGCCGAGGAAGACACAGATGTTTACAGCATTGATGAAGACAAAATCATTCAACTTTATTATCAGAACCCGAAATTCGCTTTTTATCTGGTTAAATTAATAACTCGTCGACTAATTTAAAATCTGGAAATATCAAAGAGAAAAGGAAATTGAGGAGTAGAAGGTCATCGATATATTGCCTTTTTTCGAGGACTCCTTCCTGAAACATTGATTTTACATTTTTGTTCCACCATACAACCTTTCGAGTGATAATCGTCAATTCTTGTTGACCTTTCTATTCCAAAGGAGTAGTCTTTGATCAGATCGTAAGACCTCAGATTAAACACCTAACCAACCTCAATCTTTTATAATTGCCCCGTGGGTCTCTTTCGAAGGTGAGACCAAGAATGAAATGCCCAAAGTGTCAATTTGACAATCGTGATGGAATAAAGTTCTGCGAAAAATGTGGACTTAAAATGGAATTAGTTTGTGATGCTTGTGGAGCCAAGATCCCTCCGGACAGGCAATTCTGTGGTGAGTGCGGCCACGATTTAGGCCTTCCTTCAAAACCAATCCCTAAAGAACTCTCCTTTGAGGAAAAACTTGCGAAAATTCAACGCTACCTTCCAAAAGACCTAACCCAGAAGATCCTGGCACAAAGAGATAGGATTGAAGGTGAACGGAAGCAGGTCACAGTGATGTTTTGTGATATGGAGGGGTTTACTGCACTAACTGAAAAGCTTGGCTCAGAACAAATGTACTCCATGATGGACGAGATTTACGAAATTCTCATCCATAAGGTTCATGATTATGAAGGGACAGTCAATGAATTGACCGGTGATGGGATTATGGCCCTTTTTGGAGCCCCTATTGCTCTGGAGGATGCTCCCCAGAGGGCTATTCGATCTGCCTTAGCTATCCATCGAGAAATAAATAAGTTCAGCGATCAGCTCAAGAGTGAAAAGAAAATGCCTCCCATCAAGATGCGAATCGGTATCCATACAGGCCCAGTGATTGTTGGCACTCTCGGTAATGATTTAAGGGTAGAGTTCAAGGCAGTAGGGGATACGGTGAATTTGGCCTCCAGAATGGAAGGATTAGCTGATCCAGGAACAACTTATGTGACTGAGGATACCTTCAAGCTGACCGAGGGATTCTTTAGGTTTGAGGCCTTGGGGGAAAGACAGGTTAAGGGTAAAGAAAAGCTAGTCAAGGTTTATCAAGTAATTGCTCCCAGCACGAGGAGGACGAAATTTGATGTCAGTGCTGAGAGGGGTCTAACTCCTTTTATCGGCAGGGAGCGTGAGCTTGAGCTTCTATTGGATGGATTCCAACGAGCCAAGTTAGGCAAGGGCCAAGCCTTTTCCATTATATCTGAAGCAGGTTGTGGCAAGTCGAGGCTTTTATATGAGTTCAGAAAAGCTGTTGCCAACGAGGACATTAACTTTTTAGAAGGGAAGTGTCTCTCTTACAGCAGGGGGGTAGCCTATCATCCTGTGATAGACATCTTGAAGTCAAACTTCGATATACGGGAGGGAGAAGAAGATCAGGAAATCAGAGAAAAGGTCAAAAGAGGCTTGGAAATAATGAAAGTTGATGAACCCTCAACCCTACCTTATCTCCTTGAGCTTTTGTCGGTCAAAGATAGTGGGCTCGACCGTATCCCTATGAGTCCTGAAGCAAAGAAAGATCGGATGATTGAGGCGATCAAGCGGATCGTTATTAAGGGTTCAGAGTTGCGACCCCTGATTATAGCCATTGAGGACTTGCATTGGATGGATAGAAGCTCAGAGGATGTAATCAGAAGCATTTTAGAAAGTATACCTGGGACAGGAATATTTTTAATGTTTACCTATCGGCCTGATTTTGTTCACACCTGGGGAGCAAAGTCCTATCAAAATCAACTAACTTTGCATAGGCTTTCCAATCGAGAAAGCCTTGAGATGGTGACCCACATTTTGGGAACAAAGGAAATTGAGAAGGCACTTGAGGAACTTTTTCTTGAGAAGACAGAAGGCGTCCCATTTTTTATCGAGCAGTTTATAAAGTCCCTTAATGACTTAAAAATTGTAGAAAAAAAAGAAAACACATTTCGATTATCGAAAGATATTCAGCACCTGACCATTCCTTCAACAATCCAGGATGTAATTATGGCGAGGGTTGATTCACTTCCTGAGCGAGCAAAAGAAGTGCTTCAGACTGGGTCTGTTATCGAGAGGGAGTTCAGCTATCCATTGATCAATCGTGTAACAGGTCTTCCTGAAAAGGAATTGCTCTCACACCTGTCTATCTTAAAGGACTCTGAACTTCTCTACGAGAGAGGCTTCTATCCTCAATCGAATTATGTCTTTAAACACGCCCTGACCCGTGAAGTAGTCTATGACTCGATATTGGCCAAAAGAAAGAAGAAACTCCACGAAGAGATCGGGAACGCTATCGAGGAATTATACAAAGATAATTTGAGTGAGCATTACGAAGTTTTGGCCGAGCATTATTTTTTGAGTGAAAATTATTTGAAGTCGGCCGAATATTTGAGACTTGCAAGCAGAAAGGCTGAAAAGACAGCCTCGCTAAATGATGCGATTACCTATACCAAGAAAAGAGTGACATCCCTTGAGCGATTACCCCAGACAGACGATGTGCAAAAACAGATTATTGATGGCAGGACGGCTCTTGGGCTCTATATGATTCAAATGAACTATCATACTGAGGCACAAGCAGCTATCGGCCCGATTATTGATTTGGCCATCAAACATGACTATAAGAGGAGACTTTGCCAGATATACACGGTCTTGGGGGCAAACTATCTGTTTACGGAAAATGATTGTTTGAAAGCCGTTAAAGTCTTAGAGGAGGCCTTAAAGATATCAAAGGAAACAAAAGACTACGTTACCTCGATTTTTGCGACCTACTGGTTTGGAGTTGCTTCAGGTTGGAACTGTGAGTTTGAAAGATCAGCACAATATATCCAAAAAGCTCTTGATATTAATGTGGCAACAAAAACGCTTTGGGGAATTTCAGCAATAAAGAGTGATCTCGCTTATTTTAGTTATATCTACGCAGGAAAAATAAATTTAGGATTCCAAACGACCCAGGAAGCTGTCCGCATTGCCGAAGAAAGCGGAGATATTTATTCGAAAGCGGTGGCGTATATCATCCACGGAGTCTCCTACGAAGCAAAGGGATTACTGCAAGAGGCAGAAAAGCATCTGCTTAAGGGGGTCGAATTTTGTGAAAGGACCAATCTCCCTGCTCGGAATGGGGGTGCACGATTTTGTTTAGGAGAAACCTACTTTGAAATGGGAGATTATCCGAGATCCAAAGAACAATATGAAAAAGTGTTTTTGATTTTAGAGAATATTCGATTATGGCCTTCCATTACGAATCTTGCAAGAGTAGGTTCAGCAAGATCAAAGGTGATGAACAGGGAAAAAGAAGTGGATTTAGAATCCTTATATGCTTATTCAAGAAATAATAAGTTAAAAGTAAACGAAGGCTGGTTTCAAAGATATATCGGAGAAATCCTCCTCAATATTGATGATCAGCACCTATCTGAAGCAGAACAATGGATTCAGAAGGCCATTGAAGCTGATCAAAGGAACCGAATGATGTTTCATCTGGGGAAAGATTATGTCCTTTATGCGGAGTTGTTCAAACGAAAAGGCGATAGATTTAAAGCCCAGGAGAATCTCGGCAAAGCCATAGAAATCTTGAAAGAATGCGGCGCTGACGGCTGGGTGGAGAAAGCTGAAAAGGAACTGGCCGCACTTTTATAATAAAAGGAGGATGAAATGCTTTTTTATGTTGACGCAGAGAAGTGCAACCGAGACGGGATCTGTGTGGAGGCTTGTGGTCGGAGACTGATCGAGATGGGGGAAGCAGACTCGGTGCCCACCCTGGTAGCTAATGCCGAGGAGTTATGCGTCAACTGTGGTCACTGTGTAGCTGTATGTCCCACTGGTGCGCTGGTACATCATACCATGAGGCCCGAAGATTGTCCCCAAATTAGGAAAGAGCTGCTCATCGATCTGGAGCAAGCTGAACAGTTTCTTCGATCAAGACGCTCCATTCGAAATTACAAGGACAAGCCTGTTGAACGTAACAAGCTAAACAAACTCATCCAAGTGCGTGTGACAATCAAAGAGGCCCCGGCTGTAGCTAAAACGTTTCATTTTGATCGGGTGGTTGCATTATGGGATGGGGGAAAAGATCCAATATGCCGCAACGCCCCGCACCTCATTATCGCTCATGCGGCTGAAAACGCTCGGTTGGCCCAGGTGGATTGCATCTTAGCCCTCGCTTACGCAGAATTGATTGCACTGCCTTTGCCACCGGCGGTAGCATGGCGGTAAAGAAATTAAGGACGGGCTCAAATTTTGGGAAGCGATTATTATTAAATTAGAGGAGAGATTGAATGGCTGCTTTAATATTTAAAGATAAAGTGGTTGTGATCACTGGGACCTCGAGTGGGATTGGACGTGAGCTGGCTTATCAACTTGCGGAGCAGGAGGCTTGGTTATCGCTTGCTGCTCGAAATGGGGACCGATTGGCAGCTGTAGCAGGGGAATGTTAAGCACGGGGTGGAAAAGCCATAGCGATCGTTACAGATGTTAGTGAGCAGGCGCAATGTGCTGAACTGATTCAACGAACAGTGGATCATTATGATCGGATCGATATGCTTGTCAATAATGCAGGCATAACGATGTGGGCAAACTTCGAAGATGTTCGAGATATAAGTTTTTATGAACAAATTATGCGAGTGAATTATCTTGGAAGTGTTTATTGCACCTACTACGCTTTACCATTCTTGAAGAAGACCAAAGGACAGATTGTTGGCATTTCCAGCCTGGCAGGCAAGAATGGAATACCAAAACGTAGTGGCTATGCTGCGAGTAAGCATGCCATGGTAGGCTTTTTTGACACCCTCCGTATTGAAGTCGCGGAACATGGAATAAGTGTAACAATGATTTACCCTGATTTTGTAGCCACTGAGACTCGTAAACGAGCGCTTGGAGCTAATGGCAAGCCAATAGGGAAGAGCTCAGTGAGGGAAAGCGAAGTGATGTCGGCTGAGAAATGTGCGCAATTAATCATCCAGGCGGCTGCAACACGTAAGCGTGAATTAATGATGACATGGAGAGGAAAGGTGGGTTTGTGGGTGAAGCTGATTGCGCCCGGCGTAGTCGATCGTGTGGCCAAGAAGGCAATCATTGAAGGACGATAGAGCTAAGTAAGTAAATTGAGGGTGTGTTCACGTTTTTAAGTAATTCATAATATAAGGAATCCTTTGGCCTCACTTTTCTTTATAGAAGTTTATTTGATATAGGTTTTACGTTTTAGCTTCCCATTTTAGGTTTCCAACCCATCCTTTTTGAATTTAAAAATTTTTTCTACTTATTGACATCGCTAAATTATCCATTATAAAGAAAGAATGAAGGTCGTGTGGTGACCATTCAGATGAAACGGTATCAATTTACCTTCCTTTTGCCATTTCTTCTCTTCCTTGTCAGTTGTGCGTCATTATCGACTCAACAAATTACTCTATCCTTTGAGAGACCCAAACCATGTCAGGAATTCCTGAACCGATTGGATGAAGTGGTCAAAGAGACTGGTGTAAGGGATGCTTCAAATGTTGTTGTTCCTGGTTTTTCCTATCTTCGTACTAATCGCTTTCTTGCAGCCTTGAAGAAAAATCTTAAAGAGGATGGGGAACGGGATGCCTGGGTCCGATGGATGCAGGAACTGGACCTCAAGTCCAGGAAGAAGGAGATTAGCAACCTCCCAGACGAAACGATTTTATCTCTGATGGCGAAAGAAGCAGGGAAGACAGATCGGGAGGAATTGATCTCTCGGATAAAAACTTGCTCTTCCGAGCTCTTGAATCATGATCAAACCCGACCTGATTTTTATACGACTCTCGATTTCCGCGTTGATGTCCCGGATGAATATTCATTCTTCCGGCGGGCCATTGGCCTATACCCTCTCATCACGCTTCCGGTGGCTGTGGCCACAAACAGTTCACGGAAAAAAATTAGAGCATGGTTCAATCCGAACCCGGACGATCTCCCCATCGAAGGACAACTCAGAGCATTCGTTCCGTATGAGAAGATTTTTCTCCATGAGAAAGAGATTGAAGCGGTGATTGAGGAATCCAGTGGAAACCCATTGGGGGTTCCACTGCTGGAGGTTAATATGGAGAAAAAATTGGTTAGATTTTTTTCCCCCGTTTTTATTCAGGACGTAGCTGCTTCCTATGACCGGTTAGGGCAGATAGTATGGAGGGGAGACCGCCTGGAGGTCGACCCGGAGAAACCGACGGTTTATTATTATCTCTCTCACGCGTTCTTAAAGGGGAAACCCATTCTTCAAATCAACTATGTGATCTGGTATTCAGAACGGGCTGGGAAGAGGACACCATGGCTCGAATTTGGCCATCTGGATGGATTGACCACTCGTGTCTCCCTCGATGGCCAGGGGAAAGTCTTCATGGTGGAGGTGATGATGAACTGTGGATGCTACCGCCTCTTTGCGCCCGAGAAAGAGCGAGTAGATCGGGTCGTTTCCAAACCTCTTCGGTTCGACCCTTTTATGCCTCAGTGGCTTCCTGTGGTTTCTCCTGGTGAGCGTCTTGGAATCCGAGTAAACTCAGGCTGGCATCAGGTGGAACGTTTGATTGCTGTAAAAGAACCCCCCGATCCAATCCCTTACGAATTGGTAACTTACGATGTTCTCGAGGCACTCCCCCATGAGGATGGGCGAACAGAAAGCGTCTTTGATAATCGGGGCATTATCAAGGGTTCGGAAAGGGTGGAACGGTTTATTTTGTTCTCCATGGGGATCCCATCAGTCGGAAGTATGCGCCAACAAGGCCACCATGCCGTCGAGCTCATCGGCCGGGTCCACTTTGATGATCCGTTTCTCTTCGATCAGAATTTTATTTTTAAATAGAATGATTAAGAGCATTTCAATATTTTTGATATTCGCTGCGATACTTCTCCTGATGGCGAGCCCTGGCCCCTCATCGGGACGCTCTGATGAAACTCAAATCCTCGCCGTCGTTCAGAGAATGGAATCTGCGTTCAAAACCGTAGTGAATTATAGCTGCGAAGTGGAAGTCGTATACTATCAAAACGGAATTGAAGACAAGTACTATCAGTTCAAATTTTATTTTAAGAGAGATAAAAAAATACGTGTCGATTTCTCTCAACCGTATCCGGGGCTGAGCATCTTTTACAACGAGGGGGATAAAGAGGCAACCGTCAAACCATTCCGCTTTCTGCCCGCGGTGAAATTTCGATTTTCTATCGACAACCCCATGATCAAAACTCTGGCTGGGCAAAAGATCGATCAGACAGACATGGGTTATTTCATCGATTTCCTGTCTCGAAATCTCAAAATGGTGAAACAGAAGGAGGAAGAGGAATTCCACGAAGATGAGGAGCAGATCAAATTCTTATTTTTGGCCATGGATTATATCAAAGAAAAATCGGTTGAAAAATACAGGATTTTTGTTTCCAAAAAAAATTGGCTTCCCATACGGATCGAAAGATATAATCTGGAAGGCCAACTCATAGAGGTGAGCATCCTCCAAAACTATACCATCAATACTCATCTTGAGGATAAATATTTTCTTCCGTAGAATTTAATTTGACCGCAAAGGACAGACCGTTAAGCGCCTGCCTGCGATAGGCAGGCATAGCGTCTGATTGATATGTTTTAGCGCCATGTCCTATGCGCCACGTGTCATATTTTTTGTTTGTTGACAAATATTAGTTTCGTGGTAATTTCTAAAATTAATTAGGTGAACGACAATGAATTGGGACTATGATGTCATTGGTGTGGGTGCAGGGCCGGGAGGATCAACGGCGGCGAGGTTTTGTGCCAAGGCTGGGTTGAAGACACTCCTCATCGAGAAGGAACGATTGCCCAGATACAAACCCTGTGGGGGTTGTCTTTCTACTAAAACTGCTCATTTGCTCAACTTCGATCTCAGTCCAGTCATTGAGAACACTATCTATGGAGCAAAATTCACTTATTGTTCCAAAGATCCTTTTTTCATCGAATCCAAAGATCCAATTGCATTTTTGGTAATGAGGGATCGCTTCGATCAGCTTTTAATCAATAAAGCTTTAGAAGATGGTGCAGCGATACTGGAAGGGGAGAAAGTTACAAGAGTAGAAGAGAAGGGTGATGGGGTTGAGGTAGAATTGGGGAAGGGGAAGAGATTTCATTGTCGATACCTTATCGGCGCAGATGGGGCAGAGAGTATTGTTGCCAGGTCTTTATCCTTACCGCCACAGAGGAACGATGGAAATGGGATTGCGATAGAAAGTGAGATTCCTTTTGATTCATCCATCCATTTCCCCCATAAGGAACTTCAGTTCGTCCATTTGGATTTTGGTAGAATTCCTAATGGCTATGGTTGGGTCTTTCCAAAAAAGGAATGGCTCTCCATCGGTATCGGCGGAATGTTTAGAGAAACAAAGAAAATGAATCCCCGTCAATACTTCAATACCTTCCTCAAAGGACTGAACTATATCCCAGAAGGGAAGATAGTAAAGGTCATGGGCCATCTCCTACCCTCTTTTTATGATGGGAAACAGAAAGTCTCGCAGGGAAGAATTCTTCTTGTGGGAGATGCTGCCCATCTGATGGACCCCCTGCAAGGAGAAGGGATTTACTATGCCGTTCGGAGCGGGATGCTCGCTGCTGAGGCGATCATCCAATCGAACAAGAAAGGCGTTTCTCCCTCTGATTTATACCAGACGGCTGTGCATGACCAGATCTTCGAGAATCTGAAGTGGGCCCTCAGCTTTTCTCGGTTCGTTTTCCGATTTACGAAATTGGCTTATCGAACTCTAAAACGCTATCCCGAACTGGCGGAATTCTACCTTCAGGTATTGGAGGGAAAGGAAGATTATCAGGGGTTTGTGACGAGGGTCAAAACAAGGATGAAGGATTTTCTCAAAGGACGACTGAGTGAGAAGATTAAAGAGGGAATGGCAAGGACGTGAGGATTTAAAAGCAAAAATCAGAAAGATCACTCTCCTTCTGGAAAAGCAATATGGCATCCCCCGAAGAGAGGGTCCGGGGGATCCTCTTGATATTCTCATCGAGACCATTCTTTCACAGAACACCAACGATCAAAATCGAGACAAAGCCTATCAGAGATTGAAAACGCGGTTTCCCCATTGGGAGAATGTCCTCGGGGCCAAAACAAGAGCTATTGTTTCAGCCATCCGACCAGGGGGATTAGCTGAACAGAAGGCGAGGCGTATCCATGAAATCCTTCATTGGATCAAAGAACGTGAAAGGAGATTGAGCCTTTCATTCTTAAAAAAGATGAATTCTGAGGAAATTAAGAGAACGATTGGCGCCCTGAAAGGGATCGGTCCAAAAACTCTTCACTGTCTCCTTCTCTTTGGTCTCGGAAGAGAAGCGTTTCCAGTGGATACTCATATCCTTCGGATTGGGAAACGTCTTGGTTTCATTCCAGAAGAGATGGATGCAGAAAAAGCACATCAATGGATGGTGCCTTTCATTCCGAAGAGAAAATCCTTATCACTGCACCTCAACCTCATCCGATTTGGAAGATCAATCTGCAAAGCGAAAAACCCTTTATGCTATGCCTGTTTTCTCAATGAGGAATGTCTCTATTCGTGTCACGGTAATATTCCAATATCCTCCCTCTCCCTTGACAGGAGAGGGCGTGGGTGAGGGTGAACAGACAGCCCCCACCTCAATCCTCTCCCCTCCCTGCTGCAAGAAGGGGGGCTACAGTGGGACTCCCCTACATTTCTTTACCAAAAATATGTTAAAGAGATTTAGGATCGGATGCCGAAATGAGCCATTTGAAAAGCTTGATTAAGAAACTCCTCCATATCGAAGACACCCCTGAGCGAACGGCCCTGGCCTATTCCATCGGCATCTTCTTGGGTTTTTCGCCATTTGTAGGTTTTCACACCCTTGCTGGTTTAGCGATTGCTTTTCTATTCGGGTTGAACCGTGTGGCGGTTCTTTTAGGAGTCTGGACGAATACTCCTTGGTGGATCGCTCCCTATTATATGATTGCCACATGGGTAGGGATGTGGGTGACGGGATTTTGGATTGACTGGGCAACACTCAAAGAAATTTTTCAATCGGGAATGGATCGAGGATTTATGGGTTCACATTTTTGGAGTCGTGTTGCTTCCCAATCGGGTCTCCTCCTCTCTTTTCTGATCGGTTCATTAATTCTCTGCACCCTCCTCAGTTTCGTTGCCTATCCTCTTTCTCTGAAATGGATTAAATTCTATCGGTCACGCAGAAAAATAACGTGACCGTGTTCTGTGATTCGTGACTCGTAAAAATAAATATTTGAAACTTAATAATTCGGACACGCCTGCGTGCCGGAACGTATGACGGACACGGACACGAGTCCAGCCTTGACACTTTTGCCACTTTGAATGGAAAATTAGTAGATATGGATGATTGGGCAAAGGGAAATGTTTCTTCTATTGGTTCTTGGTTCGACTCTGAACCATGGAGGAAGTGGAAACGTATTGGATGGACCAGTCTTGCAGGTTCTTCCAAGGCCTACCTTTTATCTCATTGGAGAGAAAAGGTGAGAGGGCCCCTGCTGGTCATCGTCCCTCATCTGAGAAATGCCGAGGCCCTCTTCGAGGACCTCCGATTTTTTATGAACGAGTCGGAAGTTCCCTCTTTTCTCTTTCCTCAATGGGAAACCCTCCCTTATGATGAAATTCCTCCTCATCCTGAAATTGTCAGGGAACGGGTGAGAGTCCTTTTTTCTCTTCTAAACGGGGAGGAGGGGGTGATCGTCTCTTCTGTCAAAGCTCTGATGCAGAAGGTTCTGGCTCCGGTCGATTTAAAAGAATCTGTTTTTTCTCTTTCCGTAGGAGAAGAGGTAGATCGCGACCGATTGATCAATTTTCTTCACGAAGGTGGCTATACCTCAGCGAGGATTGTGGAGGAGAGGGGAGATTTTAGCGTCCGGGGGGCGATCATCGATCTCTACACACCATTTTATGAAGAACCTCTTCGATTGGAATTTGATGGAGACCGATTAGAGTCCATCCGCCGATTCGAGACAGAGACTCAGCGTTCTCTTCCACAGGGGATGATGGAAAATGCCATCCTTCTCCCAGCGAGGGATATCCCGAGAGATTCTTCAGTGCAACCTCTGAAGACTCTTCTGGATTATCTGAAGGGGAATGAAATCATTTTTATTGAAGAAGGCGAAGAAGCGGAGAAAGAGGCTCGGGCCTTTTCGCGTCTGGTCGAAGAACATTATGAGAAGGCTTTGTTAAAAAAGAGGTCCGTGCCTCCGCCAGAGACCACTTATCTCAGTGATGAAGAGGCCTCGCTTTGTTTAGAAAGATTTCAAACGGTCTATCTCCAAGGAGGACCCCTTGCTCCTTCCTCATGTCAGCAAGTTTTTTCTTTTGAGATGGAGACGAACGAGAATCTCCAGAGGGAGATGAAAGCCGTCCTCTCCGTGAAAACCGGTCTCCATGAAACTTCTCCTTTTTCGATCCTCCTGAAAAACCTTCCTCATTGGCAGGAAAAAGGAATGGGAGTCTTTATCGTTTCCCATACTCTGGGTCAGGCTGAGCGATTGAGGGACCTTCTCTCCCAGTATGGAATGGAACCACGACTGGAAAAAGCGAAAAGGTTCAAAGTGGCCCTTGATCAATTCGTAGAGGGTCTTGTCCTTCTTGTCGGCTCCCTTTCCTCAGGGTTCCGAAACCCCCGGGAGGGTTGGGTGATTCTGACCGAAGAGGAAATCTTTGGTGAGAGAAGGAGGCTTCCTGAAGGAAAGGTTCGGACTTCTATCCCCTCTACTTCATGGCAGAGAAGAGGCCCGACTCTCTCTGCCTACAGCGAACTTCGAGAAGATGATTTCATCGTTCATATCGATTACGGAATAGGTCGTTATAGAGGACTGAGGCATTTAAAAATTTGGGGAGTCTCAAACGACTACCTTCTCTTGGAATATCAAGATGGAGATAAACTCTATCTTCCTGTGGATCGGCTCAATTTAATTCAACGCTACATCGGAGGAGATGGAAAATCCCCTAGGTTGGATAAACTGGGAAGTCATTCATGGCAGAGGGCGAAGAAGAGGGCGAAGGCTGCCGTTTCAGAGATGGTGAAAGAACTCCTCGAACTCTATGCAGCCAGAAAGGTCTTTGAAGGTTTCAAATTTCCTCCTTTAGATCAGTTTTATAAAGAGTTTGAAGCCACGTTTGAATATGAAGAAACCCCGGATCAGATGCAAGCGATTGATGAGGTGATGAAGGACATGGACAACCCCAAACCCATGGATCGCTTGATCTGTGGAGATGTGGGGTACGGTAAGACAGAGGTAGCCATCCGGGCTGCCTATCGTGCTGTGATGAGTGGAAAACAGGTCGCCATTTTAGTCCCTACCACGGTTCTGGCCCAACAGCATCACCAGACCTTCAGTGAACGATTCAAGATTTATCCGGTGGTGATCGAAGTATTGAGCCGGTTTAAAAGTCCCCGAGAGCAGAAGGAGATCCTACAACGGCTGAAGGAAGGGAAGGTGGACATTGTGATCGGGACACACCGACTTTTTCAGAAGGACGTGTCCTTCCGAGATCTGGGACTGGTGGTGATTGATGAGGAGCATCGATTCGGCGTCTCCCATAAGGAGAAATTGAAGCAGATGAGAAAATTAGTGGATGTGATCACGCTCACGGCGACCCCTATTCCGAGAACACTCCAGATGGCTGTCTCTGGAATTCGGGATCTCAGTCTCATCCAGACCCCTCCAGAAAATCGCCTGTCGATCCGGACTTTCGTGATTCGTTATGATGATGAAGTCATCCGAAAAGCCATCCAGAGGGAGTTTGAACGAGAGGGTCAAGTCTTCTTCGTCCACCATCGCGTCCAGAACATCCATACCCTTGCCAACCATTTAAAGCGGCTTATTCCAGAGGCCTCCCTGGCCATCGCTCACGGTCAGATGAGGGAGAAGGAATTGGAAAAGGTGATGCTCCAATTCGTCAGGAAAGAAGTTAATCTCCTCGTCTGTACCAGTATCATCGAATCCGGTTTGGATATCCCGACCGCCAACACCATCCTGATCAATCACGCAGAGCGTTTTGGTCTGGCAGACCTCTATCAAATCCGTGGCCGGGTTGGCCGGGGGAGCCATCAAGCCTATGCTTATCTCATCATTCCCGGAGACCTCACCCTTTCCAGGGATGCCATGAGAAGGCTTCGAGCCATTCAGGAATTGAGTGAGCTGGGATCCGGATTCAAACTTGCGATTCAGGATTTGGAGATTCGGGGAGCGGGAAACCTCCTTGGGCCATCTCAATCTGGGCACATTGCTGCCGTGGGATTTGAACTCTACACCCAATTGATGGAGAAAGCGGTCAGGGAATTAAAAGGTGAGGAAGTCATAGAAGAGATCACTCCAGAGATTCACTTCCATCTTCCCGCCTTCATTCCAGAGGCCTATGTGGAAGACCCGGGAGAACGGTTGAGTCTCTATCGAAGGCTTTCTCTTTCTCGTTCTGATGGGGAATTGGAGATGATTCGAGAGGAACTGATTGACCGATTTGGGAGGATTCCTAAAGAGGTAGATCATCTCCTGGAAGTGATCAAGGTGAAAATTCTCCTGACAAGATTGTCGATCAAAAAGTTTGAGGAGACGCCTTCTCAATTTGTCCTTACCTTTGATGAGAGCACCCGAGTCTCTCCCCAAAGGGTGGTGGATTTTGTGTATCAGGGGGAAGGTAAATATCGATTCACCCCAGACTCTAAATTGGTCATCGAAGGATGGCCTGATGCCAGGCAAGACCCCTTCGGGGCGGCCAAAAAGCTATTGCAAGCATTGGCTTGATATGGTAGATTTCATCCTACTCCTTTTGACAAAGAGGGGAAAAAAGTCTATAGATAAATCCATAAGGTGAGGATGATGACGAAGAGATTGATTTTTTTCGGGATCTTGCTTTTCCTGTCTTTCTTGTTTTCGGGCTGTCAGAAATCAGGAGAGAAGGGGTTGAGGGAGAAAGAACTGGTCAGGATCAACGATGTTTCTATCTCTCTGGAAGAATTCCAGCAGATGTTGGAAAAGCAACCCTTGGAAGGAAAGATGAAGTTGTTGAGCGAAAAGGGGACGAGAGATTTTCTTGAAAATTATGTGATCCCCCGAGAAGTGCTTTATCAGGAAGTCAAGAAGAAAGGCCTGGATAAGAATAAAGAAATCCTGGCCAAGATCGAGGATGCGAGAAGGGCCATCCTCATCGATGCCCTTCTCGAAGAGGTATTAAGAGGAAGAGGGGAAGTCTCAGAAGAGGAGATTCAACGATACTATAAAGAGAACCAAGTCCTCTTTACGGAACCACAGGAGATAAAAATTCGGCACATTGTTGTCAATACGGAGCCCGCTCTGAAGGAAGTGGTGACGAAACTCTCGCAGGGTGAAAGTTTTGAGAAATTAGCCTCTACCTACAATATCGGTAAATTCAAGGAAGATGGGGGAAATCTCGGCTATATCCGCCGAGGGCAGTTGGCACCCCCCTTTGCTCAGTTTGAAGAAGCGGCCTTTTCCCTCAGAAAAAGGGGGGAGATCAGTGAGGTCGTCAGCACGCCCTATGGGTACCATATCATCCGATTGGAAGATATGCGGGGGAGCACCTTGAAGCCTCTGAATCAAGTCAAAGAAAGGATCCGATTTTTCCTCCAGCCGAAGAAAAAGCAGGAAGCCTATCTTGAATATGTGAAAGAAGCAAAATCAAAAGCCAAGGTCCTCATCAATGAGAAGCTATGGGCTGAAGAAGAGAAAAAGGAGGCGAAACCAAAAGAAAGGAAGAAATGAAGAAATCTCCTACCCTCCTCGTCTTAACTATCCTTTTATTTTTCCTGTGGGGATGTGATCAATGGGGAGTGGGACTCCCTGAACATATTATCGCTCAAGTCAATGAAGAACAGATTCCCATTGAAGAATTTGATCGGGAGTTTAAGGAATTGATATTAGAACCAGGTAAGGAGGCACAAGGAACAGGTCTTGGAAACCTGAGGCAGGCTTATCTCGATCAGGTGATCGAACGCAAGATTCTCGTCCAAGAAGCTCGGCGCTTGGGAATCAAGGTCTCCCCGGAAGAGTTGAATCAGGCCATTTTTGAAATAAAAATGGATTATCCTGGGGAGGGATTTGGAGAGAAGTTGGGTCTCAAGGGGATAACCCTGGAGGGATGGAAAGCTCGGCTGGAAGAAAAATTATTAGCGGAGAAGGTCATCCGAAGTGCCTTCCATTCCCAAGAGAAAATCGATGAAAGGGAAGCCCTTCAATATTATGAAAACCATCGGTCCTCATTTCAAATTGGCCAGAAGGTGAGGGCACGTCAGATCGTTGTGGCAGATGGGGAAGAAGCGATCCAGATCCTGAAACGGCTGAAAAAAGGAGAAAGCTTTGAGAAGGTGGCTATGGAAAAATCCTTAGGGCCTGAAAAGGTTCAGGGTGGGGATTTGGGTTATTTCAGCCAAGGAGAGAAGCCAACCGAATTCGACCATGTTTTTAACATGGAAGTCGGAGCGATCAGTGAGGTGATCAAAAGCCCGTATGGGTATCATATTTTTAAATTGGAAGAGAAAATCGAACCCCGGCAGATTCCATTTGAAGAAGCCAAGCTAGGGATTCTCCAAGAACTTGAGCAACAGAAAGGGGAGGAGAATTATCAGAAGTGGTTTAAAGGCCTCAAAGGGAAGGCGAAAGTGAAGATCAACAAAAAATGGCTCAGGTCATAAAAGGGAGAGGTGAGAAGATGAAAAGGTTCTTTTTACTATTTGGTTTTTTTCTCTTTTTCTACGGACCGATCTCTTTAAGCGAGGCAGTCGTTGATCGCGTGGTGGCTGTGGTCAATCAAGAAATTATCACCCTCTCCGAAGTTGAAAAGTGGATTAACCCTCTTAAAGAAGAGATCGTGATCGAGGATCGTTTGGAGAAGCGGGAACGGATGCAGGCGCTCTGTCGACAGGTGTTGGAGAAGCTGATTGAGGAGAAATTGATTGACCAGGAAGTGAAGAAATCTGGAATCAAAATTTCCAGTAAAGAAATGGAAGCCACCCTGGAGGAAGTCAAGCGGCGAAACGCTGCCACCCAAGAGGATTTAGAAAAGGCATTAGCCGCAGATGGTTTGACCTTAGAGGGCTATAAGAAGCAGATCGAAAAAGGCCTCCAGCGCCAAAAGTTAATCAATTGGTCGGTGAAGGTCGAAGCAAAGGCTGGAGAAAAAGAGTTAAGGGAATTTTATCAAAAGAATATGGGTCGCTATCGAACCAATGAAACCTATCGACCCGGTCACATCCTATTCGTCATTCCCAAAGAGGCCACACCGGAGGAGATTCGGGAAATTAGGAAGAAGGGTCAGAAAGTTTTAGAAAAAATTAAAGGGGGAGAGGATTTTGGGGAAATGGCTCTCCTCTATTCGGAAGATGCCTCGAATAAGGAGCGGGGGAATTTAGGTTATTTTAAGAAGGGAGAGCTCCTGCCTGCCCTTGAAAGAGAGGCGCTGCGCCTCAAGGTCGGAGAGGTGAGTGGGATCGTTCGAACGGAATTTGGTTTTCATATTATTAAACTCCTTGATCGAAAGGGAGTGGATCCTCTCCCCTTTGAGGAAGTCCAAGAGAAGATTAAGGTGGATTATTATGAAAGTGAAATGGAGAAGGCGTTTAAACAATATCTCAGCAATTTGAAAGCAAAGTCCGTCATCGAGATCAAACTTTAAATTTGAAATCCCAATTTCCAAATTCCAAATAAATCCCATACACCAATGCCCCAATGACTAAAACGATTTTGGTTGAAGTTTCGAATTTTGGTCATTGTAATTTGTTTGATATTTGGTGCTTGGAATTTGGTGTTTATCTTAGATTCGGGTATTTTCAAAAAGCAGCAATTTAACCTGTTGAAAATTAATTCCTCGAATGGTGAGCGTATGGCTCTTCCCCTTATCGGAATCACGATGGGTGATCCGACTGGTATCGGACCGGAAATTATCGTGAAGGCTTTATCCATGAAAGAACCGTTTCAAGCCTGTCGGCCCATCGTCTTCGGCGATCGTGAAGTGCTCTCAAGGGCCATCCAAATGCAAAACCTTTCTTCCACCTTGGAGGTCATTGAGAAGATACCCGAAGACGGATACCTTCCTCAAAAAATATTTCTCTTTTCTTTAAGCCGATTAGAAATCACATCTCTTCGTTTCGGACAACCGGACAGAGCGTGCGGAGAAGCGATGGTGAGATATATTGAAGAGGCGGTCCAGTGGGTAAGGAGCGGTAAATTGGATGCCATGACGACCTGCCCGATCAATAAGCAGGCGATGAATGCGGCTGGATATCTTTTCCCTGGCCATACAGAACTTTTAGCCCATCTGGTTCAAGCCTCCTCCGTGGCGATGATGTTTTTAGGATCAAGGTGGAAAATCGTTCTGGTGACGACCCATCTTCCTCTAAAGGATGTTTCAAAATGGATCACGGCGAATCGTATCTTATCTACCCTACGATTGACCAATGAAGGGATGAAAAAATATTTCTTGATTCCTCACCCAAAAATTGCTGTCCTCGGCCTCAATCCCCATTGCGGAGAAGAAGGACTCCTGGGAGAAGAGGAGAAAAAGGAGATCCTTCCGGCCATCGCAGAGGCGAAATTCCTTGGAATGGATGTTGAAGGACCCTTTCCCGCAGACTCCTTTTTCGACCTTTCAGGCCGTTACGCCTTTGATGCTGTCATCTCCATGTATCACGACCAAGGCCTCATCCCAATAAAGATGTTCGATTTTAAGGAAGCCGTCAATTTTACCTTGGGATTACCTTTTATCCGGACATCAGTCAATCATGGGACAGCCTATGATATTGCCGGAAAAGGATTGGCTGATCCAACCAATCTTGTTAAAGCTATCCTCACTGCTGCCAACCTTTCGAAATTAAAAATAAATTATTAATATTCCAATCCAAGAAAAAGATGTTGACAAAAAAAATGATTTGGGCTAAAAAACATACTTGTGAAAATTATCTTTTGAATTAAATAGTAGTCAATCTTTTTTCGTTTCATCACATATCTGCCAACAGGGGGGATTAAAAGGAGAGTCAAATGAGAGAAGTTGTCATTGTTAGTGGAGCCAGAACAGCGATCGGTACATTCGGGGCCTCCTTGAAGGATGTTTCGGCCATCAAATTAGGCGCCATCGCTATCCGAGAAGCTCTTAAAAAAGTTGGTCTTAAGGCAGTCGTTAAGAAGGAACTTCTTGAAGTCGCTCCTGATGCATTTAAATGGGCAGGAATGACAGAGTTGGAGAAATCCCATTACCAATGGGATGAATCCATGCAGGGGGTTCAAGTTGATGAGGTGATCATGGGCAACGTCCTCCAGGCTGGACAGGGACAGAATCCAGCCCGTCAGGCGATGATTTATGCAGGAGTTCCGAAGGAAACCAATGCCTTTACGATCAACAAAGTCTGCGCCTCAGGTTTAAAAGCCATTGCCTTAGGTGCTCAATCGATCCTGATAGGGGAAGCAGAGGTCGTGGTGGCAGGGGGAATGGAAAACATGAGTCAGGTTCCCTATTCGTTCCCCCAGGGTCGCTGGGGTGCCAGGATGTTCAACCAAGAGATGATCGATTTGATGGTATTTGATGGTCTCTTTGAAATTTTTTATGGATACCACATGGGACTCACCGCAGAGAACATCGCTGAGAAGTTTGGAATTTCGAGAAAGGAGCAGGATGAATTAGGATTGCTGAGCCATCAGAGGGCGAGAGCGGCCATCAAAAATGGAATTTTTAAGGAAGAGATCATTCCGGTGGTGATCCCACAAAAGAAGGGTGAACCCATCATCTTCGATACCGATGAAAGGCCCATGGATACTTCTTTGGAGAAGATGGGCAAACTCCCAACAGCCTTTAAACCAGGAGGAACCGTCACCGCAGGAAACGCCTCTGGGATCAATGATGCTGCTGCCGCTGTCCTCTTGATGTCTAAAGAAATGGCAAAAGCCTTGAATTTAGAGTCCATGGGAACGATTCGGTCTTATGCCACAGGAGGGGTTGACCCAGCCTATATGGGCTTAGGTCCTATTCCAGCAGTGAGGAAGGCCTTAAGAAAGGCTGGAGTTACTCTCAATGACATTGGACTGATTGAACTGAATGAGGCTTTTGCTTCCCAAGCGATTGCATGTATCCGGGAGCTGCAATTTGATATGGAAAAGACGAATGTCAATGGGAGTGGGATCTCTCTGGGTCATCCTATTGGATGCTCGGGCGCAAGGTTAATGGTCACTCTCCTTCATGAAATGAAACATCGGAAAGTCAATCTCGGTCTTGCCACCCTCTGTATCGGGGGTGGTCAAGGCATGGCCATGATTGTAGAGAGAACGTAAGTTAAGAGTTGAGAGTTATGAGTTTTGAGTTGAAAGTAACGGGTACGTTTTAGGAGGGGAGATGGAATATAAAAATATTTTGTTATCCTTTGAAGGAGAAATCGGGATTCTTGCGATTAACCGACCCAAGGCGCTCAATGCCTTAAACATCGAGACCCTCAAAGATATCCAGATGGGAATCCAGGAAGCGAAGGACCATTCGGAGATGAAGGTTCTCATCATGACTGGGAGTGGAGAGAAAGCGTTTGTCGCAGGGGCCGATATCGCGGAGATGAAAGGGATGAACTCCATAGAGGCCCTGAACTTTTCGAAGTTGGGCCATCTCACCTTGAAAATGATCCAGGATCTTGATCGGCCGGTCATCGCGGCTGTCAATGGTTACGCCCTGGGAGGAGGAACGGAGATCGCCATTGCCTGTGATTTCGCCTATGCCTCTGAGAATGCAAGGTTCGGCCTTCCAGAGGTCACCCTCGGCATCTTTCCAGGTTTCGGAGGAACACAGAGACTCCCTCGTCTGATCGGGAAAGGGAAGGCGAAAGAACTGATTCTAACAGGGAAGATGATCACCGCACAGGAAGCCTATCAGATGGGGATTGTCAATCGAGTCTTTCCTCAGGCCTTCCTGATGGAGGAGACGAAAAAAGTGGCCCTCCAGATCGCAGCTAATGGAGCCGTCGGAGTGAGATTAGCCAAGATGGTGGTGGATACTGGTTTCAATATGGATTTGGCAGAAGCGTGTTCTTTAGAATCCTATGCCTTCAGTCTCGGTTTTAGTACCGAGGATCAGAAGGAAGGAATGACGGCATTCGTTGAAAAGAGGAAACCAAATTTTAAAGGAAAATGAGGAGGAGAAAGTGAAGATCGCCGTATGTATCAAACAGGTTCCGGACACGACAGATGTGAAGATTGACCCGAAGACCAACACACTGGTTCGGGAGGGTGTGGCAAGCATTACCAATCCCTTCGATGAGTACGCTGTCGAAGAAGCGCTTCTTATCAAAGAGAAGCATGGCGGAGAAGTCCACGTGATCAGCATGGGCCCTCCACAGGCCATCGAGGTGTTGAAAAACGCACTGGCTGTGGGTGCGGATAAGGTCTATTTGGTCTCAGACAGGGCCTTTGCAGGAGCAGATACCTTGGCTACAGCCTATACCGTCGCGAAGACGATTAAGGCGGTCGTTGGGGATGTGGACTTGGTAATTTGTGGAAAGCAGGCCATCGATGGAGATACCGCTCAAGTCGGGCCAGGTATTGCCACCCGCCTGGGAATCCCGCAGCTGACTTATGTTTCAAAGGTCAAGGAGATTGATCCCGCAAAGAAGAGGATTGTGGTGGAACGATTGCTGGAGAATGGGAGAGAGGTCGTTGAATCTTCGCTTCCTGCTTTGTTGACAGTTGTTAAAGACATCAATGAACCGAGACTTCCTTCTCTTTTAGGGATCAAGAAGGCGGCCAAGGCACAGATTCCTACCTTGACCGCAAAGGATGTCGGGGCGGATGAGAATCGTATTGGATTGAAGGGATCACCCACCTGGGTGATGAGGATCTTTTCCCCAGAGGCCAGAGGAGGAGGCGGTGAGGTTTTGAAAGGAGAATTGGGAGAGGTGGTTCCCCTTCTGGTGAACAAATTGATGGATACCAAGTTCATTAAATAAACGTGACTCGTGTCTCGTGATCCGTGCCCGATAAAAAATTAAATGGAATTACGAATCACGATTCAGGGGTAACGGACACGAAAGATAGAGGAGGAAAAGCGAATGGCCAGATTATTGATTGATAAGGATACCTGCACTGCATGTGAATCCTGTATTCCTGCCTGTCCCTTTGGCGCACTGAGTATGAAGGAAGGGATTGCCGTGGTCGATGAGAAGTGCACCTTCTGCGGAGCCTGTGTGGATGTCTGTCCGGTGAGTGCAATCACTCTGGAAAAGGAAGAGAAGGCCGTCACAATCGACATCAGCGCTTATAAAGATGTCTGGATATTTATAGAGCATGAACTCGGTAAGGTTGGAAGTGTCTCCTTCGAACTTCTTGGCGAGGGAAGGAAGTTGGCCGATGCCATAGGGTGCAAATTATGCGGGATGCTTTTCGGGGACAAGGAGACCGTCGATAAATTTACCAAGGAGGCCATCGCCTATGGAGCGGAGAAGGTCTATGTCATGGAAAGCCCTGTACTTAAACAGTATCGAACCGATTCTTATGCTAAGGCTGCCGTTGATCTCATTAGGAAATACAAACCTGAGATTGTTCTCTACGGAGCAACCACCCAGGGTCGAGATTTTGCGGGGACAGTAGCCACAACCATAGAGGCAGGATTAACGGCAGACTGTACTGGTCTGGACATCGATCCGGAAACAAAATATCTCAAACAGACTCGGCCAGCTTTTGGTGGAAACATCATGGCGACGATTCTCGACTATCCCAACTACCGACCTCAGATGTCTACGGTCAGACCCAAGGTTTTCGCCATGCCTCCGAGGGATGATTCGAGAAAAGGAGAGATCATTCGGGAAACCCTTCAGATGACCGAAGATCAGGTCAGGACAAAGGTTTTAGAATTCATCAAAGGGACGGAGACGGTCAATCTGGCTGATGCGGAGATCATCGTCTCAGGGGGAAGAGGGATAGGGGGTCCTGAAAATTTTAAGGTGATCCGTGAACTGGCAGGGGTTTTAGGAGCCGCCGTGGGTGCTTCTCGTGCAGCCGTCGATTCAGGCTGGATTCCTTACGAACATCAAGTTGGGCAAACCGGTCGAACCGTTAGGCCCAAGATCTATATTGCGTGCGGTATCTCAGGTTCCATTCAACATCAGGCTGGCATGAAGACATCGGATGTTATTGTCGCCATCAACAAAGATTCTGAAGCTCCCATTTTTAAGATAGCCACCTATGGAATTGTTGGCGACCTCTTTACCGTCGTTCCCATGCTAACCCAAGAGTTCAAAAAAAGATTAGGACGATAGACTTTAAAAAAACAAATTCCAATTGACAAAGTTCCTGCCTTCGCAGGCAGGCAAATGTTAAATATCTCAGGCCCAGAATTAACATTGGGCCTTTATTTTTTCTAATCTCCGTTTGCTGACGAACCTTTTTCCATTTTATTCTTGATTTTTTCTATTCCTTTCATCATAATGTCGGAAAATCGTTAAAAAGAGGGTTTTCTATGATCATCACCTGTGCTTCCTGTTTGACCAAGTTTAATTTAGACGATTCTCGAATTCCCGCCAAGGGCGTCAAGGTCCGTTGTTCACGGTGCAAGCATGTATTCTATGTCGTCCCTCCTCCTGAGACCAAAGAGGAAATTATCGAGGATTTCGAGTCCTTCGCCAAATATCACGAAGAATTGATGGGACCAGGTGAGAAAAAAGTGGAGGCTCCTCCGGAGGTGAAAGTAGAGAAGGAAGAGATAGTACCAGAAGAGGAGGAAGAAGCGTTCCTCTTTTCTGAAAAGATTCCTACAGAGAAAGCGGAGAAATTGACTCCTCCAGAAAAAGTGGAAAGATTGGTTCTTCCAGAAAGAGGAGAGAAGCTACCCCCTGAAGAACCCGTAAGAGAAGAGAGGGCGGAGGGCAAACCCTCCAAACCGAAGAGTATGATGCGTGCTGAGAGGAAAGGTCCCTCTCGATTTTTTGCCCTTATCGTCGTTTTGGTCCTCCTGGTCTTCGGCATCTTCTATGTATGGTCGGAATTGAGCTCTGGTGGCAGACTCTCCCCCTATTTAGAATATCCAGTTAAAAAGGTCACTGAGCTTTGGGACCAGATTTGGGGAATAGAGAAAGGAGATCTGATCGTTGGAGATCTGAATGGATATGACGAGAAGATAGGGGAGACCTCACTCTTTATTATCGAGGGAAAGGTAAAGAATCAATCCAAGTTAACAAAGAAGCATATCAAAATAAGGGTCATCATTTTTGATCAAGACAAACTCAAAGTGGCTGAGAAGGAGGGGATCTGCGGTCGCATCATCGGTCGTGGAGAGTTGAAGAAACAACCTGTGGAATTTTTTAGAGGGGAGATGGTGATTAAACCTCAAACAAAGCAAGAGATGATCACGCCTTCGGGCAAGGCAACTCCTTTTATGGTAATTTTCAAGGACCCACCTAGCCAAGCCAAAGAGTTTAAAGTCGAAATCTTAGAAGCCCCCAACCTTCCATAGTTCGAAGTCTTTCTTTCTCAAAGTTCAAAGCTCAAGGCTCAAAGTCTTCCCTTCCAAAGTTTGGAGCTGGTAGGCAGCATATCTTTCAGTGGTCTTGGTAGAAGTGTGACCCATCACAGTTTTGATCTCATCCAAAGAGTAGCCTTGATTTAGTCGTTGCCACCCAAAGGAATGACGCATGGCGTTGTAGAGGTTTATTGTGGTCACACCTGATATTTTATTGGCCCTGTTCCAAATGAGATTGAGCATTTTATTCGTATAGGGTTTACGCTTCTTAGCAAACACAAAGTCAGAACCATTCTCATTTTCAAACAGCCACCTCAATTCTGGAATGATGGGAAGGACTTTGATCCGCTTTGTCTTTGTGGTGGGTTTTAGTTGCCCCATTGCTCCGAGCACCGTAGCCAAAACGACATAAGACGGGTTGTTTTCAAGATGGACATTTGCCTTCAGCAAACCGCTCGCTTCGTTAATCCTGCACCCGTACCTTCGCATAAACTCAAAAATAGGAAGGTCTTGTTTCGGGATGTGTTGGAAGACCCTGTCCTGCTCTTCACTCGTAAGCCACTTGATCGCAGGCTCCTGCACAGTAATTTTGGGGAAGTCAGGAAAGGTGGTCAGGCTCTTCTTATTGAAATTAAGGAAGGCGTGAAGCTCCTTCATAAGACTGCTCAGATAGTGAGAGGAAAATCCTTTGGATTTGAGGGCGGTATAGAACTCTAATATGTGGATGGTTGAGATAGTCCTGATGTCCCTGCTCTTGAAATAGGGAATGAACTTCTTCTTGGCAATCAGTTTCCTTTGCTTCAGCCATTCAGGAGAGATGTTTGAGTTTTTAATCCAAACATTGATTGCCTTGCTAAACTGGAAGGACACGTCCTTGCCAAACTTCTCAGGATGGTATCCGAACCGCTTCAGGTAGGCAACCAACAAGGCGGCATCCAAATCACTCTTAAGGGTTTTACCCCACGGAAGACGGGTCAAGTGGATCTGCCTTCCCTCAAAGCTGAAATAGACCTCCCGTCGTCCAGACTTCCGCTTGTAGACTCCGTATTTGATGGGTTTGGAAGAGTTCATTGAGACACCTCAAACCTATTCTAAAAAATTCCTTCCCAAAAGTAAACCCCAAAACTTGACCGTAGAGGGTATCAAAACACCCTTTTTTGAAGAGTCCATACCTATTACCCCGCCTGTCAATTTGACCCCGAAAAAGACCGTTTTAGACCCCTTAAAACTCATTGTAGATGATTTTTAATCGTTTCTGGTGAGGTGTCTCTCTGGGATAAACCGAAAAAGTAAAGGAGAATTTTTGGATGAACAGAGTTACGACATCTTGGCGTTTTTAGCATTTTTTGGTTTTTTATATAAATAAATTAACAGGTGATTCCAGTTATTTTTATAAAATACAAGAATTTACCCTGTCCTGGAACGATTCCTGCAACACTTAGGTCTAATTAGATTAGACGGGCAAAAACAGTTCAGCTTAAAGAATTTTGGCTGAAACGATTCGTTTTGGGTTTAATTAAAGCATGAGATACAAAAAGGTCGAGATTGGGGATTCGCTGGTTACACCGAGAAGGCTCCAAGGTTCAAAGGCTCCCCAAGCCCCGACCACCTTGGAGCCTTTTTCTTTTGGTTGTTGAACCTGCCTGACCAACTATAACTCTGCAGGTGGAGTGGAACTCCTAAACTCAGTCACAGGGACTTAAAACCTAAATCAAATAATGTTGGAGGTTAATATGTTAAAGCTCATTCACGATGTCGACTTAGTTGCCTACCTTTTAGCCATGGGTTTCAAGCAAGCCCAACCAGCCAAATATCACCAAGGGAAAGTCATATTCTCCTTTGACGATTCAAAGGGAGAAATAAAGGAAGCTATCACTAAATTCTTCAACAAGGATGCTCCTGTCGACGCCCTAACTCATGCCGAGTATATCACCAGCCTGAAATCGCAGATAATAATAATGAAGCGGAACTCTCGACAAGGGGGTGGCCAAGATGAGTAAATTATTTATTCAGACTCCCCTATCACTTTACCAAAGCAGGGATATATCACCATCAGCAAAATTGTTATTAGGTCGCCTCAAACTCCATCAAGGGAAGAATGACGAAGGGTACGCAAGTGTAACCACCTTAGTTGAAGAATCCCCTTGGAGTAAGAGACAAATATCCCGACTATTAAAAGAACTGAAAGACAAGGGACGGTTAAAAATCCTATCTAAAAGTGGTCAGAAACTTCGTTTCCAAATCATCAAAAGCGACGACATATATGTCCACGCTTTTCAAACAAAAGTAAAGACAAGAATGTCCACGCAGCGTAGACATAAACGTCCACGCACCCTGGACAAGAATGTCCACGCTTTATCCAAAGAAACACAAGATAAGTCATTGAATCCATCGGGGAATTCCCTTAAAAAACAAAAAGGAAAAGATGTCTTAAAAAAGGTTTTAAAAGAAGCAAGAAAAGAAGAGGGGAAAACATCTTCATCTCCAACCTCTTTTGAAACCCAAAAACAAACACCAGTTGAAGAAGGAGTAAGTAAAAGTAGTGGACAAGTGTCAACTACTTTTAAATCAGAAGCCTTCTGCCCAAAGTGTCAGGGGCGGATCATCCAAAGAAGAGGGAAGTTTGGGAATTTCCCAACGTGTGAGAACTGGCCAAGGTGTGACTACAAACCAGATAAAATCCCCGCCCACATCCGTGCTATAAAAGGCTCGGACTGGTATCCCGAATGGAAAGACCAACTTCCAGACGACTAAAGGGGGGTGAAAATGGATAGAGACGAAGAAGGTGTGAAAGGATGAAAACTAAAAAAAGAGTTAGACGTTGTTGGAGTCGTGGAAGACTGAAAGTGGGGATCAAGGGTCAAGGATGTTAAGAAGAAAGGACAGAAGGTGTTTCCGCACGTTTATTATGCAAGTCCTGAACTCATTCGGGAAGCGTCAACCCAACTTTGGAAGGGCGTATGCCTGAAGTGGCTGGAAATAAGCGAGTTGGAGATTGTCGTAGAAAGAAAATAGACCAAGAAATAAGATTCACTCAACAAAAGAATGTCGAAGGAGCAGGAATGAATCCGACGCTCTTGGAAGGTTCATAGACGAGATGTGCATCAAGGAAGGGAAGGTTGGAATAAAGGATTTGTATGAAGCCTTTTCCCAATGGTGGATTGCAAATGAAAGTGAAGAACCCTGGAAAATGAGAACGCTCCAAAATAAATTGCGGGAAAGGGGTTACATTGCGGTGAAGGGTGGTCGCAGTGGTGGTGCTTCTTGGGAAGGAATCAGCCTGAAATAAAAACCCTAATGATTTCAACCGATGGTTGTCGTTGACTATGGTCTAACAGGTTTTATTATAGGAATTTTTTTGTAGAAATAAACCTGTTAGGGTGGTGTCATCGACTGTCATCGGGTTTTTGTCATAGCAAAAATTAACCGAAAGAAGGTGAAAAGGAATGGAGGAAAGCAAGCAGTTGGAATGGCAAACTTGTGACAAGACCCACAGATCGTATAGAGCCTCAGCGAAGTGCAGATTCAAGTCCGCCTATCAGGACGGGGAAGGTCCTTACGCAACCCTGCACTATAACAGAATGCACGGATATGGCCTTTTGGTTTTTTTACATAGAACCAAAGAAAAAGCCCAAGAATTTATAGATCACGCATCCACTGGACGTGAAAGCGGTGTTCTTTACCATTCCACTCACAATGGAATCTGGTGTTTCACGAGGGGATGGGAGATGGATGAAACTTTGAGGATTATTATGGATATCAAGAGACTGAAGGAAAGAAAGGAAAGAGAGGAAAGAGGTGAGCTCTAATGGACAGTAAAACCGATATCGAAAACTTTATAAGATCAAATGGATTGGGCATAGACCTGTTGGACGAAAGAGAGGAAACCCTTGAAGCCTGGCGACTCAAATGGGAGGGTCTGTCCAAAGGCTTTATGAATTATCTTCAAGACAGGTTTGCAAGCATTGAGCAGAGGCTTGACCAGTTGGAAGGAGAACGATACGGACATCAAAAGGACTGAATCTGTTATGAACCCAAACCCGAATGGATGTGGAAAGTGAAAACTTTTGATGCTTCCAACCCACAGCTAAAAAATACCGTTCAGGTTATTTTAAAATTCATAGAGAAAGGTAGGTGAGATGATATGAATATCCGAAAAAAATTTGAGGAAATTGTCAGGATATACTTCCCCAAATGGAAAAATTGGAGGAGTTGGAAAGTACGAAGGACGACCGAGGGGTCAGAATGCAAGGAGTCTTCCAAGACCATTGTTTTTAACCGTAACGAGCTAGAGAAGGATGCAGTAGATGTGGATTTACTCTTCATTCACGAGATTACCCACGCCGTGACCCAAGATGGTCATAACCAAAAATTTTTAAATCGTTTGAAAAAAGCCAAAACAACAGCCTCCCAGCTTCATCGCTCGGAATTAGAGAACCTGATTGAAAAAGAAATTGAGATGGTTAGCAAAATTGAAAAATGGCCAGATTATCTGAAAGATACAATTCGTGATATTGTAACAATTGATAATCCAGATATTTCATGGAAGGAGCTTGTTGAAGCATCGCTCAGCACTCCGTAGCACATAACAAAGTGATGGTCATTGACGGGGAGACGGTAATCACTGGGTCTTTC
Organism: Thermodesulfobacteriota bacterium; assembly: GCA_049513055.1. Taxonomy (GTDB): domain Bacteria; phylum Desulfobacterota; class BSN033; order BSN033; family UBA1163; genus UBA1163. The sequence goes on from JBEKWN010000064.1 coordinate 30,837, forward strand.
AATTTTACGAAGGCTGCGGAGGAGAATAATGCTGAAAATCTCCTCGTGATCAGGGATATGAAATTGGCCGAAAGATATATGAAGAACTGGCAGGAGCACGATGGACATTCGGAGGTCTATGCTGGCAGAGGGAGGTAGAGTTGGCTGAGGGAGAAATGCGGACTAACGCAAAAGAAACCAAAGGAGTGGGTAAGGCGTTAATTAACGTATTGGGTTTTTTTTCCCTTTTGTCTGGTTTGCTCATTCTTTTGGGGATAGTGTTTGTGACGATAGGTAGCATATTTATATTTATCTCACCAAACAAGTTATTTAAGTTCAAACGAGTAAAAAGGGATAAAGATAATAGCCGTAGCAAACCAGAAGGGCCAGGTAGGTAAAACACCCTCTCCTATTTGAAGAGGTGGTACATGGCAATCCCCCTTGACCCGAAACAAGTCGTTTCCTTTGAAGAACTTCTCATGTCCCAGGTAGTCCAACAAGAAGCCCTCACCAGGTTACTCATTGAGAAGGGGATATTTACCAGAGAGGAGTTTCTGGAGATGGTGAAGATGGTGGATCGGGGGATGAAAAGGTAGAAAAAACGGAGATGATAATGAGAAGATGGGGAATACTTCAGGGTAAGGAAGAAGATTTGCTAAAGGACTTGAAAGAGACCACTCTTACCTTTAAGAAACTGGGGGAAAGGTATGGAGTGTCGAGGCAGGCGGTTCATGCCTTTTCTAAAAGGCAGGGGATCAAGAGACCAGTGAAACTCAAAGGGCATCAGACTGGGGAATGCCGTTTGTGCCAGAAGCTGATCCAGATCAGCAAGAAACCCCACAGCGAATTTATTTCTATTCACACAATCGTAAAGGAAACAGGGGGGTCAGGGGCAAAATGCCGTTACCATCTCCGAACGCTGAGAGACAGAGGATTGGTCGATGAGAAGTTTGGACGACTCCACTCAAAGAGAGCGGAGAAGGCTTATGCGATCTATTTTACGAAACGACTCCCGATCCGTACGATAGGGCGAAAGGTCGGATACAAGAGTTTTTACTCGATCATTCAATGGCATCGGGAATTGGGATGGAATGTCCCACCCTCCCTCTATGTCTATGATGGACGGGAGAGAAGCAGGATTCGGAGAGAAATCCAACGGAGAAAACAGCGGTAGAAGGGGATATTCACCAAGGAGGAGTTTTTGGAGATGGTAAGGGTGGTGGATCGGGAGATGGAGAGAAAGAATGAAAAGGGGATAACACCCAAGTAAAATGGCAAACCAAATCTACTGTGATTATTGTGGAGCGGAATTAAAGAATTATCCCTCCTTTTATAAGTTAGGGAGGTTTATCAAAAAGGATTCAATATGTCCTGTTTGTTTTGATGAATATTTCAAAGGTAATTTGGGAAAGGATAAGGCCCAGAAATACGATTCTAAAACGATGAAGCAAATAGAGGGTTAAGAATGAGTAGGTCAAAGAGGGATAGAATACCTGATAAAGTCCTCAAAGAAATCTTTCCCAAAAAGCTAACCAGGCATCAGGCTTCGGAAACTGTATTTAACCAACTGAAGCAAATGATTCTTTCTGGGAAATTGAAGAAAGGGCAAAAGTTATCCTACCAAAAAATTGTTCAGGACTTCAATGTAAGCAAAGAGGTTGCTCATAGAGTAATATCTCAATTGAAAAAAGATGGATTAACAATTTCTAAAAGGGGAGTTGGGTCTTTCATCATTTGATAGAAATTTTAAACTAACCTTCCCACCAATACCTATCTAAAATATACCCTTTCTACCCCGAAAATTGATTGCCTGAGTGGTCTTTCCTTAGACCCCCGTATCCAACATACCCTTTTTGCCACAATTGTCTAACACATCGAAATTGCTCCGCTTTCACCTTTACAAATTGGGTCAAAGTGATTATCGTGGGGTTAAACAAAAGAATCAGAATTGTTTAATTTTCCTACCGAATAAGGTCAAAAAGGATGGGAAATCGGGTGATTTTGGGAGGAAAAACTAAACAAAAGTTTCAAGTGTTTAATTTCAGAAAAGGCGCCACAAGTGAACGTGGTAATAAGTTTGGGGTATGAAATTAGGGGGCGAGATATAAACTATGAAGAAGAAAGAAACCGAATTCTTGACCGAAGATGAAGCTCAAGCCATTCTTAGAGTCCCAGATCGGAGAACCCTGCAAGGTAAATGTGATTACGCCATTCTACTTTTACTCCTTACAACAGGATTGCGGAAAGCTGAAATCTGTAACCTTAAAGTGGCGGATCTCAAAACCTACCGAAACCAGGCGGTCATTGATGTCATAGGGAAAGGAAAGAAATTTAGAAGAATACCGTTAAAAGCTGAAACTCTTCTTGCCATTAAGGACTATTTGAAGGCTAATGGGAGCGGGGTCGATCCAAATCCTTCGCTATTTGATACTTTGGGGAAACATGGGCCGTATGCCCAAAGATGCCTTACTCCAAAGGCTTTGGATTGTCTTATTCGTTCGGTAGCGAAAAAGGCTCTGATTCATAAAAGGATTCATCCCCATGTGATGCGTCATACTTTCGCCACTACCCTTTTGGATAAAGGGAATGACCTTAGAACGGTGCAGGCTTTGATGGGGCATTCCCACATTCGCACTACAGAGGCGTATCTCCACAGCACGGATGACAGAAAGGTTGAGGCTATCCAGAGCCTGCAATTTGGGACGTGAAGCGGGTTCGAGGCCGGGAGAATCCAGGTTCAACATTTAGGAGTGTTGCCATGAGTGAAATTGATGAACTGATGCAAGCAGATGCTGAGAATGTTTCACATTCACGCAGGATACTCGCGGGTTTTGATCCAGAACTGTCAACTATTCTCGATACCGCAGCTGGAATGTTCACAACCTTTGGCCGGTGCATAGAAGGTGGGGAGGCAGAGTCTACGGATTTGTCGACATTCCAACAGTGCTCCAAAGATCTCGGAGTGGAACCAGAAAAGCTGATCGAGTTGGTTGAGTCGAAAACCTGTAACAATCCGATCATTGATCGCGCACGATCCGCATGGTTCAAACTTTATTCCCGGAGAGTTCGAGGCATAATCTTCTTACTTTTGCAGCGCCAATATATGTGGGCGGTTACCGACCTTCTTCGCATGCGTCTGACCCCTGCTCTCGGTTACGGCAGGCTTGAAGCAGAATCATTAGCCTTACTGATAATAATGAGAGGAGATGAAAATGTTGGAAACAGCTGGATGGAACTCGTTTCCGACACTGAAGGGAAAGCATTTTATAAAAAATACCAGGGCGAGATTATTCAGGTGCTCAGGAGATACAATTTAGATGGTGCATATGAAAGAGGGTCTGGAGCTTCCTTGCATGTACGTATTGCGTCAGCGGTTCGCAACCTCGTCTGGAAGGATAAAACCGGTAAATCACAGATCTGGTTGGGTTATCAAGAGCTTAAACCAAACAATGGCTTCAACCGGTTTAATTATTTTCTCGAAGTCCTTAGTTTCCTCCGAACCCAGGAGCGAGTATTCCGTGCCCTTGGCGATGCCTTTCCAGAGGTCTCAGATCCGATTTGGTTTGAGCGCGTGCGTATCTTTGCACAAACCGTAGATTCTTTATGGCAGAAATTAGAAAGAACTTTCCCGGAAGAGTGCGAAAAATACCGTCGAAGGATTGCAGGCTAGGTTTGACCATGGGACGCGATTCACATCATCCCAGCTCCAAATTTATGTCCGAAGGTAGTGTTCTCGCTCACTCTGCCCCTGACACTCTCGCTGAGCATGGCCCTTACGAAAGAAAGAGACTAACACCCAAGGCTGTGGATCGCCTCATCAAATCGACGACAAAAAAGCCCCTAATTCGGAAGAGGATTCATCCTCACGTAATGCGGCATACCTTTGCAACGACCCTCCTGGACAATGGAAATGACCTTAAGACCGTTCAGCCTTTGATGGGCCATTCTCATATACCAACCACGGAAAGGTATCTTCAGAGCACGGATGACCGGAGGATAGAGGCGATTCGAAGCCTGCAATTTGGGTAATATTTGTGTCCATTTTATTACCCAAAGCCCTAAACCTGAGCTTGAATCTAAAAGGTTTTTTAAACACCGACCTCAAGGTAATTTGGGTAATAAAAAATCATTTTTCCTCTTGAAAGGGATGCCAAATGGAAGATATAGGGATAAAAATTAGCCCACCGAATAGTGATAAAAGGGAAGAGGAGAGTGTATGACTATTGAGGAAGTCCTAAAGGTTTACGCTCGAATCGCCCGTCCAGTTATATTGGAGTATTTCCGAAAGGATTCCTGTATTGCCTCTACACGGATCACGGTAGAGGTTTTCTCCCGTTTAGGATTTAAAGCAATGCCTCTTCCATGTCAGGTTCAGATTTACAATAGTAAGTTTAGGGAGATATTTGAGCGAGAAAAACACTGGCCTACAAAAGAAGAAATGGAAAAATGGATTACGAAAGGGGCGTGGGGCATAGGTATTGGTTTTGGAGATCACAAGGGGGAAGGGTATTTAGGGCATTTGGTGGCCATTGTGGAAAATAAGTATTTGATAGATTCTTCCATTGACCAAGCTGAGAGACCCAACAAGGAGATTTTCTTTCCTGCGATTCTTGTAACAGAGGTCAATCGGGATTTTAGGCGTGGTAAAGAGACACTTACTATCGTAAATGACCGAGGAACGGTCATGGTATATGAACCGAAAATTAAAGATCGAAAATGGGAGACACCTCCTGATTGGACGGTTATTTCAAGACACACGCCAGCCATTGGGCGTATTTTGCTTGAGATACAACAAGAAATAGAATTTGAGGGGGGGTAGAATTAAAGGGGTGTCTTGAAAGAGAAGCGTGTAGGCAGGGGTATCGCTATGGAACGTTCGGTGTGCGGAAGTAAGGACTTAGCCTCACGGGCAATGTAAGGGGGGATGTTGACTTCTTCCTGAAATCCACGAGTGGACATTTCGGCGACCCATGTTTGGTTTCAATTGGTAATCATCGGAGGTATTTTTATTCTTGACATAGAACTTCCTTCTTTTATATTGTTAATTCATCCTAAAAGCCAGTTCTTATCAAAAGGAGTGCACTATGAAGAGAAGCATCTGGATCATCGTTGCAGTAGTGTTCGTCTTTTTTACAGGGATTTCCTTTGCAGCACCGAACATGGAGGATGGTCTCTGGGAAATTACAACCACGGTCGATATGCCTGGCATGCCCTCAAAATCCTTCACCCACACTACCTGTTTAACCAAGGAAAAAGCTGTGCCTCAAACGGCTGAGTCGGGATGCACGGTCAAGGACATGAAGACCCAGGGCAACACCGTCACCTGGACAGTGGTCTGCAGGGAGGGAATGAGCACGAGCAAGGGCAAGGTCACCTATGCCGGCACCACCATGGAAGGCGCCATTGAGACGACCGTGAAGACCAATGAACAGACCATAACGATGAAGAGCACGATGAAGGGCAAACGCATCGGCCCCTGTAAATAGGCTTTAATGCAAACGCATTATTTTCTCTCTATCATTTTGTAGCTGGCATCGGAAAAGAAGTTACGAAATCTGCAGATTTTTATCAATGTTCGTTGCCTTTCAGTGGTACCTTAGAGTGAAACTTTAGAGGTCGAAGAAACAATCCCTTTTTCTAACTCTTCCTTCCTGTAATGTTGTTTTTACATTTTTGCCCCACCATACAACATTTCAAGCAGTAATCGACAAAAGATAATTTTCACATTATCATTTTGAATATTGACAAAGAGTATCTTTCTTGATATTAGCCAAACCTTTCGTGGGGTGGGGACGGAAAATGGCGGGTCTTTCGAGAAGATGGCCGATCTGCCGAAGGTTGAACCGAGGGTTAGGCCGGCATTTTTGTTTTTAGGGTAATCCGGTACAAGTGGGGAGGTGGTAATTAGTCAATATTATTAAACGGTTACTTTAACTTAGAAGGGTGTTTCTATTCTAATAACTCCTAACTATGGTGAATGATAGGATGGGAGGAAAAATGATTATCAACCGCCGCTTTAAACACTTTATTACCCTATTCCTGAGTCCTTTCCTCATTAGTGGGTTATTACTTCATCCTGCCATAATCACTTTCAGTCATGCCGCCTCGGCCATCACTTCAGATGGAACCATGGGGACCACAATAAATCAGGTAGGCAATACTTATAATATTAATGGGGGCACAATCAAAGGAACGAATCAATTTCAGAGCTTTGGCCTGTTTAGTGTAGGAACCGGCGACACTGCGAGTTTCAATGGCCCACCCTTTATTGCGAACATCATAGGTCGGGTTACGGGAGGCCAGCAATCCATCATTGATGGTATTCTACGCTCGACCATTTGGGGAGCAAATCTTTATCTTCTCAACCCATCCGGTGTCTTATTTGGGCCCAATGCCACGTTGGATGTTAGCGGCTCTTTTCACGTTAGTACTGCTGACTATCTTCGTTTGTCAGATGGAGGAATGTTTTATTCCAGTCCTTTAAAGAGCAGTGTCCTCACAACAGCGCCGCCTGTGGCCTTCGGGTTCTTGAGCAGCAACCCGGCGGCCATTTCCGTACAAGGAAGCAATCTTAGTGTTCCGGAAGGCAAGACCCTTTCGATAATCGGGGGAGATATCAATATTGATGGAGGTCAGATCGCTGCACCGAGTGGCCGGATTAATATTGCAAGTGTTGCTTCCCCGGGTGAGGTCATCCCTGTTGAGTCCCGGAATGCTCCGGATCTCCAGATGTCCTCATTTGACCGTCTGGGCAATATTAATCTCCAAAATTCGGCATACCTGGACGTAAGTAGCTCGAATGGAAATGGAACAATAGTTATAAGGGGAGGGAAGTTACTCTTAGAGAACTCCTCTCTCGTTGCCGATACCACGGGGAATATCGACGGAGCTAAAGTGGGCATTGATATTGGCATAACCGGGGATCTCATCGTCAGTGGTGGAGGTATGTTTACCGATACCTACGGGACCGGGAGAGCTGGGGATATTAATATTGCTACCAGTACTTTGCAACTAAGCGGTGGGGCTCAGATCTCAGCCAGCACATGGGCAGATGGCCAAGGGGGTTCGATTTACATTAATGCCGCAGATCAGGTGGTTCTTTCCGGTTCGCCAGGGGACAACACAGGCATATATTCCCTCGCTCAAGGCAGCAGCGGAAGCGGAGGGGATATACAGATTAAAGCAGGAAATCTTGAGATTAACGGCGGAGGCCTCATTGGCGGCGGGACATGGGGGCAGGGGGATGGAGGGACTACCACTATTACTGCAAATAATATACTCCTCGATGGAGGGAACACCACACAAACTGGGTCGGTGGGTATATTTGCCCAAACTGTTGCCAGCGGCAAGGCTGGTGATATAAATATTACTGCCAATACTCTGGAAATGAAAGGAGGAGCCCAGATCTTCGCCGTTGCAGCCGCGGATGGCCAGGGGGGTTCCATATACATCAACGCGGATCAGCTGAATCTTTCCGCGACGGCAGGCATCCCCACAACGATATTTGCCGGAACTTTGGCTAGCGGAAGCGGAGGGAATATTCAAGTTACGGCGGGGAATCTTGAGAATACTGGAGGCTTCATCAGATGTGAGACATATGGGCAGGGGAATGGAGGAAGCTTGATCATAACAGCAAAAAATATACTCCTTGACGGAGGCGGCCAAACACTAGGTGGGCCGGGTGTGACTGCGAATGCTTTTGCGAGCGGCAAGGGCGGTGATATAAATATTTTTACCAATACCTTGGAAATCAAAGAAGGGGCTCAGATCTCAGCCAGCACATGGGCAGATGGCCAAGGGGGTATCGTATATATCAATGCAGATCAGGTGAATTTATCCGCGACGGCGGTAGGCATCCCCACAGGGATATTTTCTCAAACTTTGGGCAGCGGAAATGCAGGGAATGTTCAAATTACGGCAGGAAATCTTCAGATTACCAGTGGACAAATCAACGTGGCCACGTTTGGGCAGGGGAATGGAGGAAGCTTGATCATAACAGCAAAGAATATATTTCTCGATGGAAGCTTGGTAATCGTTCCGGAAGCGGGTATGCCGGGTGTGGGTATTTATGCTGATACGGTTGGGAGCGGCAAGGCCGGTGATATAAAAATTACCACCAAAACTTTAGAAATGAAAGGCGGAGCCCAAATCTCTGCCAGTTCAGATGCGGATGGCCAAGGTGGTTCCATTGATGTCATTGCCGATCAGATGATTCTTTCCGGCATCGTCGAAGGCAGCTTCCCCATCACTACAGGCCTGTTTACGAAGGCTAATAGCAGCGGAAGCGGTGGAAATGTGTGGATAACCTCGGGCAGTCTGCTCCTGGCCGATAAAGCTCAGATTTTCTCTGGTTCAACCGGGTCGGGCAATGCTGGTAACGTGCAGGTGAATGCCGATAACTTGCAACTGCTTAACGGAGGCGCTATTGTCGCGAATGCACAAGGCTCAGGGAATGGGGGGGACATAGCTATTAATTCCGGTAGTGTGTTGGTATCCGGAGTTAACCCCGAACCTTCTTCTTTTCTTGGCATTAAATACCCAGCCTTTTCCGCTGTTGCTTCTCAAACGTATTTTGGCGGAAATGCGGGAAATGTGCAAATAAATGCCGGGAGTTTGCAACTGTTGGATGGAGGGAGGATCACTACTGAAACGTTTGGTGATGGCAATGGTGGTACAATCCAAATAACCGCAGCCAATGTCTTCATTTCGGGCTCGGGCGTCAATGCTCAGAGCGGCTCGTCAGGTGTCCTTACCGGTTCAGGTGGTTCTGCTGGCGCAAAAGGAGAGGGCGGGAATTTACTAATCACAGCTCGGAATGTGCAGGTACAAGATGGCGGTCTGATTTCCAGCGAGACATATACTTCCGGGAATGGAGGGAATATCGAATTGACAGTTGGTCGTATGAATCTTTTTAACGGGGGAATCATCTCGGCTAAAAGTGTAGGGCCCGGTTATGCCGGAAATATTGGCATCAATGCTGGGGACACATTACTAATGAAAAATAGCTCCATCACGACAGAAGCCACACAGTCAGATGGAGGAAACATTCATATCACGGCTGGGTATAAGGTCGAGTTGGTTGATAGCAAGATTACTGCGAGTGTGGGGGGTGGGCCTGATACGGTAGGAGGCAATATTACCATCGACCCACAGTATGTCATCTTGAATGACAGTCAGATTATTGCCAATGCCTATGAAGGAAAGGGTGGAAATATCCGAATCATTGCAGATGTGTTTCTGGCATCGCCTGAGAGTATTGTGGATGCATCCTCTGCCCTGGGAATTGACGGCACGGTTGATATTCGTGCACCAATTACCAGTATCAGCGGAACTTTGGCACCCATGCAGGGGAACTTCTTGAGTACCGAAATGCTTCTCAGAGATCGTTGTATAGCACGGATTCGTGGAGAGAAATATAGCAGTTTTGTGGTAAGAGGTCGTGA
>JBEKWN010000065.1:0-19410 GCA_049513055.1 Thermodesulfobacteriota bacterium
TTTCCCCAAGCCGTCCCTCTCAAATATACCATCGACCGGAGAGGAATACCACCTTGCACAGCTACCTGTCCTCTCCATTGTAATGCTCAGGGTTATGTGGCCCTCATCTCTCAGGGTAAGTTTAAAGAGGCCCTTGCACTGGTGAGAGAGAAACTTCCTTTTCCAGGAATTCTCGCCTATGCCTGTTCTCACCCCTGCGAGAAGGAGTGTAAGCGAATCGAGGAGGATCGACCCATCCCCATTTGCCATCTTAAAAGATTCCTCGTCGATCATGTCGAGGAACCTGAAATTGAGTTTAAACCTTCCCAAGAGAAGGATCAAAAGGTAGCCATTATCGGCGGAGGTCCATCCGGATTGGTAGCTGCCTACGATCTGAGGAAATTGGGCTATCAGGCCACTCTTTTTGAATCCCGAAATGATTTGGGCGGTCTCCTCACCCATGGATTCCCCTCCTATCGGTTACCGAGGCAGGTGATTGAGAAAGATCTCTCCATCATCAACAAAATGGGAATTGAGATCCGTCTCAACACCGAAGTAGGAAAAGATGTTTCCCCGGAAACTCTTCTTCAATCTTTTGATGCCATTTTTATTGGTGTGGGAATGACCGGCGCAGAATCAATGACTCATATCTTTAAAGAATTAAACAGCACTCGAAAGGGAACGATTCAGGTTAGTCCCATTTCTCTTGAGACCAACCTGAAAGGGGTCTTCGCAGGAGGAGATTCAGTTACTGGTCCTGGAACGATCATCGAATCGATGGCTCATGGAAGAAGGGCCGCCATCTCGATTGATCGATATCTCCGCGGCGAAGATCTGGTGGAAGGAAGGGAATCAGAAGGAAAGCAGATCTCACTTTTTCAAAGTACCCTTCCTGATTCAAAAAGGAAAGAAAAGGAAGTTCTTCCTGATATGGTCAAACCTCTCGGTTCAGGCCTCGCATCAGAAGAGGCCATTGAAGAAGCAAACCGTTGTCTCAACTGCGGAGGTTGTTCGGATTGTGGAGAGTGCGCCAAATACTGCCAACCCAAAGCCATCGTTTATGGAATGAAAGAAGAAAGGATTGAGCTCCAAGTAGGAGCTATTGTTCTCTCAACCGGTTTCGATCCCTTTGACCCGAAGAAAAAGCCTGAATTTGGATATGGGGTCTATCCCAATGTCCTTCATGGTCTCGAACTGGAGAGGCTCTGCTCTGCCTCGGGTCCTACCAAAGGCGAGATTTTGATCCAAGGGAAGAAGCCCAAGGAAGTGGTTTTCATCCACTGTGTGGGGTCGAGGGATAAAACAGTGGACAATGAATATTGTTCAAGGGTTTGCTGTATGTTCACAGCCAAACAAGCTCACCTTCTCCGAGATAAGATTCCGGACGCCCGCATCACTGTCCTCTATATGGATGTGAGAGCCTTTGGGAAAGGATTTGAGGAATTTTACGAGAGGGTTCAAAAGGAGGAAATTATTTACCGGAGAGGAAATCCATCTGAGGTTTTTCGTAAAAATGGGAAATTGGTGGTCAGAGGTGAGGACACCCTTTTAGGAGAACCTTTTGAATTGGATGCGGATCTGGTCGTCTTGGCCTCTGGGCTCGTTCCCCGAAAGGAAGAAAATATTTTGAAAAATATGCTTGGACTAGAGAATTCTTCTGACAAATTTTATGCAGAGGCTCCAGGTCTCGATCCCATCATGACCAAAGTAGAAGGAATCTTTCTTGCGGGGTGTTGTCAGGGACCCAAAGACATACCGGATACGGTGGCCCAGGCGAGCGGGGCAGCTTCTTTGGCCTGCGCCCTCCTTGCAAAAGGACGAAAACCAGAAGTTCGGAGTCCGGAGTTCGGAGTTAATAAAATTACGAATCACGAATCACGAGTTGCGGATCACGAAAAATGAAGATCGGTGTCTATATCTGTCATTGTGGAATTAATATCGCGGCAACAATCGATATTGAGAAGGTGACGGCATTCGCCAAAACCCTTCCCCATGTCGCCATGGCCCGAAATTATCAGTATATGTGTTCCGATCCCGGTCAGGATCTGATTAAGAATGACATTAAAAATTCTGGTATCGATCGGGTAGTGGTAGCTGCCTGCTCTCCGAGAATGCACGAAAACACTTATCGAAATGCTGTTCGGTCCGCAGGCCTCAACCCTTACTTTTTTGAAATGTCTAACATCCGTGAGCAGTGTTCCTGGGTTCATCCCAACAAAGAAGAGGGGACGAAAAAGGCAATGGAGTTGATCGCCTCTGCGGTAGCAAAGGTCTCCCTTCATGAACCCTTGGAAGAAAATGAGGTGGGTGTCACGCCAGCGGTCTTGGTGATCGGAGGGGGCATCGCAGGGATTCAGGCCAGTCTCGACATTGCCCATTCAGGCTTCGAAGTCTATTTGGTCGAGAAATCTCCCACCATCGGTGGTCATCTTGCGCAACTCGATCGAACCTTTCCAAATTTAGAGGAAACCTCTTCTACCCTGTTGCCCAAAATGGAGGAAGTGGCAAATCATCCTTTGATTCACCTCCTCACCAACAGTGAAGTGGAAGAAGTAGAAGGATTTGTGGGCAATTTTAAAGTCAAGATCAAACATGATCCATGTTATGTAGATCCAGACAAATGCAATCGCTGTAAGAACTGTGAAGAGGTCTGCCTGGTCAAAGTTCCAAGTGAGTTTAATATGGGATTGGTGGAGAGAAAGGCCATCTATCTCCCCTCCCCCAATGCGGTTCCTTTCAGCTATATCATTGATTCAAAAAACTGCCTCTACCTACAGAAAGGGGAGTGTGGGAAATGCAGGGACGCCTGTCCTGAAGGAGCCATCCAGTTTGAAGAGGTGGGGATGGAATTCCAGGTCGATATCGGGACGATCGTTGTGGCCACAGGTTACGATATTTTTGATCCAAAACTTAAGCCCGAATTTGGGTATGGCCTCTATAAAAATGTGATGACAGGCCTTGAACTCGAAAGATTGCTCTCCGCCAGTGGCCCCACCCAGGGAAAAATTCTCATCGATGGAAAGGAACCCAAAAAGATCGTCTTCATTCAATGTGTGGGCTCAAGGGATAAAACCGTGGGCAATGAATATTGTTCCAGGGTCTGCTGTATGTTTACGGCCAAGCAGGCTCATCTCATTAAGGATCGGCTCCCTGAGGCACGGGTCACCATCTGCTACATTGACATCAGGGCTTTTGGAAAAGGTTGTGAACAATTCTATGAGCAGGTACAGAAAAAGGGGATCTTTTACCGGAAGGGAATCCCTTCTGAGATTTATCAAAGGTCTGGGAAATTGATCGTCAAGGCAGAGGATGAACTCCTGGGAGAACCTTATGAAGAGGAGGCAGATCTGGTCGTTTTGGCAACAGGTCTCACACAGAGACAAGATGCCGATCGTCTTAGAAGCCTTCTCAAACTCTCTCAAGGGGCAGATCGTTTTTATTTAGAGGCCCACCCAAAGATGAGACCTCTCGATACGGCCACCGATGGGATTTTCCTGGCTGGAACCTGTCAGGGACCAAAAGATATCTCCGATACCATCGCACAAGCTCACGGGACAGCTTCTCGAGCCACCATTCCCCTCTTTGCAGGAAGGGTGAGAATTGAACCAATTACTGCAGTGGTGGACCGCCTCATGTGTGCGGGATGTGGTCTTTGTGAGCAGATCTGTGAATACCGAGCCCTGAAGATGGATCCTTATCGGAAAGTCATGACGGTAAATGAGGCCCTTTGTAAAGGGTGTGGAGCCTGTAATGCTGCCTGTCCCTCGAGTGCCATCAGTCTCAGGCATTTTAAGACAGAACAGATCATCGCCCAGATTCGGGAAGTTTGTTAATAAAGCTTTGGGGTCATTAAGTCATTAGGCCATTGAGTTATTAAGTTATTAATTTTTTAACGATTCACGAATCACGGATCACGATTCAGGAGTATGAAGAAAGGCCTTATCCAAGTCTATACCGGAAACGGAAAGGGAAAAACCACGGCAGCCTTAGGGCTTGCCCTCAGGGCGGTCGGTCACGGGATGAAGGTGTTGGTGGTTCAATTTATGAAAGGAAATGTCGAATACGGAGAATTGGAGTCCGCCAAGAAACTCTCCCCTAATCTTACATTAAAACAGGTGGGTCGAGAAACATTTATCTCAAAACCTAATCCCGATCCAAAGGACTTACAGTTGGCTCAAGAAGGGTTCTCGATGGCAAAAAAAGCAATCCAAAACAAAGAATATGATATCGTGATCCTTGATGAGATCAATCTGGCTATTGATTATGGTCTGATTCCCGTCAATGATCTTCTCCAACTCATCGATTCCAAACCAGAGACGGTAGAACTCATTCTCACAGGTAGAAATGTGAAGCGCGAAATTTTGCAGAGGGCCGATTTGGTAACGGAAATGGTAGATAGAAAACACTATTACGATAAAGGGGTGCCGGCCAGAGAAGGGATAGAGAGATAAAGAGGTAAAAAAATTATTTTGTTTACTACACCTCACCATCCAAACCTTTGATGAACTTTCCACAGTCATATGGATTGAAGGGGGGATGACGCATGTTCAAAGAGGACAAACTTAAAAAGGTTGAAGAGGAGAAGAAAAGGTGGATAGAGGATTTATCAAAAATCCTCTGCGAAACGCCTGAACGTCTCCCGCGGTTTACCACTGTCTCCGATCTTCAGATCAAAGGCCTTTACACTCCGGAAGATACAAAAGACATTGATTATTCCAGAGACATTGGTTTTCCGGGTGTCTATCCTTTCACCCGGGGAGTCCAACCCTCCATGTACCGGGGAAGGCTCTGGACGATGCGAATGTTCTCCGGCCTGGGAGGCCCACAGGAAACAAACAAGCGTTTCCATTATCTGTTGTCTCATGGTGAAACCGGTCTTTCCATCGCCTTTCACTATCCTACGCTCATGGGCTACGACAGCGATTCTCCAATGTGCAGAGGGGAGATTGGGAAATGTGGCGTGGCCATCGACACCCTGAAGGATATGGAAATTCTCTTTGAAGGAATTCCGTTGGACAATGTCACCACCTCGATGACTATCAATCCACCCGCTTCGATCTTGCTGGCGATGTACATTGTCGTCGCGGAGAAGCAGGGTGTCAGTAAAAAAGAAATTGGAGGGACCATCCAAAATGATATGCTGAAGGAATTCATTGCCCAGAAGACCTTCATGCTCCCGCCGAAACCATCGCTCAGGATCATTGTCGATACCATTGAATATTGTACTAAGGAAGTCCCACGTTGGAATACCATCAGCATCAGCGGCTACCATATCCGTGAGGCTGGGGCAACAGCGATTCAAGAGCTCGCTTTCACTCTGGCTGATGGCATTGCTTATGTGGAGGCAGCGATGGAAAGAGGACTCAATGTAGATGATTTTGCTCCGAGGCTTTCCTTCTTCTTTGATTCTCATATTGATTTTTTTGAAGAGATCGCCAAATTCAGAGCAGCTCGAAGGATGTGGTCAAAAATCATGCGCGAGCGTTTCATGGCAAAAAATCCACGTTCCTGGATGCTCCGCTTCCACACCCAAACGGCGGGTTGTTCCTTGACCGCACAACAACCTTATAACAATGTCGTCCGCACTGCTTATGAAGCATTGGCTGCCGTACTGGGGGGAACCAATTCCCTCCACACCAATTCTCTGGACGAGACCTATGCAATCCCCACTGAGGAAGCCGCCACTGTTGCCTTACGGACACAACAGATCCTTGCAGAGGAAACCGGGGTAGCCAATACCATTGATCCCCTGGCCGGCTCTTATTTTGTTGAAGCTCTGACCCATCAGATGGAAGAACAGGCCTGGGAATATATCCGTAAGATTGATGAAATGGGAGGAATGGTCGCAGCGATTGAACGAGGTTTTCCTCAAGCAGAAATTGCTGATTCCGCCTACAAGTATCAGAAACAGATTGACTCCTGTGAAAAGGCGGTGGTCGGTGTCAACAAATATGCGACAGAACATCCCCCCATTACGATCTGGAGAATGAAACAGGAGATTGAAGAAAGGCAATTGAGACGACTCCGTGAGGTGAAGCAGACACGAAACAATCAAAAGGTAAAAGAACATCTTAATCAGATTCGAATGGCTTCTAAAAATGGGGAGAATCTCATGCCTCACATTATCAACGCGGTCAGGGAATATGCCACCATCCAGGAAATCTGTGATGTGTGGAGAGACGTTTTTGGTCGATATTCAGATCCGGGATATTTTTAAGGGCCCGAGGGGCCTAGAGGTCAAGGGTTTTAGTGAACAAATCGGGAAGACTAGAACCCTCGAACCCTTGAATCCTTGAACCCTCAACATAGGGAGGAATGATGAGTCCGGAAAGGAAGATTCGAATTCTTATTGCCAAACCTGGCTTGGATGGACACGATCGGGGAGCAAAAGTGATCGCAAGAGGATTCAGGGACGCCGGTTTTGAGGTGATCTATACAGGCCTCCATCAGACGCCTGAGCAGATTGTGTCGGCTGCTATCCAGGAAGATGTGGATGCGATCGGATTATCCAGCCTGGCCGGGGCCCATGACTACCTTTTCCCAAGGGTGATTGAACTTCTTAAGGAAAAAGGGGCAGACGATATCATGGTCTTTGGAGGGGGAATTGTTCCCGAAGAGGACCTCCCTGCCCTCACCCAGATTGGAGTGAAAGGGATTTTCACTCCCGGGACTTCCATCGAAGATGCTGTAAACTGGGTTCGGAAAAATGTAAAACCCAGAAAATAATAGTTTGGAGTTTTGGGTTTTTGGTTTGGAAATTAAAGTCTAACGAGAGGGGGGATCAAACAGTCTTTTCAAATCACGAAAAAGAAGGGGGGTGAAGGTTTAAAAGTTTAAAATTTAAAATTTGAGATAGAAGGAAATCGAAATTTAATTAATTGTTTTAATCTAAAACAACTATTCTGCTTTCAGGAGGTATAAGAATGATAACATTTAAAGAAGGGAACTTAAGGATTCCCAAATGGAATCGAAAGGTTTTTATCGTGGCCGGAGGAACAACGGCTTATAAAAAATATTTCCCTGAATATAAACTGGAAGAGCTGGCTATGATTGCCTTCAAGAATATGTTAGAGGATAATGACTTAAAAATGGACCCCTTGGAGGTCAAGGGCCTGATCAACTTTGCCACCTATGGTGAGTTCGCCGACCACTTCCAAGACCAACTGCTCTGTGAGGCTAAGATCCATGACTATCTTGGGCTGGACCCTCTTCATAATTTAGGGATTAAGACAGGAGGGGCTACTGGAGGTTCAGCAATCCTTGCTGCAGCTATGGCAGTGGCTTCGGGTTATGCCGATGTAGCCTTAGCTGCGGGTTGGGAGCGCATGGACGAAGTGGACACCCGGACCGGTAACTATTATATTGCCACAGCGGCCTGCAAGGATTTTGAAACCCGCTTGGGTCGGGTTTACTCATCCTATTATGCCCCCATGGCGAACCGCTTTGCCGAGACCTTTAATGTGTCCGAAGTCACCCGGGCCAAAATAGCCGTCAAAAACCATCTCTATGCCTGTTCTTCCCCTTATGCCCAACAAGCAGGGAAATATACGGTCGATGAAGTCTTGGCTAGCCCCATGTCTGCCTATCCGCTGCGATTCCTTGAATGCTGCGCCATGAGCGCTGGGGCAGCCTGTGTACTGGTCTGTGATGAAGAAACAGCTTACAAGTTAACGGACCATCCCTGTGAACTATTTATCTGTGGTGGAACCCATACTTTACGGGTGGCTGACCGCCGACACATGGAAGTTCCTTTACTTCCACACGAAACCCCAGGAATGTACAAAGATCTCTATGGTAAAGAGGGAGCCCGTTATCCAGGATTTGAGAGTTTCTTAGCATCCCGATTTGCAGCCTGGCTGGTCTATCGTATGGCTGATATCAAAAATCCCCTCGAGGATATGGATCTGGTAGAGCTTCACGATGCCTTTACCATCAGTGACCTACAGACCTATGGAGATATCGGACTCAGGCCCTATGGTCAGGAGCAAGATTATATTGAGTCTGGGGATGCCTACTATATCAATCCCAATACAGGGAAACCTGGGAAATGTCCTTCCAACCTGTCAGGTGGACTGATTGGAACAATGCATGCAGTAGGGGCAACAGGTATCTTTCAGGCTGCTGAGTGCCTATGGCAGTTACAGCAGAAGTACGACAAATTCCATGGCGATCCCAAGATCTGGAAGAAATGGTGGAAAGAGAAACCCAAAGATTGGCAGAGTTTACAGATCCCTAAAAATAGTAAACAGGCCCTTTGGGTCTCCCATGCAGGTGTGGGTTCCCATGTAACCGTTGGCATTCTCAGAAAGAGCTGGTAAAGGAGGAAAAACTCGATGGTAAAGAAAACGATACAGAAAAAGAAAAAATTAGAGACGAAGAAAAAGAAACAGACAAAGAAAAAAGAAGAGATAAAATTTATTGGCAAGGTCACTAAAATCCGGCAGACCGAACCGCGTACAGTGATTGAATGGCCACGAACGCTTACCCATGTTCATACCTATGGGATGCTATCCCCGTTTTTTAAGGGTCTCAGGGAAGGGAAATTGATGGCCACCCGTTGTCCAAACAAGAATTGTCCGGAAAACCGTCTCTGGATTCCACCCCGGGCTCATTGCCCAGATTGCCACACTGAAATGACATGGAAGACTTTACCTAATCCGGTGATCGGCAAGATTTATAGCTTTACGGAAGTCGTCTATGCTGGAATTGGCATTGAGCTTTCCACCCCCTACTGGCAAGTAGATGTGGAGCTCCCGGGTTTAGCTACAATTCCGAAAAGTTATTTGTTATATGGAAAACCCTATATCGGGATGAAGGTCAAGGCTGAATTCAGAACAAAAAACCCTACCAATACGGTGCTCGATTATCACTGGGTACCTTATGAGAAATAGCTCGGAGTGATTAGTTCGGAGTTCGGAGTATTTAGGTTTGAAGCTCCGAACTCTGAACTTCGAACTCTGAACTGCATGTGGAGGTGCATATGCCACTCGATTTTGATTTGAACGATGAGCAGCAAATGCTTCGGAAGATGGTCCGAAACTTTGCTGAAAAGGAAATCGCTCCCATTGCTCAGGAACTGGACGACAAAGAAGAATTCTCCTATACGTTGACCAAGCGGATGGGGGACCTTGGCCTTTTTGGCCCTTTTGTTCCTGAAGAATACAGTGGAAGCAATGTAGGGTATGCCTCTTACATCATTGCCGTGGAAGAGATTGCACGAATAGATGGGTCTCAAGCTGCCACCCTGGCTGCTGGAAACTCCTTAGGGATTTCACCCATCTATTATTACGGAAATGAAGAACAGAAGAAAAAATGGCTTCCTGAACTCTGTGAAGGGAAAGCCCTCTCTTCTTTTGGCCTGACCGAACCGAATGCTGGCTCAGACGCTGGAGCTTCTAAAACGAACGCAGTTCTGGCAGGAGACCATTGGGTCATCAATGGTTCGAAAATTTTTATCACCAACTCCACTACCGATATCAGCAGGGTCTGTGTGGTTCAGGCTTTAACCGGAAAACGTGAAGATGGAAGGACTGAACTCTCCTGTATCTTAGTTCCGAATGGCACACCCGGTTTTACAACAAAAACCATGCATGGCAAGATGGTCTGGAGGTCCTCCAATACAGGGGAACTCTATTTCACGGATTGTAAAGTCCCCAAGGAGAACCTCCTTGGCCGGCGAGGAGATGGTTTCCATCAGATGCTCGCAACATTGGATGGGGGAAGACTTAGTATCGCCGCCATGGGTTTAGGTGGCGCCCAGGGTGCTTTTGAATTGGCCCTCAAATATTCCAGTGAACGGGAGCAATTTGGAAGACCGATCGGTTCATTCCAAGTCAATTCCTTTAAATTGGCAGACATGGCCACCGAGATTGAATTGGCAAGGCTATTGCTTTATAAAGCCTGCTGGTTGTGTGAGCAACACCGGCCTTTCTCCAAAGAATCGGCTATGGCAAAAATGTTCTGTTCCGAAATGTACCATCGAGTGGCCAACCAAGCCGTCCAGCTTCATGGTGGATATGGTTTGATGAAGGAATATGCCGTCGAGCGCCATTATCGGAACCAAAAACTCTTGGACATCGGAGAAGGGACTTCAGAAGTTCAAAGGATTGTCATCGCCCGTCACATCGGGGTTCCAGGAAGAGCACTATAGAGTTATGAGTTATGAATTATCAGTTATCAGTTATGAATTTCAATTCTAAATTCTTAACTCATAATTCTTAATTCTAAATTCTTCACTCTTAACTCTCATTTTATCTATTGCCTCTTCTCCTTGATTTTGATATTTTGTTGACACTATGAGTTTGGCCAAACGAATTTTGGAGGGGGATATTCGGGCTGCTTCCAGGCTGATGAGGGATATTGACGATCGCATGCCCAGCGCCCTGGAACCGCTGAAAGAACTTTATCCTAAGACAGGAAGAGCCTATATCATCGGGATTACAGGTCCTCCAGGCTCCGGTAAGTCCACCATCGTGGATAAGATGGTGGACATCTTTCGAAAAGAAGGGAAAAGCGTTGGGATTGTGGCGGTCGATCCCACCAGCCCTTTTTCCGGTGGAGCGATCTTAGGTGATCGGATTCGGATGCAACGCCACGCCACAGACGAAGGGGTATTCATCCGCTCCCTGGCAACTCGGGGATGTCTGGGTGGACTTACCCGTTCTACTCAAGATATTATCAATGTCATGGATGCGATGGGAAAGGATATCATCCTGGTTGAAACAGTTGGTGTGGGTCAGGATGAAGTGGAGATTGTCAACACCGCCCACACCTCCATCGTTATCTTCGTCCCGGGATTAGGAGATGATATACAAGCCATTAAAGCTGGAATCATTGAAATCGGAGACCTCTTTGTCATCAATAAATGCGATCGGGAAGGGGCAGATAAGGTGGAACGAGATCTCCGAATGGTTCTCGAAATGGGCCGAAGGAGAGAGGATAACTGGGAACCTCTCATTTTTAGAACGGAGGCGATCTTAGGGAAAGGGATTTTTGAACTGGTTTATGGGATATACCGTCATAAGCAAGCTTTGGAACAGACCAATGTCTTTGAAAAAAAGCTGAGAGAAAGGACGAAAACAACCTTTTTAGAAATCCTTGAAAGCGAAGTCATGGCCCATTTTATTGAAAAAATGGAAAAAGAGGGACAATGGGATAAGATCATCGATGACCTGATGAATCGCCGGATAGACCCTTACTCCGTGGCGGAAAGGGTCATGGCTGAGGAACTCACCAAACATCATTAAATTTGATTTGAATCCTACGAGGAGGAGGGGAATCGTTCATGAAGTCTATTGAAGCGATCCGTAAGGAATTAGAGAAGAGAAGAGCTGAAACATTATTAGGTGGGGGTCAGGAAAGAATCGATAAACAGCATCAGGATAAAAAAATGACCGCCCGTGAACGTATCGATCTTATCTTTGACCCCGGGACTTTTGTTGAACTGGACCGTTTTGTCACCCATCGTTGCACCGATTTTGGCATGGAGAAGAAGAAGTTTTTTGGGGATGGCGTGGTGACCGGTTATGGAAAGATTGAGGGCCGCCTGGCATTTGTCTTTTCTCAAGATTTTACTGTTTTCGGTGGCGCTCTGGGAATGGCTTTCGCAGAAAAGATCTGCAAGGTGATGGACCTCGCTATGAAGACAGGAGCACCGCTAATCGGCTTAAACGATTCTGGAGGGGCAAGAATTCAAGAGGGCGTAGAGAGTCTCGCGGGCTATGCTTATATTTTTTTGAAAAATGTCCTTGCCTCCGGTGTCATCCCACAAATCTCAGCCGTCATGGGACCCTGTGCAGGAGGAGCAGTCTATTCCCCCGCCATGACCGACTATATTATCATGACCAAAAAGACAAGCTACATGCATATCACGGGTCCCGATGTCATCCGGGCAGCCTTGGGTAAAACAGAGACTCCGGATGGAAAGCCTATCACCTCTGAATTATTAGGGGGAGCAAAGGTCCATATGGAAAAAAGTGGAGTGGCCCATTTTGCTGGTGAGAATGACGAGGATACGGTTCATCTCATCAAGGAGTTGCTCCGATTTTTCCCACAGAATAATCGGGAGAAGCCGCCGATCATCGAGTGCACGGATGATCCCAATCGAATGGAGGATTCGTTAAAGACGGCCGTACCAGAGGATTCCAAAAAAGTATACGACATGAAAAAAGTGATCTTGCCGACTGTGGATAACGGCTATTTCCTTGAAGTACAGAAGGATTGGGCCAAGAATATCATCGTCGGTTTTGCCCGCTATAACGGGATGCCAGTAGGGATTGTCGCCAATCAGCCCAATTGGCTAGCCGGATCCCTCGACCCAGATTCTTCGGTGAAGGCCGGCCGATTTGTTCGTTTCTG
This sequence comes from Thermodesulfobacteriota bacterium, assembly GCA_049513055.1. Lineage (GTDB taxonomy): Bacteria > Desulfobacterota > BSN033 > BSN033 > UBA1163 > UBA1163. The sequence goes on from JBEKWN010000065.1 coordinate 12,337, forward strand.
TGACTGTTTCAATATTCCCATTATCACCTTCGTCGATGTCCCGGGTTTTCTTCCTGGAATGGATATGGAGGAAAGGGGAATCATTCGACACGGCTCTAAACTCCTTTACGCCTTTTGTGAAGCGACGGTCCCAAAGATTACCATCATCACCCGTAAAGGTTATGGGGGCGCCTATGATGTGATGTCGAGTAAACATATTCGGGGAGATATCAATTACTGCTACCCGACAGCCGAAATTGCGGTCATGGGTGCAGATGGTGCAGTGAATATCATCTTCCGAAACGAAATCAAAGAGGCGAAAGATCCCAAGGAGACGCGCCAACGACTGGTCGCCGAATATCAAGAGAAATTTGCCAGCCCTTACAAGGCAGCGGAATTAGGGTATGTGGATGAGATCATTGAACCCGAGGAAACCCGTCCCAAAATCATCCAGGCTTTGGATATTTTGAAGACCAAAATCGATACCAATCCCTGGCGAAAGCATGGAAATATACCACTCTAGATGATTGCGGAATGCTGAATTTTTGAACATGAATTACAGAAAAGAGTCTAATTTGTATTAAAATGATTCCGAAATCCGCAATCCGAATTCCGAATTACAAGGTGAGGTGAATATGGCTAAAAATGTTCGAGAAGAATTTGAGAGATGGGGAAAAACCACTCTGAACAAAGTCATCTCAAAGGCACCTGAACGAGAACCTTCTTTCAAAACGACTTCCCATATTGAATTGAAGCGCCTCTATACCCCCTTGGACGTCGCCGATTTGGATTACTGTGATGAACTGGGGTTTCCCGGAGAGTTCCCGTTCACCCGAGGAGTCCAGCCCACCATGTATCGGGGACGTCTCTGGACAATGCGCCAGTATGCAGGATTTGCCACGCCCGAAGAGACGAATAAACGATATAAATATCTCTTGGAACATGGACAAACCGGTTTGAGCGTCGCCTTTGATCTTCCGACGCAGATTGGTTATGACTCTGACCACCCCCTATCTGATGGTGAGGTCGGAAAGGTTGGAGTGGCTATCGATACCCTGAAAGATGTGGAGATTCTTTTTGATGGTATCCCCCTGGATAAGGTTTCCACTTCGATGACGATCAATTCCACAGCAGCCATCCTCCTGACAATGTACATCGCTGTAGCAGAAAAACAGGGCGTCAAAAGTGAAGTCCTCCAGGGGACAATACAGAATGACGTTCTAAAAGAATATGCGGCAAGGGGAACTTACATCTATCCACCTCTCGAATCGATGCGCATCGTCACCGATATTTTTGCATTTTGTAAAGACCTCGTCCCCCGTTGGAATACCATCAGTATCAGCGGTTATCATATGCGTGAGGCAGGTTGCACGGCTGTCCAGGAAGTCGCCTTCACCTTGGCCGATGGGATTGCGTATGTGGAAGCAGCTATTCGGGCGGGTCTTGATGTGGATTCCTTTGCCTCCAGACTCGCTTTCTTCTTCTGTTGCCATAACACCTTCATTGAAGAGATTGCAAAATTCAGGGCGGCTCGAAAGCTCTGGGCAAAAATCATGAAGGAGCGATTTAAAGCAAAAAGGGACGAGTCGTGCATGTTGCGGTTTCATACCCAGACGGCCGGCTGTTCGCTCACCGCTCAACAACCCGACAACAATGTGGTGAGAGTTGCCTTTCAGGCTCTGGCTGCCGTGTTGGGAGGAACACAGTCGCTCCATACCAATTCCAGGGACGAAGCCTATGCCCTGCCTACAGAAGACTCCGTCAGGCTTGCATTGAGAACCCAGCAACTCATTGCTTTTGAAAGCGGGGTCGCCGATATGATCGATCCCTTTGGAGGATCCTATGCCGTGGAGGCCCTTACGGAAGAAATAGAAAGAAAGTCGACAGAATATATCGAAAAGATCGAGGGGATGGGCGGAGCCACCAAAGCCATCGAATCGGGCTATATTCAGGGAGAGATTGGTGAAAGTGCTTATCAATATCAGAAGGAGATCGAAACCAAGAAGCGGATCATTGTTGGATTGAACCAGTTTCAGATGGAAGAGGAACCTCTCAGGGATATCCTTCGTATCAAACCTGAGGTGGAACAATACCAGAAAGAAAAACTGGCAAGGATCAAAAAAGAAAGGAACAACACAAAAGTGAAGGAGACCTTGGCTGTTCTAAAGAAGGCTGCTCAGGGAACGGACAATGTGGTTCCTCCCATTTTAGAGGCGGTCAGGGTTTATGCCACCCTAGGAGAAATTTCAGACACCTTAAGAGAGGTTTTTGGGGAATACAGAGAAAGATAAACTGAATGCGGATTGCAGATTGCGGAATGCGGAATAAATAATCGATAAATATTTTAAGGTTTCCATTCCGAAATCCGAATTCCGCACTTATGATGGAGGGGATTATGGCCCGAAAGATAAGAGTGCTCATTGCGAAGCCAGGATTGGATGGTCACGACAGGGGTGCAAAGGTCATCGCACGAGCCCTAAGAGATGCTGGGATGGAAGTGATCTATACAGGAATAAGGCAGACCCCTGAGCAGATTGCCAATGCTGCCATCCAGGAAGATGTAGATATCGTAGGCCTCTCCAGTCTCTCCGGTGCCCACAACAATCTCTTTCCAAAGGTTGTTCAGATCCTTAGAGAGAAAGGAGCTGGAGATATCCTCGTTTTTGGGGGAGGGATTGTCCCGGTCGATGATATTCCAGGGCTGAAAAAAGTTGGGATCCGGGAGATCTTCCAACCCGGTGCCTCTACAGAAGACATTATTAAATACATTAAAGAAAATGTGAAAAACACTTAAAATAAATCGGCAAAGAGCATAGGGCTAAGCGCATAGCGTCAAAATATAAAATATAATTACTCTATGCCCTCTGCTCTCTGTGTTTTACAAATAGAAGGAGAAAACGATGCTTAAAAAAATTAATCATATTGCCATTGCCGTGAATAACATCGAGGAAGCAGCCAAGTTCTATCAAAATGTCCTGGATCTTAACCTCACAGGTGTTGAGGTGGTGACCGCCCAAAAGACCAGGGTAGGATTTTTTAAGATTGGGGAGTCCAATATTGAATTGGTCCAGCCTGCGGAACCGGATTCCCCTCTCGTTAAATTTTTAGAGACCAAAGGCCCGGGGATCCATCACATCTGTTTTGAAGTTGATGATGTGGAAGCAGAGGTGAAGGCCTATCTTGAGAAGGGAGCGACGTTGATCGACCAGAAACCCAGGCCTGGGGCTCACAACACGAAAGTGGCTTTCGTCCACCCCAAATCCTCAAGTGGTGTTCTCATCGAACTTTGTGAACTTCCAAAAGGCCACTAAGATAAGGGAACCTTCTTATGCCAGACCTTCAAAACTTCGAGCAAGAAATTAAAACTTATATTAAACCAACTACTCTCCCACTGGCAATTAAACTCCTGACCTCGGAGGAGCAGATTCCAGAAAAGACAAGGAGACCTCAAAGGGATTTCAAAAAAAGATTTTCTGTTTGTCAGGCTGTGGGAATGTCGAGGAGAATGGGATGGACCTTTGCCCTTGGAAACGAGGATGTCTCCTGTCCATTGAGCCAAGTGAGTTTAGGTTTTGAAAGGGAGTTACCCTTTTTCAAAGAAGGAAATCTCTGCGAAGGGATGTACACCAATACAAAAGAAGCAGGAAGGAGAACAGAAGCTGCTGTCCCGAAGTTCAAACATGGTCAATACAAATATATCCTCATCGGGCCTGTTGCTCGGGCGAATTATGAACCCGATATCATCCTCATTTATGGAGATTCAGCTCAGGTCATGAGGCTCGTCCATGCTGCCCTTTATGAAGAGGGAGGAACGCTTACCTCTAATTTCATGGGAAGGTATGACTGTGCGGATTACACCGCAGGGGTGATAGATTCAGGAAAATGTCAAGTCATCCTCCCTTGTAATGGAGACCGGGTGTTTGGATTTGTCCAGGATTTTGAAATGGCCTTTGCCATCCCATATACTCAAATCGATAAGATCATTAATGGACTACATGGAACCCATAAAGGAGGCGTCCGTTACCCCATCCCCTTCTTTATGAATTGGGAGGCCACCTTCCCGCCAAAATATGTTGAACTTGAAAAGTTATGGAAAGAGGGGAAAGAGTAACCCTCATTCTTACCTCATTATTGGATGTGGCCATTTTGGAAGCCGGGCGGCGGAGAAGCTATTTCAGAAAGATCCCCACTCAAAGATCATTGTTGTTGATCAGAGCAAGAAGGCACTCCTAAAAGTTTCTCATCTCTCCATTGAATCCACGATTTGTGAAGGGACATTATATCTCAAACAATTTCTATCAGAGGGGCGAAAGGCCGACTATATCATCCCTGCAGTCCCCTTCCACCTCGTCTTCGAATTCATTCACTCTCAATTGAAACCTCTGGGTGGAAAAAGAAGGAAGGTCCCTCCCCTTTCTGGACTGTCCAATCCAATGATAGGCAAGACAGGTGATCTCTATACCAGCCTTGCCAATTTCCTTTGCTCTGAAGACTGTCCAGAACCTTCTCAGTATTGCACTATTACAAAGAAAAGGCGTCCGAAACCTCTTTATCAAATCTTGAACAATTTAGAAGGGCCTTTCGAATCAAAGGTGATCCGAAGCCTCCAACTGGCACCTGGAGTTGGAGGCTTTAAACCAGAGGCGTTGTTGGGCCTACTAGAGGATATTAAAAGAAAGAAAAATTCAGGCCGTTCCATCTTGGTCAGTACTGCCTCCCTTTGCCACGGCGTTACTTCTGCCTTATCATTCTGATCTCTTAAAACATTTGTTTAATGGACTCCACAATCCAAAATTCGTCATGGAATCAGGGAGTAGACTTGCGCCTTCTTGGTCCACTCGCTACTCGGATAATCCCTCTTGAGGACTTCCAATCCTAATTTTAGCTCTTTTGGATCATGGCTCGCTTTATATTTGGCAACCCCGAGATAGTATTGGGCTTCGGGTGCGGCCTCTGTCTTAGGAAACCGGACCAGAATCTCCTGGAAGCACTGTATGGCTTGCTCAAAACGATCAAGCTCGAACTCCGTCTTCCCCTTCCCAAGGACGATCTGGGGGATGAAATCCTCAGGAGGCAAATATCCGACGAAGCGGTGATGCTCTTCACCATCTTGATCTAAGATCACAATCGTCGGAGTCCATTTAATGCTATATCGTTTTACCAGAGCCTTGTTTTTGTTGAAATCAATTTGAAGGGGAACGAAGTTACTCTCTACAGAAAAACAGACATTAGGATCGGGGTAAGTAACAGCTGCCAGCTGTTGGCATCCAATTCAGAGATTGTTATAGTAGTCCATTAAGATTAACTTCTTTTCCTTCTTCGCCTTTGCCTTGGCCGTGGTAAGAGAGGTCTCCCACTGAATTTGTTTTCCCATAACGAATCCTCCTTTCGTTGAATTAGTTTTTCGTAAACCCTGAAGACGCTAAGCCTCCATTGTTTAAATAGGGCCCTGATCTACGATTTGGCCTGGAGAATCAATCACGGACGAATCTAAAACAATCCTCTCGAAAGCAACATTGGAATTGATCGCAATAGTCCTTAGCCGTTCCAAAACAATCAAAATTCCCCTCGGCTTTCTGAACCCTTCGAATCAATTCCGTCTTTGATAATCCAAAGGTTTTTTTCAGACCCAGAGCCTTTGCCTTCGCCCTCACCTCCTGTATTTTCATTTTAACCCCCACCGTTTCAAAACTTCTGAAATATCAAAAGTTATCTTTATTATTCTTTTACGATTTTAGTCGTTTGTCAAGTCCAATTCAGCAACCTAAACGATAAAAGTTTTGTTGGTTGAATTTACGCCTTTTAAGTTTGAAATTGGAGAATCGGTAAGATATGGATATGAAATGGAAATTTCTATTTTAATCAATATATTATAAGTATTTTCCCCCTTTACTAATTTCTACTGATTTTTACCAAAAAATACCCTATTTTTGCGTTAGTATTACTTAAATATTACTTTAAGTTTTCATATTATTTTTAGTCGCAGTGTCCATCTCTATTTTCGATCTGTTTCTTCCCCGATTCAAAGAAAAAGACAATCGTTCTTCAAATTAATTGGCCTCCTGTGGAGTACCAAGCATGGTAGGGGCGAAGCATTAATTCCTTCTTGAAAGTAATACTAGAAGGGTTTAAAGTAATTGTGTAGATTTTAATTTATAATTATTTTATCAAGATCTCCCTAGTAGAACAAAACTACACCTTTTTTTCAATTCTTATTGACGTCCTCTTCATGATTTATTACACTCCTATTGAAACAGAAGGATGTGAATGTGAGAAGAAAAACCATTTTAAACAAAGAAGAAGATTATAAAAATAATCCTGATTGCCAGAATTGCCCTTATTTTATAAATAAGCTCGTCTGTCCATTTCATCGAAAAAAACCGGCGAAAGAGCGTAAATCTCATAATTTAGCCGCAAGCCAAAAGGATGAAGAGTAAATAATAAACGTAAAAAGGTATTATTCTCTTCATTAAATTGAGATTTAGTTGCTGATCTTCAGTATAGAAGATTTTATTTGGAAATCAGTGGGTTGGAACGCTATTTTTTGCCTTAAGTTTATTAGGGTTATATAAAAGAGATTGTTATAAATTTTGTTTCTGATTCAAAATAATCTGGCTTAGTCTGATCCATTTTAATTTTATAAAAGATAGGTAGATGTCTAAAATCATTCAAGAGTTTCTCAATTAATATTAAATAATTTTTTTATATTGACATGTGAAAAAAATTACAATAAAGTAAACCTTGAATCTGTACACTGTATACCATTACAAACTGAGACTCTTTGCTTCTTAATCCATTCAACTGACTTAAAAAGGAGGTGATTATTTTATTAAGTCAGTCCATTTGTGTTCTTAAAAACACTGCTGTGGAAAAGACCCAAATATTGGAAACGCTTGAATCCAAGAATGCAGTTATGAGGCTTGGTAATTACTTTGAGTTTAATAGAAACAAATTACAAAAAATCTTAAAAAAAGAAAGGGGGAAATTTTATGGAATTCAGACTAAGTACAGAGCAGGAGCTATGGAAAAACACGGTGAGGGAGTTTGCTAAAGCGGAATTGGAACCCATTGCACGGAAAATTGATGAGGAATGGG
>JBEKWN010000066.1:0-34079 GCA_049513055.1 Thermodesulfobacteriota bacterium
CCGCTCTTCGAAAGGATAGGCGAGAAATATCCCCATGCGGAATTGAAGATTGTCTGCGACACTTTTTTTGATTGTGATCGGATGAATGTGATTAAGAAAAATTGGAGTTCAGAGGAGGAGGTCGCCGATCTTCAGGGATTTGATATCGGACTGATGCCTCTCGTCGATGATCCGTGGTCATGGGGGAAGTGTGGCTTCAAGATTATTCAGTACCAAGGGGTGGGGGTCCCGGTGGTCTGTACCCCTGTGGGAATCAACAGGGATTTGGTAGAGGATGGAACCAATGGATATTGGGCGATGACCCCGGAGGAATGGGAAAAGAAGCTTTCTCTCCTGATTGAAAATTCTGAATTGCGGGAGCGGATGGGTCGAGAGGGGCGAAGAAGAGTTTTAGAAAATTATACCTATCAAGCCTGTTCGCCCCGTCTGTTTTTAATTCTGACTCGGATGATAGAGAAACCGTCGAAAGGAAAGGCAATCTAATTGAGAGAAGCGATTGTCAACTATGTAAAATGGGCCATTGTACGTTTCCCCTTTGAGGAACCCATCCTTGATACCTGCGCTGGATGGGAACCGAATTTTTACCAGCCTCTCTTCCCAGGGAAACAGTATATTAAGCAGGATATGAGAGATTTCGATCCGTCCTCCTTGAACATCTCCCTTATCCTCAAAAGGCGATCGATGAAATCCATCGTGTCCTTCAGCCCAACGGGCTTCTGATACTGACCACGGTCATGCACTTTAAGATTCATCGTGCTCCTAAGGATTATTGGAGATTTACACCGGATGGAATTGAGTTTTTACTGAGTCGATTTAAAATTCTAGATTGCACTCTGGAAGGAGATTTAAAGAGACCGAAAGGGATATGGGTTACGGCTCGGAAGACTTCTCATCCGGAAGAATGGGGAAAACTCCCTCTATTGAGGTTGGTTGGGAGTGATGACCAAATCTTAAAAAAATTGGAACGGAGGATCAAGCGCCTCAAACAGCGGGTAAAAAGAGAATAAACAGGGGAATTGCCTATATATTCCCCAATAGGTAGTTAGGAGAGGTGACTTTGCCAGAGGGAAATCATACGGACATGAAGTGGACTTACGGGGCGGTTCCTTTAGCAAGGGATGAGATACACGATAAAGTGACCGAGATGATGGATAAGGAACCCAGGGGGAAAGTTTTAGATGTTCCCACAGGGACAGGAATCTTAGCAGATCGGTTGAGAAAGATGGGTTTTGAAGTCTCATGTTGTGACATCAACCCCTCTTATTTTTCAGTTTCTACTCTGGCCTTTGAGATCGGTGATTTAAACCAATCCCTTCCTTATTCCTCCGCCTCTTTCGATTTTATCACCTGCATCGAGGGATTGGAGCATTTGGAGAATCCTTTTAATGCCATTCGTCAATTCTCCCGGCTTTTAAAGCCAAAGGGGAGGGTGTTTCTCTCTCTTCCTAATTACCTCAACATCGAGAGAAGACTAAGGTTCCTTATCACAGGTCTTTTTTCAAAAGTTCCTTCTCCTAAGAAATTGGGGAAAGATCGTTTTGAAAACCTCTGGATGCTTCACCTCAATTCCCTGACCTACCCCATCTTGAAGTTGATGATGGAACATTCAGGATTTAAGATTCTACATGTCGAAAAGGACAAAGAGAAGAAACGGATGAGATGGTTTCTCCCCATCGTATGGGCCATTCGATGCTATTGTCTCTTTTGGTCAAAGGAGAAAAAAGAAGACTATCATTTGGATGATACACTTTCTCCCCAATTGATCATGGGGGGAAACACCTTGATCTTGGTAGCAGAGAAAGAAGAAATGAAGGCGGTTAAAGGATGAAGATAGGATATTTTATTAGGAATTATGTCTTGAAAGATAGGTATGGCAAGCTGGCCATATCAGGAGGTGTAAAAGTAGTTTCGCAACATGTGAAGATACTCAATGAAATGGGATATGAAGCATTTCTCGTGACAGAAAATGTACAAACAGATTTGAATTTAGCAGAGTTAAATTTATATGAAAAGCCAACGATTGTAAAGATGGAGGAGGATATCCCAAATTGTGATATCTATGTCGGGACCCTATATAGTGATGTGAAAAGGCTTTTTCAGAGAGGGAAAGGAAAGATAGTTCACCTTTGTCAGGGTTATGAGCCGATCGATTATATGTCAAGGATCAAGGGCGAGGCGATTACTGAGAAATATTTAAGGAGAGGCATCTTTTCAATATTGAAGAGGAGCATGGATATATTGAAATTTAAAAAGAGGATCAAGGAGATTGAGTCGATCTATGCTCTCCCTACGGTGAAGGCAGCGGTATCCAAACATTTGGTCGAGTTGATTAAAAAACGCTATCACCAGAAATGTAGTCTCTTACAAAATGGCATCGATCCAAGTATTTTCTTTCCTGATGAAGAGAGAGTCTGGGGTGAAAATGGAAGGATAAGGATTTTATCTGTTGGTCCAAACAATGTTGGTTTTAAGGGTATCCCAGATACCCTCCAATCAATAAAAATATTGAAGGATAAAGGAATAAAATTGGAATTCATAAGAGTTTCCCCTCATCCTCGTTCAGAAAGAGAGGAAGTGGGAAAAGTGGTAGATCAATATTACATCAACTTGAAGGAAAAGGAGATGGCAGAGCTCTATCGAAGTACGGACATCTTCATCTCCTCTTCTCTTGAGGGGGAAGGGTTTGGTTTGCCAGCCATGGAAGCCCTTGCATCTGGAGTTCCTTCCATTCTCACTGAAATATCGAGTTATAAGAATTTTGATGAAAAAATGGACTTCGCCTATTTCGTTCCAACTCATCGACCGGATAAAATTGCAGAAGGGGTCCTCGCTTTTATGGAAGACAGAGAACTGAGAGCGAAGTGTGTAGAGAGAGGGATTGATGTGGCAAAGGGGTTTACCCTGGAGAGAACGAAACAGGATCTTACAAATTTTTTAAAAGGGCTAATGTGATGGGGGAACTAAGAGAATACACTGCGGGAGGGGTTCATGAAAAGGTGTTGAATTGTCTGACAGGTTTGCCGAAGGGAATTGTCCTCGACGCCCCTTCGGGCCAAGGGAACCTTTCAAGAGAACTTGATCGGCTTGGGTTTAAAGTTTTTTTGGGAGACATTGCAAGAGGAAATATTCTGTATAGAAACGGTAGACAGATTCAGCTCGACCTGAATGGGTGCCTTCCTCTTAAAGAAGGCGTTCTTGATTATGCGATCTGTGTTGAAGGGGTAGAACACATTGAGAATCCCCATCATCTGGTTAGAGAATTTTCAAGACTCGTCAAACGGGGAGGATATTTGATCCTTACGACACCCAACGTGATGACGATAAAGTCGAGATTGAGATTTCTCTTCTATAGCTACCTCGACTACTTTAAATATTTTGGTCCTCTCCCACCCGAAGCAAGATATCGAATTGAGGAACATGAGCACCAGCATGTCAACCCTCTCTTCTTTGCAGAGATGAAGTTTATTTTTGAGAAATATGGATTCCAAATAGAAAGAGTGGAAACGAATAGGATGGTAAGGAAGTGGAAGATTATCTTTCCTCTGATTAAGTATTTTATTAAATTTAAGACTAAAAAGAAATTTCCAAAAGAGCCCTTCTTTCTTTCCGATACGATTCTCGAAGGAGAAGATCTCATATTTGTTGCAAAAAAATATTGAGCGATCGAATGATGGATCTGTCCATAATTATTGTGAATTGGAATACAAAAGAATATCTTCTTCCATGTTTGAAATCGATCTTTAAAGGGGGACAAGGGACGGGCTGGGAGGTCATTGTGGTCGATAATGGCACCCGGGATGGGAGCAGGGAGGAAGTAAAGAAGGTATTTCCCTCCGCTCGTCTCATTGAAAATGAAAAAAACTTTGGATTTGCAAAGGCTGCCAATCAGGGGCTTCAAAAAGCATCAGGGAGATATGCCCTTCTACTGAATCCGGACACTCAGGTGGAGAACGGAGCTATTGAAAGATTGGTATCATTTATGGATGCCTATTCCGATGTCGGGGTAGCAGGGGCGCAACTTTTGAATGCCGATGGAACTAAGCAGAACTCGATTGCCAATTTCCCATCCCTGGGGACAGAGCTCCTGAACAAAAGTCTCTTGAGGTGGTTATTCCCGACAAAGTTTCCAGGAAAGGGGAGAAATTACTCTGAACCTATTGAAGTCGATTCAGTGATCGGTGCTTGTATGATGGTGAGACGGGATACCTTGGATCAGGTTGGCTTATTGGATGAGGATTATTTTCTTTTTCTCGAAGAGACAGACTGGTGCTATCGGATGAAGAAGGCGGGTTGGAAGATCTATCATGTTCCCCAGGCCGAAATCTATCATTTTCAAGGAAAGAGCGCTGAGACAGTGAAAAAGAGGGCCAGGGTAGAATTTTATCGTTCCCGCTATCATTTTTTCAAAAAGAATAGAGGAAATCTTCAATGGTTCTTTCTCTTTATAGGATTGATTATCAGATTGGGATTCCAACTTTTGGCTATGGGAGTGGTTTCTCTGATGACTTTATTCACTATCAAAAGCTGGAGGAAAAAACTCTCAATCTATGCCTATCTTTTTTGGTGGCATCTGAGGTTCTGTCCTGAGGGAATGGGTTTGAAATCGACGAAATGATCATTGCAAATTTCAAATTGCCAATTGAAAATGTTCACTTTTTGTAAAGAGATTAGAGGAGTTCACGAGTCACGAATCACGGACACGGATCACGAATGAGGGGAGGAGCCAATGATCAATGTTGCTGTGGTGGGAGCTGGGGCATGGGGGAAGAATCACATCAGGGTATTTTCCGAAATTCCCAATGTTCGATTGAAATACGTCTGTGATCAGGATCCTTCCAAATTACTCTCATTACAGAAGATCTATTCCCAAACGAAGATGGTTGAAGATTTGAAACCTATTCTTCAGGATTCAGAGGTGAGAGGAGTCGTGGTGGCCTCTTCAGCCCTCTCCCATCATTCCCTTTCGAAAGAGATCATGTTAGCGGATAAGGATGTGTTGGTTGAGAAACCGATGGCCTTAAATACAAAAGATGCCGAGGAGATGTTAGAGATCGCAGCGAAGAGGAAAAGAATCCTTATGGCGGGTCATCTTCTGATCTATCATCCTGTAGTGGACCGGCTGAAGGAAATGGTCGACTCTGGTGAATTAGGGAGCGTTTATTATATTTATACTCAGCGAGTCAATCTCGGTGTCATCCGTCAGGATGAAAATGCCCTTCTTTCTTTTGCCCCCCATGATCTATCGGTCATCCTATACCTCCTCAAGGAAGAACCCATTGCGGTGACAGCCCATGGAGAAAGTTATATTCAAAAAGGGATTGAGGATGTGGTGTTTCTCAGCCTCCAATTCTCTGACGGCAAGATGGCAAATATTCATTTAAGTTGGTTGGATCCTCATAAGTTAAGAAGGGTCACCATCGTGGGCTCAAAAAAAATGGTGGTTTTTGATGATATGGAGGCCTCTGAGAAATTGAAGATATATGATAAGGGAGTTAAAAATCTATCTTATGATACCTACGGAGAGTACCTGAGCTTGCGGTTTGGGGATATCACCATTCCGAGCATTAAAATGGGAGAACCGCTTCGGGCTGAAGCTGAACATTTTATTCAAAGCATCGAATCAAGGAAAGAACCTAAAACCAGTGGTTTGGATGGGCTCAAAGTGGTAAAGATTCTTATGGCTGCTCAGGAGTCTTTAAAGAAGAAAGGATTCCCGGTTAGCCTTCACGGAGGAGGAAAGGAAGGGTAGAATGGAGAGGGGATATTTTGTACATTCAACGGCTGTCGTGGATGAAGGGGCGGAGATTGGTGCGGGGACCAAGATCTGGCATTTCACCCACATCATGTCGGGTGCAAGAATTGGGGAAAATTGCATCATCGGTCAAAATGTTTTTATCGGTTCAGGAGCACTCTTAGGCAATAACATTAAAGTCCAAAACAATGTCTCCATCTACGGGGGGGTCATTTTGGAGGACGATGTCTTCTGCGGTCCTTCGATGGTCTTTACGAATGTTTTTAACCCTCGGAGTTTCATATCGAGAAAGAAAGAGTTTCGGAAGACCTTGATAAAAAGAGGAGCCACCATGGGTGCCAATGTGACGATTGTCTGTGGGAACACGATTGGTCAGTATGCTTTTATTGGAGCTGGGTCTGTCGTGACTAGGGGTGTTCCGGATTATGCTTTGGTTTATGGAAATCCAGGAAAAGTGAAGGGATGGGTCTGCCAATGTGCCGAGGAAATTACTTTTCGATCTGGAAAAGCAGTTTGCAAGGCCTGCGGGAAACGTTATAAAAAGGATCGTTTCGGAGTAAAGTTGGTTTAAAAACGCTTGTCTCAAGTGGAGCTAAAACAATGAAGGTTGTGACCATTGTAGGGGCAAGGCCTCAATTTATTAAGGCTGAAGCGGTCACTCGTGCGGTCCAGAGATACAATCAGAGATGTTGTTCTAACCGAAGGCTTCAAGAGATATTGATCCATACAGGTCAGCATTACGACTACCTCATGGATAAAATTTTTTTTGAAGAACTTGACCTTCCCAAGCCGAATTACCATCTGGGAGTAGGTTCCGGTTCTCATGGAAGACAGACCGGGATGATGCTTGAGCGAATCGAGGCTGTCCTGGTCAAAGAAAAGCCCGAAGTGGTGGTGGTCTACGGGGATACGAATTCGACACTGGCAGGGGCTTTGGCTGCGGCAAAACTGAACATTCCTGTCGCCCATGTGGAGGCAGGTTTGAGAAGTTATAATCAAGCTATGCCAGAAGAGATTAACCGTCTTCTGACAGACCATCTTTCAACATTTCTTTTCTGTCCTACCCACCAAGCTGTCCGGAATTTGTTTAAAGAGGGGATAAAAGATGGGAAAGAAAAGATAGTAAAAAAAGTAGGCGATGTGATGTACGATTCGATTCTTTACTATTTAAAATTATCGGAGAGAAAGTCCACCATCCTTAAGGATTTGGGTTTTGAAACAAGACATGAGACACGGGTCACGAGTTACTACTTGGCCACCCTCCATCGAGCTGAGAATACTGACAACCCCAAAAGACTGAAATCTATTTTAAAAGCCCTAAATGAAATCGGAAGAAATACTCCTGTCGTTCTCCCCCTTCATCCGAGAACAAAGAAAATGATAGAGACCTATCATCTCTTCTCCGAATTCAAAAATATTAAATTCATTGAGCCAGTCTCTTATCTCAATATGCTTAAATTGGAAAAAAACGCTGAAGCTATCCTGACCGATTCTGGAGGTGTCCAGAAAGAAGCCTATTGGCTGAAAGTTCCTTGTTTGACTTTGAGAGAGGAGACGGAATGGGTGGAAACAATCAAGAGTAGATGGAATGTATTGGTAGGGACAGGAATGAAAAGGATTGTGAAGGAGGTAAGTCAAACGGAGGGTCGAAGTAGGTATCTAAAAGGGAATGGGATATTTGGAGATGGGAAGGCAAGCCAGAAGATCGTCCAAATTTTAATCAGACACTTTGGTTAATTCGAATCGATATAAAAATTGAAATATCTTAACTCCCTTTTCTACCTTCAATTTAAATCTAAAATAATAATCCAACTCCAAATCTCAAGAATTCAGGAAATCTATTCATGAAGCGGTCGGTATTGGAAAAAGAGGACAAATAAATCAATGATCAATAAGTTCATTTATTTTTTAAAAACATTTAATGAAAGGCAGATACTTCTGCTCCTCATCGGGATCACATTTGCTTTAAGACTTTATGCCGTTTTAATGGCACAGGGAATTGCCTTCGATAGCGCTGCCTATGGTTTTATGGCAAGGTATTTTTTGAAGGGCGATTTTATAAAAGGATTATCTATACCGGGTCATCCTCTTTATCCATTATTGATGTCATTGTTTTCCCTGGATTCCACCCATGTTGAGATGGCAGGGAGACTCCTCTCTCTTTTTTTCGGGACTCTTACAATCATTCCACTCTTTTATTTAGTCAAAGAAGCCATTGGCCAAAAAGAAGCCATCTTTTCAGCACTTTTCTATTCTTTCCATCCCTACCTGGTTACTTATTCAGGAATGCTCATGACGGAAGCCACTTATTGGGGGTTGCTGGTTCTATCGGTGTATTTCTTCTGGACAGGGCTAAAGAAAGAAAAAGTATGGAGGGCGATGTTATCAGGATTTTTTCTTGGTTTGGCCTATCAGACAAGACCGGAGGGGATTGGCTATGTTCTCGTTTACCTGATCTGGGCAGTCGTTGAGGGTGGTCTTAAAAAGAAATGGTTTAAGAGATCTATTTTTATTGGGGTCCTGATCCTAACCGTTTTTATTTTTGTCATTCCCTATGTTATTTATATCCATCAAGAAACAGGCGATTGGTTGATTAGTAAGAAGGCCGTGGCAGTCCAATCCGATCTGTTAAAGGAGAACCCAGAGCAGGTCGATCCTTCAATCGGGATTGATCAAAATAAGCCCGTGAGCGGGGACTCTAAAATCCTCTGGATCACCCATAACATTATTCAATTTCTCCCTTCTGTGACCTACCGCTATTTGAGGGCTTACCACTTTTCGTTATGGCTATTTTTATTTTTTGGGCTGATAAGGGTTAGGCGAAAGGGCATCGACTATGAATTGTTCATCGCTTCCTTGGTTCTCTTTCATCTGGTTTCCTTGTCTACCTTTCTTCCTTCCACGATCCGTTTTTCAATCCCGGTCATTCCCCTTTCTCTTCTTTGGGCGGGGACAGGCCTCTTGGAGATGAAGAGATATTTGGAGAAAATTAAAGGAGCCAATGCAGAAAAGGTGATTTTCTTATTTGTTGCCCTTGTCGTTTTAAGTCAGTTGCCACAGAGTTTGAAACTGGAGAGAAGTTTTCGTGCAGGGCAGAAAAAGGTTGGACTGTGGTTAAAACAGAATACCCCGCCAGGTGCTATTATTATGAGCAATAGTCCTCAGGAAGCATTTTATGCTGATCGAGAATGGATGATTATACCCCTAGGGATTTCTACACCTGGGAATCCTGGCAAATCCTATCACGAGATTATCGATTATGTAAAAACAAAAGGGGTTCGATATATTCTCGTCAATAAAAATACTCATGAAATGAACCCAGGCTTTATCGAATCCATTCAACCCACAGATTTAAAAGAAATTTTTAGAAGAGCCGATGGGGGATCCATTATTTACGAGGTGATTTATTGAAATTTTTGAGATTGGAAGATGAGTTTTTCAGACAGACGGGCTTGATGTTCATCGGCATTGGCCTCTTCAACCTGTTCGGCCTCCTTTATCATTTCTTCATGTTAAGAATGCTTCCCCCCATCGATTACGGTCACCTCAATGCCCTGATTACACTTTTTATGATCATCTCTGTTCCTGCGAGTACTGTCCAGACGACGATAACCAAGTTCGTTTCCACTTTTCAGGCAAAGAATCAATTGGACCGGGTGAAGAGCCTTTTACGTCACCTTTTCTTAGTGATGTTGGTGATAGGCCTCTCTCTGTTTCTATTGATCTCTCTGGGGAGTTCATTCATTTCCTCCTTTCTTCAGATTTCTTCTTATAGGTTGATTCTCCTTTTAGGAGCGAGTCTCTTTTTCGCCATGGTGATCCCAGTTCCGTGGGGTGGGCTTCAAGGGTTGCAAAAGTTTGGCTCCTTGGCTTTAAACCTCATCCTCAATGGGGGAAGTAAATGTATTCTGGGAATCGTGTTTGTTTCATTAGGCCTGGGGGTATCCGGAGCCCTGAGCGGTGTGGTCGTCTCATATTTGATCACCGTTATTCTATCCCATCTCATTTTAAAAATGAGCTTGAGCCAGGAGGAGAAGAGGGTCAATCCAGAGTTGAATCCTGTCGAGAGAAATGGCACCGATTTTTCAAAAGTATACACTTATTCTTTCCCTGTGGGGTTGACCTTATTGTGTTTTATGGCTCTTACGAATATCGATTTGATTTTGGTGAAACATTTTTTCCTGCCTATTGAGGCGGGTTATTATTCAATCGCCCAGATGGTAGGGAAAATTATTTTTATTTTTTCTTTCCCCATCGTAATGGTAATGTTCCCGAAGATCGCCTCACTGAGAATGGAAGATCAAGAGAAGAAAGCTCGTTCCATCTTAGGGGTTAGTTTGACCACAGGGGCTTTCCTCTGCGGTGGGGCTACCATCGTTAGCCTCCTCTTTCCCTCTCTCATCGTTCAATTCCTGAGTGGAGAAGTTTACTTGGAATGCGTTCCTTTGGTTGGACTCTTCTCTATCAATATGAGCATTTACTCTCTCAGCTTGATTTTGCTCTATTATCAACTCTCAATCGATCAAAAAGGGTTTCTCTATCCTCTCGTCCTCTGCACCCTGATCCAGAGTGGGTTGATTGTACTCTTTCACAAAAGCTTAATCCAGGTTCTTCTGATTGTGGGTCTCATCGGTCTCTGCCTCTTGGTGATCAACCTTTATTTGGCTTATGGCCCTCTTAAAAAAGATCGAAAAGAATGATTTATTTAAAACATCTTGAGATAAAGAGCATCGAATCATTTGAAATGCTTGATTCAAAATAGAGTAAAAATGATGGATGAAATGCACCATTGGAAAGTTCGGGATGGAAACGAAAAGGATATGGAAGAAATTTTGTCCCTTAGGAGAGATGCTTTTGGTGACACGGAAAAAGACAAATTAGATCCGAGGTTTTGGCAATGGGAATTCATGGAGGGGCCGGATGGAAGGGCCTTGATTTACATTGTCGAAGACAGAAATAAGATCGTTGGTCACTTTGCTGATATTCCCAGGCGATTTATCGTAGAAGGGGAAGTCGTTCTCGGAACTCTTTCGCTCGATCTGATGGTCCATCATGATTACTGGCGAAGAGGTATTTTCCAGGCGATGGGAAAATATGGAGCACAAAGAGTCAAGCAAAAGAACGCGCTTTTTTTGACCGCATTCCCCATACGGCTGGAAACGATTCAGGGGTTAAAAAAAATTGGCTGGAAGGAAGTGGTGGAACTTCCAGTCCTGGTCTATCCCATAAAATTTAGTGGCATCGTAAACCGATACCTCCATTTTTCACCCCTGGGGGTTTTTATAGGAGGGATGGCAAGGTTTTTCTATTTTCTTCTTTATGGATTAAAGAGAAGAAAAGAAATAGGAGGGGTTGAAATAGAAAAAGTAGGCCTTTTGGATGAACCATTCGATGGTTTCTGGCAAAAGGCGTTATCCCTTTATCCTATCCTGGGTATCCGCAATCGAAATTATTTGACTTGGCGCTACTTTAAACATCCTACTCGAGACTATGTTATTTATCGAGCGATAAGAAATGGGGAGATGAGAGGGTATATTGTTTTAAGAAAAGTTGAGCTTCTCAACTTCAATAGTGCTGTCATCGTCGATTTATTGGCACTGGATGAAGCGGCCCTTAAAGCTTTGGTGAAAAGAGGGATTCAACATAGCCAACAAGAAGGGGTGGATCTCGTTGGCTTGATCGTCCCACAAGGTCATCTTTATTATAAGATCTTAAGGAAGATGGGGTTTTTTCCAAGCTTTAAAAAATTTCTCTTTATGGTCTATCCCAATTCTGATAAGGAAATGATTCTTTCTCCGGAGAAATGGTATGTGAACTGGGGGGATACTGATGTCATTTGATCATTGACCTATCCTGATTGTGGGTGATTAAAGGGGAAGATGGGCGGAGGCCTTCCGTTTGAATGAAACATGTTAACAAGTCAATGATACGAAGTCGAAGATTCTTTAGTAAGATATCATTTCGTTTCCAAGATTTAATTAAAAAGAGTGATATCATAAATCAAATCAATATTATTAAGGCTGTTATTGAACCTCGGATAGGAGAAAGGGTGCTGGATGTAGGGAATGGCGGCGTGAGACAATTCTGTCCGCCACAAACCTCCTTTTATGTGGGTGTTGATTTCAGTTTCGAAATGTTGAGGGGGGGAGAAAATAGAACTTACTATAAGGTTTGCGGGGAGGCGATGAACCTACCTTTTAAGGAGGGGGGCTTCAATAGCATTTTATATTTCTATTTATTACACCATTTGGCCCAAGGGAGTATAGGGGCAACCATCGAAGAGGTAAAGAAAGCCTTAAAAGAAGGTTCCACCTGTTTGAAGGCAGGTGGCAATGTAATTATCACCGAGACCTGCATTTCCTCTTTTCTGGAGAAGGTGGAGAGGACTTTCTTTTACATTCTCAGAGTCTTTTTGTTCTTTACGAAGCAACCAGAGGTTTTTTTCTTCTCCGCTGAAACACTCACTCGAATTTTGGCCGAATGTGGTTACGGAGAAATTAAGACTTGGAAGGTCTCCGTAGAGGAAGAAAATCCACGGAAGTGGGTCCCTATTTCAATTGGTTTTCCCAATCTAAAAATCCCGAGGTGGATAAATCCTTCGAGATGCATGATCTTCGAGGCAAGGAATTAAGCTTTCATTAGAGGGGCTTGAATGGAAAAGATTAATGCATTGTCCATTGATTTAGAGGAATGGTACCACTCAGAATTGGTGGAAGGAAGAAGATCTTCTTTCTCGCAGGTCGAAGAAGCTACGGCACCCATTCTTGACCTGCTGGACCGATATCAAACGAAAGCCTCCTTCTTTGTTGTGGGGGAGGTAGCGGAGCAGAATCCTCGTCTCATTCAGTCAATCTTCGAGAGAGGGCATGAGATTGGTTGTCATACTTTTTCCCACACCCTTTTATGGAAATTAAGTGAGCCTCTCTTTCGAAAAGAATTGGAGCATTTTCATTCTGTCATGGAAAAGATTCTTGGAAAGGTTGAGATTAAAGGGTTTCGCGCCCCTTGTTTTTCTCTCGATAACCGTAACAAATGGGCTCTTAAGGTTCTCTTGGATTTTGGGTACCAATATGATGCAAGTATTTTCCCTTTAAAAATAAATCCTCTTTATGGAGTAAGTGGAGCACCCACTCGACCTTACCGTATCTCTTTTGAAGATGTAAGAAAGGAGGACCCTCAGAGTCCTCTTATGGAGTTTCCACTATGCCCATTGATGATTGGAGGGTTAAAGATTCCTATTTCGGGGGGATTTTACCTGAGAGCTTTGCCATCCTTTTTCCTTTACTGGGGATTGAAAAGAATCAATCGATCCCAACCTTTCTTGGTCTATTTTCACCCCTGGGAGGGTTACGAAAAGACGCCTCGATTTAAACTCCCTCTTTACAATCGTGTGATTTCATACTACGGTATTTCTTCTGCATTGAAGAAATTTGAATTTCTTTTAAAACATTTCAAGTTTACGAGAGTAGATCAAATCCTCGAATTAAAATAGGGAGAAAAAACAATCCCATGTGTTTATTAGGTATTAACCTCTTCTTGGCTGATGTTCAAAGCTGAAAGGTTGTGCATGGATGACTAACCAGGACTCGCCCCTCATCAGCGTGGTGGTTCTTAACTGGAATGGATATCAAGTGCTGGACAATTGTTTAAAATCTCTCTATGATCAGACCTATCAACCTTTAGAAATTATTGTGGTGGATAATGCGTCCACCGATGGTTCAGTAGATTTCTTGAAGGAGAAATTCCAGGATGTCGATTTAATTATAAATGAAAGAAACCTGGGCTTTGGCGCAGGAAATAATATCGGGATTCAGGCGTCTCAGGGTAGCTATATCATGATTTTAAATAATGATACCCGGTTGGATCCAAAATGTGTTGAGGAGTTGAAGAGATCGATTGAGAAAGATAAAGGCTATGGGGCTTGCGCTTCTAAAATCCTTTTGGAAAATAAGCCTGACGTCATTGATGGGGTGGGTATTGTGGTTTGTCCGGATGGACTTTCCTTCGGTAGGGGAAGGCTTGAAAATAGGGGACGATATGATGTAGAGGAGGAAATATTCTTCGCCAGTGATTGTGCTTGTCTCTATCGACGAGAGATGTTAGACGACATCGGTTTGTATGATGAAGATTTCTTTGCTTATGCAGATGAGACGGATATGGGGTGGAGGGCACAGCTGGCGGGATGGAAATGCATTTATAGCCCGAAAGCCATTGTTTATCATTTACATTCAACCAGCTCCGGAGGAAGGGTTTCTTCTTTTAAGGCTCTTTTGGTTGAGAGGAACCGGATATGGGTAGCTCTGAAGAATTTTCCCCTTTCCCTAATCATTTTTGGTCAGCTTTATACGCTGTGGCGATATGTCTTTCAGGCTTACGGTGCCTTGAGGGGCAAAGGTGCGGCAGGGCGATTCACAAGTGATTTTTCCAAAGCCGAACTCGTCAAGATATTACTTAAAGCATACCTCTCTGCATGTAAACAGGTTCCATTGATGCTCAAAAAGAGGAAAATGATCCAACAGAAGAAACGCATTACCAACCGAGAGATTTATCGATTGATTAAACGATATGGAATTTCCGCAAGAGAAATTGCCTTGAGTGAGTGATTGGGGGATCAATGATACCTGTGTTCAAACCTTCATTCGGGGAAGAAGAATTGGAAGCCCTACAGGAACCTTTCAAAACAGGATGGATCGGTTTGGGTCCGATGACCAGAGAGTTTGAAAAAAGGTTTGCGGAATATATCGGGACAAGGTTTGCAGTGGCTGTCAACTCAGGAACCGCTGCCCTCCACCTGGCCTTAAAGGTTCTCAACATCGAGGGGATGGAAGTCATTACCACGCCCATGACCTTTATCTCTACAAACCATGCGATTCTCTACAATGGCGGAATCCCAGTGTTCGTAGATATCGAACCAGATACTCTTAATATTAATCCCACGGAGATCGAGAAGAATATTACTCCAAAGACAAAAGTCCTGCTGGTTGTCCACTATGGCGGGCATGCCTGCGATATGGATTCAATCTTGGGAATAGCAAAAGAAAAAAATATTTCTGTTGTTGAGGATACAGCACACGGTTGTGGCGGGGAATATAAAGGGCAAAAATTGGGCTTCTTGGGAGATTTCGGCTGCTTCAGTTTTCATGCAGTGAAGAATATGTCAACCGGTGAAGGAGGGATGATCACCACCGATGATCCGGAATTATATAGGCGACTACTCAAGCTGAGATGGATGGGAATTTCCAAAGATACCTGGTCCAGAGAAGAAAAGGATGAAAAATACTCATGGTATTATAATGTGGATGAAGTGGGTTTCAAATACCATATGAATGATATCCCCGCCGCCATCGGTCTTGTTCAACTTAAAAAACTGGAGAAGATGAATCGGAGACGAAAAGAGATTACAGAAAGATATAATGAAGGCCTCAAAAGTTTAAAATGGCTTGAAACTCCTGTCATCAGACCCTATGCAAAACCTTCCCATCACAATTATGTGATTAAAGTCGAGAAGAGAGATCAACTCAATATTTATTTACAAGAGAAAGGGATTTCGACAGGGGTTCACTATATCCCGAATAATCACTATGAGATGTATCGTTCTTTCAGGGGTGATACGCCTATCTCAGATTTCGTCTGGAAAAAATTATTAACTCTTCCGCTCTTTCCTGACCTGAAGGATGAGGAGGTTGATTTCATCATTCATGAGATCAAGGAGTTTGGGAAGAAAGAGTATTGATGGAGCATGTAAATTGCCATCTTTGCGGGCTGGATGACACAGAGGTTCTTTTCCGAAAGAAAGATAAGCTCGGTATTACAGATGATGAATTTCATGTGGTGGAGTGCAGAAGATGCGGCCTTCTCTACGTGAACCCAAGGCCTACCGAGGCAGAGATAGGAAAATTCTATCCAGAAACCTATTCCTGGAAGGAGACACTGGAGGCAGACTCATTTCTTACAAAATGGGTGAGGAGGTTGGAGAAAGGTTATCGCTATCATCTATTAAGAGATGAGGTTTCAAAGGTTGCAAAATTTACGGGGAGGTCCTTCGGGAAGGTTTTAGATATCGGGTGTGGTACGGGCGATCGGCTTGATGTATTTAGCAGTAAAGGATTTGAAACTTACGGCATTGAGATTTCCGATTCGGCAAGCTATGCTAAAGATTATCTGAAACTGAATGTCATGAGAGGCGATCTGTTTTCAGCAAGTTTTCCAGATCGATTCTTCGATATTGTGACTTTATATAATGTTTTAGAACATACCCATAATCCAACGAGGGTTTGCGATGAAATTCATAGAATTTTAAAGGACGGGGGTTTTCTGATCATTCAGGTTCCGAACAAGGATTCTTTGCAATATAAAATTTTCAAAGAGAAATGGGCAGCCTTCGATGTTCCCAGAGACCTCTATTATTTTGGGGTAGAAATACTCAGGTCATTATTAGAAAAGGCTGGATTTACTGTGACGAAGATGGATCATTTTATGAACTGGTGGCATCCACCCACCTTTGTGATCTCTCTTTTCCCCAACCTCGATCCCCAAAAGTCTTGGGGAGAGGAGCGTCAAGGGAAAAGTCCTGTGCTTCAGAGAGTGGCCTGGATATTATGTACTCTCTTGGCGGGTCCCTTCACCCAGTTGGAAAGCAGTTTAGGACGAGGAGCCATGATTACCAGTTATTGGAAAAAAGATGGATTAAAATATTAAAAGGATATTTTATGTTGGGGAAAATTCTAAAATTTCTTTATTTCAACATGGGTTTTAAACTTCGATATTGGTTCTGGAAGGCGGCCATCCATTCGATGGGAGGAAAGATTGGAAAGAATGTGAAATTTTACGAAGGCATTCGAATCGTTGGGAACTCTCCAGGCGCCATAACGATTGGGAATGATGTTCGTATCCTCAGGGGGGTGACGATGAGCACAACTCCGGAAGGAAAGATCCAAATAGGGAATGGGGTCCATATTGGGGAGGGGAGTGTGATCTTCAGCGGGGTTGGAATAAGGATTGGGGACAATGTCATTATTGGTCCTCAGAATATCATTGTAGATCTCGATCATC
This sequence comes from Thermodesulfobacteriota bacterium, assembly GCA_049513055.1. Taxonomy (GTDB): domain Bacteria; phylum Desulfobacterota; class BSN033; order BSN033; family UBA1163; genus UBA1163. The sequence continues at coordinate 16,805 of JBEKWN010000066.1, forward strand.
GTTTCCAAAATTTAGACCTTCGCATCAACCAGCAGGGAATGAATGGCAAGGAGATCAGCATTGAAGAAGACGTTTGGATTGCCTCTCAGTGTGTCATTATAAAGGGGGTGACGATAGGGAAGGGGTCTGTGATTGCGGCGGGTTCCATTGTGAATAGAAGTATTCCCCCTTATAGTGTCGCGGCAGGGGTCCCCGCTAAAGTGATTAAAAAACGGGGAGAAACTTAAAAAACAGATGTGTGATAGGAAAGGCCACATGCGATGAAGAAGATAGGTATTGTTACTGGAAGTGGAGGTCACCTGACCGAGGCTTTAAGCATCATAGAGGCATTTAAAGGGCATGATCTCTTTTTGGTTGTTCATAACTTCCCCAGCCTCAGGGAAATTCAATTGGACGAGGTCAAACGAATTTACCGGTTAAGGATTCTTTTAGGATATTCATCCTTGTTCGCCGTATTTCTAACTGCCCTTATAAACCTATTTCAGTTCATCTGGATCTTCTGGAAGGAGAAACCAACCATTCTTTTTTCAACAGGGGCGGAAATTGCCGTTCCTGCATTTTATGTAGGGAAAATATTTTTCCGAACACGATTAATCTATCTGGAAACATTAACTCGGGTAAAAAACTTGTCCTATGCAGGAAAAGTCCTTTATCTGATTGTGGACCTGTTTCTTGTCCAATGGCCTGAGCTTCTGGAAAAGGCGGGTCCCAAGGCAATCTACGGGGGAAGGCTAATATGATTTTCGTCACAATAGGTTCAGCCGTAGAAGGAATAGAATTCACACGACTGATAAAAAAGATGGACGAAATTGCAGGGAAGATTGATGAGGAAGTGGTCATGCAGATTGGAACTGTCCCCTATGAACCACAAAATGCTAAATATTTCCGTTACACCTCTTATCAAGAAAATCTCTCATATTTTCAAAAAGCTTCTTTGGTGGTTGGGCACGGTGGGACAGGAACAATTTTGAATGCCCTAAAATATCAAGTTCCCATCGTCGTTGTCCCAAGGAGGCACCACTATGGGGAACACGTTGACGACCATCAGGTGGAACTCGCACAACGACTCATTGGAAATGAATTGATTGAAGTCGTGTATGAGTTAGAGGACCTCGAGTCGGCGGTAAAAAAGATGCTGGAAAGAAGCAAAAAAGTTGATAAGGGAAAGACGTATCCCGAGAGAGACGCTTTGATCAAGACAATCAAGGATTTCGTTGATCGGTACCCCTGAAATCCTATCCTCGCTACCTAAGGCATGCAAAAAGAGATGAAGGAAACCCCTCTTTCTTATACAATGTATTGATTCCAGTTTTAAGAATCCTTTCCATCTGATGCACAAAAAGATGATTTGTATTAATAAATGTGAAACCGAGGAAGGCGTTGATCGATGATGTCGGCAGGACCTGAGAATTTATTGTTCAGATCAAGAAGGATTTCGACTTTTTGGTGATTACGAATGTCGTTCCCCTGCATCGGAATTAGCGCAAGGAAAGTGGGGAATTTTAACTTATTTTGATTTTCATGATTGGCAGTCTAGGGGAGAACTGATGGAAGTAAAAGATCCTATGTCGAAAATCTTGGCAGTATATAATTACGAAGCTACAAGATATACATTTATAGGAAATTTTTTTAAGAATATCAAAGGGAAAATTTTAGATGTAGGCTGCTGTAGAGGCGGACTTAGAAAATATCTTCATAGCGAGCTAGGATATTATGGTGTTGATGTATTAACCAATAATTTTGAGAATTACATTCGTATTGACCTAAACAGTAAAATACTACCGTTTAAAAATAAACAATTTGATGCAGTAAATTGCAGTGATGTTTTAGAGCATCTTTTTTATCCTTTAGAAATGCTAAAGGAAATAAAAAGGGTATTAAAAGATAATGGTGTTATCCTTGTCTCGCTGCCAAATGACAAAGGTCTAAATAGGATCTTCTTAGATTTATTCTCTAATATTCAGAGTTACGAAGACACTATATTTGGCCATCACTGGAGGTTTAGCATCCGGACAGCGAGAGAATTTTTCCAAAAAGAATTTAAGATTATTGAAGAATCGCCAGAATTTGGTCCCCTATTTAGGCGGTATCTATTTTTTTTGAGGCTTAGAAAGTTTTGTAGCGCATGGTTCATGTTAGGCATCAAGAAGTGAGAGGATTTACTTGATTTAGTAAAATTAATTTCTGTAAGATTAATTTCTTGATTTCTACTACCCCTTTCATTAGATTGTATCTTCTCAATATTTTCGATACTTAGGTTTGAGTCTGCTATGTGTTGGTGATTTTTAAACCCATTTAATTTTGGCTTGATAAAGGGGAATGGGTTTGCTAAAAGTTAGTATAAAGGAAGTTTAAAGCTCAAATGGATGTTAAACAAAAAGTTTTAATTATCATTCCGGCATATAATGAGGAACAATCAGTGGGGAAGGTGGTGGAGGAAGTTCATACCCATCTTCCGCAGGCGGAGGTGTTAGTGGTGAATGATGGATCCACTGATCTCACTTCGGAAATAGCCAAGTCTAAAGGAGCCATTGTTCTGAAATACGCCAATGAGAAAGGCTACGATATTGCGATACAGGTCGATGGCGATGGTCAACATGATCCGAAAGAGATTGGCAAACTCCTCAAGGCTTTGCAAGAGAAGAAGATTGATATGGTCATTGGTTCGCGTTTTATCGGAGATTTGGGATATAAATCATCGACGATGAGAAGGATTGGGATTTCCATCTTCTCCCAAGTGATTTCAATGATTGTGGGACAGAGGATTACCGACCCAACTTCCGGATTTAGGGCATCGAATCGAAAAACGATTCAATTATTTGCATCGGATTATCCACAGGATTATCCGGAACCGGAAGTAGTGATCTTGCTCCATCAATGTCATTTAAAGATGGAAGAAGTTCCGGTCGGTATGAGTGAGAGATATTCTGGGGAGTCGTCGATTACGAAAATCAGGTCTATCTATTACATGGTGAAGGTTCTATTAGCGATTTTTGTAGATTGTTTTAAAAAACCACCCTTATTAGAACAGGAGAGATAGCGATGTTAATCAAGATTCAAATCATTGTTGGTGTCCTCAGTATTATTCTGCTCTTGATCACCTTCGAACTGATTAGAAAGAAAAGGCTTCGGGAAGAATATGCCATCCTCTGGCTTTTTACCGGAGTAGCGGTTTTGGTATTCAGTCTATGGCCTGCGTTTCTCCTCTCCCAATTTTTTGTTAGAATTACTGGTATATTCTATTTATCCGCGGTAGTTTTAATCGCCTTTTTCTTTCTTCTTCTTATCGTCTTTCATTTCTCAGTGGTGATTTCTAAGTTAACAGGTCAAAATAAAGACCTGGCCCAACGGCATGCCCTTTTAGAACTGGAGTTCAATGAATTGAAGAAGCGTTACTTCACTTCTAATACGGATTCCTCATAAAAGGATGCTTACCAACGAGGGCGTCAAGGTTTTGAGATTTTTAGCTGGGTCATTATTTCTTTAAGATTTTAAATTTCCTCAAATTGATACGTTCGACGGCGCCAAACCCCGATTTTAAAATCGGGGTTGAAAGCGCCGCTCAGTATCAACCCTGAGCATACCCCGGGCTTCAGACCGGGGAGTCGAATGGGTTGATTCAAACGGTTTTCCTTTCCATTATCTAACTTACCTGTCTTGTTTTTGCTTGATAAAGGGAAATGGTTTTGTTAAAAAGAAAGACGAAAAAGAAGGAGTGGAGAAGGAGAAGATGGCAAATGTATTAGTCACGGGAGGGGCGGGTTTTATCGGGTCAAACCTGACAGAGGCCTTGCTTCAAAGAGGCCACTTTGTTCGAGTCCTCGATGATTTTTCAACTGGCAAAAGAGAAAATCTGATTTTTGATAAAGCATTTCCTTCCCTGGAGATTATCGAAGGAGATATTCGTGATTACAGTACCTGCCAAAAAGCGATGGAGGGAATGGAGTATATATTTCACCAGGCTGCCCTCCCATCGGTCCAACGGTCCGTAGAGGACCCAGAGACATCTAATGCAGTCAATGTAGGAGGGACTTTGAATATTCTTCTGGCTGCTAAGAAAACTGGGGTAAAGCGAGTGATCTATGCCTCCTCTTCTTCCGTCTACGGGGATACTCCTTCTTTACCGAAACACGAGGAAATGCCCTCCAATCCTCTCTCACCCTATGCCTTACAAAAATATATTGGAGAACAATATTGCCGACTTTTTTATCAACTCTACGGCCTCGAAGCCGTCTCCCTGAGATATTTCAATATCTTTGGCCCTAAACAGGATCCCAACTCCATTTACTCGGCCGTCATCCCAAAATTTATCGATGCCCTGCTTCAGGGGCGCCCTCCGATCATCTTTGGGGATGGAGAACAGTCTCGAGACTTTACCTATATTGAGAACGTGGTTCAAGCCAATCTTCTCGCCGTGTCCACAGAGCACCTCCATGGAGAAACTATTAATATTGCCTGCGGAAAAAGAATCTCGCTGAACCAGTTGTTGAATTTCTTGAAGGAGATTCTTGGATCGAAACAGTCCCCTATTTATGAAGAGGCTCGGAAAGGAGATGTGAGACACTCCTTGGCAGATATCCACAAGGGAAAAGAAATTTTAAATTATGAGCCAACAGTTGGGATCGAGATCGGATTGAAAAAGACAGTCAAATTTTTTCAGAGACAACAAAAAAACTTAAAAGAACAGACAAAATGATCAGGATGAAAGAGCGGAAAAAGCTGGAATCTATATTAAAGGATTTTTCGAGAGTAAAACTTTTAGTGGCCGGTGATATCATGATGGATCGGTCCGTTTCGGGAAAGGTTTCTCGAATATCCCCAGAGGCGCCGGTTCCAGTGGTAATTGTGGAAAAAGAGGATTTTAATCTTGGAGGGGCTGCAAATGTCGCCCATAACATTCGCTCGCTTGGAGGAATCGTATCCCTCTGTGGCGTTTTGGGTAGGGACGAAAACGGGCAAAAACTATATGAAAAAATCGCTGAAAAGGGAATCCAAACACAAGGAATATTTTTTGAGCCGGGAAGACAGACGACAGTAAAGACCAGGATTATCGCCCATCATCCTCATTACCAACAATTGGTCCGAGTGGATCGGGAGACGACGGATCACCCCAAGGTTTCGACTTCAAGAAATCTCATAAGGTATTTGACGGAAAAAATAGAAGATTTCGACGGAATCGTTATTTCTGATTACGGGAAGGGTTTGCTGACCAGAAAGCTGATTGAAACCATCATCAGAAGAGCGAAGAAGTCGAAGAAGATTATCATGGTCGACCCCAAAGTAAAAAATTTTTTCTTTTATAAAAGGGCAACCATCATTACCCCAAATACCCAGGAAGCGAGCGAAGCATCGAGGATTCCTTACACCGATCAATCATCCGTGGAAAAAATGGGTAGAAAGTTATTGAAGAGGTTAAGTTGTGACGCCTTAGTCATTACCCAAGGAGAAAAAGGAATGACAATTTTCGAGTCCCATCAAGAGCCCTATCCTGTCCCCACGGTCGTTAAGCAGGTTTTTGACGTGACGGGCGCAGGAGATACGGTGATTGGAACCATGGCTCTTGCTTTGGGTACGGGGCCCCGCGTGAGTGTGAGAAATGCAGCTAGTTTAGCGAACTATGCGGCGGGCATTGTCGTCGGGAAGGTCGGAACCGCAATCGTAAGTAGAGGGGAATTATTGAAAGTAGTAAGGGAGAGAACTTAAGCCCTAATTTTTCGGGTTTTTATCAGCATTTTACGAGAAAAGGGAATCTGAAAGCAAAAGGCCCCACCTCCGCATTGAGGATAGGGCCTTTAATTTTTTATCCCCCCTACGCTGCCTGCCCCGCCCTCGGTCGGGACCGGGGCCGGCAGGCAGGGTTGGCAGGTGATAGTTAAATAAATCATTATGTTTCGAGGACGAAAATGACTTCCAACCTGACCCTGTATTCGATAATCTTAGAATTTTCCACTGCCACCCGAAATTCAACAACGCGCAATCCGGTGATACCCCTTAAGGTCTTTGTCGCTCTTGCGAAACCGACCTTGAGGGCCTCCTCAAAACCCTTTGGAGAACCTGCGATAATTTCGGTCACCCTCGCAACTCTTGGTTCTGTCATTCTTATCACCTCCTTTTTTTAAAATGGGTATTAATATTATGAGTCTATACGAAAATCTTAAAGAATGTCAATGAGAAAAATATTGATAAATTTAAGAGTTGTGTTATAAAATAGAATTTTAATAATATTTTCATAACTTACATTGTGCCTAAGGAAATGACAGATGAGGGGATGAATGGCTTCTCGATTTGCTGAAAAGCGCGGTTTAATCCATCAATTTATACATTATCTATCTGTAGAGAAAAATGCCTCCCCTCATACCTCTCGATGTTACCGGAGGGATTTAGAGGGGTTTGAGGATTTTTTGAAGAGCTCAGGAATGTATCTCACTCCAACGGGAGATGTAGAGATAGAAAAAGTGGATCGGATAGCGATTCGGAAATATTTGAGCTTCCTCCATCGGAAAAATAAAAAGAGTTCTATTGCGAGGAAGATTTCCACGCTGCGCTCTTTTTTTAAATATTTGGTCAGAGAACAAGTGATTCCTTCTAACCCGGCTAAGAGTGTTTCAACTCCGAAGGTGGAGAAGACCCTTCCCATCACTCTCTCTGTGGATGAGGCCTTCCGGTTGATGGAATCACCCAAAAGTATTTCTGAAAAATCTTCTTCAGAGGGATCAAGGAAGAAGGTTTTAAGGGATCGAGCCATTTTGGAACTACTTTATTCCAGCGGGTTGCGTGTGAGTGAATTGGTGGGATTGAATTCGAATCAATTAGACCTCGATTTGGGCATCGTGAGAGTGATGGGGAAGGGAAGGAAAGAACGCATTGTCCCAGTGGGGGGGAAGGCCATAGAGGTATTGAAGGCCTATTTGGAAGAACGAGGGATGTTAAAGGGCCTCTGGCCCGGAGGGAGGGCCTCTCACCGAGCCATGAGGCTCTCTGAGCCGGCGGCTGGCCCGGAGGGAGATGAACCCATTTTTGTCAACTCCCTAAGGGGAAGATTAACTGCTCGTAGTGTGGGGAGGCTAGTTAAGAAATATACGAGACATTCAGGCATTTTCCGAAAAGTCAGCCCTCATAGCCTTCGCCACACCTTTGCCACGCATCTTTTAGATGCAGGGGCTGATATTCGAGAGATTCAGGAGATGTTAGGGCATTCGAGTCTTTCAACAACCCAGAGATATACCCACGTCAGTATGGGGAAATTGATGGAGGTCTATGACAAGGCCCATCCTCGCAGTTTTAAAAATGTGAGTCGAAAAAGTAAGGAGGAAAGAAAGTAGACTTCGGCTACAGATATTTATTAAAAGGAATAGATGATTAAAATGTGGAGTGATCGAAGGTGATCTTATGTTAAAGATGCGAGGGACTACCGTTTTATCTGTTCGACACAAAGGGAAGGTGGTCATGGCGGGGGACGGTCAAGTGTCTCTTGAACATACCATCATGAAGCATACTGCCAGGAAGGTTCGAAAGATTTACCATGATAAGGTTCTCGCTGGTTTTGCAGGTGCCACGGCAGATGCCTTCACCCTTTTTGCAAAGTTTGAGGAAAAACTGGACCAATTCAGCGGGAATTTACTCAGGGCTGCTGTGGAGTTGGCCAAAGATTGGAGAACGGATCGGATTCTCCGGAGACTGGAGGCCTTGCTCATTGTCGCCGATTCTGAACACACGCTCGTCATCTCCGGGAATGGAGATGTCATTGAACCTGACGATGGCGTGATAGCCATTGGAAGTGGTGGCCCTTATGCCCATGCTGCTGCTAAGGCATTGACTGAGTTTTCAAACTTGGATGCCAAGGCCATCGCTGTAGAAGCGATGAAGATCGCTGCCTCCATCTGCATTTATACCAACGATCAAATCGTCGTGGAGGAATTGTGATGCAGACCTTCACACCCCGTGAGATCGTCTCCGAACTGGATAAATACATCGTTGGGCAGAGAGATGCGAAGAGGGCGGTGGCCATTGCATTGAGAAACCGTTGGAGGCGTCAACAGGTTCCCGAGCCTCTCCGGGACGAAATCGCACCCAAGAACATCATTATGATTGGTCCCACTGGGGTCGGCAAGACAGAGATCGCTCGAAGGTTGGCTAAATTGGCCCAAGCTCCTTTTCTGAAGATTGAGGCATCAAAATTTACAGAGGTGGGTTATGTGGGCAGGGATGTGGAGTCGATGATCCGGGATATCACAGAACTGGCTGTCAATATGATGAAAGCTGAGGAGTCTCATAAGCTTGAACAAAGGGCAGATGAGATGGCTGAAGAGAGGCTCTTGGATTTGCTCCTCCCTTCCTCTGGGAGGGGGACACAGAAGGAAGGCGAAGATCAACGAGCCACTCGTGAAAAACTTCGAAAATTGCTGAAGGCTGGAAAATTGAACGAGAAGTATGTGGAAGTGGAGATTGTGGATCGAAACCTTCCCATGGTTGAGATCTTTTCTGCCTCTGGATTGGAAGAGATGGATATCAACATCAAAGATATGTTTGGAGGCCTCTTCCCGAAGAAGAAAAAGCAGAGAAAGGTTAAGGTTCCAGAAGCACTCACCATCCTCTCCCAGGAGGAGGCGTATAAACTGATCGATATGGACTCCGTGATCAAACAAGCCGTTGAGCGGGTCGAACAATCAGGGATCATCTTCCTTGACGAAATCGATAAGATTGCTGGAAGGGAATCCACCTTTGGTCCGGATGTCTCGCGGGAAGGCGTTCAGAGGGATATCCTGCCGATTGTGGAAGGGACAACGGTGACGACGAAATACGGGATGGTCAAGACGGATCATATTCTATTTATCGCTGCCGGAGCATTCCATGTTTCCAAACCCTCGGACCTCATTCCTGAACTTCAGGGCCGTTTCCCGATCCGGGTTGAGTTGGATTCTTTAGGAAAGGCAGATCTCGTGCGAATCCTCACCGAGCCAGAAAACGCCCTGATCAAACAGTATACCGCCTTGTTGGAGACAGAGTCGGTCAGGGTGAATTTTACAGAGGATGGAATTGCAGAGATTGCCGAGATGGCGGCCTTAATTAATGAGAGAACAGAGAACATTGGAGCCAGGCGGCTTTACACCATGATGGAGAGATTGCTGGATGAGATCTCGTTCGATGCCCCTGAGATGTCTGGGAAAAGCATGGTGATCGATGCTAAGTATGTCCGAGAGAAGTTAAAAGATTTTGTAGAAGATGAAGACCTGAGCCGGTATATCTTATAAAGACGTGTCGCGTGGTTCGTGTCTCGTGTCCGTAAAACGATTCACGAATTACGAGGGGAAGAAGTATGAAAAATCCCATTGACAAGGCGAAAGTACTGATAGAGGCTCTTCCATATATTCGGCGATTCTATGACAAAACCATTGTGATCAAGTATGGTGGGAGCACGATGGAGGAAGAGAGGATGAAGCGGAGCTTTGCTCTCGATGTCGTCCTTTTGAAATACATCGGCATGAATCCTGTTATCGTCCATGGTGGAGGGCCCCAGATCGGTGAAATGTTGACCAAGATAGGGAAGAAATCCCAATTCGTAGAGGGGATGAGGGTGACTGATGGAGAGACGATGGATGTCGTAGAAATGGTCCTCGTCGGGAAGGTGAATAAAGAGATTGTTGCCCTGATCAACCAACAGGGAGGGAAAGCCGTCGGACTGAGTGGAAAAGACGGACGTCTCATCACTGCCAAGAAATTAAAATTGACGAAGAGTCGCGGTAAGGGTGAAAAGCCCGAAGTCATTGATATCGGAATGGTGGGAGAAGTAAAGGCGATCAACCCCGGAGTGATCGAGGCCTTGGAGAAGGAGAATTTCATCCCCGTCATTGCACCCGTGGGCGTAGGGGAGGAAGGGGAGACCTATAATATCAATGCGGATCTGGTGGCTGGAAAGATAGCCTCGGCGTTGAAAGCGGAGAAATTAGTTTTACTTACCGATGTGGAGGGAGTTATGGATGAGAAGCATCGGTTGATTCCCACCCTCAATGCCAAACAGGCAAAACGATTAATTGCCAAAAAAGTTATCTCTTCTGGAATGATCCCAAAAGTAAATTGCTGCCTGAATGCCTTAGGGGAGGGGGTGGCTAAAGCCCATATCATTGATGGAAGGGTAGAACACGCCATCTTGCTAGAAATTTTTACCGATGTAGGGATTGGAACACAGATCACCAAAAAACGTGATTCGTAATCCTTGATTCGTATAACTTTTCATATGCTATAAAAACTTGTCAAATTTAAATCCATATTCATAGTTTTGACACCGGATTCAGGGCGAGGTTTAAATTTATGATTTTTGACTGTTTTTTATTCTTTGATGAATTTGAACTATTAGAAATAAGATTAAATGAATTAAATGATGTTGTGGATAAATTTGTATTAGTTGAGGCTACCCAAACTCATCAAGGTAAAAATAAGCCTTTGTATTTCAACGAAAATAAAAAACAATTTTCCGATTTTTTAAATAAGATGATACACATCGCTGTAAGCGATTATCCAAAACGAGCGAGTCCACTACAATTAGAATATCACCAGAGGAATAAAATTTCTGAAGGTTTAAACACCTGTCTCCCGGAAGATCAAATTATTATTTCGGATATCGATGAAATTCCTCGACCGGCTAAAATTATTGAAGCAAAAGAATTAAAGGGGATTAAAATATTCGAGCAACAAATGTTTTATTATTTCATGAACTGTTTGAATGTGTCCAACATCGGAGGAAATAAAACATTTAAATGGTACGGTCCTATCATGGCGGATTTTAAATATTTGAAAACCCCTCAGAAATGGCGGGATATATGTGTTAATTTAATGGGTGTTTACCATCCCAACCCGTTGTATCAGATTTATGGCTTCTTATATTACAATTTGTTAAAAGTTTTTAATAGAAACCCAATCCATGTCATTAAGGATGGCGGTTGGCATTTTAGTTATTTGGGGGGAGTAGAAAAAATAATAGAAAAAATAGAATCCTTTCATCATTCTGAATATAATTCAGATGAATATAAAAATCCTGAGAAGATTGAAAAAGCTATTAATAGTGGCAAAGATATTTTTGGCAGAAAATTTCAATACCAATTTGTCAAGCTGGATTCAACTTTTCCGGAATATATTTTAAAAAATGAAAAAAATTTTAAACACCTAATAAAATATTAACCTGGATCCTGCATGAAAACGATGAGTCAGATTTTCAGTTTCTCAATTTTCTTTATGGCATATAAACCTACGAACCGCAGGTCTGCTAATATCTTTTGAAATTTGGGATTTCATATTCTAAAAAGTATCCCAGGATTCAGGATAATAATGAGGGGGTAATGGATTCTCAGACCATGATGATGTTATCGGAAAAATATGTGGCCAATACCTACGCCCGCTATCCTGTTCTTTTAGTCAGAGGGAAGGGGACTCGGGTGTGGGATTTGGAAGGGGAGGAATACCTTGATTTTGTTTCAGGGTTGTCGGTGTGCAATTTAGGACACTGCCATCCCAAAGTCGTTAAAGCCATTCAAGATCAAGCAGAGAAGTTGATCCATGTTTCAAACTTCTATTATATCGAACCACAGATCCAACTCGCTTCTCTCCTCTGCAAGCACTCCTTTGCTGATAAAGTCTTCTTCTGCAATAGCGGAGCCGAAGCCAACGAGGGAGCATTCAAATTAGCCCGAAAATACGCGAAGGAGAAAATGGGAAAGGATCGATACGAAATCATCACCATGGAGCGATCTTTCCACGGCAGGACTCTGGCTACCCTGACCGCAACGGGCCAAGAGAAGTTCCATAAAGGTTATGAGCCTCTGATGCCTGGGTTCAAGTATGTCCCCTTTAATGATATCGGGGCAGTGAAAAATGCCATCGATTCAAAAACCTGTGCTGTCATGTTGGAACCCATTCAAGGAGAAGGAGGAGTGAATTGCCCGTCAGAGGGTTATCTTAAAGCCCTTCGAGAGATCTGTGATGAGAAGGAGGTCCTCCTCATCTTTGATGAAGTTCAGGTGGGAATGGGCCGGACTGGGGAACTTTTTGCTTATGAGCATGATGGGGTTGAGCCCGATATGCTCACTCTTGCAAAATCATTGGCAGGAGGGGTTCCCATCGGAGCTCTGTTAATCAAGAAGGGGATTGCGGACAGTTTCAAGCCAGGGGATCATGCCTCCACCTTTGGAGGGAATCCTTTGGCTACCGCAGCTGGTGTGGCAGCCTTGACAACGATATTAGAAGAAGGCATGTTGGAAAATTGCCAAAAGATGGGAGATTACTTCATCTCTCAGCTCGAGGAGATCAAGAAAAAATTTCCTTTTGTTAAAGAAGTCCGAGGGAAAGGTTTAATCCTCGGTATGGAGTTGAAAATAGATGGGAGTTCTATTGTTAAAGAGATGTTAAAGAAAAAGATTCTCATCAATTGCACCATGGGGAATGTGCTCCGATTCCTTCCACCCTTGATTGTGACCAGGGAAGAGGTTGACCACGTGGTCAAGGCCTTAGAAGAAGTCTTTAAATGGATATCTTAATTGCGGAGTGCTGAATATTGAGTTTTGAGTTCGGAGTTTAGAGTTCGGAGATTTAAAGCTATTTACTCCGAACCCCAAACTAATTACTACGAACTCGCTAATTCGCAATTCGAAATCATCATTTTCGAGGAGGATGCTACATGAAGGGTGAGATTAAGAAGGTGGTCCTGGCTTATTCTGGAGGCTTGGACACCTCTATCATTTTGAAATGGTTGAAAAATGAATTTGGGTGCGAGGTGATTACTTTTACCGCCGATGTTGGACAGGCGGAGGAGCTTGATCATTTAGAAGAGAAAGCTATTGCCACGGGTGCCAGTAAGGTCTACATTGAGGATCTCAGAGAGGAGTTCGTCCAAGATTATGTCTTTGCTGCAATAAAAGCCAATGCCATCTATGAGGGAACTTATCTCCTCGGGACTTCCATCGCGCGGCCTTTAATTGCCAAGAGGCAGGTAGAGATAGCCCAGTTAGAGGGAGCAGATGCCGTGGCTCACGGGTCCACAGGGAAGGGAAATGATCAAGTCCGATTTGAATTGACTTACTATGCCCTGAATCCTTACATTCGGGTGATCTCCCCTTGGAGGGAATGGCAATTTAAGTCGAGAGAGGACTTAATTGCCTATGCCCGAGAGAATGGAATCCCCATTCCTGTGACAAAAGAGAAACCTTATTCATCTGATCGAAACCTTCTACACATCAGTTTCGAAGGAGGAATTCTGGAGGATCCATGGTCTGAGCCACCTAAGAATATGTTTATTCTCTCTGTCTCTCCAGAAAAGGCACCTGACCGTCCAACCCATATTGAAATCGATTTTGAGGATGGAGTTCCAAAACGGGTTGATGGAAAGACCCTTTCTCCTGCCACCCTGTTATCCCAATTGAATGAATTGGGAGGTCGAAATGGAATCGGCCGGGTCGATATGGTGGAGAATCGTTATGTTGGAATGAAATCAAGAGGAGTCTATGAAACTCCAGGAGGAACGATCCTCCACATCGCCCATCGAGCCATTGAATCAATCACTATGGACAGAGAGGTAATGCATTTTCGGGATAGCCTGATTCCCAAGATATCAGAGTTGATCTATTACGGATACTGGTTTTCACCGGAGATGGAGATTTTAAAGAAAACGATCGATGAGATGCAGAAGGATGTGACTGGGACCGTTCGCCTAAAACTTTATAAAGGGAACTGTACAGTGATCGGTCGAAAGTCAGAGAAATCTCTCTACCACGGGGCGTTTGCAACCTTTGAGAAGGATACGGTCTATAATCAGAAGGATGCAGAAGGGTTCATCCGACTTAATGCCCTGAGGCTCCGGATCCGAAGGATGATGAGAGGATAATAATCGTGATGAGTGATTCGTGACTCGTGAATCACGAAGGGTTTTGCGATTCACGAGTCACGTTACTTTTTACGAGGAACAGCATGAAACAGCGTTATCACCACAAAGAGATTGAAGAAAAGTGGCAGAAGATCTGGGAAAGTCAAAATCTCTTTAAAGTGACAGAGGACCGGAAAAAAGAGAAATATTATCTTCTGGAGATGTTCCCCTATCCGTCGGGCAAGATCCACATGGGCCATGTACGGAATTACTCCATCGGGGATGTGGCCGCCCGGTATAAGAAAATGAAAGGCTTTAACGTCCTCCACCCCATGGCATGGGATGCATTTGGCATGCCTGCGGAAAACGCTGCGATCGAACATGGAGTTCACCCTGCCAAATGGACTTACGAAAATATTGATTACATGAGGAATCAATTGAAGCGGATGGGCTTCAGTTACGACTGGGATCGGGAGTTCGCTACCTGCGACGTCTCCTATTACAAATGGGAGCAACTCTTCTTCTTAAAAATGTATGAGAAGGGATTGGCCTATAAGAGGAGGTCCTTTGTCAATTGGTGCGAGATCTGCAAGACCGTTTTGGCGAACGAACAGGTGATGAGCGACGGGACATGCTGGCGAGGCCATGCAGACGATCCGGGCGTCGCACAGAAAGAACTGGATCAATGGTTCTTCAAAATCACGGAGTATGCAGAAGAACTTCTGGAATGGTGTGATAAACTTCCTGGATGGCCTGAACGCGTTCTCACCATGCAGCGAAACTGGATTGGAAAGTCAATCGGCGCTGAAATTCTTTTTCCTTTGGAGAATTTGAAAGAGGTCATTAAAGTCTTCACCACGCGACAGGATACAGTTTTTGGTGCAACGTTCATGAGTTTGGCACCCGAGCATCCCCTTGCCCTGAGCCTGTCAAAAGGAACTGTTCAGGAACAGGCCATTCGAGAATTCGTCGAAAAGATGAGACGGCAGGACAAGATAAAGAGGACTGCTGAGACGACAGAGAAAGAGGGTGTTTTTACAGGGGGCTATTGTCTGAATCCGTTGACCAAAGCCAGAATGCCCATCTTCGTCGCCAATTTTGTTTTGATGGAGTATGGGACAGGGGCAGTGATGGCTGTGCCTACCCATGACCAGAGGGACTTTGAGTTTGCGAAGAAATTCAGGCTTCCCTTGATTGTGGTTGTCAAACCGGAGGATCATACGTTAGATGCTAACACCATGACTGAAGCTTATGAGGGAGAGGGCTTTCTGGTCAACTCCGGTCAATTTAATGGAATGGATAGCGTTAAAGCAAGGGAGATGATCTCACAATATCTCAATGAGAAGGGACTCGGTGGAAATAGAATTAGTTACCGGCTGAGGGATTGGGGCATTTCCAGGCAGCGTTATTGGGGAACACCCATTCCTATCATTTATTGCGACCGATGTGGAACCGTACCCGTTCCTGAAAAAGATCTCCCTGTCGTTCTCCCCTTCAATGTGGAGATCACCGGGACGGGCGAGTCGCCTCTGACTGGATTAAAAGAGTTTGTGGAGACCCGATGTCCCCAATGTGGTGGGCCCGGTCGAAGAGAGACAGATACGATGGACACTTTCGTCGAATCTTCTTGGTATTTCGATCGGTTTGCATGCCCTGACTATGATAAAGGTCCTTTAGATAAGAAGCGGGTGGATTACTGGATGCCTGTGGATCAATACATTGGAGGAATTGAACATGCGATCCTGCACCTTCTCTATTCCCGATTTTTCACACGCGTTTTAAAAGAAATAGGATGGGTAAGTGTTGATGAGCCGTTCACAAACCTTCTGACTCAGGGGATGGTTTGCAAAGAAGTATACGAGTGTCCCAAAGATGGTTATCTCTTCCCCGATGAGGTAGAGGAAGGGGGAGAGGGGATTTTTTGCCAGAAGTGCCGTAGCCAAATCTCTATTGGAAGGCTTGAAAAGATGTCCAAATCCAAGAGGAACGTGGTGGACCCTGAGTACTTGATTGAAAAATATGGTGCGGATACAGCCAGGATGTTTTGTCTCTTCGCCTCCCCACCTGAGAAGGATCTGGATTGGAGCGACCAGGGGGTGGATGGGTCTTCCCGTTTTCTCAATCGGGTCTGGAGACTCTTTTATGAGCAACATCCTCATCTTCAAAATGTAAAACCACTTCCTTTCGGAACAGTCCTTGAAGGAGATCAAAAGTCTCTGCGGCAGAAAACCCACAAAACAATCAAAAAGGTAACCGAAGACATTGAACGATTCCATTTTAACACCGCAATCAGTGCCATCATGGAATTGGTGAACGAGATCTATGTTTCAGAGATTAAAGACCGCACGGACGAAATGTCCAGAAGGGTGGTACGCGAGGCGATCGAGACGATTGTCGTTTTGCTCTCACCATTTGTTCCCCATTTTGCAGAAGAACTCTGGGAAACTTTGGGGAATCGGGCATCCATCATCAAAACCCGATGGCCCGATTACGACCCGGAAGCCGTCTTGGAAGATGAAATATTGATTGTCATTCAGGTGAATGGAAGATTGAGGGATCGGATGACTATCCCTGCCTCATACGGAGAAGAGGAGGTAAAGGCCTGGGCATTGAAGAGCGAGAGGATTCGGAAATTGGTTGAAGGCAAGGAGATCAAACGGGTGATCCTCGTCCCCAAAAAACTGGTCAATATTGTCTGCTAATAGGTTACAGGCCTTTCCTTTATCGGCCAAGGTTAGGAAGCCCGTATCGTTAAGTGTGAAAGGGTGAGGTGTAGAGACCAATGACATTACTTCTGAACAGAACAAGGATCCTTACCATAACCTTTTTATGTATTTTCCTACTTTTGGGCTGTGGTTACCAGATGGTCGGCAAGGAGACACATGTTCCACCTGGTTTGAATTCCCTTGCCATCCCCACTTTCAAGAATCTTACCTTTGAGCCAGGAATTGAGGTTCCTTTCACACAGGCCTTTTTAAGAGAGTTCATTCAGGACAGAAGGGTCAACGTGGTGGACAGAGCGAAAGCAGATTCCGTTTTAGAGGGAAGCATTAGGTATTTTTGGGAGGAGAAAGGTGTTTCTGAAGTCCAATTTTTTCGGGCTTCTTCCCAAGCCCTCACCAACGAAGCGAATAAGGCCATTGCTTTCCAACAGCTTGGAGGACTTGTGGCAGGGCGAATTCGAAATCGTTTCTTTTATAATTTTTAATGGATTGAAGATTTACCCCCATCCTCACCTTCCTTCCTTATGGGGGAGGGAGGGGAGGAGGAAAGATAACCTATGTATACCGCTTCGGATTTGAGAAAGGGATTGAAAGTTATCATTGATGAAGAACCTTACATCGTGACGGCTTTCGAATTTTCAAAACCTGGCAAGGGGCAAGCGCTTTATCGGACCAAACTGCGGAACATGATCACAGGATTAAC
>JBEKWN010000067.1:0-31217 GCA_049513055.1 Thermodesulfobacteriota bacterium
TGGCCTTAAAAGCAGCATCATGTCCTCTCCGCATGTTACGCATCGTGCCATTCCTCCTTCTCGGTTATGGCAGGCTAACATGCACCTTATACCTCTGTCCAGTTTTTGGGGAGTATTATAATCCATTCAATTTTCCATTATAAACTCTGCCGGATATTCAATCGGTTTCGGATCCCGTGGAAGGCCATGCAAAGTATACAAGATAATGAATCCGATGGAGGAGGAGCTAATTAAAATTCCAACTGGACATAGCCAAATTTATATTGAACGGAACATATACGGTGCTGATCCGGTAGCATATCAGATAGATGAGAGACTAATAAATTTACCTAAGGATCACATGCTTGTTTTTGTCCCAAATTTTGGAATGTTAATAATTTCTAGAGGTGATTTATCGTCAATAGATTTTAGGAATCCAAAATCCATCAATGAATATTCCAAAGGTAGACTTCAAGTATTAGATTAACCGCTAACGAGCGGCTTGACCGGACGCCCAAAAGCGCCGGTCAGCCTTGGCGTTATGATGTATATGGGGGTATCAAGATGAAAATCAAGATATTGGTCTTTTCTTTCTTGTGTTTCCTGCTTCTTTTTGAGCTATCAAATGCAGAAAATATTGTTTTCCCAAATTTCTCATCCCAAGTATCCCATCTTGAATTAGATTTGAGACTTTTTGATTTTGCTGTCAATAACCTAAAAATCATTTCTTCCGGACCATTGACCTACATTAACTCTATTTCCTCTAGCGCATTTATAAATAAGAAGATCGATTGTTGGGTCAGCGTGTCTGCTCTAATTATGAAGGGTACGCTCCCAGAGAGGAAGAAACGTCTAAACGATTTGTGCAACCATCTTTTCCTTGAATATCAGAAAAGATTTATAATGATGGATCTAGATTATCAAAAGAAATCCGGTGAAGTAGGTGAACCAGCCTTAACTATGAAACCATGCCACCTTAAGATTTATATTCACACTTCTGAAATGCCTTCAAAATTTCTTGCTGTTTGGGAATGTGGAAGTCTGAGCTATAAAGATGATTTTATTAGCAATTGAGAACTTGATGAAAGGCAAATTTATCATAACAATTTAATCAACCCGACCGGGGATTCCATCAGTGCAAACAGGCACACCCCGAGGCCCGGCGGGTTATCTTTTCGTTAGGCCGTATAGAGAAAGGAGATAAAAATGAAATCAAAGACTTTCATTATTATTTCTTTAATCGTTTTACTAATCGCTTGCTCTGCTCGCAAACCTATCGGTTATTTCCAGCCTGGTATGACCAAACAAGATGTGGTCAGGGAATATGGAGATACCCCGATAAAAACTTTCAGAACAGTTGAAGGCAAAACCTTTGAGATTTGGCAATACGATTTCACCCATTTCCGGTACGGTTGGGGATGGATGACGAACAAGGTTTATTTTGTTTTTGAAGGGGATAAGATTGTCAGCACTCATTTGCAAGAACCTCCACCCGTGTTAAGGGCGATTGTTAAGTGAGAAGGGACAATTTAGAGATTTAGATGGGGCGCCGTAATTTCTAAAATAACTTGACAGGAGGAGGAAGTTCTTAAATTAATTGATTATTGACTTTAAAAAGAATGTAAATAGCCTAACAATGCAATCCAGCGAATGTGTTGACACGCATCCGCTGATTTTACTCGTTCGGCGGGGACAAAAAGAAAAAACCGTCCCCGCCGAACGCTCGGCGCTGCGCTTCGCTCATCGCACATGGCCCGGTGCCTGACGGTAGAAATCAATAATAAAATAAACCAAACGGCAATTGGCGCCGAACCAGGCGCTCGAACGAACGGTCACTTCGGCTTCCCACCTTCGGTGGAGCCTCCGTGCCCGTCGCTCAGCGCCGAGCGTTAGGGATATAAAGAATGGCAATACACAACTCAACCCATAGCCTAATTCATGAAGCCCTGACCGAGTATTTGGCAATCGCAGAGCACTGCATTACAACTGGAAAGCCAACGGGTGGGTGTTACGGCTTTCCAACTGCACTGCTCTGCTTTACAATTGTCGATGCCATCGGAAGTTTCTATCGCGGTAATACGTCGTTCACTATCAACATAGATAAAAAGACAAGGACGATTGACGGCGACGGGTTCAAACATTATTTCATTCTGAACAGCGATTACTATGGCCAATCACTGAGCGAAAAAGACATCAAAAGACTTTACGAATATTATCGTTGCCTCCTGGTACACAACGCAGCCTTAGCCCCGAATTGCATCTTAGACATCGGCAAAGAGACAGACCCACCGTTTGCCAGGCACACGTCTCAGCATATCGATTATGTAAATCTTCGACCATTTCTTGATCTTAGCCACATTGCTGTTGCTAAGTTTCTGAAAGTTTCGCCAACACTCGTACCGGTCAGCAAACAGGGAAAAGGAATTGAAAACAAACGATGACCCTAACAACGGCGTGCACCGGATCGGCAGGAAACGGCGCCCGCCTCCCGGCGGCGCCCGGCGTTGAGGCTGTAGAAAAAGTCCTGAAAGCATGATAATATCGCCATATCAGTAACAGAAAAGAGAGCGGGGACCGCTTAGGAGGGACTGGATGGCGAGATACAAAGAGTTTGATTATTCGCAGGGAAAGTTCATACCGATCCACTTTGACCGACAGATCTTACCCGGGACGTTTGAGTATAGCCTTCATTACCTCATTGACAACGAGATAGACCTGTCGATTTTTGATTGCCGGTACCGAAGCCACGAGATGGGGGTTCCTGTCTATGATCCCGCGATCCTTTTGAAGATCACCAAAATAAGAAATTGTGTCACGAATCGCGGAAGTCTCGATGAGAGAAAATGATCATTTCCTATTTTTGATCTAGCAGAAGAAGCAGTTTTTAAAAAAGTAACTTTTTCTTCAGGCTCGTTGAGGCAGTAAGAAAAGTCAATCTCCCGCGAAGCCGGTGAGTTGGAAGAAAACACGAGCTCTCAGGAGCCTCTGTATGCGACGATCTCATGCTGGGGAGGGGTCAGGAAGACCCTCGAAAACGACCCCTTATTCGTAGTGAGGGGGGTTCTACAGACTTGTTAGGCAAACCAACCCTGGGAAGAAGGTGGGACGGACGTGAGGGAAGATCAATCAAGTGGTACCGCGTTGGGTGTTACGGTAATTCGAGCTGTCCATCAGCTGATAGATAATATCCCACATATTCTTGAAGATCCCATATCCCTTCAACTAATCGACAGTGCCCTTATAGAACGGATACTCCAGAACCCGGAAAGATATCGATCGCAGTCAATGAGGGCCCTTCGGTCGCATGTGGTATTGAGAAGCAGATATGCGGAGGATAGTCTATTTGAGGCCATTCAATCGGGAATGCGCCAATTTGTCAGCCTTGGGGCTGGGTATGATACATTCGCCTATAGACAACCCGTTTGGGCTCAAACCCTGAAAATGGTTGAAGTAGATCATCCAGCAACTCAGCCCTCTAAAATAGATTTATTAAAGCAGAAAGGAATAAAAGTGCCAGAAAACGTAGAGTTTCTGTCTCTTGACTTTGAAAAGGAGAATCTTGAACTGGGTTTAGCTAGAACGGCGCTCGATCCGACACGTCCGGTGTTTGTGGCTTGCTTGGGTGTTCTTGCATATCTTCATGTTGAAACTGTCCGGAAGATGTTCAGATGCATCGCCAAACTGCCAAAACTAACCAGATTGGCTTTTACATTCGCAATGAATACAATGGAAAACCAAGGGCAGGATGATCAATCTCAAACCCTCTCTGGGAGAATGGCTACACGTGGCGAACCGTGGCTTGCGCGCTTCGACTTAGAAGATCTAAAATATGAATTAAACCGGAGCGGATTCTCAAACGTGTGGTTTCTTGATCCTTCGGAGGCTGCAACTAAGTATTATGGGGGTAGAGATGATCTTCCAGCGCCTCGAAAAGTAACGATGGGTCAAGCCATTATATGACTATCGCGAGAACTGGACGTAGCACCTTCCCCCCTCGCCCTCGGCCTCTCCCCTGCCTTCGCCGAAGTGGCTTCGCGCAGGCAGGCGCCAGGGGAGAGGGGATAATCGGGTAACTTTCCTACCAATACATGCAATTTCTTAGTGCGGATGTGCGAACGTACGGGGATGACTAAAAGTTCTATCCTCTGCTTCAGGTTTAATATCTCCGCGGATGCCAATCTTCACTTTCTTCAGGGGGATATTCTTCCCTAATGCTGCAATGGCATCCTCTGTGGCCTTGACCAATCCGAAACAGCAGGGAACTTCCATGTAGGGAACGGTCACACTTTTGATGGAATTCGTCTTGAATATCTCGGTCAACTTTTCCTTATAATATTGGACATCGTCAAGTTTTGGACAACCCACGACTACTGCCTTCCCTTTGAGGAAATCTTGATGAAAATTAGGATAGGCGAAGGGGACACAGTCAGCTGCTATCAGAAGGTCTGCATCCTGAAAATAAGGGGCATTGATTGGTACTAATTTCAACTGGACAGGCCATTGAGATAGCATGGAGACAGAGGGTGTGTTTGAAACAGCTTCTGTTTGGGTTTCAGGAATTTTAAAATGCATTGCCCTTGAAGAAGGACATCCGGTGAATGACTGAGAAGGTTTAGGCTCAGGTTTAGGTTGAGCTTCCTTCTGCTTATGCAGATGAACTTCCACTGCCTTTTCGTCAAATTCTACAGCCTCTCTATCAATAACGGTAATGGCATCTTCAGGGCAATGTCCGAGACAGGCTCCCAGGCCATCGCAAAATTTGTCGCTCATCAACTTCGCTTTGCCATCGACAATCTGAAGGGCTCCTTCAGCACAGTTAGGAATGCAAAGACCACAACCATTACATTTCTCCTCATCAATCTTTACAATCTTTCTCGTTGCCATTGTTTTTTTCCTCCATGGTTTTATTTTTCAATTTATTTACGGACACGAAACACGGACACAATCACGCTATGTTAATTTAAAATTAACTCACTCTTAAATCTTTTTCCTTGATCTAAGTCAAAAGGATGAAAATTTTTTAACTGCTGAGAATATCAATGAAAATCTAATCCATTTGTGTTAAAAAAAGGGTGTTTTTTGAGAGAGAGAGAAGGCTTTGTCCTGGCCAGCGTTGGGGGCTGTCATCTTATGGGGATTTTCTTTCATTGCTACTAAAGTGGCCCTGAGAGAAGTCCATCCCTTTACCCTTTTAACCCTCCGATTTGGAATCGGAGGGTTTCTTCTCCTTCTTGTTCAGCTTCAAAAAGATAAACGGTTTCTTAAAACCTTTTCTTCCAAGGATTGGTTCTCTATTGCTTTTTTAGCAATCATCGGGATCTCCGGGCACACCCTTCTTCAAGCCTACGGTCTCCTCTACACCACTGCCATCAATACAGGATGGATCATTGCCATCATGCCTATCTTTATCACCATCGCCGCTCGTCTCTTCCTCGGGGAAGCGATTACAGCCAGAAAGATTATTGGGATACTTGTTGGGTTCTTTGGTATTTTTCTGGTTATCTCAAAAGGAGTGTTTTCCTTCTCTTTATTTTGTTTTGGCTCCACCTTTGGTGATCTCCTTATCCTTATCAGTGTACTGACCTGGACCGCCTTCACTGTTGGAGGAAGAGGATTTCTTTCACGGTTTTCACCGCTTGCAGTGATCACCCCAATTATGATCGTAGGGTGCCTCATCATATTGCCTTTTACCTGGCTGAAATGGGAATGGAATTCCCTCTCACATTTATCTCTCTCTGGATGGATGGGCATCCTCTTTTTGGGAATCTTCTGTTCTGGTCTGGCTTATCTTTTTTGGTACTCTGCTCTGGAGAAAAAGGATTCAAGCATTGTAGGAATGTATCTCTATCTGGAGCCCTTTGTAACATTGATCGGGGCTTATCTCCTCCTGAATGAGGGGATTCAATGGATCACCCTCATAGGTGGGGGGATGATCCTCCTCGGAGTCTACCTAGCCACACAGAAAAGTTCGAGATAAAAATCTTGACATCCAAATTGATTAGTGATATCAAATCCCGCTGTAAAGACCGCTTTAGAAAAGGAGGGCAATGTCTTGGCAAAAGGGGTTGTGAAATGGTTTGATACAAAGAAGGGTTTTGGATTCATCGAGCAATCCGGTGGAGACGATGTGTTTGTCCACTATTCAGGGATTGCGGGAGACGGCTTTAAATCTCTTCGCGCAGGAGAGGAGGTAGAGTTTGAGATTGCCAATGGTCCGAAAGGGCCTCAGGCAACCAATGTGGTCAAGGCGACCTGATCTTTGATAGAAATTAAATTGAATTTATTGTTTATAAATAGATTTTAAGACAAGTCCTGATTGATTCAACGTTGAGTTTTTGAAAGGGCTGTTCGCTCTCCAATCTTTTTCAAGGCTTCTTTCACTTTTGGGATCAAAGGACCTTTAACGGATTTTTCTAATTTAGTCAAAACCTTAACCGATTCATTGGTTCCTACCTTTCCCAGTGTATCACAGATTGCCATCAAGGAGGCATCGCTGAGAGGATTTTTCTGAAGGAAACCCAATAGCCCTTTTATGCCCCTTTTCTCTACCGCCTCAATTAGAATCTGTTCCAAAGTCTTCCCTTCAATCGTCAGATTTCCTGAAAGACCAAAGGCATAGTAGATCTGGGTTTCAAGTTTGTCCAACTGTAGGGAAGGAGTAGTGGATATTTGTTTGAGTATCCCCATCATTTTTCCAACACCCCTGGTGCTTTTGATCATCCCGAGACACCATATCGCCCTCTTTTGGACATCCAAGTCTGGATCGGAAAGGCTTGAAAGAAAAATTTCTTCTCCTTCAGAACCTCCAACTTGACAAAGGGTGTGGAGGGCCTGTTCCTTCAGCTTCAGGTTTTCGTGAGAAGTATATCTCCTCAAGATCTCCATCAAGGGAGCCTTCCACTCACGAGATTTGATCTCTCCAAGAACCCTGAGAATATCGCGAGTAGTTTCCACAGAGGTCTCCTGCTGGTTCAGTTCTTTTAGGAGATGGACGACTGCAACAGGTCCGATCTGGATCAAGGACTCGCAAGCATTCTTCCTCACCCATTGATCCTCACTGGTCTTCAGAATGGTGAGAAGAGGAGGGATGGCGCCGACCTCCAGAGAGACAAAGATGGGAACGATCGCAATCCGGGTCTCCTTTTTCCCGGTTAAAAATTTTTCCTGTAGCAGAAGGGGAATCGTTCCTTTTCCAATCTCCTCCAAGATCTGACCTGCCAACAGAGCCCACATCCTTTTTTCATGAAAATGTCTCATCAGCGTTTGCAAGATGCGGAGAATCTCTGGATACCGGTCTCTTCGGATCAGTTCCGGGATGATTTTGACAAAGGGAATGGCAACGCCAAGAAATTTCTCTTTGTCTGTAGCTTGATCGAGTTGTTGGAAGAACTGATCGGTATAACTCAGAAATTTATCTGTCAATCTCTCAAGTAAAATTTTGTCTTTGAGGGCTGGGGTCAGGTCTTCAAGGCCAATGAATTGGTTTCGAAAAAATTCCTCGAGTAGGTTTTCTGCCTCCTTCGTCCCCACTTCTTTTAATCGGTGAGAGATCTTTTTAGCCAATCGATCCGATTTTTTCTCGAAGGCGTCCCCCTTCTTCAGTTGTTTGAGGGCAATGTGTTCTCGAAGAAAGAGCTTGGAGGTGCCCATGAGATATTGTTTTTGTAAAAAAGCGATGATCTCGTCCTCGATGTTCTCCTCTCGGCTCTCAGAGGTGGCAGCGAGATCGCTATTTCGTAAGATGGCGCAGAGGAGGTCAGATTGCCGATTCGGTCGAAGGGCATCCCACAGGAGATTTCTTCGAATATCATGGAGATCTTGTCTCATCATTTTTTGGAAGAGGGGGATCATTTTTGAATCCTTCCTCATGCGTGAGAGGGCGACACGAGCTCTCCATGGCATCTCCCTTTCGGGGGCGAGGAGTTCTTCATTGAAGATGAAGGAGATGTTGAAAATCCCACGACTCAAGAGGGCCTGGGTAAACCTCTCCTTGTCCTGTTTTCTACGGGTGTCTATCAGAGAAGGGTCGCTCATGAGATCAACGAATCGGGTGAATTCCGTTTGCCCCATTCGACTTTTCAGGGTGAGACTGATCAGATCTTTCCGTTCCAGATATTGAGCGAATTTCGGGGCATAGAGTTCCCCCATCCCTTTCATCATCATTCGGCTTAATCTCTGTGCCTCCGGGAGGAGACCTTCGACCAAGATCTCCTTCTGCTCCTGTTCCTCCCTGACGAGAAAGGAAATTTCATCTTCTACTTCAAAGAGGGTCTTAAACTGTTGGTAGAGTCCTTCCTTGGCCCGTGCTGATTCAGGGTGATCCGGTGTGTAGTATCCTGTTCTGAGGAAAGCCTGAATTAAATGAAGGAGGAAATCGTTCAGCTTTGTTTGGAGTTTCTGAAGACGCTCGACCTCTTCAGGAGGAAGACCCTCGGGTATCCCCTCCAGGCCCCTTTTCTTAGGAATCGGGGTTGCTATTTTTAGATCGGTCATAAAATTTTAAAAAGATTAACTTTTGAAGATTTAGTTTCACAAAATCCACAAAGGATGTCAAGATAAGAATTCGATCAACCCTGAGCCCTTCGACTGCTCGACATTCATGCCGATCAGTTGAAGGGTTGACTTTATGAACGAGGGTTTATTAGAGTTTAGTGATAAGAAAGTAAAAAGAATGAAGACGTTTAAAACTCTTAAAAATGATTTTGTTGCAAATCGATGGCAGATCCTGATCGGACTCATTGCTCTGCTTATCGTTGATATCCTCCAACTTTTCATCCCAAGGGTCATCAAATACGTTATCGATGATCTCACCTTGGGCATTATTTCTCCTTTTGGCCTTCTTCTCTATGGCTTAGAAGTTCTCCTCCTTGCCTTAGGCATCGGTGGTTTTCGATATATCTGGAGGTATTTTCTTTTGGGGGCGGCGCGTCGAATCGAAAAGGCACTCAGAGACCGACTCTTTATTCACCTCCAAACCCTCTCCTTTTCCTATTTCTCCCACACCAAAGTAGGGGACCTGATGGCCCATGCCACCAATGACATCGAGGCAGTGCGGATGGCCATGTCGTTGGGAGTAGTGTTTTTAGTGGATACGATCATCCTGGGAGTGCTGACAATCTTTTTTATGATTTATATCCACCCCAAGTTAACCCTTTTTGCCATTCTTCCCATGCCATTGATCACACTGATCACTCTCCTCTTCAGTCAGGCGATCCACCACCGTTTTGAAATTGTTCAGAAGACCTTCGCCTCACTCACCGAAAGGGTGAGGGAGGCCATTGCAGGCATCCGAGTGATCAAAGCCTATGTTCTGAAGGAAAGGGAAGGTAAGAAACTCTCTCAACTGAGCCAGGATTATATTCAAAAGAATTTGAATGTGACCAAGGTGTGGGGGATGTTTTTCCCTATCATCCTTTTTTTCTCCAATCTCTCCATGGCCATCGTCCTTTACTTGGGTGGAAAGTTGACGATTTTTCAGTCGATCTCCACAGGTGATTTTGTGGCCTTCATGAGCTATCTCGGACTGCTCGCCTGGCCGATGATGGCCTTGGGTTGGGCGATCAATGTGATTCAACGGGGTGGCGCTTCCATGGACCGTCTAAACCGAATCTTTGCAGAGGCCCCAGAAATCTTCGACTCTTCGGGAGTCATTCCGTTAGGCCCATTGAAAGGAAGCATTGATATAAGGGGTCTCACCTTTTCTCCGGGAAATGGAGGGAATCCCCTGCTTCGAGACATTCATCTCACTGTTGAAGTGGGGGAAAGAATGGTCGTCGTTGGAAGGACCGGGTCTGGAAAGACGATCTTCTGCAATCTGGTGGCAAGGATTTTAGAACCTCCCAAAGGTTATCTATTCTTCGATGGGATTGAAATTCATGAGATACCTCTGGGGGTGTTGAGGACATCCATCGGGTATGTGCCGCAGGATATTTTCCTCTTTTCAGATACGATCCGTGAGAACATTGCCTTTGGAAAGCTCGATGCCACAGACAATGAGATTGAAGAGGCGGCACGACTTGCGCAGATTTACGATGAGATTACGGAATTTCCGGAGGGGTTGAATACAGTGATCGGGGAGCAAGGGATTACCCTATCCGGTGGACAGAGGCAAAGGATTGCGATTGCCCGGGCCATTCTCATGGATCCACCCATCTTCATCCTGGATGATTCCCTCTCTTCGGTGGACATCCAGACAGAAGAGCGGATTCTGGAAGGACTGGAGAAGTTCCTCAAAGGGAAGACCAGCATTCTTATCACCCATCGAATCGCCCCCCTCCGGAGAGCAGATCGGATTATCGTTCTCGAACAGGGAAAGGTAGCGGAGATGGGGGACCACAACACTCTCCTTTCTAAGGGCGGGATCTATACTGACCTCTATTGGAAGAGGCAGTTGGAAGAAGAACTGGAAAGGAATAATACCGGAATAGTGGAATAATGGAATGATGGAATAATGTAGGGAAGAGGATCGTTCCGGAAAGCGGAACTTGAGGATGGAGGGAAAAAACTTCTTGCCTCAACCCTCAAACGCAGTGTTCCTCAAGCGAAGCGATCCTTAAGCGAGAGCCTATGTACACTGATTTCGGTTATATGGAAGAAGGCAAATTAGGGAAACCCTACGACCTGAAACTGATGGCCAGGTTGGGAGGATTTCTACGGCCTTATTGGGGATTGATGGCTCTTTCCCTTCTTTTCGTTTTGATCATGGCGGGTTTAGACCTCCTCATTCCCTATCTGACCAAAGAAGCAATCGATCGCTACATTGTTGTGGCAGCAAGAGAAGTCGTCTTAAGAGAAGATGGTTCTTCAGAGGGACACCACTTCTGGAGTCAATATGGTCAGAAACTCATTCCGAAAAAAGAGAAAGGAAAATTTCTTCTCCCACCGAATATATTGCAATCCATGGATCGGAAAGAGATGACCCTTTTCCAGAAATTTGGTCTCCTCACGGAAAATCGATATTACCTGTTTGTTCCTCAAAAACCAGAGGAGGAGGGCATCTTAAAAAAATATTCCTCCTCTTTTGAGAGGAGCGGTTCCCACTGGTTCATTTCCTTTGATCGCATGAAAGCCTTAAAAAGTGAGGACCTCCTCGTCCTGAGAGGGAAAGATGTGGAAGGGGTTTTCCACATCGCCCTCCTTGTTGTTCTCATTCTGGTCATCAATTTTGGATTAAATTTCTCTCAGGTCTATGCCATGGAAATGATGGGCCAAAGGATGATGCATGATCTCCGGATGAAGGTCTTCTCCCATCTCCAAGAACTCCCGGTTTCCTTTTTTGATAAGAATCCGGTGGGAAGGTTGGTGACCCGATTGACCAACGATATCCAGAACGTCCACGAGATGTTTACTTCTGTTCTCATCAACCTTTTGAAAGACATTCTTCTGGTGATCGGGATCATCATCCTTCTGCTTCACCTCAACCGGGAACTCGCCTTGGTCTCCTTTTCTGTCATTCCCCTGATCTTTGTCACCACCCTTTTCTTCAGCCATCGAGCCAGGGACGCGTTTCGGGAGATCCGTTTGAAGATCGCCCAAATGAATTCTTTTTTTCACGAAAATTTCTCGGGCATCAAAGTGGTTCAACTCTTTCAAAGGGAAAAAGTGAATAGTCAGCGATTTGATAAGATCAACGAGGGATATTATTTGGCAAATATGAAACAGATCTCCATTTATGCTTTTTTTGTCCCCCTCGTTGAAATCCTGAGTTCAGGAGCCATCGGCCTTCTCCTCTGGTATGGAGGGGGAAAGGTGATTCAGGAAATGATCACTCTTGGAGTCCTGGTCGCCTTTCTCTCCTATATCCGGATGTTCTTCCAGCCCATCCGAGACCTTTCCGAGAAATATAATATCCTGCAATCGGCGATGGCCTCCCTCGAGAGGATCTTTTCATTGCTCGATCAGAATCAACAGATTTCCAAGCCTTCCTTTCCTAGAAAAGAGGAGATGAAGGGCAACATCGAATTTCACCATGTCTCCTTCTCCTATAATGGGGAAGATAAAGTTCTTAAGGATGTTTCTTTCTCTGTTCGTGAAGGTGAGACCGTGGCCATTGTTGGCGCCACTGGAGCTGGAAAGACCTCTTTGCTACACCTGCTCGAACGATTCTATGAAGTGGAGGAAGGCGCTATTTTGATCGATGGGATCGATATTCGAGAAAGAGATATTACTCAACTCCGGTCACAAATCGGGTTGGTGATGCAAGATACCTTCCTCTTTGCTGGAGATATCGAGGAGAACGTTCGATTGGGAGATCGGAAGATCGACGAAGAAAAGGTGAGAGAAGTAGCGCAAGTGGTCAATGCAGAAAAGTTTATTCAACGGTTACCCAATGGATATCGTACCAAGGTGGGGGAGGGAGGGGAAGCGCTATCCGCCGGGGAGAGGCAGTTATTAGCCTTTGCAAGGGCCTTATTCATCAATCCAAAGATCCTCGTCCTCGACGAGGCGACCTCGCATGTCGATCCTGAAACGGAACGGTTAATCCAAGAAGGACTGGTACGGTTACTCAAGGGAAGGACAGCCATTGTCATCGCTCACCGGCTTTCCACCATCGAGCATGCTGATCGGATCATTGTTCTCCATAAGGGGAGGGTTCGGGAAATCGGAACCCATACAGAATTGATGGCCCAAAAAGGCATCTATTTCAGACTTTATCAACTTCAATATGGCACGGAAGGGGTTAGAGGACAGAGGTTAGAGGACAGAGGTTAGAGGACAGAGGAGAAAGAAGAACAATTCCAAAAAATTGACCGGGGAGAGGAGAAAAAACGGGAGATCGATCTCAATGTCCTCTTCCCCGAAAAGGGCTACGATTTAAATCGCCTTTTCCCTGATGAAGGGACCAAGAAGCTCCTTTACGAACTGAGGCGAAACAAACGGGATATTGATCGTTTTATAAAAAGTTTTCATGTTGAGGAGGAGTAAATGAAGTGCCCTCATTGTGGTGAGACACTCCCTTTTATTCTCTGTCCGGAGTGCAAAGGAGAAATCCTGGAGAAAAGTCGTTATTGCTGTTGGTGTGGAAATCCGATAACGGTAGAGGTGGGGGAAACCGATTTATCTGAACGAAAATTATGCAGTGATGGAAATTGTGTTGGCACCATCAATGAAAAAGGAGTTTGTAATGTTTGTGGAAAACCTTATAGTGGAGAGCCGGCCTGATTTTAAAATACAAAAAGCGCTTAGCGCTAGGCGCATAGCGGGAAAATCTTTTTCAATCAATCGAATAGGCCACATTGACAGTCGAAACAATAATGATTATGTTATAGGAGTGAGGTTAACGGATTCATTTCATAGGAGGATACGATGATATTCATGCCAAGGGGGGGTGCTGATCGAGATGAAAAGGGAAAAGATGATAAGGTTGTTATCCCTGAAGAGTTACCTATCCTTCCTTTAAGGGGAACGGTACTTTACCCCGATTTAATACTGCCCATCATGGTCGGCAGGAAAAAGTCAGTCAAGTTGATTGATGATGCAATGGATTCTGATCGTATTATTGGCGTCATCACTCAAAAGAGATCTGAAATTGAAGATCCTAAAGAAACCGACCTTTATTCAGTGGGAGTTGCCGCGCTGATTTTGAGGATGATTCGGGAACTGGACGGAAGCCAACGAGTCATCGTCCAAGGGGTCTCGAGGATGAAGGTGAAAGAATACATTCAGCGAGAACCCTATTTCAAGGCAAGGAGTGAAGTGATCGATGAAGGATTGGTACAAGGAGTGGAGATAGAGGCTCTCATGATGAATTTGAAGAACCTCTTCCAAAGGGCCGTAGAGTTGGCTCCTTACCTCACGAGTGAATTAGGGATGATGGTCTCTAATATTAAGTCACCCTCTATCCTCGCCGATTTGATTGCCTCGAACCTCAATATTTCAACCACTGAGAAACAGGGGATTCTGGAGACCTTCGATATTCGAGAACGTCTGACCAAAGTTCATCTCTTCCTCAACAAAGAGGTTCAGGTATTGGAATTGGGAAATAAGATCCAATCGCAGGTCAAAGAAGATATGGATCGAACCCAAAGGGAGTATTATCTCCGAGAACAATTAAAGGCGATTAAGAAAGAGTTGGGAGAATTGGATGAACATTCCACAGAGATCAAGGAACTCAAAGAGAAGATTAAAAAGGCCAAGATGCCACCCGAGGCCTTGGCGGCCGCGGAAAAGGAGTTAGATCGCCTGGCCAAGATTCCTCCTGCCTCGGCAGAATATACCGTGGCCAGAACCTATTTGGATTGGTTGGTAGAACTCCCATGGTCTGAAACCACAGAGGATAATCTTGATATTGATAATGCCCAAAAGATCTTAGATGAAGACCATTATGATTTGGAAAAGGTGAAGAAACGGATTTTAGAATACCTGGCGGTTAGAAAACTGAAGGCGGATATGAAAGGACCGATCCTTTGTTTTGTTGGCCCTCCGGGAGTAGGAAAGACCTCACTCGGAAGGTCAATTGCTCGAACCATGGGACGTAAATTCATTCGGATCTCTTTGGGTGGAGTCCGAGATGAAGCCGAAATCAGAGGGCATCGCCGAACCTATGTGGGGGCTCTGCCCGGTCGGATCATTCAATGGATCAAAAAGGCAGGATCGAATAACCCGGTCTTCATGCTGGACGAAGTGGATAAGATCGGAATGGACTTTCGAGGAGACCCCTCCTCCGCACTTCTCGAGGTGTTGGATCCAGAACAGAACTTCTCCTTCTCGGATCACTATATCGATGTCCCGTTTGATCTCCAGAAGGTGATGTTCATCACCACCGCGAATGTGCTCGATCCCATCCCTCCTGCCCTCAGGGATCGAATGGAAACGCTCGAGCTCCCGGGCTATAGCGAAGAGCAGAAGGTGATGATCGCCAAAGATTTTTTAATTCCCAAACAGATCAACGAGCACGGGTTGAGTTCAGAGTTCATTGAATTTCAGGATGCGGCCATTCAGACCATCATCAGTTCTTACACACGAGAAGCAGGGGTCAGAAATTTGGAGAGGGAGATAGCGACCATCTGCCGAGGGGTGGCCAAGGATGTCGCGCGGGAGATCAAGGAGAAGGTGGTCATCGTTCCAGACAACTTGCATAAATATTTAGGACCGGTCAAATTCTTCCCTGAATTGGCGGAGCGTACCTCTATTCCCGGTGTGGCGACGGGTCTGGCCTGGACGCCAACAGGAGGGGACATCATCTTTGTGGAAGCGACGAAGATGAGGGGAGAGAAGGGGTTGACCTTGACAGGGCAATTGGGAGATGTCATGAAGGAGTCCGCCCAGGCTGCTTTGGCCTATGTCCGATCCAAATCGAAAGAACTCGGTATCGAAGAGGACTTCTTTGAAAAGAATGATATCCACATTCACGTCCCGGCGGGCGCCATTCCAAAGGATGGGCCTTCGGCTGGAATCACCATGTTTGTGGCGCTGACCTCCCTTTTGACCAATAAGCCTGTTCGAAATGATGTCGCCATGACCGGCGAGATCACCTTGAGGGGTTTGGTCCTTCCTGTGGGGGGGATTAAGGAGAAGGTCCTGGCAGGAATGCGGGCCGGGATTAGGACGATCATCCTTCCGAAGAAGAACGAAAAAGACTTGGAGGAGATTCCTGAGCATATTCGAAATCAGATGAATTTCAAATATATCCAGAGGATGGACGAGGCCATCGAACTGGCGCTGAAACATACAGAGCCATTGAGCGCAGAACGAGAAGTCGTTAGCGTTCCGGTTAGTTAAGAACCCAAAATTTTTCTTCCCCTTTCTTTGTAGCTTGCCTGGACTTACAGTTTCAATCTGAGGCAATCTGTGGATTATCCTAAGCTCAGAAGTATCAATATCTTTCCAGTCCAGAGTTCTGGACAAGCGATGCTCTGCCTTCAGGATCCACAGAACATCAGCGAAAAGGCCCTTTTCATGTCGCCCCCTCTTTATTTCATTGTCTCCCTTTTTGATGGCCAACATTCGATCTTGGATATTCAGGCTGAATACATGAGAAAGTTTAGAGAGTTCCTTTATACAGAAAAGTTACAGGAGATTATCAGCCAATTAGATGAAAATTTCTTTCTTGAAGGGAAACGGTTTCAAGAGTCATTGAGGCAGAAAGAGGAAGGTTTTAAGAAGGCTTCGTTCCGGGAAGCTGTCTTTGCTGGAAAGAGTTATGAGGGAGATCCCGATGGATTAAGGGCTCAATTTGAAGGATACTTTAAGGGAACGAACGGTCCAGGATCTCTTGGAGAGAAAAAGGGGTCGAATGGTTTAAAGGGAGTGGTTGCGCCCCACATTGATTTTCAAAGAGGAGGGTTCTGTTATGCCTTCGCTCACCGAGAAATATGGGAGAGGAATTCTTCCCCTTGTTTCATCATCTTCGGAACAGCCCACACTCCCATGGAAAATCCCTTCTGCCTCACCCGGAAGGATTTTATAACGCCTCTTGGCACTTTGAATGTGGATAAGGAATTGGTGGATGCGATCCAATCCCGTTGTCCTGATGACCTCTTTAAGGATGAAGGAGTCCAACGAAGCGAGCATTCCATTGAGTTTCAGTGTGTCTTTCTCCAATACCTTTATCCAGAACCCAATCCCCTGAAGATCATCCCCATCCTGAGCGGATCATTTCATGAGTCGATTGAGAAGGGAATTTCGCCGATGGAGCTCAAACCCATCCGACAATTCATCGATGCCTTAAAGGAGGCTGTTTCATCCCTCGGGAGAGAGGTTTGTTATATTGCCAGTGCAGATCTTTCCCACATGGGTCTTCAATTTGGAGATCGAGAAGGCATCAGTGAATACGGACTCAGGGTCCTATCTCAAGAAGACCAGGAGATGTTGGGATATGTTGAGAAGATGGATGGAGAAGGATTCTTTTCGTCGATTTCAAGGGAGAGAGATCGGAGAAGAGTCTGCGGTTTTCCAGCTATTTATTCAATGCTGAAAACCCTTGAAGCCAAGGAGGGTAAACTTCTCAAGTATGGCCAGGCCTTTAATCCAGAAACTCAATCCGTCGTTACCTTCGCCAGCCTTGCGTTCTACTGAAAAGTAATGTGTTCGGAGTTCGGAGTAAAGAATTAAACCAAAACTCCGAACTAAATACTCCTAATTATTTGCGTAGCAAATTATGACGGTTTTTGTTTGATTTTATCGATGGAGGGGTAGAGTTCTAAAAGTTTTTTCTCTGCATCTTGAGGAAGGTCAACCTGAAGGTTAAGGATCTTTTCTCTGAGAAGAGCTAAGGCCCCTAATTTTTCACTCACCTCTTTTGGCGTCACACGGCTTAATCTTTTTGAAACCTCTTTCACCTCCTCATTGAGGAATTCAATCAGTTTCAAAATCTCTGAAATCTTTTTTTGGGACATCTGAATTCCCCTCCCTTTGATTCTATCAACATACCTGATTCAAGGCAAGATTTCAAGGATTTTAATCTGCCCAAATCCTGATTTAGGGAATCGTCATTGCGAGTGAAACGAAGCAATCTCGCCCTTTTTAATGAGATTGCTACGCACCTTTTAGGTGCTCGCAATGACAGGCCGGGGAAACAGGTTCTTTATCTAAATCGGTATTTGGGATCTGTTTATTCCTCCAAAACCTCTTCCCTTTCAAAGTCAGAAAGACTTCTTCCCTCTGCTTCTTCAAACCTCTTTATCCAGCCCCTGACACGATCTTCCCCATAGGCCTTTTTCCATGCTTCAACGATCTGATCGACCGGGACATCAGCGTAAACTCCATGGAAAGCCACATATTCCATGAACTTTTGATTTTGTAGATTGTAAGGTTGGAAGAGGGAATCCTCGCGGCCATTAAATTCAAGAGGGGGCACATGATGCTTCTTACAGAGATCGGTGTTAAAAGCGGGCGTGGCTTTGACCCATTTCCTTTCTAGATAGAATTCTACAAAACCGTGATCAACAAAGAGATCACTTCCAATGAATTCAATGAGCTGTTTTGTGGTGAGATGATTCCGGACATCGGCTAACCCGATCCGTGAAGGAATCCTGCAGGCTCTTCCCAAGGCACATAGAAGGGAAGCCTTGGGCACACAGAAACTTCTGCCACATTTGAGCACATAGCTCGCACGATAATGCTCAGGGAGATAAAAAGGAGAATAAGGATCATAAAGGATACCATCACGTACAGCAAGATAAAGCTTTACAGCGATCTCGATCGGGTCTGCTATGCCCTTCACAATTTTTGCTACAAAATCTTGAATGCTTTTATGATCGCTATCGATAATGGCTGTTGGAGTCAAATAAGGCAAATGCTCTTCCCTCATCTCCTTACCTCACCATAAAATTTCTTTTTATAATTATGTATCACTCTCCAACTATCATAACTCATTATTTCAGATGATAAAAGTGGCCGACTACAAACGACCTGGGATGATGGCACCGAGGTGTAATCCCAGTCGAATGTAAAGTAACATGGCAAGGATCACCATGAGGACGAAGAGGACGGCATAATCTATCGCACACATGCGAGGCTCGTAGTAGAGGGTACGTTTCGATTCGGGACTAAACCCTTTTGATTCTAAGGCCATTGCCAGGAGATTGGTGTGGCGGATGGCGTAAATGAAGAGAGGCACTGCCTGGGGGATGAACTTACCAACACGGCTAAAGATGTTCCCTGACTCCAGATCCAATCCGCGTGACACCTGAGCTTGAATGATGGTCGCTCCTGCACCGGCGAAGGTAGGTAGCAATCTCAAAGCAGTGGATAAGGCAAAGGCAACAGGGTAGGGACATCCCATTCGGATGAGGCCATTGGTCAATTCCTCATTTCTGGTTGTTGAGAGAAAGATCAAGCCAGTGCCAACAAATGTAGCCAAGCGCAGTCCCATGGCAATGCCATAAAGAAGTGACTCTTGGCTCACCTGAAGCGATCCCAATAACCACAAGGGAGTTGGCCCTTTCGCAAAAAAAGGCCACATCACAGTGCTGAAAACGATGAGGAGCATAAGGATAAAACGGAGCCGCCAGAAATTTGGCAACGCCTTAGCTGAGAGAGCGATCAGTGTGATGCCCAGGCTAATGGCAGCCATATACCAGGGATGGTTAAAACACAAGCAGATGGAGAAGACAACCAGAACGCCGATTATCTTAGTCCTTGGGTCAAGACGATGTATCCAGGTGCCTTTGTCGAGGTAGAGGAAGATATTCATAATAAACTCATAAATAGGAAATGGGAAATTGGAAATGGGAAGTCAATCATTTTTTATTATCTTTTCACCAACACCATTCACCTATCACCAACACTATTTTTTTAACTCCTGTACCATCTCTTGGACAGTGAGGGCCTCTGTGCCCAACCAATTACTCAATCGTACAAGCGAAGGTGGGCATAGTGAGGCTTCAGCCAATCGATTCTCATCAGCGAAGACCGCACGGGTAGGTCCATCTGACAGAATACGGCCATCTTTCATGACAATTGTCCGATTCGCATATTCAGCGGCCACCCACATAGAATGGGTGATAATGACAATCGTATGTCCATATTGATTTAAACGCTTTAACATCTCCATCATGTTTTGTTGGTGGCGATAATCAAGGCCGGTCGTTGGCTCGTCGAGGATGATCACCTGTGGTTGAGTCGCCAGCACAGAGGCCACCGCCACGCATTGTCGCTCACCTTTGGTCAAAGTGAAGGGTATCTTCTGTTCATATCCCTGCAATCCTACTACTTCCAGAGCCCCGGCCACACACTTCTCAATTGTTTTAGGAGGTTCCCCTTGCATCTTGAGCCCGAAGCCTACCTCATCGGCAACTGTCCTGGCAAAAATCTGATGATCTGGATTTTGAAACACATATCCCACCAATCGTGC
Organism: Thermodesulfobacteriota bacterium; assembly: GCA_049513055.1. GTDB lineage: Bacteria > Desulfobacterota > BSN033 > BSN033 > UBA1163 > UBA1163. The sequence goes on from JBEKWN010000067.1 coordinate 19,775, forward strand.
GAGTTCGCGATGACTATATTCAGTAGTGGGTTTGTTCTGCACCAACATGTGGCCAGAGGTGGGCTTGAGCAGATCGTTAAAATGCTTGGCCAGCGTGGTCTTGCCGGATCCATTCTGCCCCAAAATGGCGATGAATTCGCCTTCGTAGATAGTCAGATCAATCCCTCGCAGTGCTTCAACATAGTATGTGGGATAGATGTATCTTAATTCCTCGGCCTTGAGAATGGGAGAACCTTTTGATTGGCCAGAAGAGACTGTTTTGGCCTTCAGTTTAAAGTGTTGAGTTAAGTGATGCTTCTGAATGAGTTCAATGGCTGTTTCCACTGTCAGAGGATTTCCCGGCCAGTTCAAAGAGCGGAATAGTTCCACCATTGGCAGGGTTTTGATCCCGCACGATTCCATTGTAGTTACATCCAAGAGGATTTTTGAAGGCGACCCCTGTGAGACTACCTGACCATCACGCATTAACCATACCTGATCAGCAGTGACAGCTGTTTCTGGTTCATGATCCACGATGAGAAGCATACGGCCTTCTTCTCGAATGCTTTCGGCCACTGAAAGCACCTCCTTACGGCCAAGGGGGTCGAGGTCAGTGGTTGGTTCGTCCATCACAAGGATCTTGGGCTCCAATGCAAGGACTGACCCGATGGCCAGTCGTTGCTTCTGCCCGCCGGAGAGACTGGCTGGTTCACGATTGCGAAGTTTTTCTAAACCCACGAAGGCGAGATAACGCTCAATGCGGCGCTCGATCTCTTGGCGAGGAAGGCAGTGGTTTTCTGGCCCAAAGGCCATTTCCAACTCAACATTGGTGGAGAAGAGTTGTGCTTCAAAGTCTTGGAGTACAAGCCCGACAAGGCGTGACATCTCAGCGACTCGATGCCGGGCGACTTCTTGTCCTTTTATCAAGACACGGCCCTGATATTTACCACGGAAAAATTTCGGGATAAGGGCATTGAGACTGCAGCACAGGGTGGACTTGCCAGCCCCTCCATGCCCCATCACCACAATGAAGGTTCCATCCTTAATCTGCCCGTTGATATTCTTCAGGGTAGGTCGTTCGTTTCCTTGATAGGTGAACGTCAGGTCTTCGATAGAAATCGCAACACTCATAAGATTGGTCTGTAGTAAACGGGTTAACGCTGCCGATGCTCGTATCGAAGCAGGAAGTATGAAAATAGAAGGTCGAGTATCCAGTTTCCAGAAACGAGGTTCGATACGAGATCCGACAACGACATTCGGCCTTTCTCTGCTACTAGCATCTTCACCTTAACTTTCGAACTAAAATCTTCATTTTCTTAGAGGAGGAGGCTGCCGATGATGATGGCCAGGGCACAAACCCAGCCAATAGTTGTTTTCGGAAGATCAGTGATCATAAAGCCCAGGAGGCCGAATACTGAAGCAACAGTGACTAACCATGCACCGATGGTACCAGCCAAGGGCGAGCCAATATCACTCTCCTCCATCACATCTGCCCAGAAGAGACCGAGTTGCTGTTTGGTAACACCGTATACGGAGATCAATAGGAGAATTCCGATACAACTGGCAACGGTATCGTTGAGGGTGATGATCTTCGTCAGAATGGCGTAAGGCACAATGCCCAGAGCGTCCACAGCGACGCTGATCACCACCGCGCAGGCAGCGCTGGAGATAAAGGCGATGAGAAAATAATTTATCCAACTGCGCCAGCTCCCGGCTTTCCATCCACGAGATTTTTTAGCAAAGGGTACAAATGTAGTCCACATGGTATAGGGTAGATAGCCGAGAAGAAAATTGCCCACAAAGCCAGCAATGGATGCAGGTCCCAGCGTCCCACCGAAGATATCGCCGATAAGATTCCCGATCGCTGTTCCCCAGGCACCCGCTGGACCGAAAAGTATTCCGAGCACCATCGGAAAAATATTGGCGACACGCACTTCAGTAATCCCCGGGATGAGAGGAATGGCAGTCTTGAAAGCTATGAGCGCTGCACCATAAATGGCCGCACAGACGGCCACCAAAATAATCATCCTGGTGTTTTTCCACATTCGAAAAGCAGCTCTCATTTTGTTCCCTCAGTTGGGTTGGAATTTACTAAATTGAGATGGGAGAGTCAATAAGATTCATTGAATATAATATTGATATATTATTGAGATTCTTAATTGGATATGATATGAAAGTGAATTATTGTCAAGCTTTTTGGGAGAAATGGAATTGAAGATAATCCAAACCTTCCAAGTGAGAACTTCAACACAGACAGAGTTTATTGATATTACCCGTTCTGTTCAAGAGGCCCTTAAAAAAACAGGGGTGGAAGATGGGATCTGCATTGTCTTTATCTCTCATACCACCGCTGCTGTCACGATCAATGAAAATGCGGATCCAAGCGTCGTCCAGGATATTATCATGGAGTTGAACAAGATCGTTCCCCTTAAGGACCAATATCGCCACCTGGAAGGAAATTCTCCAGCTCATATCAAGGCCAGTCTGGTGGGATGTTCTCAAATCGTCTTTGTCGAATCAGGGAAGCTGGTCCTCGGAACCTGGCAGGGGATCTTTTTTTGTGAATTTGATGGTCCAAGGAATCGGCAAGTCCATGTCAAAGTGATTTCTGATGGCCGATAAAGACGGTCTTTAGGTTAAGGTCACGAAGCCAGTTTGGTTTAAGGTTCAAAGGTTAAGGTTTAAGATTTTTTAGACCAACCACGTAACCCGTTGACGAAACGGGCATCTTAACCCTAACCCTTAAACCCAGAGACTTTGATTTTTTTATTAAATAGAGCAATAGAGATGGATTGGGAAGATCTTCTTGAAAAGGCTGGAAGAGTATTTCAGAAGGAAACACGGCTGATCCAACTTCCTTCCCAGGGCAAGGTAGTTTTTGTAGGAGATACCCATGGAGATCTGGATGCCAGTCAGCAGGTCATCCAGCGATACCTTAAAAAACCTTATCGAATCGTCTTCCTGGGAGACTATGTGGATCGGGGAGATTATTCAGAAGAGAATATGCAATATCTTCTGGGATTGAAATTGGAACATCCTGAAGAGATTTTTCTTTTGGCTGGGAATCATGAAGGATTTATGGTTAAACAATTTTATCCCGCTAATTTTTGGAGTTCCATCTCTTTTGAAAAAAGAGAGGAGTATGGCCTACTCTTCTCCAAATTCCCATTCGCCGCCACTGCTCAAAATGGGATTTTAGCCCTTCACGGCGCACTGCCCGATTTAAAATCCCTTGAAGAGATGAAGCAGATCGAATTGGGAGATGAAAATTGGGATAGAATTGTTTGGGGAGATTTTGTGGAAAATGAGATGGACATTCTGGGTGACCTGTGGGGAAGGCCCCAATTCGGTCGACCTTATTTTGAACGAATGATGGAGCGATATGAAAGGCAGGTTCTTGTCCGATCCCATCAACCTCATGCCCCCGTAACGATGTTTAATAAGAGGTGCATTACTATCTTCACTTCGCATGCCTATTTGCCGATCCGCACAATCACCATTGCTGATTTGGAAAAGGAAATTCGAAGCGCAGAAGATATGGTTTTAGAAAGAGTTTCATCTCCAAAGGTTATCAGGTAATCAAAGAACCAGAATGAAGGATAACAGGAAATCAGGAAATTAGAAGAAACTCAAGTGGGTTAGACTGATATCCTGGTATTCTGATATTCACTACCTGATCACCCGATAATCTGATAGCCTTAAGTCAAGAGTTAGGGGATGCCCAAGATTATCTCCTTCGATATGGATGGGACACTGGTTGACCCGGAATTCACAGATTGGGTCTGGGGCCATGGCATTCCCACACTTTATGCGGAGAAGGCAGAGATTCCCTTTGAGGAAGCAAAGGCTTTTGTGGTGAAAGAATACCTGAAAGTGGGGGAGGGTGCGATTGAGTGGTATGATATCAAATATTGGTTTCAATTTTTCAAACTGGAGCAGAGTTGGAAGGTCTTGATGGAACGATATGTCGATAAGATCAATATCTATCCAAATGTCAATCATATATTGGAACGTTTAAAGGATAGGTTCCAATTGGTTCTCACCTCCAATGCAGGGAGAGAATTCATTGACGTGGAGATGGAAGCCACGGGCCTCGGGAGATATTTCGATCGGATTTTTTCAGCGACCTCTGATTTTGGTGAGGTAAAAAAGACGGTGGGGTTTTACCAACGAATTTGCCAAATTCTCGGAGTTCACCCCCAGAAAATTGTCCATGTAGGTGACCATTACGAGTTTGATTATCTCGTTCCTCGGTCGTTGGGTATCCATGCCTTTTTCCTCGATCGGTCAGGCGAGCAGAACGGAGATTTCGTCCTGCGGGATTTGAGAGACCTGGAAAAAAGACTCGTTGACCTTACCACGGTAACAGATGAAGGTGACGAAATTGGGAAAGAGACATTGGTTTAAAATCCATTGGGGCTGGGTCGTTCTGGGAACGAGCTTTATCACCCTCTTTATCAACTACAGCATTCGAATTGGTGCTTATTCAGTACTTTTGCCTAAGATGATCCAAGATCTTGGTATCAATATGACTCAGGCTGGAATGATCAGGGCCGGTTATTTTTTAACCTACATCCTCTTCTCACCCTTGACGGGTTGGCTCATGGATCGCGTCGGTGGGAGATTTGTCATCAGTTTCTTCTGTCTCTTTTTGGGAATAGGTACCCTTTTGATGGGGCAGGCTTCAAGTCTCATCACAGCAATCTTATTCCATGGAATTGTGGGGATAGGAGCTGCTGCGGTGTGGACTCCGATTTCCGCTTTGATCCAGAAATGGTTTGGAGGAAAAAAGCGAGGGTTGGCTTTAGGAATTCTTTCACCCAGTTATGCATTAGGATTTGGTCTGATGGGGATCGTTCTTCCTACCATCGTAAAAAATTACAGTTGGAGAATGGGCTGGTACCTATTAGGAGCCTCAGGATTGATCCTGATCGCCTTGAATTTCTTACTTCTCAGAGATGACCCCGAAAAGTTGGGACTTCTCCCTTGGGGTGAAACTGCGAAATCAATTCCATCTCCCACCCTGCCTGAGACTTCTTTCAATTATTGGGACATTATTAAAGAACGCACATTCTGGTTGATTGGCGCTTCCTATTTATTTATCTCCCTCGGAGTTTATATCGTCACGGATTTCATCGTTACCTATGGAGTGGTGGAATTAAAAATTCCATATCCTGTCGCCTCGACCTTCATCAGTATTATGGCCCTTACAAGCATAGTAGGGGGTTTCGTCTTGATGACCGTCTCTGATTATATTGGAAGAGTGAAGTCACTCGTTATCATACATTCATTATTGGCGCTTAGCATTCTTTTCATTATTCTTGCCAAGGGCAATATTTCATTGTTGAGGATAGGGATAGGATGGTTTGGTTTTATCTATGGTCCGATCTGGCCAATGTATGCTGCCTGTGCCAGGGACTATTTCCCGAAAGAGGTTGCCGGAACAGTCATTGGTCTATTAACCCTTTTTTATGGGATAGGAGCCATGGTGGGTCCAATCATAGGTGGCCATCTGACCGATCTGATAGGAACCTTTCGCTGGTCTTTTGGGATTGGGGCCTTGGCCGCCTTGTTTGCTAGCTTCCTCATTAGATTTTTAAGAAAGCCGAAGGAATTTGCAATGGAAGAGGATTGAAAGGCCTCTTTCTTTTGTGATAATATTTGTTAATTGTATACGAATGGTGGGGGAGGAATAAGCAGTGTCTAATCCAAGGATTTTGGTTGTCGATGATGAAATGATCGTTTGCGAGAGTTGCAAGCGGATTCTGGAGGAGGAGGGGTATGAGGTGGAAACCGCTCTGAGCGGGAAAGAAGCCTTTGAAAAAATGAAGGCCAACCCCTTTGACATTGTGATCACCGATCTCAAGATGCCAGGGATTGATGGCATGGAGGTTCTGAGGACATTCCGTAAGGAGTATCCCGATTCAATCATCATTATGATTACCGGTTTTTCTACTGTGGAAACCGCAGTCGAGGCTATGAAATTGGGAGCCTTCGACTACATCCCCAAGCCCTTTACGCCGGATGAGGTCACCATTGTGGTGAAGAAGGCGATTGAGAAGAAGAGCCTCATGCTGGAGAATATCTACCTGCGTCAGGAATTGCAGGAAAAGTATGGGTTCCATAATATTGTGGGAAAAAGCAAAAAGATGCAGGAGATCTACCGGGTCATTGCCAAGGTGGCCACAACCGACAGCACGGTTTTAATCTATGGTCAGAGCGGGACAGGGAAGGAGCTCATTGCACGGGCCATCCATTTCAATAGCCCAAGAAGGGAGAAACAATTCGTTCCAGTGGACTGTGCCGTTCTTTCAGAGAATCTCTTGGAGAGTGAATTGTTTGGCCATGTCAGAGGTTCTTTTACCGGTGCCGTCACCACCAAACCAGGGCTTTTTGAAGTAGCGGATGGAGGGACTGTCTTCCTCGATGAGGTGGGAAATATTAGTTTGTCTATTCAAGCCAAACTGCTCAGGGTCTTGCAGGAGAGGGAATTCACCCCGGTGGGTGGAACCAAAGTCAAAAAGGTGGACATTCGGCTCATCGCTGCTACCAACAAGGATCTGGAAAAGATGATCAAGGAAGAGACCTTTCGGGAGGATCTCTATTACCGACTTAATATTGTTCCCATCTATCTCCCTGCTCTGAGAGAACGTCAAGAAGACATTCCTCTCTTAGCGGTTCATTTTCTCAAGAAATATGCTGAGGAAATGGGGAAGACAATCAAAGGGTTCACCCCTGAGGCCATGGAAAAACTGATGAGGTATCCATGGCCAGGAAATGTTCGAGAACTGGAGAATGTGGTCGAACGGACCGTGGTGATGATTGATGATGAAATGGTACGGGTGGAGCATCTTATTCTTCCAGGTCAACAAGAAAAAGAGATTTTGGAAAACCAAATCCCCATGACCAGTGATGAGTTGAAGGAGATCAAAAAGCAGGTGAGAGAAAAGGCGGTTGAGGAGATTGAAAGGTCGTTTGTTCTGAATGCATTGGAACGCCATCAATGGAATGTCACCAGAGCTGCTGGAGAGGTAGGCATGCTTCGGCCAAATTTTCAGGCGCTGATGAGAAAATATAACCTCCGAGCTAGGGGGGAATAAAAAAACGAAATGTCAAGTGACAAAGCTCAAAGTTCAAATCAAATAAAAGCAATTTTAAAGTTCAGGTAGCAAAAAATCGAAACTTTAATATTAGAAAATTTGGATTTTATTTGACATTTGAAATTTGGCATTTGGAATTTAGCTATTAAGCAAGGGGCCCCTCTTGTCAGACTTTTTCAAATGGTTAATTGTGGGTTGGTCAATCGTTGTAGTGGGGATTGCTGCCCTTGGAACAATTTTAATTATCAAATATGGAGAGGTAAAAAAGATTGAGACAGATGATGTAAGTCTTTGTTTTATAATTGCTTTTTTCTGTTGGCTGATTCCAATTATTGCCTTCACAATCTTAGCCCGCACCTTAGGATTTTGATAATATATTCAACTGCATATTTTTTTTATTCTTTAAGTAAATCAGTTAATTCTATTAATTAGTGAATTTTTGTTCATTTTAAACCCCCAAATTGTATATTAAAAATATACATTTATCTTAATAATCACTGGTCTCATCGTTTTAAAAAACTAAATAATTTCAAATAATTAAATCAATTTTATTTTTCAGTTTCACGTTGGCACATGAAATGCAATGATTAAGGCTGAACCCATAAGAAAAGGGGAATGTAGTATGTTAAAGGGAAGAAAATCTTGGTTGGCTGGGTTAATGGTTGGTTTGATCACCCTGATGGCCACACCAGCATTTGCAAGGTCTATCAGCTTGAAGGATGCAGGGGTTGCCCTCTGGATTTTCATCATTATCGGGGCCGTGATCGTACTTCTTCAATTGATTCCAGCAGCAATTCTTTTCTTCTCTTTCATCGGAACCTATTCAGGCATGGTCTTCAAACGCAAAAAAGAATCTAAGGAAGTGGCTGCTGAAGAGAAGGGTATACTCCATGGAATTGAGCCAGCACCTGTTAAAAAATAGGAATTGAAAAAAACAATGTCTCGGAAAATGAAAAAAATTTTGATACTTTTAAGTTTAATCCTGGTTTTGGCAATTGCATTGGTCTCTTTAGGGATTGCTTATTCAGGAGGGATCAGAGGAATTGGACTCTTAGGAGTCTGCTTTTTCTTCACTGGAGGGGTCATCGTGGTTTTGGCCCAATTGGTCCCGGCAGGTATCCTCTTATCCTCCTTCATGGGAACGACGTTCTCCTCTTTTCGAGGGGGAGAAATGCCCATCCGGGCGACATAGGAATAGTAAAGAGGCCTCATTGAGGAGGAGTTTAACATGAAATCGAAAACGATCCTCATCGCCTATCAGGATGATCTTTGGGCCAGATCACTCTCCACTTTTTTCCATGGCATTGGTTACAGGGTCGAAACAGCAAAGATGGTGAGTGAGATGATTCGAAAGGTTCGAAAAGGAAATATCCATGTCGTCCTCCTCGATGATGAGATTGAAGGAGTGAAGGCTTGTGACTTAGTCCCCCTTTTTAAAAAGGTTGATGATAAGATCCAGGTCATCGTCATCTCTTCAGATCTCTCTCTCGGGCTGGTGAAACGTCTCCGAGGGGCAGGGATCTTCTACCAAGCCATGAAACCCGTTGACCTGGAAGAGATCAAGTCGGCAGTGGAATGTGCTTTTGAAAAGATTGAGAGAGAGAATTTAAAAGAAGGGTTTTTCCCTTTCCTCATTCCAAGGAGGGTTCCAGCATGAAATGGAGAGAAGATGGAAGTAAGACTTGGAGTGTCCTCGGGGGGATTCTTCCCATCTTCCTAATCTTGGGGTGGATGACAGGAGTCGCTTGGAGCGACAATTCCCTCTGCCTTGGTTGTCATCAGGATGAGTCGTTAAAAAAGCAGGATGCTTTGGGTAAAAGTATTTCTCTTTTTGTGCCAGAGGTAGGGTTTAAAAATTCGATCCATGGAAAACTATCCTGTTCAGATTGCCACACACGGATTAAAGATGACAAACATGCCGAGGGCGGGCAAAAGGCTGCGGATAAAAAGGTGAGCTGTGCAACTTGCCACGAGAAAGCGGAGAAAGAATATTTACAGGGCCTTCATTCCAAAATGATTATGAAGGGAACGGAGAGGGCCGCCAATTGCTATGATTGTCACGGAAAACATAATATCCTGCCAAGTAAGAATCCCAAATCGATGGCCCATGTGTCGAATATCGAAAAGACATGTAATCGCTGTCATTCCAATCTTGAATTTGTCAAGCAGCATGCATTGGGTACGGCCATTCCTGGAGAGGCCTTCAAGACGAGTGTGCATGAAAAGAGTGGGGAGGTAACATGTACCAGTTGCCATGGGGGCCATAATTTGAGGTCCCTGATCGATCCAAAATCAACAATCTTTCGATCGAATATTCCCCAGACTTGTGGGGTATGTCATCCAGAGATTGCCAAACAATTTACAGAGAGCGTCCATGGGGTGCTCGCTGAAAGAGGGAGGGCTGATTCTCCAACATGCACCACTTGTCATGGCATTCATGGAATCAAGACAAAGGTGGATCCCGACTCTCCAGTCAATGAGCGTAGAATTGCCTTGACCACCTGTCCACAGTGTCACGCTGCGGAGAGAATATCAAAAGAATATAAAATTACCACCTTCCCGGTAAAGTCATACTATGATAGTTTTCATGGGCTTTCTTATCGTGGAGGAGATACCTATTCGGCCAATTGTGCCAGTTGTCATGGAGTCCACGACATCCGACCCGCTTCAGATCCCAAATCGATGATTCATAAAGATAATTTACAAAAGACATGTGGAACCTGCCATCCAGGAGCTTCGGAGAACTTTGCCAAAGGGAAAATGCATACGGTCATCTCGATCAAGGGAGAAGAATTTGGGGAGAAGGTAGTCGGATGGGTGAGGGTTGTTTACATTATTTTAATTGTCATGGTCATTGGGGGACTGACCTTCTTCAACTTTATTGATTGGCTCAGAAGGACGATCGATCATAGGCCTTAGACACAAGGAGTAGATTGCTATGGCGAAGAAATATCTGAGGATGACATTGAACGAAAGAATTCAGCACCTCAACCTGTTCATCAACTTCACGATTTTAGTGATCACAGGTTTTGCATTAAAATATCCAGAAGCCTTCTGGGTCTCTCCCATTACCGATGCTCCAGCCGGGATGACGATTCGAGGTTTCCTCCATCGGCTCTCCGGGGTAGCCACCGTGACCCTGGGCGGTTATCATATCTTGTACCTGGCCTTCACGGAGAGGGGGAGGGGAATCATCAAGGATATGATCCCGGGGTTGAAAGATGCCATAGACCTCTGGGAGACGTTGAAAAATAACTTATACATCAACCGGCCTGCGAAAGTGCTCAAAATGGGTCGCTTCAATTTCCGGGAGAAATTGGAATACCTGGGCTTGATCTGGGGAACGATTGTTATGACTGTTACGGGTTTTATCCTTTGGTTTAAGACGGAATGGTTGATGTATTTTCCAATGTGGGCCTATGACGTTGCCCGGGCAGTCCATTTTTACGAGGCGATTTTGGCTACCCTTACTATTATCGTTTGGCATTTCTACTCAGTCATCTTCAATCCCGATGTCTATCCAATGAGTTGGGCCTGGATCACAGGAGACCTCACTGAACATGAAATGGAGGAGGAGCATGGCATGGAACTGGAGAAGATCAAGGCTCAGCAGAAGGGAGAATTGAAGGAGTTTACAGAGGCGGCAGCCGTGGGAGGCGGAAGGGTTTATGCCATTCGTCGGGAAAAGGTAGAGGAAGGGGGAGAAAAAGGCCCATCCATCCGTCGCTTCTATGGGATCGTTCAAGGTTTCAATGAAACCATTAAGAAGTGGAAGGGAACATAAAAAGGGGGATGATTGGTCATGTCGGATACCATTATGGAACGATATAGACCCTATCCGAGGAAAAAAGAAAAAAATCTGTTCGATTTAAAGAGGGGACATTTTTAAAAAGGACTTATGAGTGGTTAAAGTGGAAGATTACGAATATCGGAGGTTTTGCGTACCACACTCCCTGTTTAGAACAGGGATCTAAGATTTTTTGGCCCTATATATCCTCTGACTCCCACCATCCAAACCCCACCCAAATGGAGAGGATATATAGGGCTTTTTTATTTTAAGAATTTCCTCATGCTGACAAACGATTTCTTTCCCTTCTTGTAGAGATTTCGAGAAAGTGTTAATATCTTAATCAGTTAAGGCCTAAAGATAGTATAACGAATTCTTAATGGTGGATTGTATCTAACATCTGTAGGAAGGTTTGCCTACTCTGCTTACTGCAAGCAGGCGCAGACAGGGATTACGAAATGTTAATAAGGAGATCTCAGAGAAAAATTCTATTTTATATTATCCCACTTCTCATTTTCTCCTTCCTCTTTGGAAGTTTCATAAGAAGTGCCTATGCCATGACAACGGAAGAAGAGAA
>JBEKWN010000068.1:0-21055 GCA_049513055.1 Thermodesulfobacteriota bacterium
GCGCTCGGCGGTGCTGAAATGAAAGACATCGAAAAAGCCCTTCGACTCCACCTGGACCTCTGAGATAAGGAACGTAAGGCTTGAGGCAAAAGTTCGTTGAGTGTTGAGTGTTAAGTTTAACAAAAGTGCTGCAGTGTTGCGGTTAAAAAACCACTGGCAACTTGCCACTCGCCACTCGCAAAACTTGTTAGCCGACATGTTTGTAAAGAACCGACCCGACTCTCTTTAGCAGCGGAAGTGGCAGATTTCTAAAAATCTTATTATGGAAACCCGTAACTTTTGAAGAACCCGGAACAAAAGAACCCTTGTTCAAATCATACCGGTAATAATTGATTTGTTGTTCGGTCGTTCCCCAGCCGGATTTAAACTGGATGAGACCCTGGTTTTCGCGCTCGGTCCTTCCAAAACAAAGATTTTTATACCCGTTTTGAGAGTACCATTGGATGGCCTCCCACATGACAAGATTGTTTGCCCTGAGGTGCTGAAATTTTTTGTCCGAGGCTCCATATTTGTAAACTGCTTTTTCGCCAAAATGAAAATAAACAGCACCAGCTATATTCTTGCCGCTATAAGAAGCAAGTATTACGAATCCGAGATTTCTTGAGATAACATGATCATATATTTTTTTGAAGAAATGGAAGGGTTGAGGAGGTAGACCATGCTCCCTTCGTGTCATACAATTTAGTCTATAAAACTCTTTAAGTGATTCCAGGGAATGATCTATCTTAACTTCCACTCCTTCTTTCACGGCTTTTTGGGCATTTCTTTTTGTACTATCCCTAAAATTTGAAAAGACTTCTTGTTCTCCATTATCAAGGCCCAGGGTATGTCCCAGGTAGGTTATAGATGGCATAGTAGAAGGTAAAAGGTCACTGCTACTCCTTAGCTCCAGGGATTTCCAGCCGCACTTTTTACCATTTTCAATGATATGCTCCAATAGATTCTGAAATGAAATTCCGTTGGCAATGATGGGTTTACAATAGTCGGTAAACGGTAGCGAGACACCTCTCTTGCCGGTTAGAAAACTGTTTACCTCCATTACGGGTATTAAGGCCAGAAGCTTGCCATCATTGATGATTGTGAAATATTTAGGTGTATAGTGATAGGATTCAAATAGGACTCTCGCCCACGCTGAGGAATGGAAAAAAGAGTAATCTGGATGCGAAACAACGAGATCATCCCAACCAGGATAAGTTATAGGGTTAATAATTTGGATGTCCATGAGTGTTGAGTGTTGAGGGATAAGTGTTGAGTTATAAGTTTTGAGTGTTAAGTTATGAGAGTGAAGTTTTAAGTTTTAAGTGTTGAGTGTTGAGTTTTGAATTTTAAGTTGGGAAGTTTTGACTATTTTGGTCAGAATTCGTTTAAGTTGATCTGATTCATCAATTGCATCCAATATTTATTCATAAAAGTATTTATCCTTTATCAAACCCGAATCTCTTAAAAGCCTTAACCAATAATTTACTCCGTTAGAAATAATGCCTCGCTGCTCCCTCCGGGCCAGAGGCCCTCTGGGCCGGCGGCTGCAGCGGGGTTAGATTTTAGAATAATTCCGGGTTCCGCCCCGTAGGGGGTTCCACCCCGGAGGGCGGGGTTTAATACCCCGCTGGAATTTCTAACGGGGTTTACTTCCCGTGCCTCTTTAGATGCGATAGACATTTTAAAAGTGAAATCATTTTTACTAAAGCCTGCTGAGGCCTCTTCTGTATTGGAACCTATTGAGGTACCAGACCCAACTAATTGGCCGATGATCTTATTTGTTACCGGGTTAAATGACAATTTTTGGGCAATGTATAAAGTTCTTAGTGCAAACTTATAGGTCCTTTTAGCAACCTCCTTTTTATCTATTTCTTTAATTTTAAAGTCTACTCTTTCCATTCAAAACTCAAAACTCACAATTCAAAAATGGATAGAGTCAGGTGCTGTGGTGCAGTCACACAAGGACAAGTTAAAGAGTTAAGTGGGTTTTCTTGGGCTCAAACTTCACAACAAGTTCATGGTTGAGAGCATTGGCAATTTTTCTCAATGTTTCAATATTGACTTTTTCGAACCCTCCCTTTTCGAGCCGGGAAAGTGCTGGTTGTTTTGTCCCAATTCTCCTAGCAAGTTCTTCTTGTGTCAACCCCGCTTTCCTCCGGGCTTTGATAACACCTTCTAAGATGGAAAATTCTGCATCCAGCTCCTGCCATGCCTTTCTAAATTTGGGATCTTTCATTTTCTCTTTAACATGCTGCTTTAACGTTCTCCCCCTCATCTTAACCTCCCTGCCGATTCACGAAATCGTTTAATCTTCTTTCGGCAATCTCGATGTCACGGATCGGCGTTCTTCTTGTTTTTTTAACGAAACCATGAAGGAGAACCAGCCTCCTGTCTGCAAAAGCAAAATAAAAGACTCTGATTTCCCCTGATTTAGTCGTTATCCGCAATTCTCTCAACTTACCCCTGATCTGTCTGGTATAGGACTCCTTAAACAACACTCCGTAATCAGCCAATAAATCTATAAGCCTTAGTACCTTGGCCTGTACCTCAGTGGGCAACGAATCGATAAAGTCCGCTACCGGCTCCCTACCCCCTAAGTCCATGTAATATTCTACTGTCCAGACCATTTAATTTATAACATGTATGTTATATAACATTCAAGTTATGTTCTTGCTTTCCGACGACTTCCGCAGATGTTGGAGGTTAGAGGCCATAAAAACATTGTTAGAGGACAAAGAATCACTGCGCTCTCCGAGCCGGAGGCTTAAGGTTTTTGGCGAAACGCTTTAATTGTGATCTACCAGACGAATGTTAAAGCTTTTCTGGATATCCTTAAAGTGAAAGTCGAGACTTAAGATTTGGCAATCGTATTCTTGGGCTATTACAGCAATATAACAATCCGTCAAATTGACATTTTTACCTTTCTTTTTCAAATTAAAAGAAAGTTTTCCAGCTTTAATCCAGGTATCCTCCTTCTGATCAATAATATTAAAAGCATCAACAAAATCCTCTACGATTGAGACCTCCCGTTCTGACTTGGAACTCTGAATTAATTCTGCAATGACAACCTTCGGAACATAGACTTCGTATTTGGATAATATCTCGTCCACCCTTTTCGAAAGCCCAGCGGATTTGTCCTTGAAATATTCTATCCATGCTGAGGTGTCTATTAGAATTTTGTCAACGTTCATAATGTCTTATCCCATTTGCCGTTAGATCAAACTCTAATTTCCCCTTCATTGATTTAATTTTTTCAATTTTTTTGCGCTTGAGAAATTCATGGATAGCTTTCTTCACTGCAGTAGCTTTGCTTTTGGCCTTCGTCTCTTTGACTAACTCATCTAAAATATCCTTGTCAATTGTTACTGTGGCCCTCATAAGATTTCTTCCTTCACATATATTGTGCACATTAATTCTAACAAAATTATCCAGGATGTCAAGCTCTATTACGGCACAATATCCCGCATTTCCATGTGCTATACAAACAGTCTATCGTGTGTAAACTATATACACAAATCTTGGGATGAGATGCAGTAAGAAGAGAGCAGTTTTTAATCATAGAAATTCTTAACCTTTTCAGAGACATATCCTATTTGTTCTACTGTTAAGTTGGGAAACATCGGCAGAGAGAGGATTTCTTGGGCAACCTTTTCGGTGATGGGGTAATCTCCATTGGGCAGATTAAGATTCTTATAGGCGTTTTGGAGGTGGATTGGGATTGGGTAGTGAAGACCCGTATTAATTCCATTTTCTGATAGATATCTTTGGAGATCGTCTCTCTTTTGCGTCCGAATAATATAAAGGTGGTAGACAGCTTTTGACCACGCAGGCTCATAGGGGACTACGACATTGTTAGCTCCATTTAGAAGTTCATTATATTGATATGCATTCTGGCGACGTTTCTCATTCCAGTTGGGGAGATGTTTAAGTTTTATTCTTAATATTCCTGCTTGGATGGCATCCAGCCTTCCGTTATATCCTTCAAATTCGTGGTAGTATTTTTTTGCCTGGCCGTGATCGCGTAGCATGCGAACTTTTTTGGCAACATCCTCATTATTGGTGGTGACCGCCCCTCCTTCGCCACAAGCACCGAGGTTCTTACCAGGATAAAAGCTGAAGGCGGCCGCCAATCCCATGGACCCCACTTTTTTCCATTTTTTATCCTTCTCAGAGTAATAGAGTGCCCCATGGGCCTGGCAAGCATCTTCAATTACGATTAAACCATAACGATTGGCAATCTCAAGAATAGAATCCATATCAGCGGGCTGGCCGTATAAGTGAACCGGCAGCACGGCCCGAGGCCGTGACGCAGAGCGCATAGCGCCAAGCGCATAGCGTTTCTTCAAAAAATCTTCTTGCTTGGAAGGATCCATATTGTAGGTTTGCTCATTGATGTCAACAAAAGCTGGGGTTGCGCCAGTTTGGGAAATGGCTTCTGTGGTGGCGATAAAAGTGTTAGGGACTGTGATTACCTCGTAGCCAGGACCAATGCCGGCGGCAATTAAGGCGAACCGAAGGGCGTCGGTGCCGCTACTTACGGCAACGCAATATTTGGTTTCACAGAATTGAGCAAACTCCTCCTCAAATGCTTGCACCTGAGGCCCACCCACAAAGGAAGCGTTGCGGAGGCATTCCCGATAAACCTCGACCAGCTCTTCTTCGAGTTCTTGATGGGGAGTTTTAAGGTCTAAGAAGGGAATATTCATTTTGAACCTTGTCAGGCGCAAGTCGTTAGTCGCGAGAGCGTTTCTTATCTGACCGCTTCTTCTGGTTACTGTTTCCGTTCTCCTTCGCGAGGCTCCGAATTAGCCCTGTGAGCATCTTATTGATTCTTAACAATTGACCCGTTATTTCGTCCAAATTCTCATTGCTAACAAAACCGAGTAAAATAGCAAGTTCTAAACCAAACATCCAACTTCTTAAGCGGTTTTTCCATACCCCTCACCTCTGTCGCTTTACGCCTTACGATCTCATTTTATCTCCGATTCTCTTTTTAGAAATTCATATAAAACATATTGCTCTGCAGTGTCGGTTTGAGATAAGAAATCGATAGGGTGAAAGAAGCGAGCGGGGTTGCCGGCAACAATCACATTGGGTGGAACATCTTTTGTCACGACGCTCCCAGCGCCAACAATGGCGTTCTCACCTATCGTCACATTACCAAGAATCGTTGAGTTTGAACCAATAGATGCTCCCTTTTTAACGAGTATGGGTTCCACTTTCCAATCTTCTTCCCTCTTAAGCTCTCCGTTGGAGTTCGTCGCACGTGGGTAAGTATCGTTAATGAATACGACACTGTGACCAACAAAAACGTTGTCCTCAATGGTGACTCCTTCACAAATAAAGGTATGGCTTGAGATTTTACAGTACCTCCCTATACGGGCGTTCTTTTGAACCTCTACAAAACATCCAATCTTTGTATAATCACCAATCTCACAACCATAGAGGTTAACGAAGTTATGAATATTCACATTTTCGCCAAGCTTTACATCGGGGGCTATAGATTGGAACTTCATTCATTTCTCCCTAAAAGTAAGATACACTTGTTGGAGGTTTGAGGACCGCTATGCTCGAGGATTAAGGCAAAGATAATGAAGAAACCTGGTCCAATTCTTTGGCCTCCAACCTCTTGCCTTTAACCTTCACCGTAAACTCACCTCCAGCCGTTGGTCATTATAAACCCGTTTCCATTATTCCTAAATTTTTTGGCCAATATTTTTAGACCCTGAATGGGAACTGCTCTTCCGTTTTGTTTCAAAGACTTGTTTGCAGCTTCCAAAATGGAGACCACTCGTAACCCGCTGTAGCCATCACTAAGGGGGCACATTCCTTTCTGGATACACATGAGGAAGTGTTCGCATTCTTTCTTCAAAGGTTCATAGTCTTCGATTCTTGGGCTATGAATATCACCATATCGATAAGAAAACTGAAATTCTGCATAGGTATCGTAATAAGGCGGAACTTCAACTCCTTTGTCATAGATCTTAATCTTCTCTTGGGGTTCAATATCATCATAAACCAGCATTCTCCTTGTCCCCACAATAGTGGTCCGTCGAATCTTATTGGGATCGAGCCAACTATTATGAACAAAGGCAACGATACCGTTCTTAAAATTGAGTGTGGTTGTAGCAACATCTTCAATACCAGCCTTGAAGTGGGCCTTCCCCTGACTGTTGACCGATACTGGGAGCTCCCCAAGAACGTATAGAATGATTGAGATATCATGGGGGGCAAGATCCCAGACTACATTAATATCGGGTTGAAAGAGTCCCAGGTTTACGCGAACACAGCTAATATAAAGGACTTTCCCGAGCTCACCATTCTCAACGATATCTTTAACCTTGTTTACGGCTGCTGTATATTCGAATGTGTGTCCAACCATCAGTACCTTCTGGCTCTCTTCAGCCAATTTAACCAACTCTGAAGCTGTTTCATAGGAATGCGTCAGGGGTTTCTCAATAAAGACATGTTTTCCTTGATCAAGAAACTCTTTTGCGATTGGGTGATGAGTTTTTACTGGAGTCGCAATGGCTACGCCATCCAGGTCCGCCATCTGAAGAAGTTCCTTGTAGTCCGAAAGAACTTTGACTGAGGGATAAAGGTTCTTCATGTGGTCCAATCTTTTTTGATCTAAGTCGCAACAGATCAACTCCTGGACATTATTGGACTGGACAAAGTTTCTGACAAGATTTGGACCCCAATAACCACATCCAATAACTGCAATCTTCATAAAAATACCCCCTTTTTATTCGTAAAGCGTGAGTAGTTTGCCGTGAGAGTGATGCTTTGTCATAGTCACTAAGCGTTTAGGTCTTTGCGCTCAGTGTTTACCCCGTTAGAAAGCTCCAGCATTTTTGCTGGGGATTGTGGAAATAGAAAGCATCAGCTCCTTATTGAAGGCGGGGTCAAAGCCCTGCCCTTTCAAACGGGGTTTACCAGGCACCCTTTGAAGGGATTACCGCTCTTACTGTTTTTAACAATATCTTCAGATCAAGCCAGAAAGACCAGTTTTGGATATAACGCAAATCAAGCCGGACCATTTCATCAAAGGACGTTGTGCTTCTCCCACCCACCTGCCAAAGTCCTGTAACACCGGGTTTTGCCTCCAAAATCCTTCTAAGATGCCAGGGTTCATATTTCTCGAATTCATAGGGCAGTGGTGGTCGTGGCCCTACAAGACTCATCTCCCCTTTCAATACGTTGAAGAATTGAGGAAGTTCATCAATGCTTGTTTTACGGATGATTTTACCGATCCGAGTTACGCGGGGATCAGATTTCATCTTAAAAAGTCGGGTCTCCTCGTCTCCCTGATTGATCTTATCAAGGTCCCCCTTAATTAAATTTGTGACATATTCACGGTGGATTTGATCATCGATATTCCAGTACATTGATCGAAACTTGTAAAACTGGAAACGCAACCCTTTCCTGCCAATTCTGGATTGTTTGAAGATGATCGGGCCTGGAGATGTCATTTTTATGGCGATGGCTGTGGCAAGCATTAATGGGGAGAAAAGTATGAGTCCTACGAGTGACCCCAGTATATCCATTCCCCTCTTTAAGGCAATTTCAAAACCATGGGACTCCATTGGTCCATCGAGATCGAGAGGGAATAAGTCCGGGGAACCTTCTTCTTCTGTTAGAAGTTTCTGAAAGACTTGGTTTGGGTAGGTTCCTGTGATTACAGAATAATTGAGGTTTCCGTTTCCATTGGCGATCTTCTCAACGCAGCAGTTCACTCCCTTCTCATCTGTATCCGGAAGGATTAAGCCGACCACATCACGATCAACCCACCCTTTTATGTCGCTCTCGCGTGTATTCCTATCCAGAGATGCCACGAATTCTTGAATTGTGGTCCCGCTTTTTTCTTCATTCTTCCGAAAATAGAAGAGCACAAGGGATAAAGGCGCCTTGGAACGATCCACCCGGCGCTTTTCCACCCGTAGGCGGCCAAGGAAATGGTGCTTAGGGAGTATGTTTTTTCCTATGGATCGGGAACTACCCATATTATTTACATCCATATGTTTGTTTAAATGTGGAAGAGAGAAGTTCATTTTTTAAGGATTCTTGTTCCAGAAATCTATCGAGAGCTTTTCCGGCCACACATTTGGAGTACTGAGCATAACAGTTTTCTTTTAGGCAACGACTGATCCGTTCCCCCCCTTCTTCTTTGACTTCATGAAATTTACAATCCAAACAGGTTTTAATTAGCATTAAAAAACCTCCAGTTTTAAATATTGAGTTTTAAGTGTTGAATTTTGAATTATTAAACATTTTAATCGCGAGTTTTCGATCTTGATTGAGAATTCGTTGATTTTTCTTTTTCTTGAGAGGTCTTGACTATTTTGGTGAGGATCCTTTTGATTTGTTCTGATTCATCAATGGCATCTAATATCTCACTAAAACTTTGTTTATCTTTTACCAGCCCTGAATCTCTCAGGAGTCTAAACCAGTAATTGGTTTCACGTGCTTCTTTGGATGCGATAGACATTTTAAAAGTGAAATCATTTTTACCCCGTTAGAAATAATGCCTCGCTGCTCCCTCCGGGCCAGAGGCCCTCTGGGCCGGCGACTGCAGCGGGGTTAGATTTTAGAATAATTCCGGGTTCCGCCCCGTAGGGGGTTCCACCCCGGAGGGCGGGGTTTAATGCCCCGCTGGAATTTCTAACGGGGTTTACTAAAGCCTGCTGAGGCCTCTTCTGTATTGGAACCCATTGAGGCACCAGACCCAACTAATTGGCCAATGATCTTATTAGTTACCGGGTTGTTTGGCAATTTTTGAGCAATGTATAAAGTTCTAAGTGCAAACTTATAGGTCCTTTTAATAACATTATTCTTATCTTCTTCTTTAATTTTAAAATCTACTCTTTCCATTCAAAACTCACAATTTAAGATGAATTCCCAGATAGGCTACCGCCGGTTCGAATTTTTATAAATTCTACTTGAAGAATTCTCAATTTGAATTGTTCGAGCCACAAGATAGTGGGAAAAAAGTTAAGTGCTACAGTTCATTGCGTTACTCGGGTTATTGGGTTGTTTGAGTTACAAATCAATAAACTCAACAAACTCAAGAGACGCAAAAAACTCAAACCTCTTATGCTACTTTTTCAATCATTGAGTAATGAATCTCCACCATGGGTTGGTATCCTATTAAACTTAATAAAATCCTTACCCTTTCACCATGAGAAACCCATCCCTCAAAAATCCCCAGAAGATCCTTCATAGGACCTGTTTTAATCCGAACTACGTCATTGGGCTCAAAATGATGTTTCACTCTCACAATACTCTGGGCATCTGTTCTTTCTTTAATTACACTCACAACTTCTTCAGAAATTGGCGTTGGATAACCACCAAACCCCAAAACTTTTTTAACCCCTCTTGCCCATCTGACCAGAGGATAATTCTGCTCAAGATCAAATTTGCTAAATATATATCCAGTAAAAAGCGGCTTTAATTCTTTGTTCATTCTTCCATTTCTTAACGCAAAGGTTTCCATAAGGGGATTAAAGATCTCCACCCCTCTTGTTGAGAGATAGAATGTTGCTTCTTCTTCCTTTTTGGGTTTTGTTTGAATTACGTACCAGAGATTCATTTCCAAAACCTCGCACAGCGCATAGAGCATAGCGCATAGGGTTAATAACTATAAGAAAGTGCAAGGCGCGAGGAGGGACATTTCTAACTCTTCACGCCTCCCTGATTGATGCCTTACAAAGGCGACTCTGTCGTTTTCTTTTTCCATTCTTTTTACTGCTACACTGCAGCACATCATGACGTTATTTCTTATCATGTCTGTAATAGTGATAGTACTTCGAATAGTAGTAACTTGAAGGCTTGATATCAATTAGGTTAAAAACAATCCCGATGATCTTCTGACGATCAATCGACTTGACTGCTCTTCGAACGGATTCCCTGGGGGCTCGACCTCCCATCACTACCAGGATGATCCCGTCCACTAATTTGGAAAGCAAAGTTGCTTCTGAAGTGGAGATAATAGGCGATGAGTCGATAATCACATAAGTATCGTCCCTAAGTTCACGCAGGGACCTGAAGAGTTCCGACATTTTCCTCGATCCAATCAATTCCGCGGATTTTCTGGTGGAAGACCCTGCTGGGATGATTTGGAGATTTTCTGCCTCAGAATTCAATAGGATTTCTGATAACGGCGTCTGATTCAATAGATAATCTGAGAGCCCCTTTGGATTTGGATATTCTTCAAGATGGATGCTCGGTTTACGAAGGTCTCCATCAATCAATATGGCCTTTTTATGAATTTCTTGAGAGATGGCTAACGCTAAATTAACGGCAACCATCGTCTTCCCCTCCTGAGGTGCAGTACTGGTCACTAGTATGAAATGAGGGGGGTTAGATAAACGATGAAAAATTTGGGTCTTCAGTTTCCGAAATTCTTCTGCCGCGAAAGTTTCAGGGCGAACAATTAAAACGGGAGCCTCCTCTTCTGGAGGGAGCCCCAATCCTTCAGTCTCCTTCTTAGGAAATTTTAAAGTTGGTTCTTCCCTACTTAAAACGGTCTTTTCTTCAAATATCTTAAGAGAAGGTTCTTCCTTTGCCTTCTTCTTTCTCTCTTCTTCTGCCCTTTCAAGGGCGCGATAAACTCGACTCATCTTTTTTCCTTCCTACGGGCGCATCGGACAGGCGCCAAGTAGCGCATAGCGTCTCCCTGCGGAAGGCAGGCAAAGCGCATGGCGCAAGGTGAATTTATGATCCCGATTGGGATGACAAAAACCCAGCTTTAAAGAGAATTGAAAAATATCCCATTCCTTTCATGAAAATCTCTTTGATATACTGAAAACCTCGTAACATTTCTTTATAGATGGGCAACAGATAACCACTCTTTTGTAAATAAATGAATAGTAGAATGGCCACTCCAATGGAAATGCTCAGAAGAAACCCTGTCCAAATTCTCCGAGATTTCTTCCCAAATTTTAAATCCTTAGCAACTTCCCTTACCGACCTTACATCCACAATCTTTTGGTACAAGGCGAATCCATTCAATAAGGCGTTGTCGCATAGGATATTAATGGATCGGGGTATTCCCCCTGATTTCCTATAAATTTCCTGGATTGCCTTTTTTGTAAAAAGGGGTTCTTGGGCACCCGCGACTCTCAACCTCTTTTCGATATACTCTTCGGTCTCTTTTCTGGAAAGGGGTGGTAAATAGTATCGCATATTAATTCGTTGCCTAAGTTGACGAAACGCCGGTTGGGAGAGTGTCTTATCCAATTCTGGTTGACCAACTAATACGATCTGAATCAACTTCGATTTTGAGGTCTCCAGATTTGAGAGGAGTCTAACCTCCTCAAGGAGCTCCGGATTTAACCCGTGAGCTTCATCCACAATCAGAACGACTCTTTTTTCGTCTCGGTAAGCATTGAGCAGATACCGATGAAGCTTGTAAAGATACTCTGCCTTAGTCTGTTCCTGGACTCTTACTCCCAAGTCCATTAAGATGTATTGAATAAAATCGTTGGCCGTCAATTTGGGATTGAAAAGGAAGGCTGTTTTGGTGTGATCGTGTCCATCGAGTTTATCAAGTTTATCAAGGAGGTAATGGATCAAGGTTGTCTTACCAGTGCCCACCTCCCCTGTAATGACGATAAACCCTTTCTTTGTCCTCACCCCATAAAGCAAGTTCGCCAAGGCTTCCCGATGGTTCTTCCCCAGATAGATATAGTCGGGGTTGGGTGTCACCTCAAAAGGATTTTCTCTTAATCCATAAAAAGATTCGTACATCTTCAAATGCTCGCATAGCGCAAAGCGCAGAGCGCATGGCGCAAAACTAAAGAATCTTCAAACTGCATATCAAATAACCGCACGGCGCAACTCATTCTAAAGAACTTTGGAAATTTGTAATCTGCCTACAAAGATGATCGAGTTTATCTAATAACCTTTCTAATTCTTTCTCTGTGATGAGATCCCGCTTCTTTAGCAAGATTAAGATATTGGCGTTTTCGAATGTGGATCTACGGGCAATATTCAAAAATTGTTTAAAATCCTTTTTTGAGCAAGATCCTGAGCCCTCCGCAATGTTATTGGACATGGACATTCCAGCTCCCCTGAGCTGATCAGCAAATCGATATAGTTTCTTCTGCTCAAGATCATCTGCCACATCAAAGAGCTCATTCGCAATCTCAATTGCTAACTGCCAAATCGTTAAATCCTGAAACCTAAATCTTCCCATTATTCTTCCCTATTTCCCTTACTACGCTATGCGCTATGCTCCATGCGCCTTGCGTGCTTTTGTTTCTTTAAGCCGCCTTTTTCTCTTCTTTTAGATTTGGAATGGTGGCCAAAACTGGAATCCCCAAATACTCTTCCAAATCCGATACCGTACGAAAAGACTGATCTGAAGATTCTCGAAACCAGGTCAGCCCAATTCCCAACACAATTCCCAATAAGCCTCCTATGAGCAAAATCTTGTTCCGATCTGGTTTGATCGGCTTTTCAGGAAGGACGGCCGGGTCCAAAATTTTAAACTGTTCGCCCTTCTGTTTCCGTTCGAGATTCTCTGCCATCTGGGCTTGAAGATTCTTATCTAAGAGGGACTGATAATTAGTCTTCAATAGATCGTAATCTCTGCTGAGAAGCACTATCTCTTGCTCCCTTTTAGGAGTATCCTCAATCCTTCTCTGATAGAGGTTCATCTGTTCCTTCAAGTCTTTCTCTTCTTCCTTCAATCGCTTTGTTTCAAGCAGAGCACTATTATATTGCTCTGTCAGTTGCCTGTAGAACCTTTCCGTTTCAGAGTCCAGCCGGGGAGGAGGCAAATTTTTTGTGGTGATTTTCTCTTCTTCCTGAGGGGACTTTGACTTGCCCTCCACTTGGGATTCGACCATCGCGATCTTTTTTTTCAGGTCGATCACATCGGGATGGGTTTCTTTTAATCGGGTCTGCATATTGGCCAGCTCCCGTTTAAGAGCGTTCAATTGGGTCACTGGATCTTCACGGGTACGCCAAGTATTCGATGCTTCCTGGTTAGGAAGAGAGTCTCCTCGAGGTTCCAGCCTCTTCAGCTGCTCTATTTGACCTTGGAAAATAATCGTTCTGTCTTCGGCCGCCCTTATTTTTTCGCTTGCCGTTCGCAGTTGTTGCTGCAATTGCTCGAGGATTCTCAGATTCGCCTCTAATTGCTGAGGAAGCCGCCCCATATTTCTTTCCTTATAAACTCGCATCTCCTGTTCTTTACGTTTTAATCGATCCTCCATCGTTAAAAGTTCTTTGTTGATAAACTCGGAAGTCCCGCCGGCCTGCAATTCTCTCACCTTTAAATTCTCTTCGATGAACAGGGAGGCGAGTTTGTTTGTTACCATCATCACCGTCTTTGGATCTTCTCCCTCGAAGGAGATGGTAAAGGAATTCCGTGTCCGTTCCTTTTTTTCTTCCTGTACCTTCACCTCGATCGCTTTTCTCATCGCTTCGACCGCTTCCTCCATAGGGAATTTTTTTCGAAGGTCCTTATACAGGTTGAATTCTTCGATGACCTTTTCTAATCGAGTACGGCTCATGATTTCCTGGCCGATCGTGTTTAGCCGGTTGATCACGGTGTCGGTGATGGTGGGTCGGACATAATTCTCCGGGACACTTTGAGGCTGAACGAGGATCAACGTGGTAGCTCTGTAAACCTTCGGGAGATATTTACAGACGCCGAAAGAGATCAGAATGGAAACCACGAGTGGAACGATGATATACCATTTTCGGCGAAGGCCAATTTCCAAGTAATCATGGATAGTTAAAAGTTTTTCTGGATTGTTCGTCTCTGGATTGTCCATCTATCGGTTACCTCCGATTAACAGGTTGCGTGATCTTCCAGCCACTAAAAGACCAATTACGGGACGATAATGGTGTCTCCAGGTTTCAAAATAACGTTTGAACTTGGATCATCACCTTTCATCACTTTCTTATAATCAACAGTGAATCTCTTCTCCTTACCGTTCTCTTTCCGAATAACTAATATCTTCCTTTGCTTAGCCCAATCCGTAAATCCGCCCGCCATGGGAATGATTTGTAGGATCGTGGTCTCTTCTCGAAGTTTGTAAACGCCTGGTGTTCTAACTTCTCCGGAGACGTACACCTTGAAACTGTTGGTCTCCATGACGGTGACAGAAACATTTGGGTTCTCATAGAATCCTTTTAATTTCTCAGCGATGGCCTCTTCCAATTGAAGGGGAGTCAGCCCAGCCGCTTTAATTTCATGAATGAGAGGAAGAGAAATATTTCCATCGGTCCTGACGGGAACGGTTCTCGATAACGCATCTTCTCTCCATACATGAATGTAGAGGACATCTTCGGGCCCAATCACATAGCGCTCTTTGTCGACCACGGCTTGGGCCTGCGAATCTTTTTTCAATTGAATCTCTCTGTCCGTTTGAGGGAAAGCAATAGTCGTAGACACGAAAAAGACCATTGATGCTATGATCCCAACATAAACCAATCGTTTCATTTGTTCCCTCCTTAGTGACGCCTAGGGGTTAAGCTAGCCGGTGGCGTAAAAACGCTATGAGGAGAAACCGGTTCCGGCTTCAATCGTGATGCTTCGACGACAATGGTATCCCCTGGTTTTAATATAACGTTTGAACTTGGATCATCACCTTTCATCGCTTTCTTATAATCAACAGTGAATCTCTTCTCCTTGCCGTTCTCCTTCCGAATAACTAAAATCTTCTTTTGCTTAGCCCATTCCGTAAATCCGCCCGCCATGGGAATGATCTGCAGGATGGTGGTCTCACTTCGAAGTCTGTAAACGCCCGGCCTTATAACTTCTCCGGAGACGTACACCTTGAAACTGTTGGTCTCCATCACGGTAACAGAAACAGTTGGGTTCTCAAAGAATCCTTTTAATC
This sequence comes from Thermodesulfobacteriota bacterium, assembly GCA_049513055.1. Lineage (GTDB taxonomy): Bacteria > Desulfobacterota > BSN033 > BSN033 > UBA1163 > UBA1163. Next base: position 14,835 of record JBEKWN010000068.1, read on the forward strand.
TCTCGGTTATGGCCGCTTCCAGTTGAAGAGGGGTAAGCCCTGCAGCTTTGATGTCACGAATGAGGGGAAGAGAAATATTTCCATCCATCCTGACGGGAACGCTTCTTGATAATGTATCTTCTTTCCACACATGAATGTAGAGAACATCTTCACACCCAATTACATAATGGTCACGGTCGGCAACACCTTCCGCCTGTGATTCTTTTTTCAAAACCACCTCTTTGTCAGTTTGAGGGTAAGCCATTAAGGTAGATATAAAGAAGACCAATGACCCTATGATCCCAGCGTAAACCAATCTTGCCATTTCTCCCCTCATTAGTGCCTAACAGGGCTCCCCTCCTGTTGCTGTGACCTAACGCTATCTGAACCAAGTGCTTTCTTCTTCAATCCTTCGATATCCACGATCATCCTAAATTGTATTTCTGAATCTTATACAGCAATGCGTTATAACCAATACCGAGTAATTTAGCCGCCCGTTTTCGATTCCAACGAGTCTTCTGCAAAGTGCCATGAATAATCTCCATTTCGGCAGTTTCAGCGGCTTTTTTTCTCATCTCTTTCAATTTGAACGATTTCTTTTCTGCTGACAGGCTTGGTGATAAATTTTCATAAGACCCAGGATTCATTCGATCATTCAACCTATTACTGGATATGTTTTGTAGGACCGTATCCTCCTTGCCATCTATGACAATCCGTTTAACCATGTTTTCCAATTCCCGGATGTTTCCGGGCCAAGCATATTCTTTAAAGGCATCGATCACTTTTGATGAAAATGGCGGGATATCCTTCCCATATTTCTTTTTATAAAAATTGAAATAATATTGTGAAAGAGGAAGAAATTGCTCTTTACGATCCCGTAAAGGTGGGACATTGATGCTGACAAAATTGATCTTGGAAAATAGGCCTTCACGGAAAAATCCTTCTGTCATCGATTTTTCTACTAAATGATCCTTGGTAGTAGCAACCACACGGGTATTGACGATCACATCTCCATCCTCTCCTGAATGAGAAAACATACCATCTTGGAGGACTTGCAAAAGTTTTGCCTGAATGGAAATGTCCATTTCGCCGATATCGTTCAGCAAGATCGTCCCACCATCGAGCAATTCGAACTTCCCCAGCTTTTGAAAATAGGCTCCTGTTAAGGCGTCTTTTTCAAACCCAAAGAGTTCGCTTTGGAGGATCCCTTTTGGAATCGCTGCACAATCCACCTTAACGAAAGGTTTATCTTTCCTTTGAGAATTTAAATGGATGGCCTTCGCCAGTAGTTCTTTCCCTGTCCCGCTCTCACCCTTAATTAAAACTGTAATATCAGTCTTGGCGATTTCATAAATGATCGACTTGATTTCACTCATCTTATGACTATTGGAGAAGATGACTTGGTAAATATCCTTCATAACAACTTGAGATTGAACCCCTCCCCGTTGTCAAGACAAAAAAGTGGGGTGTATTTGGTGCATTATCTGATAAGCCTGCCTTGGGTTTAGAGGGATTGGTTGCTTGAAATAGACCTCGTGGGGAGTCCGATTTCCCAAAGAGGTGTGCAACCTCTCCCGATTATAAAACAGAAAATATCTTGTCATGCCGTTATGGGCATCCAAGACCATTGAATAGTCATGAAGATAAACTTCTTCATACTTAACCGTTCGCCAAAGACGTTCCACGAACATGTTATCATAGACCCGACCACGACCATCCATGCTAATCCGAATCCCTGCCTCTTGAAGATGCCTGATAAACTCTTCACTGGTGAACTGAACCCCCTAGTCTGTATTGAAGACCTCTGGCTTGGAGATCCCAAGAAACTTGTCCAATGCCTGGACACAGAAGGCCGTATCCAGCGTCGTCGAGATCTCCCAGGCCAGAACGTAACGGCTAAACCAGTCCATGACTGCAACCAGGTAGATGAACCCATAGAGCATCCGAATATACGTAATGTCAGCACACCAGACCTGATCGGGACGGTCAATCACCATATCTCTCAGCAGATACGGGTATCGCTTATGCTCCTGAGAAGAGAGGCTCAAACGAGGCTTAGGATAAATGGCCTCCAGGCCCATCAGTCGCATCAACCTCCGGATCCGCTTAACATTGACCGTATGTCCCTGACGATTTAGAGAGGCCGTATTTCGTTCTACCCATAGAACGGGGTTCGGGTAAACTGTTCGTCAATCAGGTTCATCAACCGTAGGTTATAACTCTCGTCCTTCTCTGAGCGATAATCATAGGAGGCTCGAGAAAGACCCAAGAGCTCACACTGACGGGAGATCGAAAGCATGGCATGCTCCGGTTCAATCAACCTCTTCTTTTCATCAACGGAGAAGTTGAGATTTTTTTTCAACCATTCCAACTCCATCTTGAGCTGGCCGATTTGCTGGTAAAGTTCATTCAGAAGTTCTTCCCGGTCTCGGTCCTCCCTCCTTCGACGGTCCGAAAAGAGACGAGGCAGTTCCTCAAGGAGTTACTTTCTCCATTGACGGATCTGGTTTCCATGAACTCCAAATTCACTCGAAAGCTGAGCAATCATCTTCTCTCCCTTTACAGCTTCCAAGGCAACCTTGGCCTTGAGGGGAGCATCATGTCCTCTCCGCATGTTGCCCATCTCGCCATACCTCCTTCTCGGTTATGGCAGGCTAACATGCACCTTATTCCCTTGTACAGTTTTTGGGGGATATTATATATACAGCAATCTAAATGCCAACTTAAGCTAATTTATCGCCTTTTTAATAACTTATTAAAATTAAAATGATTTCTCTCATATATTTAGTTAATTTCTGTTGAAAAAATTTTAAAAATAACAAAAAAATATGAAAAATTTGGGAAAAAGTAGTAAATTAGTTCCACTTTATTTGCCTATGATTATGAAAAAAACTCAACTATTGGAAAATAGTATCTGGTTTAGGCGTTGACCACGGCAATTTGTATTTGCCTTTAATGGATTGCCCTAATCCTGAATGGAAGGCCATTGAAAAGCTGTTCCAGTATCTCGATTAAGATTTCAAGAGATTGAAAAGAAACGAGGTGAGGTTAATCGAGTCTAAGCCGACAAGAAAAACCAACAAGGAGGTGAGTTGAAATGGGATATATCTATAATGGAAGTGAAAGATAAAATGGTGCGACGAAAAATTTCTCAAAACTTCAATGTTAGTAAGATGGCTGTATCGATAGGGTTTTTCCCGACCGAAGAAAGATGGGTTGATAATAGGCTCTGATTCGTAAACGGGTCCATCCGCACATAATCCCGACATACCTTTGCCACGAGTCTTCTAGATAAAGGAGTTGATCTCAAGACCCTCATTTATTCTTTAATCTCTTCACTAGACCCCTTGGCCCTTTGAACCCTTTAATTTATAGGTTAGGCGGCTCGCCGTGTCTTCTTCTTCAATCGGCTGATCCGTTTTCTCAAAATCTCAGCCATCTTCAAATTTCTCTGCTGGAGGAGTTCCTTTCTTTTAGCTCTCAGTTCCTTCACCTTCTGTTTCAATTGGGCCACAGTTAAGACGACTTTCTCTTTCTTAGGGCCATCTCCCTCAGTTCTTTAGCGGTCATCTTCTCCGGGGGCTTCTCTTTCTTTTCCATCTCATCTCCTCCTCATCAAAGTTATAAAGAACCAATAGCTAATTCTATACCGACCTCAAATCGCTTCTCAGGCTCTAAGTCCAATGGCCAGTAAAAAAGCAAACACGAACCTTGAAAAATCCTCTCGAATCCACTCTCTGAGAGTGAAACCGTCTCAATGGGAAAACGCCAGAGATTGCACCTTCTGTGTAAGTAGAGTTTTTGGGTTAATGGAGCATGAGGATTTCCAATACTCATGAAAGGGTTGAAAACTCTTTCGAAGCCGAACTTGAGAACGAAGTCCACAGGTATAAGGAAGAGTAGTAGCATATTGGAGGTTGCATTCATGAAGGAACTTGCGGGGATGATCATACGCACATTGGTAAACTCTCCTGAGGAGGTTGAGATAAAAGAGATTGAGGTGGGTTCTAACACAAGAATTCTTGAGATTAGGGTGTCCAAGCAGGATGTGAGGAAAGTGTTGAGAAATATCGCTGCATTGAAAAGGATAGTCTCGGCTGCCAGCAAAGGAAAAAGTTATTATACAATAGATGTGGTTGCGGAAAACGGTCGGGGATCGAAGCGGTGGAGCTCTAAAGGGAAAATAAGAAGGCTATTCGAGGATCGAAATTATGGGATTATCGAGGCCGAAGACGGGAGAACTATCTATTTTCATGCCTCATCCTTGGAGGGAGTGGGCATTCGGTCCCTTTCTCTATATCAGCCCGTTTATTTTGAGGCTGTGGAGAGACCCACAGGTCTTAGGGCAATCAGGGTTGTGCCAATGACCGAATAGGGCTTATGGAACCTGTAGGCCATATTCAAAGACAGGAGTTATGATTCAAGAATTCTTAAATTTAAGGGAGAACACCTTCGCTGGGAAGTGCTCAGCCCCGGAAGATCCCTGGGTTTATACATTCTGACAACTCGGTTCAGGATTGAAGCGACTTTAATCTAATATTTTTAATAGGGGTTATATGATGAACCAAGAAATCTTAGAAGCACAATACACCCATGAAGAGATTGTTCGAAAATACAATTGGATCGCTCCGATCTATGATCTGTTCGGGATTTTGATGGAGTCAAAGGCGCATCAACGAGCAATAGATATGGCTGCTATCAAGAATGGAGAAAAAATCTTAGAAGTTGCCTTTGGAACCGGCCTCAATTTCGTAGAGATCCTGAAGAGAAATCCCCAGGGTTGGGTTAACGGAATCGATGTCTCAATGAAAATGTTAGAGAGGGCACGGAAAAGAATCTCTAAGACTGGACACAAAAATTATACCCTCTATCTCGGCGATTGTCGGCATCTCCCTTTTGAGGATGGAACGTTTGATATCCTGATGACCCAATATTTGTTGGACATCCTTCCTGTTGAAGATTTTATTCCCATCCTACTCGAATTTAGGAGGGTTTTAAAGGATGGAGGCAGGATTGTGTTAGTCAATATGACAAAAGGGGAGAAATGGTTGAATAAAATTTATGAAGAGATCTATAAATTAAAACCCCCTCTTTTAGCAGGATGCAGAGGTGTCATGGCACAACCATTTCTTGAAGAAATTGGATTTAAAGAATTTGAACGAGAATTTGTATCACAACTTGGATTCCCATCAGAGGTTGTGTTGGGCGTAAAGAGAAATGGATTAGGATAGGAAATTTGAATGGAGCATTGATTACAAGCAGTGGATTATGGGAAACAGAGTAGCTATACGGTTCCAGTTCTTTGCCAATCTTTTCAAGTTTGATTGTTCGTGGTAAAGCAATCCTTCCTGCCTGTGGTAACCGATCAATGATGCGCCTGGTCTTTTTAATCTCTTGTCCAATGCGATTAAATTCACGAAACCCAAAGAGGCTGAAAGAGATGGCGGCCAAGTGTAGTGTAAAGGAAGAGTTAGCGAAGGCGCAACATTTTATTTTCACTCTTCCAAGAGAGGAAGAAAAAATATGAGGGGTATACATTTCTCGATTTAGAGATCAGACCGAAGAAGGGGGTAAAGGACCATGCCAGTAAGGATCATTATCGATCGGAAGGTGAAAAAGGGAAAAGAACCAGATTTTTCAAAACTGCTCAGGGAATTGAGATTGGATGCGGTCCCGTCAAAAGGCTATATCTCGGGGGAGACACTTCGGGCATTAGACGACCCTCATAACTATATTGTGATCAGTACATGGCGGAACATCAATGACTGGAAGGAATGTGAAAAGAATCCCAATAGGAAAAAGATCCAGACCGAGATCGAAAAATTGATGGTACGACCTACAAAGACAAAGATCTATACATATGCCTGATAGTCATTGAGATCTCAGAAAAAGGTCGTTTTTAGTTGCCCGAAGCTATCTTTTCAGTTTTTGCTCTCTCTACACAAAACCTGTTTAGTCTTGATTGGGCTAAAATTACATAATTTATATTTAGGAGGCGCTTTATGGTTTCCATCAAAGATTTGAAAGAGACTGACCTATTCAAAGGACTGAATAGGAAAGAACTCAAATTGCTTAGTTGTGACCCCTGATGTCAATAGTGGACACGAAAGACTCTCTCATGCTGCAACCTGCCTTACATAGAACTGCCGCTCATAGACAGCTGGGGATAGGTACCCCAGCCGTGCTTGCCGTCTTTGCCGATTGTAGAATACCTCTATGTATTCGGTGATCTCTCGGATGGC
>JBEKWN010000069.1:0-18212 GCA_049513055.1 Thermodesulfobacteriota bacterium
CGCTCATCATTGACCGCATCAAAACAACGAAAGATGTCAATGCCCACCTCGGCCGATTTCTCGATGAAAGCCTCCACCAGATCATCCGGATGATTCCGATAAGCCACCAGATTCTGACCCCGCAAAAGCATCTGAAAGGGAGTCTTGGGCATCAGTTTCTTAAGCGTCCTTACCCTCTCCCAAGGATCTTCTCCCAAAAACCGATGGCTCACATCAAAGGTCGCCCCTCCCCACATCTCCACCGAATAAAACCCTACCTTATCCAATTCCTTGGCAATCGGAACCATATCCTCTGTCCTCATCCGTGTGGCTAAACTCGATTGATGCCCATCCCGTAAGGTCGTATCCGTGATCTTTATCGGCTTCCTCTCCATCTTTTCCATCCCTTCCATCTTCTTCCCTCCGCTATATAAAATTTTGAGTTAACTGGTTGAGTTTTTTCGATAATCACTTGCGATACGATTTGTAAATCTGTTAACATATTAAGGAATTTTTTTCAAACGAAAACTTTCACATTTCAGTTCATCCCAATTTTTCTTGACAAAAAAAATATTTTTTATATATTTATCTTTCAAATTTAATGGTTAAAAGCTGAAACAAAATGTTTACTTTAAAATTGGATGAGATTCTTGAAGAGGGTTTAGATCTGAAGTGGAAAGAGGAAAGGGCTTCCTTGTTGGCCTACCTGGAAGACCTTTCAAATATTGACTTCGACTTCGAGAGCCCACTCCAATCAGAGGTGAAGATTCAGAAGGTTGGTCAATCGGTTTTAATCACAGGGAAGGTCCAGATCACTCTTCGATTACAGTGCGTAAGGTGTTTGAAAGAATTCTCCTATCCTCTCTCCTCCACGTTTGAACTTACCCTTCACCCTTTAAGAGAGGCTCCCTCTGAGGAAGAGACAGAGTTGCTCAGCGAGGAGATGGAGTCGAATTTCCTTGAGGGAGGAGAAATCCACCTCTCCGAGATCGCCTGCGAACAGATCTTTTTAGAAATCCCTTACCAACCCCTTTGTCAGGAGAGATGCAAAGGACTTTGCTCGATATGTGGAAAAGACCTCAATGTTTCTCCCTGTGAATGTGTGAAGGAGGAATTTAAATTAGGTTTTTCTGTGCTTAAAAAATTAAAGCTTGATTAATGCCGTACGAATCTGTTATGTGGAAAAGATAAGGCCATTTGGCCAAATTCTTAAATCAACATCTGAAATAAATTTCAGCGGATGAGAAAGGATGCTTTCAAATGGGAGTTCCAAAACGGAGAACATCATCAGCCAGAAGGGATCAACGCCGAGCCCATAAAAAATTGAGTGCTCCTAACTTCTCCCTTTGTCCTCAATGCCATGAACCCTTACTCCCTCACCATATCTGTCCTCATTGTGGTACTTATAAGGGGAAAGAGGTCATCAAGGTAGAGGAAGAGAAATAAACCCCGTTAGAAAGGAGGGGGATGACCCCACCTTTTTTAGGAGGAAGTCTTATTTATGTCAATTGTCGGTCTCGAGTCGAACCGATCTACCATTAATGGCGGGGCTTTCCAACGGGGTAAATCATCGAAGATGGTGTTAGGGGAAGTGTGAGATGAAGATCGCGGTCGATGCTATGGGAGGGGATTTTGCCCCCCCAAATATTGTTGAAGGAGCCTTTTTAGCTGCTAAAGAACATGGAGCAAGAGTGGTTTTGGTGGGGGATGAGGATCAGGTAAGTAAAGAACTGTCCAAATATCCTACCTCGAAACTTCCTATCTACATCCATCATGCTCCATTCGTGGTCGCCATGCACGACTCTCCTTCTACGGTGATCCGAAGGATGAAAGACACTTCTATTAAAGTCGCCTTCGATTTGGCAAAAGAGGGGCAGGTAAGCGGGGTGGTCTCCGCCGGAAATTCGGGTGCGGCCATGGCCTTGGCGATGTATATCTTGAAAAAATTGGAAGGCGTGGAACGACCTGCTATCGCCACCATCCATCCCACCACAAAAGGTAACACGGTCCTCATCGATTCTGGTGGTAATGTGGATTGTAAACCCATTCATCTTGTCCAGTTTGCGATGATGGGAGATGCCTATGCAAAATATATTATGGGGAAGGAAACTCCTCGGATTGGCGTGTTGAGCAATGGAGAGGAGGAAGGAAAAGGGAATGAATTAACACGAGAGGTTCATGATATTTTATCAGAGACTGATTTGAACTATATCGGTTATGTGGAAGGCCGGGATCTCAATAACGGAGAGGTGGATGTCATTGTATGTGATGGATTTGTGGGAAATGTGGCATTAAAAATAAGCGAAGGGCTTTGGGAAACCATCCATGCGATTCTCAAGTGGGAGGCGCAGGATAATATCAGGGCGAAAGTGGCTTATTTCCTGATGAAACGGGCTATTCGACGGTTGGAAAAAAGACTGGACTATTCGGAACACGGAGGAGCCCCCCTCTTGGGGATTAATGGCAACTGTGTCATCTGCCATGGTGCCTCGAATGCGAAAGCCATCATGAATGCCATCCTTTTGGCCTCGAACCTGACCAAGAATAGACTGAATGAACACCTGATCCAAGAGCTCAAGGAAAAGCAAGACATGCTTCGTCTGGGACAGAAACACCCAGAGAAGGTGAGCGAGTCGGTCAAATCGATCCATTAATATCGGTTACGACGCCGGGGAGGAAAGAATATTGGATTATTTTCTCACGCCAGAACAAAAAATGATTCAAGATTTGGCGAGGAAGGTCGCCGAGAAAATGCTACCGGTCCGGGCGGAATTGGATGAGAAGGAAGAGTTTCCATGGGAGATTGTTAAAATCAGCGCAGAAGCGGGTCTCATGGGTGTCTCCATGCCAGAAGAGTATGGGGGCTTCGGGGGAGGCATTTTAGAATATTGTTTGGTAGCAGAGGAATTGAGCCGTGTCTGTCTCGGGATCGCAACCAGTGTGGTAGCCAGTGGCTTGGGCGCTATGCCCATCCTGCTTTTTGGAAACTCTGAACAGAAGAAAAAATATCTCCCTGATATTGGTAAAGGGAAAAAATTGGCCGCTTTTGGGTTGACCGAGGCGGATGCAGGAAGTGATGCGGGTGCCATCCGGACGACCGCTACCCGAAAGGGGGAGGGGTATGTTTTAAATGGAACCAAGCAGTGGATCACCAACGGTGGGGAGGCAGAAGTCTATTCAATCATTGCAATGACCGATCGGTCAAAGGGACCCAGAGGAGCGAGTGCTTTGATTGTCGAGAAAGGAACTCCAGGCTTCAATTTCGGGAAGAAGGAGAAGAAGATGGGCATCCGGGCCTCTGCTACCCGGGAACTGGTTTTCCAGGATTGCTTTGTTCCTAAAGAAAACCTCATTGGGAAAGAGGGAATGGGATTTATCGTTACCATGAGGACTTTTGATCGAACCCGACCTGGGGTAGGTGCCCAGGGTGTTGGATTAGCCCAAGGGGCTCTCGATGAGGCTGTTCGTTATGCCAGAGAGCGAGAGCAGTTTGAAAAAAAGATCATCTCTTTTCAGGCTGTTCAACACATCTTAGCGGATATGGCTACACTCGTGGAGGCTGCCAGGGCATTGGTCTATTCTATTGCCCGTTATATTGATCAGTCGGAAAACCCCAAAGAGATTTCAAAGGTCTCCGGGATGGCTAAGGTCTTTGCCAGCGATGTCGCTATGAAAGTGACGACCGATGCGGTTCAGATCCTCGGAGGCTATGGATACATGAGAGATTATCCCGTTGAGAAGATGATGCGGGATGCAAAAATTCTCCAGATCTATGAAGGGACGAATCAGATCCAGCGGAATGTTATCGGTTTAGAATTGAGCAAGGAATACGCTGGGAAGAAGGGACCCCGATGAAGCCGATCGCCTTTATTTTCCCAGGGCAAGGATCCCAGTATGTGGGGATGGGAAAAGAACTCTTCGAAAATTTCAGTGTGGCGAAAAAGGTCTTTGAAGAGGCGGATGATGCCCTTCATCTTTCTATTTCGGCCCTCTGTTTTAAAGGTCCTGAAGAGGCGTTGAAGCTGACTGAAAATACTCAACCTGCCGTGCTGACGACGAGTATTGCCGCATTCAAAGTGCTCCAAGAAGAGAAAGGGATCACTCCTCAATTCACTGCTGGACATAGCCTCGGAGAATACAGTGCTTTGGTGGTTTCTGGAGCGCTCACTTTTTCCGAGGCAGTGAAAATGGTCCGTCTCCGTGGGAAATTCATGCAGGAGGCTGTCCCCGTGGGAGAAGGGGCGATGGCAGCTGTCCTCGGGATGGAGCGGGAGCAGGTTGAAAAGCTTTGTGAAGAAATTTCATACGGAGAGGTTCTTACCCCTGCCAATTTTAACTGTCCAGGTCAAATCGTCATCGCTGGTCATTCGAAAGCGGTCGAACGGGCGATCGAAAGAATAAAACAGGAAGGGAAGAAAGCGGTCCTCCTTCCAGTCAGTGCTCCCTTTCATTCCCCCCTCATGAAGCCAGCAGGGGAGCGTCTGGAGAAGGCACTGGAGGAGATTTCTGTTAGTGATCTGAAGGTCCCGGTGGTGACGAACGTAGAGGCAGAGGTCAATACTTCGAAAGATAGGGTGAAAGGACTATTGGTGGCTCAGGTATCGAGTCCTGTCCGCTGGGAAGAGTCCATGAGGAAGATGATCGAAAAGGGAATTGAACACCTCTTCGAAATAGGACCGGGAAAAGTTCTCTCCGGTTTGATGAAGCGGATTGATAGCCGTGTTGAAACTAAGAATTTAGAAGATCTCCAAACTCTCAAAAAGATCTCTTAAGGGCGGAGGCGGAATTGAAACTGACGGGGAAAGTGGCTTTGGTCACGGGTGCAGCTCAGGGGATTGGGAAAGCGGTTGCCCTGCTTCTGGCTCAAAACGGAGCTGATATTGTGGTCTCAGATATCAATCTTGAAAAAGCCGAAGAGACAGCAAAGGAAATTGAGTCGATCGGACCCAAAGCCATAGCGATTAAAGTGAATGTGGCTAATTTGAATGATGTAGAGCGAATGGTGGAGGCCATCTTAGAAAAATTTGGCAAGATCGATATTTTAATCAACAACGCTGGAATCACACGTGACAAACTGATCCTCAGGATGACCGAAGAGGATTGGGATGCGGTCCTCAATGTCAATTTGAAGGGGACGTTTAATTGTACCAAAGCAGTCGTCAGACACATGGCGAAACAGAGAAGCGGGAAGATCGTCAGTATCGCCTCGGTGGTCGGAGAAATGGGGAATGCAGGGCAGGTGAATTATTCTGCTTCGAAGGCCGGGGTGATCGGTTTGACCAAAACCATTGCGCGGGAGTTTGCCCAGAGAAGGATCAATGTCAATGCCATCGCTCCGGGATATATCGAAACCCCGATGACCGAGGTCCTTCCAGAAAAAGTGAAGGAGGAATTAAAGCGATTAATTCCTATGGAGCGATTAGGGAAACCGGAGGATGTGGCAGAAGCTGTTCTTTTTCTCGTTTCAGAAGAATCCAATTATATTACCGGTCATGTGTTGAATGTGAATGGTGGTATCTATATGTGACGAATCAAAATAAGGAGGTGATTACATGTCCATTGAGAAGAGGGTCAAGGAGATTATTGTAGAGCAGTTGGGCGTCAATGAAAGCGAGGTGGCTCCAGAAGCTAAATTCGTTGACGATTTAGGAGCGGATTCACTCGATTTAGTGGAGCTGGTCATGGCTTTGGAGGAGGAGTATAATATAGAGATCTCCGACGAAGAGGCAGAGAAGATCCTAACCGTTGGGGATGCGATTGAATATATCCAAGCCCATGTAACTCAGTAAGGTACTTCGCTCAGTACCTATTGAAGGAGGAAAGAGGCTTTGGGAAGAAGGGTTGTTGTCACAGGGATGGGGTTGGTGATCCCCACTGGAATCGGAGTCGAAACAGTGTGGAAGAATGTCTGTGAGGGAAAGTCAGGGATTGGCGTCCTCAAACGGTTCGATACAAACGGGTTTGAGACGAAGATTGCAGGGGAGGTGAAGGACTTCAACCCAGAGTTATACATTGATAAGAAAGAGATTAAGAGAATGGATCTCTTTGTTCAGTATGCCATCGCCGCCACCAAGGAGGCTTTGGAAGATGCCCAGTTGAACATCGCACCGGAGAACTGCGAACAGATCGGTGTGATCGTGGGGACGGGGTTAGGAGGATTACCCACCCTCGAAAAATATCACAAGGTCCTTTTGGAGAGAGGGCCTAGCCGAATCTCGCCATTTTTCATCCCGATGCTCATTGCCAACTTGGCATCTGGACAGATTGCTATCCAATTTGGTCCCAAAGGGCCAAACACTTGTGTGGTCACAGCTTGTGCTACAGGGGCTCATTGTATAGGAGACGCCTTTCGCGCCATTGTTTATGGAGATGCGGAGGCAATGATTGCCGGGGGGACCGAAGCCAATATCACACCCCTCACCATTGGTGGGTTCAATGCGATGAAGGCCCTTTCTACGAGAAATGACGAACCCGAGAAGGCCTGCAGGCCTTTTGAGAAGAATCGGGATGGTTTTGTCGTAGCAGAGGGTGCAGGAATTGTTATCTTAGAGGAATTGCAGTTTGCATTAAAGAGAAATGCAAAGATCTATGGGGAATTGATAGGCTATGGTTACACGGGAGATGCCTATCATATTACTGCTCCTTCCCCGGATGGCGACGGTGCTGTACGATGTATGAGGATGGCTATTAAAGATGCTGGGCTGAAGTCTGAAGAGATGGATTACATTAATGCCCATGGAACTTCTACTCCACTAAATGACTTGACGGAGACAATTGCTATTAAAACAGTATTCGGTGATTATGCCAAAAAGATACCCATCAGTGCGACCAAATCGATGACCGGTCATCTATTAGGGGCAGCCGGGAGCACAGAGGCCATTTTTACCCTCTTAGCCATTCGGGATGGGATCATGCCACCCACCATCAACTATGAGGAACCCGACCCACAATGTGATTTAGATTATGTCCCCAATGTGGCAAGACGAAAACCTTTAAAGATTGCTATGTCCAATGCCTTCGGGTTTGGCGGAACCAATGCCACACTCGTTTTCAAAAAATTTGAAGGATAGAAGCATGCAGATTGGGTTGGCCTGTGACCATGGCGGCTTCGAGCTCAAAGAGGAATTGAATGCCTTTTTGAAATCGCTTGGTGTCGAACCCATTGACATGGGTACCTTCAATGAAGATTCAGTGGATTATCCAGATTTTGGAGTCTTAGTGGCAGAGAAGGTCTCTCGGGGAGAACTGGAAAAGGGGATCCTCATCTGTGGCACTGGCATCGGAATGTCCATCGTAGCAAATAAATTTCCGAGAATCAGAGCTGCCCTGGCCAACGATCTTTATTCTTCTCGTTGCAGTCGAGAGCATAATGATGCCAATATCTTAATTATCGGTGGCCGAATTGTAGGGAAGGAACTGGCAAAAGAAATCGTGAAGGTTTGGTTGGAGACCCCTTTTGCTGGAGGAAGACACAGAAGGCGATTAGAAAAAATAGAGGCCCTGGAACGTGAAAAATTTAAGAATTGAATTTGGAATTTTAATGATCAGTGGTGTTCGGTTTCTCTGTATGGCCGAGGAGTCATGCATAATCAAAAAGGTTGTTTTCGATCTTAGACCTATCTATTAAAAGAGGTTTACCCATCCTCTGAATGGCTCTCCCTTGAAAGAGAAAGAGAAAAAAAAGGTTTCTTTCCATCGACCCTCTTGGGAAGAGTATTTCATGGATATTACTCATCTCGTTGCCAAGCGATCGACCTGTCTACGAAGACAGGTAGGAGCTGTTCTCGTCAAAGATAAAAAGATTTTAGCGACGGGTTACAATGGGGCTCCTTCCAGACTGGAACACTGCTTGGACATCGGTTGCCTACGCGAGAAACAAGGCATCCCTTCTGGAGAGCGACACGAACTCTGCCGCGGTCTTCATGCTGAGCAGAATGCGATTATCCAAGCCGCCTACCATGGAGTGGCGATTCTCGGAGCCACCCTTTACTGTACCAACCACCCTTGTATTATCTGTTCAAAGATGATCATCAATGCAGGAATTCAGAAGGTCGTTTACGAAGATGGCTATGCCGATGCCTTGGCCAAAGAGATGTTAAAAGAATCAGGAATTAAAATTGAGAAATTTAACCGAAAAAAAATAAAGACTTTAAGGCTAAAAGTTACAAGTTTAAAGTTTGAGGTTTAAAGTTGAAGATCAAGGTGTTTAACCAAAAACATGAAACCTTCAACCTGAAACTTGAAATAGGTGGCGAAGCCCTATGAAATGTCCTTTCTGTAATCATCCTGAGAGTAAAGTGGTCGATTCCCGCCTGGGAAAAGATAAAGACACCATTCGGCGGAGAAGGGAATGTCTCGGCTGCCATAAACGATTTACCACCAGCGAGAGGGCAGAGGATGCCCTTCCATTGGTCGTGAAGAAGGACGGGAGAAGAGAACCTTTCAATCGTCTTAAAATCTTCAACGGACTGAAAAAAGCCTGCGAGAAGAGGCCCATCAGTATCAACATGATTGAAAAGATCGTTAATCGCCTCGAACTCCATTTTCAGGAAAGAGGAGAAAGAGAAGTAAAAAGCACTGAGATCGGGGAACGGGTGATGGAGGAACTCCACCGTTTGGATGGGGTGGCTTATGTTCGCTTTGCCTCTGTCTATCGCCAGTTTAAAGATATTCAAGAATTCATGGATGAGCTGAAGGACCTCCTTGGGAATAGGGAAGAGGCGAAGAAAAAGTAAACATTGCAAATTGCAAAATTAAAAGAAAAACATTTTTCATTGACCATTTTTCATTTTGCATTTTGAATTGGATTAGAATGTAGTATGGATGATCAGCAATGGATGAAACGAGCTCTCCATCTCGCAGAAAAGGGGAGGGGAAGAACTTCACCCAATCCCATGGTGGGGGCCATTCTCGTGAAAGATGGCAAAGTAGTTGGGGAAGGGTTCCATGCGAAAGCAGGAGAGGCTCATGCTGAGATCATCGCACTCCAACAGGCAAGGGAAGAAGCCAGAGGAGCCATCCTTTATCTCAATCTGGAACCCTGCACACATTATGGAAAGACCCCTCCTTGTGCCCCCCAAGTGATTGAAGCGGGTGTGAAACGCGTGGTCATTGGTATGGAAGATCCCAACCCATTGGTCAAAGGGAAAGGGATCGAAATTCTGAGAAAGGCCGGCCTCGATGTTGAAATTAGGATTTTGGAAAAGGAATGTCGGAGATTAAATGAAGCTTTTTGCAAATATATCTTGAAAAAAGAGCCATTCATTATTTTAAAGGTTGCCGCCACATTGGATGGTAAAATGGCAACCCGAAATGGCGATTCCAAATGGATTTCTGGAGAGGCCTCGCGACGTTTCGTCCACAAATTGAGGGATCAAGTAGATGGAGTTATGGTGGGCATTGGGACGGTATTAAAAGATGACCCCTTGCTCACAGCCAGGATCAGGGGAGGGAGAGATCCCTATCGAATTGTTCTTGACAGTCGATTGAAGGTTCCAGAAGAAGCTAAGGTGATCGGAACCACTCCTTCAAAAGCCATCATCGCTACAACAGAGTTAGCCCCTAAAGATAAAATAGAAAAATTTGAAAAGAGAGGAGTTCAGATTTTGATTCTTGATTCCAGAGAGGGAAAGGTTAATTTAAAATCATGCCTCTCCAAACTTGGGGAAATCGGGATGATGAGCCTTCTGGTGGAAGGAGGGAGTCAGGTCAATGGATCTTTCCTGGACGAAGGTTTGATAGATAAACTCCTTCTCTTTCTTTCCCCGAGATTGATCGGTGATCACCAGGCCCCGGGAATCTTTGGCGGGAGAGGAATATCCAACCTCCAAGAGGCAATTGCTTTAAAAGAAATTAAAACAAAAAGGATTGGAGATGATATTCTTTTAGAAGGCTATTTGGAATGAGGAAAAGAGTAATGTTCACTGGAATTATTGAAGATAAAGGGAAGGTTTTGAGGATAGAATATCGGGGGCAAGAAAAGAGGTTGACCATAGAATTGCCACCTTATTTGACAGAAATGCAACTTGGTGATAGTATTAATATAAATGGTGTTTGTTTAACGATTGTTCAGAAGAAGGAACAGGCCATTGAGCTTGATCTGTCCCAAGAGACTCTTCAAAAAACTATATTGGGGGAATTGAGAGAAGGGGACCAAGTCAATTTGGAAAGAGCCCTAAAGCTGACTGACCGCTTGGGTGGGCATATTGTAACAGGGCACATCGATGGGATTGGGGAGATTGTAGAAAAAAGGAAGGAAAGGGATTTCCTCCAATTGAGGATAAAAATTCCTGAATCGGCATCAAGGTATGTTGTACAAAAAGGGTCCATCGCCATTGACGGGATCAGCCTGACGGTGAATGAATATCAGAGAAGCGAGATTCAAATGACCCTGATCCCATACACGATTGAAAAGACTACACTCATGGATAAAAAAGTGGGGGATCGAGTCAATGTGGAAGCTGATATTTTAGGGAAATATGTAGAAAAACTGTTTAGCCAGGGGGATAAAAAATCTGGGAAAGTGGATCTGTCCTTTTTAAAGGAACACGGTTTTATCAAAGAGGATTGAGAGGTTTGAATGATTCATAAAATTGAAGCAGTATTAGAGGATATTCGCCAGGGGAAGATGGTGATCCTGGTCGATGACGAAGATCGGGAAAATGAAGGTGATCTCACCATGGCAGCTGAGAAGGTGACACCTGAGGCCATCAATTTTATGGCAAAATACGGGAGGGGGCTGATCTGTCTTTCATTAACAGATGAAAGGCTCAATGAGCTTCGTCTCCCAATGATGGTCTCTGAAAATACCTCACGATTCCAGACCGCTTTCACCGTCTCCATCGATGCACGTAAAGGGGTGACCACGGGTATTTCAGCCGCTGACCGGGCAACAACTATTTTGACTGCTGTGGATGAAAACACCCAACCTGAAGATTTGGTCTCACCCGGACATGTATTTCCATTAAGAGCAAGACAGGGCGGAGTGTTGGTCCGAACCGGTCAGACAGAAGGTTCGGTTGACCTGGCAAGATTAGCAGGTATGAAGTCAGCAGCGGTGATCTGCGAGATCATGAAAGATGATGGGACCATGGCAAGGATGCCTGATCTCCAGACCTTTGCTGAAGAACATAGGCTAAAGATTGTGACCATCGCCGATCTGATCAAATATCGCCTCAATAAAGAATCCTTAGTCCGAAGGATTGTCACCGCTACCATTCCTACAAAATATGGGGGTGTATTCACAGCCATTGCCTATGAAAACGATGTGGATCCCTATCACCATATCGCCTTGGTGAAAGGGGAGATTGGACCAGAAGACACGGTCCTGGTGAGGGTCCATTCACAATGTCTAACCGGTGATGTATTCGGGTCAAAGAGATGTGACTGCGAAGAACAACTTCATACCGCCATGGCAATGGTAGAAAAAGAAGGGAAGGGCGTCATTGTCTACATGAGGCAGGAAGGAAGAGGGATCGGATTGGTCAATAAATTAAGAGCCTATTGTCTCCAAGATATAGGGAAGGATACGGTGGAGGCTAATGAGGCACTGGGATTTAAAGCCGATATGAGGGATTACGGAATCGGGGCACAGATTCTGGCGGATCTCGGTCTTCATAAGATTCGCTTGATGACGAACAATCCTCGAAAGATCATCGGTCTGGAGGGGTATGGCATTGAGGTGGTCGAGAGGGTTCCTATCGAGACAAAACCCCATCAGGAGAATATTGAATATCTTAAGGCCAAGGCAAAGAAAATGGGTCACCTGCTCTCTATCAAATCAGGAGAATAAAATTAAGAGTTTAGAATTGAGAGTTATGAATGATAAAGCGAGGGGCCCTGTAAAAAGAATTAGGGAAAATTAACGAATCACCAGCACGAATCAGGTCATTTTTTTATAAGGGAAAGGAGAAGAAGATGGTGAAGACCTTCGAAGGCAAACTGATGGCCAAGGGACTCAAGTTCGGGATTGTATTGAGTCGGTTCAACGATTTTATTGGAGAGCGACTTTTGGAGGGGGCAATGGATGCCCTACGGCGAAGCGGGGCAGAGGAAGGGGATTGCACGGTGGCTCGGGTTCCAGGAGCCTTTGAGATTCCCCTGATTGCAAAAAAGATGGTCAAGAGCGGTCGATACGATGCCATCATCTGTTTAGGCTCTGTAATCCGTGGAGCCACTCCTCATTTTGCTTATATTGCTAATGAAGTCACCAAAGGAATTGCCAGTCTCACCTTGGAGAGTGAAGTTCCCATCTCCTTCGGAGTTTTGATCACCGACACCATCGAACAGGCGATTGAAAGGGCAGGGACCAAAGTCGGGAATAAAGGTTTTGATGCGGCGATGTCAGCCATCGAGATGGCTAATCTCATGAAGGAGATAGGAAAGGGTAAAGGATAGTTTGGGGAGAAGAAGAAAATCGAGGGAGTTTGCCCTCCAGGTTCTTTATCAATTGAATATTACGAAGCAGGACGCCCTCCAGGTCCTTACTCAATTTGAGGGACATTTTTTATCCCATGGAGAGGCAGATGAATTTCTGAAATGTCTTGTCCTGGGCGTTTTAGAGCACTTTTCTGAATTGGATCGGCTTATCGAGAAATATTCTGAAAATTGGCGTTTAGATCGTATCAATATTATCGACCGAAATATCCTCCGCATGGCTCTCTTTGAACTTCTCTACTGTGAAGAGATTCCTCCTAAAGTTACCATCAACGAAGCCATTGACCTCGGAAAACGATATGGGTCCGAGGACTCTGGAAGTTTCATCAATGGTATTTTAGACCAAATCCAGAATGAGGTTGTTCGGAAACCCATCCAACCGAAGTCTGTTGCAAATTTGAAAAATCAAAGAAAGTTGAAATCCAAACGTTAGGGTCCCTGCCTGAGGTAAACAGGGCAGGAAGGGCAGGTAGGCAAATAGCAATTCGTTTTGCATATTCAACTTTTTTATTTGATATTCGCTTCCTTAATTAGTATTTGAATCGAGTTCACGATGGATGTAATCCTCTCCAAAGAAAGGGTTGATGCTCAGGAGTGCGATGTCCTGGTCACTGGATTTTTTAAGGACGAGAGACCTCTTAAGGGAACGAGTGGCTGGATCGATTGGAGGCTCAATGGAATGTTATCTCGGTTTTTGATGGAAAAGAAATTGACCGGTGATTGGAAGGAGACGACTTTAATCCCTTCACAGGGAAGGGTCATGCCCCGGATGATCCTTCTCCTTGGTCTGGGAGAAGTGAAAGAATACAGTTATCTTCACCTCAGGGAACTCCCTCCCCATCTCTTAGAGACCCTCAAGAAACTGGGCGCTTTAAATGTCTGCCTTTCCCTTCCCTACGAAGAAAGCTACAATGTGGATTGTGGTAAATTGGCAGAGGTTCTCATCGAAGG
Organism: Thermodesulfobacteriota bacterium; assembly: GCA_049513055.1. Classification (GTDB taxonomy): domain Bacteria; phylum Desulfobacterota; class BSN033; order BSN033; family UBA1163; genus UBA1163. Next base: position 13,366 of record JBEKWN010000069.1, read on the forward strand.
AATCGCAGATTGCTTAGATCTCAGTGGATATCCATTTAATGGAGAATGGATCAAGAATCTTCGGCTTTATTTCGCCGAGGGAGAAGAGAATTTCTTTGAAATTCTTTTGGGAGTTCAAACCGCCAAGTCCATTTTAGAAGAACGAATTCAAATCAGGATTTTCGCTCCCTCAGAAGATACTTCTAATCCAAGTTCCCGGATTAAAATCTAACAGGTTGCTGAAAAAGTACGAACGCACGGGATTCGTCATTCTGAACGAAGTGAAGGATCTCAGAGTTCCTTCAGCATGCCTGAGACAAGCTTCAGTCGCTATGCTCCCTCAGAATGACAGCAAGCGAAGGGTTCAGGGTGACACGGAAAAATAATTTTTCAGCAATCTGCTAAGCTCCTGATAGTTTCTTCTTAAAATACTCAAGCGTTCTCCTCAGTCCTTCCTGACGACTTATTTTAGGTTCCCACCCTAATATCGTTTTTGCCTTAGTGATGTCTGGTTGTCTCACTTTGGGATCATTTTGAGGTAAGGGGCAAAAATTGATACAACTTTTACTTCCTGTCAAGTTAACGATCTCTTTTGCGAAGTCTAAGATGGTGATCTCCTCAGGGTTTCCCAAATTGACAGGTTCAGCCTCATCGGAATCAAGAAGTTTTTTGATTCCTTCGATTAAATCATCCACATAACAGAAACTGCGGGTTTGAGTACCGTTGCCATAGACAGTGATATCCTTTCCTTTCAATGCCTGAACCATAAAGTTGGGTAAGGCCCTTCCATCATCAAGTCTCATGCGTGGACCATAGGTATTGAAGATCCGTGCAATTCGAGTTTGGAGACCGTGGGTTCGATGGTAAGCCATCGTAATGGCTTCAGCAAATCTTTTCGCTTCATCGTAGACCCCTCTTGGTACAACAGGATCAACATTTCCCGGGTACGATTCTGGTTGGGGATGCACTGTGGGGTCTCCGTACACCTCTGAGGTCGAGGCGAGGAGGAACCTTGCTTTCTTTTCTTTGCCTAAACCGAGTGCTTTATGGGTGCCTAATGATCCTACCTTTAATGTTTGAATGGGGTAGTCCAGGTAGTCCTTTGGGCTGGCTAAGGATGCAAAGTGGAGAATATTGTCGAGCCTTCCCTCGACATGAAGATATTCGGTCACATCGTATTTGATAAATTTAAATCTTTCATGTCCCATTAAGTGAGCGATGTTTTCGATATTCTCTTTTTTAATCAAGTTATCCATACAAATAACCTCATGTCCCTGTCCAACAAAAAAATCGCAGAGGTGAGAGCCGAGAAATCCTGCTCCTCCTGTGATCAAAGTCTTTTCCATTTTGCTCCTCCTGCCAATGGTTTAATGGAGATCTAATCATTACCATAGCCGAAAGGACTTGTAAACATTCCATTGTGAACCCGTAAACTTTCTTTGTAAACTTTCTTTTGACAATTGGTCTAAAATAGGATAAAAAATGATACCCATATAGAATTGAATTTATTCTGGAGGATTCGACCTATGGTACAGAAGGTATCGAAGATCTGGATGGATGGGAAATTGATCCCTTGGGAAGAGGCCAATGTCCACATCCTGACGCATAGTCTTCATTATGGTTTGGCTGTCTTTGAAGGAATCCGATGTTATCTTTGTCAAGACGGGAAATCCGCAGTCTTCAGATTAAGGGAGCATGTGGACCGACTCTTTGATTCTGCCCAGATCGGAGATATCAAAATCCCATATTCTAAGAAGGAGATCTCAGAGGCTTGTAAAGAGACGTTGCGGGTGAATCAATTGAAAGAAGGTTATATCCGGCCGATCGTTTTCATTGGAGAAGGGGTTATGGGGGTTTATCCTGGAGATAATCCGATTCAAGTAGCGATTATCACCTGGTCATGGGGAGCTTATCTGGGAGAAGGGGCTTTGGAAAAGGGAATCCGGGTAAAGGTTTCCTCCTACACCCGTCATCACGTCAATGTGATGATGACCAAAGCGAAGATTTGCGGCAATTATGTGAACTCCGTTCTAGCCAAGAGAGAAGTGATGAAGATGGGATACGATGAGGCCTTGATGCTCGATACCGAGGGCTATGTTTCAGAGGCCAGTGGAGAGAATATCTTCATGGTGAAAAACGGAGTGTTGAAAACGACGCCTCTCACCTCCATCCTTCCCGGGATCACCCGGGATTCTGTGATTCAGATCGCCAAGGCAAAAAAGATCACCATATTGGAGGAGCGATTTACTCGTGATGAATTCTATACAGCTCAAGAAGCCTTTTTTACAGGGACAGCAGCTGAGCTGACGCCCATCCGGGAAGTCGACGACCGGGTCATCGGTGATGGAAAACCGGGCCCGATGACCAAAGAACTTCAAGCCACCTTTTTCGATATTGTAAAAGGGAAAAACCCGGAATATAAGGAGTGGCTGGACTACCTTTAATCGTGAAACGTGATTCGTTAAACTCATTAAAATTATTTTTTTTCACGAATCACCAATCACCATTCGCGATTCACGAAATTAGATGCATCTTATCATCGATGGTTATAATCTCCTTCATGTTAGCCGTTCTTTGATCCGCCTCAATTCCATCCAGCTTCAATGGGAGCGGGACCGCCTCATTGACCAACTTTTAGCTTATCAAAAACTCAAACCCTGTCGGATCACTGTTGTTTGGGATGGGTGGCAGGGAGGATGGAACACGGAGAAGAGGGAGGAAAAAAGGGGAATCGAATTAATCTTCTCTAAATTAGGAGAAAAGGCGGATGAGGTGATTAAACGACTGGCCAAAGAGAAAGGTTCCGGAGCAATTGTCGTCACTTCGGATCGAGAGGTCTCAAGATTTGCTGAAAGAATGGCCGTTGCAGTCATTCCATCTGAACAATTTCAAGAAAAGCTAGAAGAAGTATCTGCCAACAAGCTTGAAGAAAACCTCGAAGAAGAGGAGGAGGAAAAAGGAATTAAGAAAAAGGGACTCGCAAGAAGACTTTCAAAAAAGGAAAAAAGAGCCAGAACGGCCCTGAAAAAACTTTAGCCCCTCACCCCTTCCCTCTCCCCAGTGGGGAGAGGGAAGGGGTGAGGGGATTTTGAACTTTGATCCTTGACATTTGAGATTAGGTTTTCCATTTTTTTTCCGTTCCTTGTAAAAGCCTGGAGATATTGGACTGATGCCGATAGAGGATTAAAGCGGCCATCATCACACTGACAATGAAGTAGGCCTGAGAATCGCTCCTAAAATAGGCAATCAGGATGGGAATGGTTGTAGCACAAATAATGGATCCGAGAGAGATAAACCTCCATTTCCATACGATCCCTGCAAAGATTAAAAATTCAATAAAGACTGCAATGGGTGAGATCACCATGTAGACGCCCAAGGCCGTGGCAACTCCTTTCCCGCCTTTAAATCCAAGAAAGATGGGGAAGATATGGCCGAGAAAAGGGCTCAGCCCTGAGATAGCGATCCACAGGTCTGATTCACCCCATTGGATGGCGATCACTACTGGAGCAGCCCCCTTTAATAGGTCTCCAACCAATGTCAGGATACCCAATGCCTTTCCTGCCGTTCGAAAGATATTGGTCGCCCCGATATTTTTACTTCCTATCTTTCTTGGGTCAACTTTGGAAAAGAGTTTGGTGAGGATCAGTCCGGTGGGGACCGAACCTAAAAGATAACCAAAGAGAGCGATGAAAATTCCGATGGGCATAGAAAAACCTCACATCAAATTGCTATCCTTCTTCTCCAGTTCACCAGAAAAATCCCCATGGAGACCATGGGAAGGCCTATTATTAAAGAAACAGTCAGCTCCTCGTGGAGGAAAAGGATGCTAAAAAGAACACCGAAGATTGGAGTGAAGAAGGTGAAAGCAGAGAGCCTGCTAACCGAATATTTGTGGATGAGTTTGAACCATACTAAATAAGTGATAAAGGCAATGATGACCGATTGATAGAAGAGAGAGGCGACGATATAAGAATCAATTTTGTAAATCCACTTTGGTTCAAGGAGGATGCTCACCATGAACAGGATGGGAATCGAGAAGAAAAGCTGGTAAAGGAAGGTGTGTATAGGTTCAACCCCTTTCGCCAAAAACTTCTTGATGTAAAGCGTTGTGGCTCCCCACAAGACAGCCGCCGTGATTTGCAAAATATCTCCTAAGACCATGGTTGCTTTGGCTGTTTTGGGTCTGCCGCCAAAGACGACGAAGATGCCAGTGAAAGCCAAGACGAGACCTAGAATCTTTAGAAAAGTCAATCGATCCCCCTTGAGAAAGAAATGAGCTCCAATGGCCACGACAAAAGGACTCAGGTAGACAAAGAGCACAGAGCGGGCGGCATCTGTGTAGAGCAATCCGAAGTAGATACAGGCGAATTCTGCTCCAAACAAAAGACCCACCATGATCCCGTGGAACAGCATCACGTCCGTGTGGAATAACCTTTCTCCCTTTCTGAGACAGTAGATCAATCCACAGATTGAAGCGATGATGGATCGTAGGGTTGATGCAAAGACTGGCGACACACCTTGATTCGAATATTTGATAGCAGGATAATTAAAACCCCAAAGCAAAGTCACAATGATCAGGATGACAACGGCTTTAAGGTCTAAATAATCTTTGCTCTCCATCCTTGATGTTTTTTACCCTAAAATAACTGTTTTTGCAATATCCATCGATTTTCTGGTTTTTGGGGGATAATTTTAATCTCAAATCTTTGTTGACTTCATCCTACTATTTTAGTAGGCTTTCACGTTGTCTAATCGGCCCGTAGGGCAGAGTTCCACGGGCTTGCCCGTGGGTGAATGAGAGCGGCGGCGATAGGGTATAATGTATGCATGGAGACACGAGTATCAGGACACAGTGTGTATCGGACGGA
>JBEKWN010000070.1:0-10000 GCA_049513055.1 Thermodesulfobacteriota bacterium
TCAATGGACTCGATCTTCAAAGGGCCGCCTTTCTTGCGCAGAACGGCCGCCTGAATCTTGCACACTTCCCCGTCAAAATGATGATCCATTGTTCAACTCCTCTGTCCACGTCGTTTGCGGCAAGAAGGCTTGTTGCATGGGTAGAACGCAACCGCTTTGTTCCAGCATAAAGGTACAGATCAGACTAAATTTTACATCTTTAATCAAACAGACTTCAACCAGTATTGTTTGCCTAACATGTCCGTCATCCGTGTCCAAGACTTCGAAAAACGCTAAGGGCATAGCGTGAAATTAAAATGTCGTGGGTTGTAAGGCATGAGGAGGAATTTGGAACGGTGGCATCATCCTTCTTATTATCAAATGTAACCTTTCCGGTCCATTTCCCGTCTTATAGAGTAGAAACTCACAGAAAGAAATATTTAAATTTGGTCGGCCTTTCTTAAGGCCAGATCAGGAGGGAATTGATATGGATGAATATAAGTCAATGGGAGGTGATTGTATGTTCTGGGCCAGAAAAAGATGGCACCGTGCCAGGTTCGGTATCCTACTCATCGTGATCGGACTGCTGTGGTTTGCTCAGAGGGCTGGATGGTTCCCTTTAGAAATCTTTGGCCCACTAGTCCTATTAACTCTTGGTGTATGGATGATCGCCACTTCATACTTCCACAAACGGCAGGGTTCTCCGCCCCACCCTGCTTCACCTCTTTCCTGTTGCGGTTCTCAATTCCGGCCAGATGGCTATGAGGCTACCTGCCAGGATCAGGCCACCGCCGATAAAATGCTGCGCCCCGAGGGACTCTCCGAGTAGAATCACCCCCAATATCGACCCGTAAACGGGGAGCATATTATAGAATACCATCGCCCGGTTCGGCCCGACCCGGCGCACCCCTTCGTTCCATGACAGGAAGGCAGCCCCCGAAGGGAAAATACCGATGTAGACGACTGCCAACACGAGGTGCCAGCTCCAGTTGGTTGGTGCAGGCTGCCACCCCACCGCTGCTGCCCCAAGGAAAAGGGGGAGGGCCATCCACGTGGAGATGGCCGTTACCGAAAAAACAGAGTGCGATCGCGTCGCCCAACGGCTGATCACCGAGTAAAGCGCCCAGAGCACAACAGCAAGAAGGATGTATAAATCACCGACATTAACATGCCACTGCCGGAGACTTTCGAATGAGCCCCCACTGACGATCAGAGTCACGCCGAAAAACGATATGAGTCCACCAAGAATATGACGAGGGAACAATCGCTCCTTTAGCAGGATAGCAGCCATGAGTGCCGTCATGAGCGGACCGGTGGCGTTGATCAGCACGGCATCTGTTGCCGTCGTGAGTTGAAGACCCCGATACAGAAGGAGGGGAAATCCCAGCACCCCTGTAAGTGCCATGGCTGTCAGCAAAGCCCAGTGCCCTGGGAGCAGTCGCTCCTTGACGGCAGAACGACCCAGGATCACCGCGTAGAATAGGGAGGCCACCACAAAACGGGAGACCGTAAACATCAGAGGCCCGACCTCCTCCCGCAGGGTCCTTCCCAGTACAAAATTACTGGCCCACATCAGGCAAGACAAATTGACGAAGACATAGGCCCACCACGGATCTTCTTTCCAATTCATAGTCACTTTCCAGGAGGCCAAGGCAGGAGGCCTAACGGGATGACTTCTTTAAGACGAAGGCCACAGGAACCGATACACTATATTAAATGGTTCGGTCTTTGGGCTGCGATCGGGTAACCCTAGGGTCTCTCACTCATTTGATTTGTGGAGGAAGATGAAATTTCAGCTCCGAAATTGGGTAGTGCTTTCTGTTATAAGTAACAAGGATTAAGTCATGCAATATACAAGTGCTGGCGATAATGCTATCTGGTATATCCATCGTCACCCCTTTCGCCTTATACTCACGAATCAATTGGGCAGCTATTTTTGCAATATCCATGTTAACATCGAAGACCTTCAAACTCTCCAAAAAGCGATTGGTTTTCCCCTCCTCGTCTTTTGTCTTTACCCCCAACTGAACTTCCAGAACTGAGATTGCCGAACAGGCGGGTAACCCAGACCTCTGCAGGTCTCTCAGCATTTCGGTAATCTCCTTTCGTCCTTTCAGATGCCAAATAATAATATCAGAATCTAAAAGGTATTTACTCATTGATGATCCTTTTTAATCTCTTCCGGTAAGAGCTCCTTTTTTCTCTCAGATATTGTTCCATATCCCGCACGGTTCTCAATTCAGCATGATGCTTGTCGGTCCATGCGCCTTTGGTTTCATCCAGTATTTTTAAAAATCGCTCCCTTTCCAATTTTTCCTGAGTCGCTTTAACAATGAAAAGACTTCTTTTCCTCTTCCCGGCAATTTGATCGACCTCCTCCAGAATGCTCTGAGGGAAAACAAGATGAGCTTTTGTCTTCATAGGAATTCTCCTTACATGGAACTAATTCGTTACATATAAAGTATACCCTTTTGTGGCACTTTGTCAAGCGAAAAGAGTAAGCGCAACGTATCCGTGATCTGTACCCGTTTTTTTAAGATCGGAAAATCAATAGCATCACTTATAAGAAGTCAGGGAGAAGATAAAATTGGAAACGCAAAGAGCATGGAGCATGGGATGATTCTAAGAGCGTAAGGCGTCAGGCGTGAGGAGTAAGTGATTATAGTAAAATTATATTTTTATGATGAGAACCTTTTTACTGAATGTGGGAAACTGATCTATGGTTCTGAAATTTGTAAATCTCGGCAGATTTTTCTGGCAAGATTATCATTAATCTCACGATGTCTCGGAACTGTAGATATTTGCGGTTTAAACGATTCACGTAGACGGTGTGATTGGCGCCTTCACGGAGTAACTTACAATCGTGTACCTCCAGATGCCTAATGAGATCTCTTCGCTTCATGCCCCACGTATAAATAAGGGTTCTCGAATTACATCCTTCCCCTGAACTGATTCTTCGGCAAGCATTCGATTTGCCTCCAATACTAGTCCAACGGCTTCACGTAAATTTGCCCGTGCCTTCTCTAATGTTGCTCCTTGAGTATTTGCCCCGGGCAGTTCTTCAACAAACCCGATGAACCCCTCAGGCACCTTTTGAAACACTGCAGTAAATTTTATTTCCATAACATCTCCTCTTAGTATTCTGGCCATTGAGCTGCTTCTGTGGAAAAGCCCTCTTCTGCGAGTGCCTTTTCGAATTCAGGATCCAACTTAGTACACTCTTCAGTCAACCGATCCTTTCCCCAATTGCTCAAAAAAATCATGTTTTAACTCCATGATTACTATATATATTATACCAAATTTATTTACAATCGAATATGTAAAATGTGACCGCGGATCTTTCCATAAGTAACCCCTGTCTCTTGCCCTCACATCCATACTCCTTTGCCGCGAGCCTACTCATAAATCTCCCGAAGGAGCTCCAGGATCTTCGGCTCGCTTATGGATGTGGGATCGGTGGCCATATTCACTGCATCCCGGGAGGTATAAAAGGCAATTTTCTTCAAGTCTTCTTTTGGAATACCGAGAGCCTTTAGGCTAATGGGAATATCAAGCTTTCTATAGAACTCAAGCAGGCCCTCCTCCAGATCATTTGAGCGATTGAGTAGTTGCGCCATATCGATAAATTGCTCTTTACAAGTCTCTTCATTGGCCTTAACAAAGCAGAGAAGTCCATAGATGGCTGCCCGGCCATGCGGCATATGGTAATGAGCGCCAAGAACATGCGTAATGGCATGTCCAATACCTAATCCCTTTAGGAAGGCAATGCCTCCGCAGATGGCAGCCATGCACATATCGGTACGTGCGGCGATATCATTCCCGTTCTTATAGGCCCGAGGGAGGCTTCGTCCAATCAACTTCACCCCGTAGACCGCCATAGCCTCAAAATAGGGATGATAAGGGATTGCCAACGAAACGTACCCCTCGATGCAGTGAGCCATGGCATCGATTCCGGATTCGACTGTGAGGCCAGGCGGCATGGTCTTACAGTAGATGGGATCAATCACCGCCAATCTAGGAATTAAATAATTGCTCATTAACATAAATTTCAGGTCTCTCTCCTTATCGGTTATCACAGCGTAAGGATTTACCTCGCTTCCTGTCCCCGAGGTGGTAGGGATGCAAATGATCGGCGGAAGAAGAGGTTTGATCTTAGCAGTTCCACCCACAATGCTTTCATATTCCCTCATTTCACCGGCGTGTGTCACCCTGAGTCCAACTGCTTTGGCAGTATCCATCGAGCTTCCGCCACCGAGGCCCACGATTCCATCACAACCATTATCTCTATAGATCTTGCCAGCCCTCTCGATGAGTTCGATGGGAGGATCAGGCTCCACATCTGAAAAGATTACCGTTGATATACCACTCGACTCCAGAATCTTACGAACCTCATCAGCCCTTCCTATTGAGAACATAACAGGATCGGTCGTCAGGAATACCTTCTTTACTTTCAGTTGCCGTATCCGCTCGCCTATATTACTTACAATACCAGCGCCAAACATCATATCCGGCAGGGGAGGTATGCGGACCTCCCAGACCTTCTCCTTTTCCTGAAACGAATCCAATCCTTTCCATACGTTTTTTATCTCGGCATCATCAACATCAAAAACCTGACCCGTTGGGGTAATCGTTTCCTCTCGGAAAAAGGCCGCACCTTTGGAATCCGTTTTACTGAACTCTGACTTTTCATTGAAAGCGAGTTGGTCCCGAAGGGTCTGCTTCCCAATCTCAATGATATCCTTAGGAGTCAAACGGAGCCCATATCTGGCATTCATGAGGTCTGCAAAAAATTGATAAATGGATGCACGGCCGCCGGGAACAGAATTCAAACAGTAGCCAAAGGCATCGCAGGTAGCAGCTTGAATTTGCGATTTAAGCGAATTCTCAGCCTGTTTATCCCTGCTCCTTGGTATCCGGTATGTGAGACCTGCCGTATGATCCGCTCCCATTGGACTCGTAAAATAAGTAACGCCGGTTCCCTTTACCGATCTCGGATCATGGGCAGGGATGGCCTGTCCTTTATACGCAGGAATACGGCTTACGTTAAAATATTGTGCGGTGGCTACCACACCGTTACCTAAGGCAAGACCAAGGGGCGTTTCCTTTTCGATTTCCTCCAAAAGTTGTGCAGCGGATTTCCAATCTCCAAATGACATCTTACCGGCATCCGCAGCAAGACCAAGACTGCTTCCTGTTTCTATGGCATCGACCCCAAGGTCGTCACACATAAATTTGAGCCTTGCAATGGCATCATTATCGGTAATTCCCAGATTGGTTCCAAGCATGGCGATCGTTTCATATTCATAGGCAGAACAGAGCCGTTTCCCATCTTTATCAGGATAGATGATCGAACACTGGACAACGCAACCGGGCATGCAGCCATGCATCTTACCGCCGCGTTCAAAGAGAATCTTCTGTATGCTGTTACCGCTTACTGCGATGAAGTTCGCGGGTCTTCCCGAACGATAATTATTCGATGGCAGAGTTCCCTGGCTGGCGGAATTGGAAATTGCAAATGGAGTGCCGAATCGTGAATATAGACTGCAGCTGATATCATGTTTGAGGATATCCACCCATGATTTTACTATCTTTCGAAAATCCTCCGGATTGGCCATATCAACCTGTCCAGCTTGAGAAGGATCAATAAGGATAGCCTTGAGTCCCTTCGATCCCATCACTGCGCCGAGTCCGCCCCTTGCAGCGTTCCGAGATGGATCGCCAAATATATCAGTAAAGGAGACCGACGCCCCTTTGTATTTCCGCTCCCCAGCAATTCCAGTAGATATCACAGCTATTTTTTCACCATATTGTTTCCGAAGCTTGCTCACCAATTCATAATTCTTCATGCCCCGGTATTCATCTGCTGGAATGAATGTTGTCTTATCCTTTGAAATAAACAGGCAGTATAACCGTTGATCATGAGGTGCGCCGTGAACAATAACAGCGCGTATCCCAAGCCTGTCGAGGATTTGTGCAGCCGGGCCTCCCGAGTTTGCCTCTTTGATTCCCAGTGTGAGAGGGCTCTTTGCGCCAACGGATATGCGGCCAAGTTGTGGTGCTCCAGTGCCCGCAAGAGGACCAACAGCAATAATAAAGAGATTCTCAGGGCCGAGTGGATCAGTCGCCGGAGGAACCTCTTTGTTCATGATCTTTGCAATGAAGGCGCTCCCTCCAATGAATTTCCACTCTTCCTCTATGTTTTCGAATGTGATCTTTTCATCTTTGATGTCCACCCTTAAGATTTTCACATCGATTGCTCCTCTTTGTTTAAGTGATGTTAATATCTGCCTCGCTATGGTACCTATTTTTTCACTGCGGTCATTTTAATGACCACGTGGCCCCATCCACCACAATAGGGGCCGGTATCAAAACAGCCCGTAGTGTTAAACATCACCTCATTCGGATCCCGACCATTCATCATATTTTCAAAAAAAGCATTGATCAATACAGTTAAGTTTGGCATCAAGAAAGAACAAACACGATCCGGATTCTCTCTTGCAAGTAAATTTCCTGAATTATCGAAAATCAATTTTTGACCGATAACATGTCCTGAATGGCAACCTCTCGAGTCAATCACCTCAGCCACCAACCGATATTTAGATGCTTCAATAGCATTCTGAAATAATCGTTGAAATTTTGGGTTCTGTTTGATGATCGCCCATTCTTGATCGTCTAATTTTAGTCTTCGTCGTATCATCTCAGCTATCTGATCTTTATCCATCTCTTCCTCCATATCAAAAAGTTTTTTATTACTTAGAATAAGCCCCTTACAGGAGTGTGACCTCTTTGGTCCAAAAGTCTCTTCAAAATTTTTCAGGCTTTCTTGTTACCCTTTTGTAAGGTTGATAGAGGCCTGCTCTGTTCGTACCGACTAACCCCGCCCGGTATGAACGCTCATCGATGAGGGAAAGGCCTGCAATCATGCCCCGCGTGAGGATGCGGACCTTTCGAATCTCGTCTAACCGCTTTCCTATTTTTTCGATTGGAGGATCACTTGTCATCCAGTTGAACTTGTCAAAGGCTTTCAAATTAAGGGGCACGGTATAACTGCGAAGCGTTTTCTTCCGTTCGACATTATAAAACTGTTCGAAATAAGACATCACCAATTCACGCAAGGTTCGATAAATAGGCTCTCGGAATCGCAAGCCCGCAAAATTGGATTTGGCAATAGCACCCCAGTGTCCGTCACACTTATAAAGTGCCAGGATATGATCGTCATCCTCATCATTAGCAATCATATTGAAGATCAAAGGAGGATTTCCAAAGCGACGCAGTGCTGCAGCAGCAAACAATGCGCCATCAAAGCAGTGCGCCACATGCTCGCGTAAGACACGAAGCGGACAGCGATAACCCGTTTCCACGCTGTAGGGGAGCTTGTCAAGAAAAGCCTGGATTCTCATTGGGGTAGTCATCTGTGCCAATATCCGTCGCTCGGACTTGGCTAATGTTTGCTCAAAATCCTTAAGGACCGACATAAATACCTTCCTTCGCACTGTAGCTGAACAGGATGAGTAAACCCCGTTAGGAAGAACGGGGCTTTGAACCCCACCCTCAATAAGGAATGAACATTTTTTTCTGCATCCCACCATAAATGGTAGGGCTTTCTACGGGGTAAATCTACTATAGAACCAAAAAATAAAAAAGCCCATCATAATCGATGGGCTTTTCATTCCCCGCTTTCACGAGGACAAATTTAATCTTGGCAACGTCCTACTCTCCCACACAGTTACCCATGCAGTACCATCGGCGCTGAAGGGCTTAACTTCCGTGTTCGAAATGGGAACGGGTGTTTCCCCTTCGCCATGGTCACCAAGAAATTCAATTTATGAAATTGAATGATGGATGAAGAGATGCCTTAATGGATAAATTCAATTATGGTCAAGCCGATCGACCTATTAGTATCAGTATGCTCAATACCTCACGGTACTTACACATCTGACCTATCAACCTTGTAGTCTCCAAGGGGTCTTATCCCGATATTGCTATCAGGAGGGATACCTCATCTTGGGGTGGGCTTCCCGCTTAGATGCTTTCAGCGGTTATCCCTTCCGAACACGGCTACCCAGCGCTGCGACTGGCGTCACAACTGGAACACCGTAGGTTCGTCCATCCCGGTCCTCTCGTACTGGGGACAGCTCCCCTCAAGTATCCTGCGCCCACGGCAGATAGGGACCAAACTGTCTCACGACGTTTTAAACCCAGCTCGCGTACCGCTTTAATTGGCGAACAGCCAAACCCTTGGGACCTGCTACAGCCCCAGGATGCGATGAGCCGACATCGAGGTGCCAAACTTCCCCGTCGATATGAACTCTTGGGAGAAATTAGCCTGTTATCCCCGGCGTACCTTTTATCCGTTGAGCGACGGCCCTTCCATGCGGAACCGCCGGATCACTAAGGCCTACTTTCGTACCTGCTTGACTTGTTGGTCTTGCAGTCAAGCTCCCTTATGCCTTTACACTCTACGGCTGGTTTCCAATCAGCCTGAGGGAACCTTTGCGCGCCTCCGTTATCTTTTGGGAGGCGACCGCCCCAGTCAAACTACCCACCAGGCAATGTCCCCGACCCGGATGACGGGCCCAGGTTAGAATTCCAAAACAATCAGGGTGGTATTTCAAGGTTGACTCCATCCCGACTAGCGCCGAGATCTCAAAGTCTCCCACCTATCCTACACAGACTATTCCGAAATTCATTGCCAAGTTGTAGTAAAGGTGCACGGGGTCTTTCCGTCTTGCCGCGGGTAGACGGCATCGGCACCGCCAATACAATTTCGCTGAGTCCCTGGTTGAGACAGCGGGGAAGTCGTTACGCCATTCGTGCAGGTCGGAACTTACCCGACAAGGAATTTCGCTACCTTAGGACCGTTATAGTTACGGCCGCCGTTTACTGGGGCTTCGGTTCAACGCTTCTGCCGTATTGCTACGACATGACGAATCCCCTTAACCTTCCAGCACCGGGCAGGCGTCAGAGCCTATACATCGTCTTGCGACTTAGCAGACTCCTGTGTTTTTAGTAAACAGTCGCCACCCCCATTTCACTGCGATCACAATCTGCTCCGGGAGCAAGTCCCTTGACAGATCATGACACACCTTCTTCCGAAGTTACGGTGTTAGTGTGCCGAGTTCCTTAACCAGGGTTCTCTCAAGCGCCTTGGGATATTCTCCCCACCTACCTGAGTCGGTTTGCGGTACGATCACCTGATTGACTTGCTAGAGGCTTTTCTTGTCAGCATGGGCTCAGTCACTTCCTCCCGATTACTCGGGAACGTCATCACTTCTCGGTGTTTATAATTGGAACTCCGGATTTGCCAAAAGTTCCCACCTACGAGCTTGAACCAGGACATCCAACACCTGGATGACTTACCCTTCTGCACCCCCTCATCGCTCAAACGCCAACCCGGTGGTACAGGAATATTAACCTGTTTTCCATCACCTACGCTTCTCAGCCTCGGCTTAGGAATCGACTAACCCTGAGAGGATTAACCTTGCTCAGGAAACCTTAGGTTTACGGCGTGCTGATTTCTCATCAGCATTATCGCTACTCATGCCTGCATGATCCCTTCCATTTCGTCCAGGTGTCCTCGCGGTCACCCTTCGCTCTACAATGGAATGCTCCCCTACCATTCGTTCCGAAGAACGAATCCGCAGCTTCGGTAATGTGCTTAAGCCCCGTTACATTTTTGGCGCAGACTCACTTGACCAGTGAGCTATTACGCTTTCTTTAAAGGATGGCTGCTTCTAAGCCAACCTCCTGGCTGTCAGAGCGCTTCCACATCCTTTCCCACTTAGCACATTTTAGGGACCTTAGCTGACGGTCTGGGATGTTCCCCTCTCGTCCACGGAAGTTATCTCCCACGGGCTGACTCCCAAGATAACACTTAACGGCATTCGAAGTTTGGTTGGGTTTGGTAATCTGGTAGGACCCCTAGCCCATCCAGTGCTCTACCTCCGTTAGTGAATGTCCTGAGGCTATACCTAAATATATTTCGGGGAGAACCAGCTATCTCCAAGTTTGATTAGCCTTT
>JBEKWN010000070.1:15000-27992 GCA_049513055.1 Thermodesulfobacteriota bacterium
CCGCCTGTTCAATCACCCGGGTGTACTGAAGTCGCCACTGAAGTGCATTTGAAATGGTCAGATAACCAACCGGTGGTCGGGTCCTGAAGATTTCTTCCGCCAATTTTTGGGCCTGAATATCGTCCACCGGTAGGAACCGCTCCGTCATGAATGCGACAAGGTCATCCACGTTCCCCTTGTTGTCCAGAATCTTAAGGATTCCTGTCGTAGTCTGAAAATCTCCGGTCTGACTGCTCTCAACAAAGATGACATGTTTGATGTCCAAGGTGGCAGTTCGCGTATTTCGGTCGTCCTTCTTGTCATAAACGAATACCAGCAAAGAATAACCGAGGCCATATATTTTCTGGCGCGCTGACTTGAAAGGGCAAGACGACTGTGGCTGCCGCATGCTTGTCACCTTGATGTCAACGCCCATTCTCGGGAAGTCAATCCCTTTCGCTGAGGAACCTCGGGTGTACTCGTACTTCCTCTGGAGCCCTTCTTGGAACTTGTGTTCCAGATAAGTACCTACCGCTTTGCCGTCCGTCACACCATAGAGTGACTTCTCTCTGTGCCCTGATTCCTTTTCGGCAAAAGCCTTGGCCTCTGCTTTAAGAAGGTCAACTGTGAGTTTCCGCATTTCATTCTCCTGTATCGAACATTATAATATTTGTGTTGACCCTATATTTTCCTTAATGACCAAACCTTTCGGCGTTTTTAGAGACCCCCCCATGCATTCTAAAATACCCTGCGGGCAGTCGTTTCCTCAAAGAAAATATTTATATTAACAACATTATATCGCATCCTCAAAACTGATAAATAAAATTATTTAGCCGTCATGGACAGGGTTGTCAAGTATCAATTACGGTTCATAATATACACCACATTTAAACTTTTCGGAAGTGCGGATTCAGGAACAAGTCACAACTGAATTTGACGGTGTTTAAAAGGCCAATCCCAACTTTCTCATAAAATTTATAACCTATTCAAGAAGTTCAGTTCTTTTCAACAATCTTTATCCGATGGAACTTCTTTTTCCCCGCCCTCAATAAAATCTCATCCTTTTTGTCAATATCATCTAACTTAATAAGAATATCAAATTTATCCACTTTTTTATTATTTAAATACCCACCCCCCTGCTCTATCAACCTTCTCGCTTCTGAGCTGGATGAACAAAGACCAGTTGCTTCAAATAACTTAAATAGTGGAATTCCTTCATCTATTTTCTTCCTATCAATGAAGGTTGTTGGAATGGAATCTTCATCTGATTTTTCTTTTGAAAAAAGAGCCCTCGAAGCATTTCTGGCCTTTGTGGCTTCCTTTTCTCCATGGACAATCTTCGTCGCTTCAAAGGCTAAAGCTTCCTTGGCTTTTCTTAGATCAGCTCCCTCCAATTTTCCGTATTCCTCTACCTCCTCCATAGGAAGAAATGTGAAGAGAGCCAAAAATCTTTTAACATCTCTATCATCGGTATTGATCCAAAATTGATAATATTCATAGGGAGAAGTGCGCTGGGGATCTAACCAGACTGCTCCCTTTTCAGTCTTCCCCATCTTTTTCCCATCTGCAGTCATGATAAGTGGAAAGGTAATTCCATAGGCTTGTTTTCCTTCGAGGCGACGGATGAGATCAATTCCTGCCACAATATTGCCCCACTGATCACTTCCTCCCATTTGAATCAAACAGTTGTGATATTTAAAGAGATACCAGAAATCATAAGCCTGAAGAAGCTGATAATTGAATTCGATAAAGGAAAGCCCAGTCTCTAAACGGATCTTCACCGATTCAGTAGCGAGCATGCGATTGACGCTAAAATGGACACCGATATCTCTGAGAAACTCGATATAATTGAGTTTGGTCAACCAATCGGCATTGTTCAAAAGAAGAGCTCGATCCTCTGAAAAATCTAAAAAATGAGCGAACTGCTTTTTTTGGGCCTCAGCGTTCCGGTTAATCTCTTCATAGGTCATCATCTGTCGCATTTCATCTTTACCACTTGGATCCCCAACCAATCCTGTACCACCTCCCACTAAGGAAATCGGTCGATGTCCATGTCTTTGCATGTGGGCAAGTGACATGATGGGCACCAAATTCCCTACGTGAAAACTTGAAGCGGTAGGGTCGAAGCCGATATAACAGGTAACCTTTCCCTCTAATATCTCGGGGACCTTTTCCTCATCGGTCACCTTTTCAATAAAGCCCCTTTCTATAAAGACATCATAGACTGTCTTATTTTTCATCCTCTCCATGCCCTTTAACTCCCATCATATAACGGAACCTTGATCCTTTGAATATTTTGGGATTTCCCTGTTTTCGAATCGACTTCAATCACTACCCCTTGAAGTTCAATCTCCTCTGTGGCTACATCAAATTTCCATGGGATTTGGGTTAATAAACGCTCCAGGGCAACCTGTTTACGAATTCCGATCACAGAGGCTAAGGGGCCTGTCATCCCGACATCGGTGATGTAAGCCGTTCCTTCATCCAATATTCTCTCATCACTCGTCTGGACATGGGTATGGGTTCCCAGTACAGCGCTCACCTTTCCATTTAAAAACCAACCCATCGCCATTTTCTCTGAAGTGGCCTCCGCATGGAAATCGACAAGAATGATATTAGTCTCTTTCCTCAATAATTCAATTTCCTTTTCTCCAACACGGAATGGACAATCCAGATGCTTCATGAAAACCCTGCCTTCCAAATTTAGGACACCCACCTTTTGACCATCCCGTGTGTGGAAGACACCTCCTCCTCTTCCCGGGACCTTGGGCGGATAATTAGCAGGTCTTAAAATCCGAAGCTCCTCATCTAAAAAAGGAACAATCTCTTTTTTTGCCCAGATATGATTTCCAGAAGTTAATACATCTACCCCTTGGTCCAACATCTCTATTGCAATAGCGGGTGTGATTCCCATCCCTCCTGCTGCATTCTCTCCATTAGCAATCGTAAATTCGATTTTATGATCTGCGATAACTTTCTGTAAAACCCCATCGATGGCTTGCCGACCCGCTTTGCCTACAATGTCCCCGATGAAGAGAATCCGCATTTCCCTTTAACCCTACTAAAGTCTGTTAGTTAAAAAACGCAAAGCGCATCGCGCATAGCTTAAATCACTAAGAGAAGAGAAATAGCTCAAAGCTTTGAGCTTTTATTCTTCTATTTCGCATAATCGACAGATCGAGTTTCTCTGATCACCGTCACTTTGATCTGGCCGGGGTAGGTCATTTCTTTCTCGATCTTTCGGGCAATATCTCTGCAAAGAATAACAGATTCCTCATCTGAGAGACGATCGGGCTGAACCATAATACGAATTTCCCTGCCCGCTTGAATGGCATAAGATTTTTCCACTCCTGGGAAAGACTGGGCGATCTTTTCCAAATCTTCTAATCGTTTTACATAAGTTTCAAGCATCTCACGCCTTGCCCCTGGTCTCGCCCCTGAAAGGGCATCTGCAGCTTCCACTAAAATATCAAGAACGGACTCCGGCTTTTCCTCTTCATGATGAGAGGCGATAGCATGGACAATGATAGGCGACTCCCCATATTTCCTTGCTAAGTCTGCTCCAATCTTTCCGTGGGAGCCTTCGACTTCATGATCGACGGCCTTTCCAATGTCATGAAGAAGGCCTGCCCTCTTAGCCTGTTTCACGTTGCCTCCCAGTTCTGCAGCCATGACCCCACAAAGAAATGCCACTTCCAAAGAATGCTGATAGACATTCTGGGCAAAACTCGTTCGATATTTGAGCCGTCCAATGAGTTTAATCAACTCCGGATGCATGCCGTGGACCCCCACATCAAAAGTCGCCTGTTCACCCGCTTCGCGGACGGATGTTTCTACTTCCTGCTCCACTTTTTGAACAATCTCTTCAATCCGTGCAGGATGGATGCGTCCATCGCTCACCAGACGTTCCAATGCAATACGGGCAATCTCCCTTCGAACGGGATTGAATCCTGAAAGAATCACGGCCTCTGGCGTGTCGTCGATGATCAGATCAATCCCTGTGGCCGCTTCGAGAGCCCGGATGTTTCGACCTTCACGACCGATGATGCGGCCCTTCATTTCTTCATTCGGTAGATTGACCACAGAAACCGTCTTCTCAGCGACATATTCTCCAGCATAACGTTGAACGGCCAGACTGATAATCTCTTTCGCCTTTTTATCGGCAAGCTCCTTGGCTTCCTCTTCAATCTTTTTTATCCTCTTGGCTCCTTCATGCTTTGCCTCATTCTCCATGGACTCCATTAACAATCGTTTTGCCTCTTCCGAAGACATTCTCGCAATGTTTTCCAATTGAATGCGTTGTCTTTCGAGAAGGGCCGCCACCTTCTTATCCTGTTCCTGAATTGCCTTTTCCTGCTGGATTAAAGTTTTTTCCCGACGAGTGATATCTGCTTCTTTGGTATCAAGAAGCTCGATCTTTTTATCAAAATGCGATTCTCTCTGGATGAGCCTTCTCTCCAGATTCTGAAGCTCTTGACGTTTCTCCATCGTCTCTTTTTCAAACTCGGCCTTTTCTTGATAAAATTTATCTTTGGCTTGGAGGAGGGCTTCCTTTTTTAATATCTCAGCCTTTTTCTCAGCTTCCTCGATCAAGCGTTTGGCGACCTCTTTTGCGGAAACAATCCTGGCTTCAGAAAACCTCTTTCTGACAAGGAATCCAACAACCCCTCCGAGAAATGCAATCGCAGAAACGACGATAATATACATCTCAATGGATAGCTTCAACGGCCTATTCACCTCCTTAGGTAGGAAATAATTTGATTCGTGGTTCGTGATTTGTAACACGACTCAGTAACACAAGTTACCCACACGAATCAAAAAAAATAGAATCGTCAGTTGAGAAAAGAATTAGATCCGAGACGGAATAGAGAAAAAGACAGATTCAACGGAACCTGACATGGAAGAAAAAATGAGGGGGACCCCGATGTTGATTTCCATTTCGACTTCATTATATTAGGAAACCCTACTTTCCTATAAAAAAAGGAGTCAATGGTCTTCTTCTCCAAACTTAGACCAGCTTCAAGAGCAGAACGATAGAGCGATGAATGATCAGATTCCATGGAGACTTCCAACCATTCTCCCAACCGACTCCTTATCCTTGGAAATTTCTGTAGGATTTCGATCAATTTCCAAACGATCATAGGTATCGAACCCATTCTCTTCTCATATCAGGACCAATGAAATCCCTTCCCTCTATTCCACCACACCTTTCATCTTCTGACGATGGTGTTGATCTCAAATCCCCCGCTCGATGTCCCATGGCCAGTGATCTAAAGCAACCGTTCGGAAAGGGTTCCCTGTTTAAGGTTGTCCATGAAAAATCTTCCGGCCACCTTGAACAGAGCAGGGGAACATCAACCGGTAATGGGGGGTTTCTCGAACTCCATTCCCCCTATCTTGATATTAATCTTCTCAACCAAGTCTTTCGATTTTGCTTCGACCTCTCGGAGCAGAGCGATTCTTTTTTCCTTTTCTTTTAAAAGATCATCTGCAATATTAAGAGCTGTTAAAATCGCCACGTTTAATGTGGAAACGCTCTTTGTCTTTTTTAAAACTTCCTCCATTTTTTCATTGACATATTTGGCCACTTCCTGAATGTAATCCTCCTCTGCATCTGTTTTGACCGTATAGGTTTGGCCAAATACCTTGATCTCAACCAATCGCTCTTTTCCCATTCCTTCTCAACCTTCTAAACAACTTCCTGAGACAGATTAAGTATCGATGCTTTTAAAACGATGAAGGAGTTGATCAATCCGGGTCTTAACCTTTTCTCTATCCTGGGAGAGGAGTTTCAATTTTTTCTCCAATTGGATCACCTTCTCCTTCTCTTCCTCCAGGGCAACGGCTAAATGGTCTCTCTCCTTTTTCAGTTCATGGAATTTTGTTAAAAGATGACGGATCTTCTCCTCCAGATTCCCAAGCAATCCCTGTTCTTCTTCTGAAGCCACATCCGCGTGTTTGTCTAATGATATTTCTCCTGCCATAAAAAGTCAAACTCTTTTCGAAACTTCCTGCCTGCCCTGCCTGTGGAAGGTAGGCCTGGTTTTATGAAGTGCTGAGCAAATAGGCTTTGATCAATTCGTCGATCTCCCCGTCCATCACCCGATCGACTTGATGAATCACCTTGTTGCTACGGTGATCTTTGACCATTTTGTAAGGATGCATAATATATGAACGAATCTGGCTCCCCCAGGCAATCTCCTTCTTCGAGTTGTGAAGTTCTTGCAGCTTTTCTCCCTTTTCCTTCATCTCTTTCTCATAAAGGCGTGCCCTTAATATCTTCAAAGCCGTTGCTTTATTTTTATGCTGGGAGCGTTCGTTCTGACATTGAACGACAATGCCTGTGGGAAGGTAAGTGATTCGTACTGCCGAATCTGTCTTATTGACGTGCTGCCCCCCTGCCCCACTGGACCGAAAGGTATCCACTCTTAAATCTTTTTCATCGATCTCGACCACAATATCCTCAGAGACTTCGGGAATGACAAAAACCGAGGCGAAGGAGGTATGCCTTCTTGCTCCTGCATCGAACGGGGATATTCGAACCAGTCGATGGATCCCATTCTCTGCTTTTAAATATCCATAAGCGTAACGGCCATTGACCATAAAAGTAACATTCTTTAAACCAGCTTCTTCACCCGTGAGAATATCAATTATTTTTGTCTCAAATTTCTTTTTTTCTGCCCATCTGAGATACATCCTCAGAAGCATTTCCACCCAATCTTGAGCCTCTGTCCCCCCAGCTCCTGCATTGATGCTAACGATCGCATTGCTCGGGTCGTGCTCTCCTCCCAGCATTCTCCTAAACTCTATCTGTTCAATGGCTTCTTCGCTTCTTTGCACCCTCTCTAATAACTCTTGAGCTTCCTTCTCATCCCCTTGTTCTTCAACCAATTGGAGGAGGATTTCCATCTCCTCTAAAGCCTTACGTTCTTCTTCCCAAGGCGACACACTCTCAATGAGAGAAGTTCTCTCCTTCAAAATCTTTTGGGCGACCTCACCCCCTTCCCAAAAATCAGGTTTTACCATCATCTTCCCAATCTCGTCCAGTCTTTTCCCTTTTCCTTCGACGTCAAAGAGGACCTCGGAGGGATTCTAACCGGCCCCTCAATTCTTTCAATCTGTCTCTCAATTCAACCAACATACAATCATCCTTTCTTTTTAAGCCTTGATAGTTATGCTAACATAAATCAAGAAAAAGATAAACCTCTTAAAATAACTTATGGAATTAAAATGTTTTTTAACGCATCCTCTTAACCTCTTTTGATAATGGTAGCAATCTCTTCTCCAACCAATGCCGGGTTTCTGACGACACGGACGCCTGCCTTCTCCAGAGCCTCCATCTTTTCTTTGGCTGTTCCCTTTCCTCCTGCAATGATCGCACCAGCGTGCCCCATCCTCCTTCCAGGAGGGGCGGTCAATCCAGCGATAAAAGCCAATACTGGTTTGTGAAAGTAATTCTCAATAAATTGAGCTGCCTCCTCTTCTGCTGTGCCACCAATTTCGCCAATCATAATCACTGCCTCTGTCCCAAGATCTTTTTCATACATTGCCAGGAGATCAACAAAGTTTAGCCCGATGATTTGATCTCCTCCAATGCCCACACAGGTCGATTGTCCGATCCCCTTCTTGGTCAACTGATCCACGACCTCATAGGTAAGTGTTCCACTTCGAGAGATGATCCCAATCGTCCCGGGTTTATGAATATAACCTGCCATGACACCGATTTTACATTTGCCTGGGGAAATAATGCCGGGAGTATTTGGACCAATCAATTTTGACTCTTTCCCCTTGAGATATTCCCGCACCATCACCATATCCAGTGTTGGGATCCCTTCGGTCAGACAGACAATGATGGAAATGCCCGCATCAGATGCCTCCAGGATGGCATCCCCTGCAAAAGCAGGGGGAACGAAGATCGCAGAGGCATTGGCACCGGTATTCTTAACCGCTTCCGACACAGTATTGAAGACCGGAATCCCATCAATTTTCTGTCCGCCTTTGCCCGGGGTCACACCCCCCACGACCTTCGTTCCATACTCCACCATCTGCCGCGTATGAAACATCCCCTCATTTCCTGTGATCCCCTGGACCACCACCTTTGTTCTTTCGTCCACTAAAATGCTCATAAAACCTCCATCTTTTGCAAAGCGCAGAGCGCATGGCGCATAGCGTGAATATCTATTTTGCTTTGAGCTTTCAGCTTTGAGCTTTCTTCAGAGCTCCAACCACTTTCTCAGCGCCTTCTTTCATTCCGATGGCGACAGTGAAATTGAGACCTGATTCATTGAGTATCCTTCTGCCCTCCTCCACATTTGTCCCTTCCAATCTCACCACGATGGGAACATTGACCTTCACCTCTCGAACCGCCTCAGTCACGCCCTTTGCCAGGGTATCGCATCGGAGAATTCCTCCAAAAATATTGATGAACACCACCTTCACCCCAGGGTCGGACATAAGAATATTGAACCCGTTTTTCACCATTTCAACCGTGGCTCCACCTCCCACATCAAGAAAGTTAGCAGGTTCAGCCCCCACCACTTTAATAATATCCATCGTGGCCATGGCAAGACCTGCTCCATTTACCATGCAACCAACATTTCCATCCAATTTGATGTAATTTAAATTGTACTTGGAAGCCTCCACCTCGAGAGGGGCTTCTTCATTGAGATCCCTGAGTACAGCAATTTCCTTATGTCGGAAAAGACCATTGTCATCGAAATTCATTTTGGCATCGAGGGCAATCAATTCCCCTCCTTTCGTCAGGACAAGAGGATTAATCTCAGCAAGTAAACAATCCTTCTCAGAAAAAGCCTTATAGAGGCCAAAAATGATATTTCTCATCTTCCCTACCTGAGCAGGTTCGAGTCCAAGCCCGTAGCCGATTTTATTCGCCTGAAAAACCCTGAGCCCAACGCTGGGATCCACCCATTCCCTAACAATTTTTTCCGGAGACTCCGCTGCAACTTTCTCAATCTCCACACCTCCTTCTCGGCTGGCCATGATCACCGGACAGGCCTTCGAGCGATCGATCACCACTCCTAAATAAAGTTCCTCTTGAATCTCCATCCCTTCTTCAATCAGAACCTTTCGGACGACTCGACCTGCTGGTCCAGTCTGATGAGTAACCAATGTCATTCCAATGATCTCCTTGGCGGCCTTCTCCGCTTCTTTGGGATGGTTCACTAATCTGACACCTCCTCCTTTTCCTCTTCCACCTGCATGGATCTGTGCCTTCACAACGATTGTCTTTCCTTCAATCCCTTCAGCAATCTTTCGATGAATCTTCATTCGATTTCCTCCCCCTCCTAAAATTAAGCGGGCTTATTATAACGGATTTCATCAACCTAAAAAAGGGAAAAATGATGGACATATTAAAAGGAGTATTTTGGGGTTATAAATTGAATATCTTGCCCCCGAGGAGTACTTCCTGTAATCCACGAGGAACCAATTTGGCAAAGCATGCTCGATTGTAATTAGTAATCGATAGGTAGACGTTATCCTTTAATTAAACCTTTTGAAATGTCTTTCGTATCGCACCCTTTGGGAAGGGTAGTATCTTAGCAAGATATGTGTAGATGAGGATTTGGGAATTTCCGGTAGGAACCATTAACAAAATGTAAGCATTTGACTTCTTTTACTTCAGTCCCGCTTTCCGCAAGGCGTTCATCGTGAGGTCGATTTGATCGTTATCTTTGAAGGCAAGATTGTTTCTGAACCTTTCTACCGAAAAATTAGGGTAGATATCGAGAAACTTTCTCGCAGCGGCGCGTGCCTCTGCTTCGCGGCCGGTTAAATTACATGTAGCGGCGAGGAGAAGTTGGGCAACAAATTGGCCAAATACACTCTGACGGTTCCGCTCCACCGCCTTTTGTGCCTGTTCAAACGCTTCTTCATAGCGGCCAAGAAGGAGGTAAACCCAGCTTAAATATATAGGCATAAAGGGATATGAGGGATTGAGTCGCTCCGCCTTCTCGAACACTGCAAGTGCCTCCTTGCCCCTGCACGAATACATAAGGGCGCAGCCCGAAAAGCTAAGAGCTAAAAACGAATTCGCTTCGAGGGCCAAGGCTCGCTCCGCCCGAACAACCGCCTTGTCGTGTTGATTTGCTATGGCAAAAAGATAGGCCAGAACAGCATGGTTGATGGCGTCCGTTTCATTCAAGGAAAGGGCTTTCTGCGCGAGATCGATCGCCCGTGCCCTTTGCTCATTATAGAATGCAGACCCTCGCCCTCGACTGTTCGCCTCTATTGCATAGCAAAGAGCAAGACCCGAATACCCCCTGGAAAAATCTGGTTCCAGAGCGATGACTTCCTCGAAGAGCCTCTGGGCCTGTGCGCTCCCTTCTTCCGTGCAGCGAAGGAGCTGCTGGGTGGCCTCCACTGATTTGAGGTATGCCTCCGCGTTCTTTGAGCCTCCCCTTGTCTCGCCCGAGTCTGGCCCCACCCGCAGCTTCACTTGTAAGGTTTTCATAATCTTTGAGGCAATCTGATCCTGAATGGCAAAGACATTTCTCATGTTGCCATCGTACCGCTCCGCCCACTGGTGATGCCCGGTTTTGGCATCGATCAGCTGCGCGCTGATCCGTACCTGGTCGCCGTCCCTGCGTACACTTCCTTCCAGTACGTAGCGTACCCTTAGCTCCTGCGCCACCTGATCCACCGGGATCGATTTCCCTTTGTAAGCGAGCGTGGATGTGCGGGCAACCACGAAGAGGTACGGACTCTTGGAGAGAGCGGTAATGATCTCCTCTGTCAAACCATCGCTGAAAAACTCTTGTTCGGGGTCTTTGCTCATGTTCACGAAGGGGAGCACGGCAATCGAGGGCTTGTCGGGCAGAGGAAAGGCCATCCTCTCCGGAGAACTTTTGACCGGGGCGGGCTTCGAAGAGAGCTTCCAGATGGCCAATGTGGCAGCCCCTGCAATTATGACAACCATGGCAACAAGAGCTATCCAGCGGGACCGGCTCTGCCAGGCAGCCCCATGTTCCTTTGGCGGCGATACCGACGGGGCTTCAGGCACTTCCGATGACGATTCGGTTATCTCTATTTCAGGTGCAATTTCGACCTTTCCTTTAAGACTGGAGATAAACTTCTCCCATGCATCAGCATTTAGCGAGTCCTCGTAAATAATATCAACATCATCTAAGCCTGCTCCTATTTTGTCGATTGCAAATTTCAGCCGGACATTCTCCTCGCTCCCTATGTACTCAAATAGGTTTGCCCAGCGATCTTTCTCATCTTCCGTAAAAGAATAGGTCCTGCTGGTTCCTTCATCATATTCCTTTTTCTTTCCAAGGACTTTGAAGAGCGGGGCTTCCTCCAGATTGGGCAGGGCATCCTTCCATTTTCTGTAGATCCTTGGCAACAAGTGCTCGTCATCTGACGATCCAACAGAACCTCCAACTGTGTCGTTTAGCAGGGCAAGGAGTTCATGGTGTCCTTCCAGGGGAATGGAAGTAATTTTCCCCAGTCTTTTCATTTCGTTAACGACAAAGGCGATCAGGGAGAGGTAAAACCTTCGGGAGGGGGAGTTGAAATGAAGAGTCAGTTCAATCTTCTTTTTTAGATCGATGTGAAGCTTGAACTGGTTCAGGTCGATTCTTATGGGGTGGTGTTTGGCACTTTCGGTCATTTTTTCATCTCCTGAAATCTTATTGAAAACACAGGAGATTTTGCCAGGGCCAAAAATAAGTAAAAAAATCTGACGGTTCGAACCGTCAGGAACCATATCATATGCCATAAGTAATGTCAATTTTCGTGGAGTCGCAATAAATGGCTCTCAAATATTCACGGTGAAAAATCAATATAAGAAAGAGGGACAATTCTGAAAGACTACGTTCTTAGAATCTATCGCCGTCAGAAGAACGATCCGCGAATACTTGTCGGAGTGGTTGAAGAAGTTGGAGTTGAGGGAAACAAGGCCTTTAGCAACCTCGATGAACTCTGGACCATCCTGAATTCGTCGAAAGCAGCGACCGCGAAGACTAAGAAACGAAACAAATCGAGGATGTCATGAGAGAATCCATTCTCAATAACAAATGGGTTTTAGGTATAAACGGAAGCGAGGATGTCCTAAAATCCCTGGAAGAAAAAATCCTGAAGGCTGCTCCACGCTGTCATTTTGAAAAGGCCTTCACCTATCAAGAAGCATTCGAGTATTTGGTATTCTTTACTTATGACTTGGTCGTCTTAGACATCGCACTTTCTCGAAGCCGCGACCTTCTAGACTTTGCTGTTAACAGACCTTTTCCAGTTCCTGTTACCATACTCGCATCTCGCTCTCCGACTTCCGAGGCACTAAGGTTAACTAAAGAATTAGGGGCGAAGGCAGTCGTTAGCGGCACGTAAAGAAATGACCGACTTTTTCAGATGGACGGTGTACCTCCGTTCCACCGTCATTATCTTCTTTGCCGTTTTTGTGCTGTTAGGCATTGCCAGCCCACCACTTATTATGTTTGGGGTTGTGGATTTACTGGGAGCCATTTGGACTGGTTTGGCATTTAAGAAGTAAAGGGGGGTGAAGTCGGTGAACAAAACAAAGATAGCTGAAAGGTTTAATCCAGAGAAATATGGTATGACTTTTTGCCAAGGTTGTAGTGGGTCTGGCAGGGTTTGTAATGATGCTCAAGGGGTCAATGTTTGTAGGGTTTGCGGAGGCTTCGGATTCATAAAGAAGGAAGATAAGAAAAGCTTCCAATATGACAGGGTGATAGCCCAGTTGCTCAAGTGATCTGCTATGGTAAATGGCCTAAATCCTGAGAAAGCCAACCCCTTTGTGAGGAGGGAACGGAAAGCGGTGGGTCTTTTTGTTAATATGGCCGAGCGGGCGAAGGATGAACTTTGGTAGGTTTGGCTTTTTTATTTAATTGACTTTTAATTCCAGAGGAAGTCCAGTGCAACAAGGTTTTATATTCATTTTATTAGGTAGACACAATGAAAGATCAAAATAAGACAAAGAAGCAACTAATCAGTGAATTAATGGAATTGCGCCAACGGATTACTGAATTGGAAGC
>JBEKWN010000071.1:0-19503 GCA_049513055.1 Thermodesulfobacteriota bacterium
ACAGCTTCGGCTGAAACCTAGGTTGATTACCCATCATGGCATAGCTCCCTCCGTCACGGCTAATGCCACTCTTATACCATTAAAGTAGTATATATGCAACTATTATTTGGGCAACAGCCCGTTGAGACCTGTCCTTTTTTCGGTGAATTCTTTATCTTGCTAAACAGGGGCTCCCTCCCTTCTTGGGAAGGAGCCCGATGGACAGCTTAACAAGATGCTTTACATTTGCAAAGCCCGGAGAATTTTTTGGCCACCTTCTTGATGGTCATATCATTCACCTCCTTTCAAAACGCCCCTTGCATAACATTGGAAAAGATCGGGTTGAAACAGATCGCCTTGAATTTTTGCCCGGTAGCGACATCCACCTCGACACTCCTCAATCACCTGACATTTGCAGGTGAGGTCTTCCAGGACAATTCGAGGAATGCGTGCCCAACAAGTTCGAAGACCCTCCTCGATCGAGCCCACCGGTTCCTGGCTAAAAAGGCCACACTTACAAAGGGTCCCATTTGGAATTATAGCACAAAGATGGGCTCCGCAAGTAGAATTATTTGTTGAACCATGGAATCCTCCTCCATAGCCATAACTGAGAAAATGGCTTGCCTCAGAAGGAGCCACCCAAAAATCCTGATTTGTTTTCAATCTCCCTTCCAAACAAGGCACATCCACATTCCACTCCTCAATATTTTTTGATTGAAGGAAGGAAGCAAGTTGGTCAAACTCAGATAAATTTTTACGATGAATCATCGTGGCCGCAGAGACCCGAATGCTGGCTTCCTGTAGATGGTCAATGGCCGTCATAGTTTTTTCAAAGGTGCCTTTCCCTCGAAGGGATTCATGCCCCTCTTTCATTCCATCAAGACTGATCTGAACCTCATGGACATGGAGCTTTTTGGCCACCTCTTTAGTAATCAATGTACCATTGGAGAGGAGGACAGATCGGAATGCATGGTTTCGCAGGATATCATTGATCTCCCAAAAATGAGGATGAAGCAAAGGTTCCCCTCCGGAAAGGAGGAGCCTCAACCCCTGGATCTCTTCAAATTCTTCTAATACCCTTTGAATCTTTTCCATAGAAAGATCTTGACGAGAACCCTCTCCGATATAACAGTGGCGGCATTGGAGATTGCATCGGTCTGTGATCTGAAGCTCAAGATAACGGAGCGAAGGGATCGGGGAGGGATTCAGGGTCACCTTTCTATGGAGAGAGGTTTCTGAGAAGGCGACCAAATTTTCAGAGAGGCAGAATTGGATGAATTCTTCATCCTCCTCTCGGATAGGAGGATTTTCGTCCCGGCAGATTTGAAGGAGAAATTGATAGGCATCCGCGTTCAGTTCGTAAAGTTCATCGCTTTCGATGTCATAGAGGTAGGGTTCTTCGAGATTTTTTAAAACGGAGTGAGGGGTCAGAATGAGGAATTTACTCTCGGAGGGCATCGGAAATCTCTTCAGGAGTAATGATCTTTTTTTCCATAAGCCGTTTAAGGATTTTGTAAGCCCCGCATTCCAGATCCTTTTCGGATTCTTTATAGAAGTCACAATGTTTACAGATCAGATCGATCAAAGACTCCTTATCTAATTTCATGGGATTGCCTTTATTTAAAATAATAATTTAAACCAGGAGATGAATCAAGGTATTTCAGAGGATTGAAATTTCGGGGGAAAGGGCCCTTGAATTAAAAAGGTTGACGGCACGAAGGGATTAAATTTATAATATTTTGTAATGAATAAAAATACTGGGGGTTTTCTATGTGGGATTATACGGAGAAGGTAAAGGATCACTTTCTGAATCCAAGAAATGTTGGAGAGATTGAGAATCCGGACGGAGCCGGTGAAGTGGGTTCGCTGGCCTGTGGGGATGCCTTGAGGCTCACTTTCAAATTGGATGAAAATAAACGCATCAAAGATGTAAAGTTCAAAACCTTTGGTTGTGCGAGTGCTATTGCTTCCTCTTCTGCCCTGACGGAGATCATCAGGGGAAAGACCCTTGAGGAAGCAGCGAAGGTCACCAATCAAGATATTGCTAACTATCTGGGAGGACTTCCCGAAGAAAAGATGCACTGTTCGGTGATGGGAAGAGAAGCCCTTGAAGCGGCCATCGCCAATTATCGCGGGCAGAAAGTAACGAAAGAGGATTTCGAGGTGATCTGCAACTGCTTCGGTGTAACGGATAGAGAGATTATCAAGGCGGTTCGTGAGAACGATCTCAAGACCGTGGAACAGGTGACCTACTATACCAAAGCTGGAGGAGGGTGTGGTCAGTGCCATCCAAAGATTGAGGCCATCATCGAAAAAGTGAGAAAGGAAATGGAGAAAGGGGCACCTCCTCCCAAGGCAGAGAAAAAGAAGTTGACGAACATCCAGAAAATCAAATTGATCGAGGAGACATTAGGAAGGGAAATCATTCCGGCTTTAAAGGCGGATGGAGGAGATTTAGATTTAATCGATATTGAGGGCAACAAGGTCTTGGTGGCATTGAGGGGAAAATGTTCCTTCTGCCCCAGCTCTGAGTTTACTTTAAAACAATATGTTGAATCGAAGTTAAGGGAATTTGTCAGCGATGATATTGAAGTGGAGGAGGTCAGGCCGTGAAGACCGTCTATGTGGATAATAATGCGACGACAAAAGTGGCTCCAGAGGTCTTGGAGGTGATGCTGCCTTACTTTTCTGAGTATTATGGGAATCCTTCAAGCATGCACTTCTTCGGAGGGCAGGTTCAAAAGAAGGTGGATGAGGCGAGGGCGAAGGTGGCAGATTTTTTAGGGGCAGAGCCTTCGGAGATCGTCTTCACCAGTTGTGGAACAGAGAGTGATAATGCAGCGATCTTGGGGACCCTTGATTCCTATCCCGAAAAGCGACATCTTATCACCACTCGGGTGGAGCATCCTGCTGTGGATAATGTCTCTACCTATTTAGGCCGCAAGGGCTACCGAATCACGGAGCTTTCTGTAGATCGAGAAGGGCGTTTAGATCTGGATGAGTTAAGGGAATCCCTCACCGATGAGACGACTCTGGTCACCATCATGTATGCCAATAACGAAACCGGAGTAATCTTCCCTATCGAAGAGATTGGGGAGATTGTAAAGGCGAGGGGAATTCCTTTCCATACCGATGCGGTCCAGGCAGCAGGAAAGATTCCTCTCAATATGAAAAAATCGAAAGTGGATATGCTTTCCATCTCCGGCCATAAACTCCATGCCCCAAAGGGGATCGGAGTCCTTTATATCCGAAAGGGGACCAAATTTTCTCCATTCCTGATCGGTGGCCATCAGGAGAAGGGGAGAAGGGGGGGGACGGAGAATGTCCCTTACATCATCGGACTTGGGAAGGCCTGCGAGCTGGCCAAAAAGCATCTCGATGAAGAGAACACAAGGGTCAAACCCTTGACCGATTATCTCGAGGCAAAGCTTTTGGAAAAGATCCCAAATACCTTAGTCAATGGGGATCGGGTCCATCGACTTCCCAACACCGTGAGCGTCAGTTTTGAATATGTAGAAGGGGAATCCATTCTCCTTCTGCTTTCTGATCTCGGTATCTGCGCTTCTTCGGGTTCTGCCTGCACCTCCGGTTCCCTGGAACCTTCGCATGTCCTCAGGGCAATGGGTGTTCCTTTCACCGCTGCCCATGGCTCCATCCGATTCAGTCTTTCAATTTATAATACCAAAGAGGAGATGGATTATATCATCGAACATCTTCCCCCGATTATCCAGAGGTTGAGGGACATTTCGCCTTTCTGGAAGGACTATCTGAAGTCTCAGGGGAAAATATAATTTCAACAGAATTTTGATTGATTGTCTCCATTGAATTTCACTTATTGCAAGGCTTTCCACTCTATTAACTCCTTCCTTTAATTCTTATTAAAACCATTTCCTTTGAGTGTGAAGATTTCCAACCTATCATTGCTGATTGAGTTTATTTGATGCGTTAAACTAATCCTACATGGGTTTATGCTTCCTTTTTCGAAAATGATTCTTCCATTTTGTCTTGACATTTTGGATACTTCGGTTATAGCATGGTTGAGTGTTAGTTTCTTCCTTTTTTAGAATTCCCAAAATTTAGTAAATAAAAGAATGAGTAGAAAGGAGGACAAGATGGAGACAAAAAAGTTGCGGATTATCGTCTTTTCTTTACTGTTGGTTTTATTTTTATCGGTTTCTGTTCACTCCCAACCCAAAGTAATCAAAATTGGGGCCATCTATCCCCTGACAGGGAATTTGGCAACAACAGGTTTAGACTGCAAGCGGGGAGTTGAGATGGCCGTCGATATCATCAATGGCAAATATGATCTCAGCCTCCCGTTAGCCAAAACGGAAGGACTGCCAAATTTAGGGGGCGCCAAGATTGAGATCGTCTTTGCGGATAGCAAAGGGGATCCTAAGAACGGCATGGCAGAAGCAGAAAGACTCGTTACACAGGAGAATGTGGTTGCTGTGATTGGAGCCTATCAAAGTGCGGTCACCAAAACGGCGAGCCAGGCCACAGAGAGGCTGAAGATCCCATATGTTTGTTCTGATTCTACTTCTCCGACCTTAACCGAAAGAGGATTTAAGTATTTCTTCAGGGCCGAATGTACAGATACGATCTTTGCCAAGAATCAGTTTGAATTCATAGAGGATATAAAGAAAAAGACAAAAAGCAAGATTGAGACAGTTGCTCTCCTTTACGAAAACACCGAATGGGGCGCTAATGTGGGAAAGGAAGAGCAAAAGTATGCCAAAGAGTTTAAATACAAGATCGTTGCTGATATTCCCTATTCTCAAAATGCTACGGATGTATCCAGTGAAGCAGGGGTTTTGATTAAAAACAAACCTGACGTATTACTCCATGCCTCTTATATTACCGATGCAATCCTTTATACGAAGACCTTCAAGGAATTAGGGTTTTCTCCTAAAGGGTTCCTCACCATGGCCGGATATCTTGAGCCGGGTTATCTTGGCACGGTTAAGGCCGATGGAAATTACATGGTCGTTCGGTCGACGTTTGCCTTAGATCTTGCCAAAAGAAAACCCCTCGTCGCCCAAGTCAATGACCTTTACAAGAAAAAATACGGAATGGAAATGAGCGGCAATGCTGCTCGGAGCTTTACTGCACCCTTTGTCGTGGCTGAGGCAATTAACAGAGCCAAATCCACAGAGGCGGAAGCGGTGACGAAAGCCCTGATGGGAACGAACATCCCGGGAGACCAGATCATTAACCCGTGGAAAGGGATTAAATTCGATCCTAACACTCATCAAAACATTTATGCCACGGGGATCCTTGTGCAAATCCAGGGGGAGCAGTACCACACCGTATGGCCCTTTAATATGGCCTCCAAAGATGTTATTTGGCCTTTCCCAGGATGGAAAAAGTAAACTGACTTCGATCAAGAGGAGGAGCTTAACCCAAGCTTCTCCTCTTTTAGTTTGCAAGGGAAGAGATCATGACGGATCAACTCGTGCAGCAGATTGTGAATGGATTACTGATTGGGTTCATTTATTCACTGATTGCCATTGGCCTGACCCTCATCTGGGGGGTAATGAATATTGTCAATTTCGCCCATGGCGATTTTTTGATGCTCGGCATGTTTACGTCCTTTTGGCTTTACACCCTATACGGTGTAGATCCTCTTTTTTCCATTCCGGTCTGTACAGTCCTTTTATTCATTTTAGGCCTTTTGATCTATCGCTTCATTGTCAGTAAGGTAATGAAGGGACCGATGCTGGCCCAGTTGGTGGTTACCTTCGGGATTAGCATCTTCCTCGCTAATCTGGCTGTATTTTTGTGGACTCCTGATTTCCGTCTTATCGAAAAACCACTCCTTCATGGTACCTGGGATATAGGAGACATTAAGCTGAGTGTCCCCAAATTTGTCTCCACGATTGGAAGCGTGATCGTCTCCCTTTTTGTCTTCCTTTTCTTGAAAAGAACCAAAACAGGAAAGGCAATCCTTGCAACGGAGATGGACCGGGAGGCAGCGTTACTGATGGGGATCAATACGGAACGCATTAACTCTATCTCTTTTGCACTGGGTTCAGCGCTGGTGGGTATCGCCGGTGCTTTCTTGTCGACCTACTATTATATCTATCCCCAGGTTGGAGGCACTTTCGGACTGATCGCCTTTTGCGTTGTTGCCCTAGGAGGCTTTGGCAGCATCGAGGGAGCTTTTATCGCAGGCATCATAGTGGGCCTGGCCCAAACCCTCGGAGGCTTCTTCATCGACCCTGCTTACAAATATGCCATCGTCTTCCTTATCTATCTCATCACTGTCTGGATAAGGCCCCAAGGTCTCTTAGGATGGTAAGAAATGCGAAATTTAACCTTTAAACAAATCTCTTCTGGCATCGGCGTCTTAATCCTTCTTATCCTGTTCCCTCTAGTCTTTCAAAAGCCCTTTCCCCAGCATGTCATGATCCTCGTTTTTATGTTTGGAATGATGGCGGTGGCCTGGAATATCATGGGAGGATATGCCGGGATGTTCTCCTTCGGTCAGGTCGCCTTCTTTGGGATCGGAGCCTACACCTCGTCTTTTCTCTTGATCACCTATCACATTAATCCATGGCTGGGATTGGTTGTCGGTGGTCTGATAGCCGCTCTCGTTGCGGCAGCCATCGGGTACCCCTGTTCTAATTTAAGAGGTCATTACTTCGCAATTGCCAGTATCGCCTTCGGTGAAATTGTTCGAACCCATTTCAACAACTGGAAGCTCGTGGGAGCGGCTGAAGGTATGACGCTCCCTATGCTGGAGGAATCGTTCAGAAACTTCATGTTTCATTCCTCCAAATTGCCCTATTATTACATCATGTTGGCGTTCCTGATCATCTCACTGGTGGTCTGTTATATCGTAGCCACCTCCAAGATGGGCTATTACTTCCGCGCCATCAAGGAGAGCCACGATGTGGCAAAAGTTCTGGGAATCAATGTAGTGTGGTACCGGCTGATTGCGATCATGATCAGTGCCTTTCTGACTGCTATGGCAGGGACGTTCTATGCCCAATACGTCTTGTATCTTGATCCCGAAAGTGTGCTCATCCTTCCCATCTCGATTCAGATTGTGTTGATCTCCATGCTGGGTGGAGCAGGTTCCATCATGGGGCCCGTGATCGGGGCCGCTATCTTAATGCCTGTTTCTGAAATCACCCGAGTGATGTTAGGCCATAAAGGTACAGGAATTGATATGATAATTTACGGAGCTTTGATCACCTTGATTTCAGTCTATCAACCAAAAGGGGTATGGGGTCTATTTTCTAATATCGGAAAGAGAGCAAAATGAAGAAGACGCCTTTTTTAGAGGTCAATGGAGTGACCAAACGATTTGGAGGACTTTTCGCAAACGACAATATTGACTTCACTGTAGAAGAAAGAGAAATTGTAAGCATTATTGGCCCTAATGGCGCAGGAAAGTCCACCCTCTTTAACTGTGTGACTGGTTTCTATCATCCCAATAGTGGAAAAATTTCCTTTCTTGGTGAAGATATTACCGGCTACCGAGCCGATAAGATATGTAAAATGGGAGTGGCCAGAACGTTTCAGATCGTTCAGATCATCAGCGATATGACGGTTCTGGAGAATGCGGTGACAGGGGCACTTCTACGATTTAATAAGATCCAGCCTGCAGTAGAAAAGGCAGAGGAGGTTTTAACGTTTACTGGTCTTATCGAGAAAAAGGGACTTCTAGTAACACAGATCACCATCGCTGACAAAAAGAAACTTGAAGTATCGATGGCTCTGGCGACTCAACCCAGGCTATTGATGCTCGATGAATCGATGGCTGGTTTGACGAGGGTAGAGCTGCGCGGGATGATCGATTTAATCAAGAAGGTTAGAGATAAAGGAATAACTCTGGTCGTGGTTGAACATGTCATGGAAGCCGTCATGGAAATATCGGACCGGGTGATCGTGTTAAATTCAGGAAGAAAGATTATGGAAGGGTCACCCCAGGAGGTCGTTGTCAACAGAGAAGTCATACAAGCCTATTTAGGGGAAAAATATAATGTTGTTAGTTCATGAGATCTGTGTCGGGTATAAAGAGCTTTTAGCCATTCATGAGGTTTCCTTCGAGGTCAGGAAAGGCGAAGTGGTGAGCCTAGTGGGCTCCAACGGCGCCGGGAAATCGACCGTCATCAAAACGATTGCGGGCCTCCTCCATCCCAAAAAGGGTGAAATTTATTTTAACAAGGAACCCATTCACAACACCCCTCCCTATGAAATCGTAAAGAAAAAAATTTCGATGATTCCGGAAGGGAGAAGGCTCTTCGGTAGGTTATCGGTATTAGACAATCTCTTACTTGGCGCCTATCCCCTTGACTCGAAAGAAGAGGGTGAAGCCCTTGAAAATGCATTTGAACTCTTCCCTATTTTAAAAGAGAGAAGGAACCAGCGGGCAGACACCTTAAGCGGTGGGGAACAGCAGCAGTTAGCGATTGCCCGTGGGCTGATGTCACGACCCTCTCTTTTGATGTTGGATGAACCTTCCCTGGGGTTGATGCCTAAACTCGTCTCCGAGATCTTTAAAATTATTCACGAGATCAGCCAAAATGGGGTGACTGTGTTAATGGTTGAACAGAATGTTTTTGAGGCCCTCCAGATCTCCCACAGGGCTTATGTCCTTCAGACTGGCTGCATCGTTTTGGAAGGCAGAGGAGAGGATCTTTTGAGATCTGATCTGGTTAGAAAAGCTTATCTTGGTATGTGACGACAATTTAATTTCGTCTAATTCGTTCTTCAATCGCTTCAATTCATACCCTCCATCACCTCATCGATAAGATGTCAGGTTATTTATAAGGAACTTTAGAAATGGATTGTCCTGAAATAGGCATCGTGTTCTTGAAATGTATGCGATAATAACAATTCTTTATCAAACGATTTTTGTCATTCTATCGGGTCGTTTTGTCAAAAAGATGGGCCAATTCGATTGATCGCAAACTCTCTATGTCCCAAGATCTCACTCTTTGTCAGTTTTCCAGAGGCAACCCTTATGATCTCATGGAAAATCTTTTCCCCAATATCCTGAACACTCTTATTCCCCGTGATGATCTCTCCGGCATTGATATCCATATTTTCTCTCATTTTTGCATAGACATAGGAATTGGTGGCTATTTTAATTACGGGAGCAATGGGCGAACCCAGGGGGGTGCCCCGACCAGTTGTAAAAGCTATGATTTGGACACCTCCGGCTACTAAGCCTGTGACGGATTCGGCATCCTGACCGGGTGTGTCCATAAGGACCAGTCCCTTCCGGGTCGGTCTTTCAGCATATTCAAGAACTTCCATTATTCTGCTGGTTCCGCCTTTCATAACACATCCCAATGATTTTTCTTCCAGTGTCGTGATTCCCCCTTTATAGTTCCCAGGCGTTGGGTTTGCTCTTGCGATGTCTACCCCTAAGCTGAGAGCTCGCATTTCTGTCCGGCTCACAATCTCTAAAATCTTCATTCTTACTACTCGATTGATAGCCCTCTTTGCTAAGATATGTTCGGCTCCGATACTCTCCGTCGTTTCCGAAAGAATGACTGTTCCACTTTCCTTGATGAGAAGGTCACTCGTAATGCCAAGAGCCGGGTTCGCTGACAAACCCGAACAAGCATCCGAACCTCCGCATTCACCGCCGAGGATCAATGAATCTATGCTCACTCTTTCTCTTTTAAAGCGAGAAGCATAGGTCAGCATATGCCGAACGATTTTAATCCCTTCCTTTACTGTTTTCGGGGTTCCTCCAACTTCTTGAATGACGAGGCTTTTGACCAACTTACCTGACTCCCCGATTTTTGAGCCAATCATGAAAGGATTTACGACCTCACAGCCCAATCCAATGACTAAAACGGCAGCCACATTTGGATTCCTGCCAATCCCAATTAATGTTCTTGCTGTCTGTTCCGCATCCTGAGTTAATTGGGCGCAACCGTGGGGATGAGGGATAGAAATAACGCCTTTCACTTTTTTGGCGATGGCATCACACACCTCGCTTGAACAAACAACGGATGGAAGAATGATAACATGGTTTCTGACACCCACCTTCCCGTCCGGCCGTTTAAACCCAAGGAATTTCAATTCTATTTTCTCCCCTTTCCGCGTTCACCTTCAACATTGTGAGTGTGAACCAATTCACCAGGCGCAATGGTTCGGACTGCTTTGCCAATGTGCTCTCCATATTTAACCACAGCCCTTCCCTTGGCAATTTTCCGAAGGGCCACTTTATGGCCAAAAGGTATTTCCTCTTTTGTTTTAACCTTCGTTCCTTTTGGAAAGTGAAGAACTGTTCCCGCTTTTATCAGAGATTTCGCTGTCACCACATTATCCCTGGGATGACTCAAGATTGTTTTCCCAACATTCCTAGACTTCATATTTTTCAATATAAAAGAATTTTAAACGAAATTCCACTTCGATGGGGGAGAAATCCGGTTAGTTTATTTAATCAGTATGCTTGCTTTCTACTCGTTAGCTTCCAGAGTTATCTTAATGTGAACCTTTATAGGTGAAGTCGTCAGGCAGGAGTTAGGCTGGAGATGTTGGGCAAATCAAGTTGGGAGTTTTATAGGTTTAATCGCGTTTCCAGCATTGAATTTTTCCCAGGTAAACAATATAAAAAAAGACCCCAGTAGAAAAACCTGGGGTCTTCTTTTTCTTTTAGTTTAATGAAGTTCTATTTAGCTCACTACGACAACATTGGTTGCCTGTGGACCCTTCGGACCTTCTGAGACCTCGAACTCTACCTCATCGCCTTCATAGAGGGATTTAAATCCATCCCTCTTAATGGCGGAGAAGTGTACGAAGACATCATTTCCATCATCTCTGGAAATGAACCCAAAGCCCTTCTTCTCATTAAACCATTTCACACGACCTTTGGCCACTACAACTCACCTCCTTTCTTCTTTTAAACTTAAGTAAGTTGTAATAGCCTTTGGTCCTTAAAAAAAAGGCCGTAAAAGTCTAAGAAGCACTTTTACGACCTTTTATGATCCAAACAAATACTTCTTACAACCTACGGAATAATCATGTCATTTTATTTCTTATATGTCAAGTGTTTTTTTAGAGAATTCTGAAAAAGTCCAGAACTCTCTGATTACATACCTGCCTGCCCCGCCCTCGGTCGGGACCGGGGCCGGTAGGCAGGGATTATGAAACGATTACACAGATTATAAATGCATTATTTCTCTTCCCTGCTCGCTTTGATCAATTCTATGAAGGGATTAATTGGTTTTGGATACCCGTCCTTCGATTGGTGGACAGTAAAGTGAAGGTGAGTGGGAGATTTTTTAGAATAGGCCTTTACCCCAGTCCTTCCCACCGTTCCTAATCTCTCTCCTTTAGAAACAACCTGGCCGACTTTGATGAAAATCTCATTCAGATGGGCATAGTAATCATATCGACTTTTGATCGGCTCGAAGATCCAGATATAGTTTCCGCCCCGGATTGGGCTCGAAGGCTTCCAATTTAGATTGACCGAAACCACGATCCCTGAAGCAGCAGCGATTACCTCTACCGGTTTCTGTGTCATGTCATCAATGCCATCTTGATTCTTGTCCCGGATAAAAATGTCATGACCAGGATGGCCTTTGTGCTGATTGCCATCGAAGAAATCGTAGCCCTGAATTTGATACCCATCTCCCTCTTTTCCTCCAATGGCAGAAGGTCCATATCCCTTCAGCGGAAAACAAAGACGATCGTCTTGTCCAAGGGTTGCCGTTTTTAAATAAAAATCTTTCAATAAGACCTCGAGACCCTTCAGTTTCTCCTGGGCCTCCTCTTTTGAAATAAGGCGATCTCTGATTTTCGGATAGAGGAGGTGCCATTCAGAAGCTGGATCGTTTTGCGATAGAAGGAGAATAGGTTGACAGAATAAAAGGAGGGTGAATATGAAAAA
Organism: Thermodesulfobacteriota bacterium; assembly: GCA_049513055.1. Lineage (GTDB taxonomy): Bacteria > Desulfobacterota > BSN033 > BSN033 > UBA1163 > UBA1163. The sequence goes on from JBEKWN010000071.1 coordinate 11,840, forward strand.
AGGTCTTAATAAGGGTTCAAGGATTCGAGGGTTCATGGGTTCAAGTGTTTATCCTTAATTCATCATTCATAACTCTTCATTATCTTTGGAAGCAAGTATGTGTAAGTGTTTCTTCTATTCTTTCTATTTCAAAAGTGATGGCATGTAGCTTCATGACATTTCTCCCTGACCAAGCGGATTGCCCTGGATTGATGGAAAAGGTTTCTCCTATACGATCCATGTAAGCGCCGGAGAGTTCTGGCGACTCATGGATATGGCCATGAAGGGTTAAAAGAGGCTGATTCCTTTCAATGAAGGTTTTGATGGATCGACTTCCTGCTGATTTTCCTCCTTGGATGAGATCCAATCGGGTCCCAGAAGGAGGAGAATGCATAATATAGATTGTCCTATTTGGATGGAGAGGTTTTGGAAGTCGATCTAAATCTTCCTCAATCGTTTCTCGTCCTCTGAGATAGAGATAAGGATCGATAGGAGTCAGTTGGTCAGTCTGATCAGAGGATCGAATATAAGATGGATTCTTTTGTGGAGGCCAAGGGGCTTCCAGATCATCCATCTTCTCATAGTCTTTTGGTCGAAACGGGGTCGGAGGGACAAAAGGGTATCCAATGAGTTCATATCCATTTTTGAGTCGATAACTTCTCTGATTCAGATCAATGATTCTTTCTAAGGGTTCCTTAAAAAGATAAGGATAACTCAGATCCCAGTTTCCAGATATGAGAAAAATTTGTTGAACAGAAGTGGTCTCAAATATCCTTTTAAAGAGAAGGAAAAGAAACTGGTCAATAAATGTTTTCTGATTTGGAACCATATCTTCATATCGTTTTGTTGGAGGGAAGGAGGGAAGGAGGTCGCCCCCTATGACAATGATTTCTGATGAGGAAGAAATGGCAAGGGATAAGAGTCCCTGGTAGAGATGAATTTCACCATGGAGATCTGAGGTATAGAGGACTTTCATCCTATTCGTCAAAGTCCTCCGAAAGGATCCATTTATTTTTTGTTTTCAACAATTTGAAGGTTACCTTGCAATAGGAACATAGGATGAGGTCCCCTGGTTTCTCGTTTCCTTCAAGAGGGATATCCGCGTCACAGATGGGGCACTCTAATTCAATGGACATGAATGGCCTCCTTGTTTTCTTATAGGAATTTCAATATTTAAAATCTTAAAAAAAATCAAGCCATTTTTTCTTTTTTAGTGTTTCCCCTAAATATTTTGAATTTTTTTCTTGCATCCGAGTCTAAAATTATATAAAAAATACAGAGTCGAAAGGAAGAGTTTTGATGAACAGAAAAGTCGCTATTATTAGTTCGTTAGTTGTCATCTTTGCCATTGCTATCCTTTTATTGGGATGTCCGCCTCCAGTGGTCAGAGTTAGACCACCTGAACCTCGGGTGGAATATTATGGAACACCCCCCTATCCAGAGGCTGTTTGGAGATCTGGGTATTGGGCTTATAGGGGAAGGGAATGGGTTTGGATTCCAGGCCATTGGGCGAGACGTCCAGCGCCACATGCCCATTGGGTCCCTGGTCATTGGGAACCGAGGGGGGGAGGTTGGGTCTGGATCGATGGCCGTTGGGAGTACTGATGAAACTGAAAGTTAAGAGTTAAGAATTGAGAATTAAGAGTTTAGATTTTTTAATTCATAACTCATTACTCTTAACTCATAACTCATAATTCTTAACCCATAATTCTAAATTGAGGTGTTGTAGTGTTTGGTCTAGGGTTCCAGGAAATTCTGTTGATCCTTGTGATCCTCTTTTTGCTCTTTGGAGTGAAAAAACTACCAGAGATTGGGAAGGGACTTGGGGAGACGATGAAGGAGATCAGAAAAATTCGGAATGAGAGAAAGGCAGGGAAGGAAAAAGACCAAGAGGATCAAAAAGGGGACCTGATTTCAAATATAAAGAAAGAAGTTGAAGAAATTCCAGGTTTAAAGGAAGCCAAAGAGATCAAAGAGACCGCCGATAAAATCAAGAGCATTACAAAATTCCTAAAATAGCCTTCATTGCTATTGATTCATCCAATCAACTCGCCTCAATGCCTCCTCTGGCAAGAACGCACTTCATCTAAATTGGGTTAGCTCTTCGAGGGGCTTCCGGTGGCCTTCTGGAGACTCATCCGGAATGCCGATGGGAAGCAAAGAAACCGCTCGAGTTGTCTCAGGGAGTTTAAAAATTTTTTGGATAGAAGCTTCAGCCTCTGTTCCCCAAATCCCAATCCAGCCAGCCCCCAAACCTAAGCTGTGGGCCGCCAAGGTCATATTCTGTGTGGCGGCTGCTCCGGCTTCGATCGCATGAAGGGGATCAATCCGACGATCCACACAGACCAGGATGACCACAGGTGCTTCATTGATGCCCAGGTGGAGCACACTCTCCCTGGCTGCTTTATCCAATGCATTTTTTAGACTTTGGTCTTTGATCACGATAAATTTCCAGGGTTGAAGATTGCTGAAAGAAGGGGCCCACCTTCCAGCCTCGAGAATCATCTGGAGCATCTCCTCATCTATCGGGTTGGGCTTGAATCTACGAACCGTCCTTCGGTTTTTTATTGCTTTCAACACCTCATTCATAGCTCATTCCTTTCTGCAGAGAGATTAATGAATAGCATAGTGAAGTCATCAGGAGAAGTCAATCCTGAAGATTGCCCCAAATCGCGACCGTGTCCATGCCCGTGATCCGTGTTTCTAACATTCCAATTACTGCCTCATTTTAGAGAGAAAAACTTCAAGATCTTTTCGTAAGGGAAGGGAAGGCTGAGCGCCCAATTTTGTAGTCGCAAGGGCTCCGGCCCCATTCGCAAATTTTAAAGCTTCTCGAATCGGTTTGTTTTCAGAGAGGCCGGAGGCAAGAGCTCCCAGAAAGGCATCCCCTGCAGCCGTGGTATCTATCACATTCACCCTGAAGGCGTCCATCCAAAATTCCTCATTTCTGTTTTTGAAAAAGAGGCCTTTTGGACCTAAGGTGATCGCAACATTTTTTATCCCTATGTCCAATAATTTCTTAGCCATTTTTCGAATTTCTTGACCCCCCTTCCATTTTATCCCTGTCAGGGACTGAGCCTCCCACTCATTGGGGACAATAAAATCGACCAAGGAGAGAATATTGGACGGGAGCCGAATGGGAGGGGAGGGATTGAGAAGGGTGATGGCACCATGTTTTTTTGCCATCTTCAATCCCATCTTAACCGTTTCGATGGGAATCTCGAACTGGGTCACAAAGACCTTTATTTCTTTCCAAGGTGGGCTAATTCTCTTTAAGTCTTTTACAGAAAGAGAACCATTTGCCCCTGGAGAGACAATAATCCTGTTCTCTCCATTCGGAACCAATTCGATCAAAGCTATTCCTGTTGAAAGTTTATTATTCTTAAGAAGGTACTTTTGGTGAAGCCTATTTTTGACCAAGTAATGGTGGTAGGATTTTCCATAAGAATCATTGCCCAACTTGGTCATAAAGATTACCTTTCCACCCAAACGTTTTGAGGCGATGGCTTGATTGGCACCTTTTCCTCCAAAGATGGTTACGAGATTCTCTCCCTGGATTGTCTCTCCGGGATGATGGAAACGAGGAATTCTGAGGATGAGATCAATATTAGAACTTCCAATAACGAGAATTTTTTTAATCACGAATCTCCCTGTTCAAGTCACTTCAATCTTGATAGAAAGAGTTCTAAGAAACCCCCTGCATTGACTCCCAAACAGACTTCTACCTTCAGGCCTTCTTCGACTTCTGAGGTCTTGCCGTAATGCTCCCCCTCTTGAGTTTCCACATGAATCGAAAGTCTCTCTTTTCTCACCAGCGTGGGATCAATCACCACCCCCACCGCGAGGGGATCGTGAAGATGGATGAGTTCCATATTCCTAAACTGGTGCCTGACCGAATGATACCCAGTCGCCTCAATAAGAAATTTTGAAATAGAATTATTGACGGGTTTCACCCTCTCTTCCATCCATTGAGGCGTAAGAGATACCTGATGGGTGACGTCAAGTGGAACCAGGGTGATCGGCAATCCTGATTCCAACACAATCTTTGCCGCCAAAGGGTCAGAAAAGATATTGAATTCGGCATGGGGTGTCACGTTTCCTCCTGTTCGAACTGCACCACCCATGATTACAATCTCTTTCAGTTTTCCCATCCCCTCTGAATCTTTTCGAATGGCTAAGGCTAAATTGGTAAGTGGAGCCGTGGCAATTAAAGTCATTTCATCTGGATACTGGCGTGCCATCTTTGTGATGAGATCTTCTGCAGGTCCAGGATAAAATTGCCACCATTCCTTTCCTTCTTTGCAATCTATCTTAGCCCCTCCCAATCCATCTTTTCCATGGACAGAATGGGCATAAATGGTTTTCCCTTTTAAGGGTTGATCAGCTCCCTTGGCAATAAGCGGTTTTTTTGGGGGCTGGATGAGAGAAAGTACTTTTTGGATATTTTTAAACACTTGGTCCAATGGGACATTCCCGTTGACACCGGTCACTGCTTTCACATCCAGTTCAGGTGAATGAAATGCGAGGATTAAAGCCAGGGCATCATCCACCCCCACATCACAATCCATCATTACCTTCTTCATTATTGCTTTGTCTCCTCAAACAAGAATTAAACCGTCGAAGAGAGGGTTTTTAGATTGTTCAATCATAACTTTCATCTTTAGGACATAGTCGGGTCGAACCGCATCTTTCCACCGTGGAAGGCCTCCCACCCAGACATATCGAATCAACTCCTGAAAGGAAGCCCTGTTGAAAAGATATTCACCGATACCAATTTTATCATCTTTCTGATTGATCACAAAAGGGATGTTGATCCTTTTCGCAAATTTCTGAATCAGCTCTTCGATCAAGGTCCGGGTTTTGAAGCCTTCCGGTTTTTGTTTAAAATCCTCTCGTTTTTTAGGGAAGGGGAAAAGCTTGTAGACATCTCCAATAAAACCCCTGTGATCTATTCCGTAAATCGCGCCTATCAGGTTTCCAATATCTTCATGTTCGATCCGATAGATTTCCCATGGTGTTTTATAGGTTTCATCATTCTTCTCTGCGGCTTGATCCATATCATGACAAAAATCCTGTGCGAAAAGTGATAGATTCAAACTCGAGAGGCATCTTCATCCCTTAAAATCATTTGTGGATGCTTCATTATACCGCAAATGATGTCTAACCCATGTAAGTTTTTTGCTAAAATTCCCTTGACCCTCAATTCATTCAGCATTAATATGTTGAATGAATTCATATAACCGTATTAAATTGTTTGACATTTGTCCCTCACCCCCTCCCTCTCCCCGTTGGGGAGAGGGAGGGGGTGAGGGGGCTTGAGCTGTATCCTTTTTGCGTTTGCATTAATAAAAAAGGAGGGACTATAGGATGAGAAATTTTGCATTGTGTATGAGTTTAATTTTTGTTTTAGTTGGTTGTTCTAAAACGCCACAGGAAGTGGTTGAGTTAAAGAGGTTTCCTATTGATAGTCTTGAGGGGATTATTACGCAGTCTGGCGTCCAGTTTGACAAGGAAGTTTCATGTGATGGCAATGGATCTTTGAAAATGGTGGCTACAGAGCCTACTGTGGTGAGGTTGTTTGAGTTGGGGGACATCGATGTTGAGAATGCACGCTTGATTTATCAGGCAAAGGTGCGTACAGAGGGGGTAGAAGGGCAAGTTTATTTGGAGATGTGGTGCCATTTTCTTGGCAAAGGAGAGTTTTTTTCCAGGGGGTTACAGACCCCACTGACTGGCACGACAAATTGGACAACCGAAGAGATACCGTTCTTCTTGAAAAAGGGAGAAAATCCTGACAATGTGAAACTCAATCTGGTGATCAATGGCAAGGGCACAACCTGGATCGACGATATTCGGATTTTGAAAAGTCCGCTTCAATGAAACTCAGTATAGAAGGTGATGGAAAATGCCAAAACTGATTAAGAAGAGATCGGAAAAGGCGGGTCTTCCACCCGGGAGTCTCGTTCATATCGGGGAAGAAAAGACCCAGGAATCGAAGATCACCATCATGGATTATGATGAGACGCATTTTCAAGAGAAAGAAATAAAAACGATTGAGGAATGTTTGATGGCCTTCATCAAGTTGAGATTTTAGAAAAACTGGGGGAATACTATGGATTTCATCCACTCATGCTGGAAGATATCCTGAACACGGATCAACGTCCAAAAATGGAGGATTATGGTAAATACATTTACATCGTTTTGAAGATGCTTAGTTACATGGATAATAGCAATGAGATCGTTACAGAGCAGATCAGTTTAATCCTGGGTCCGAATTTTTCAGAAACGATAAAGGCCGCATCAGGAAAATGGGGTCCGATTATCTCGCTTATTCTTTGTTAGACTTGATCGTTGATAATTATTTCATCATCATGGAAAAACTGGGAGAAAAGATAGAAATTCTGGAAGAAGAGTTGGTTACACAGCCAACACCCGAAACCTTACAGATCATCCATCATTTAAAAAGGGAGACGATTTTTTTTACGGAAGGCGGTTTGGCCTTTAAGGGAGGTCGTGAGCGGTCTTGAAAGGGGAGAATCATCGCTGATGAAAGAGTCTATCCGGATATATCTCAGAGATGTTTACGACCATACCATTCAGGTGATTGATACCATCGAGACATTTAGGGACATAGTTTCCGGCATGCTGGATATCTATCTTTCAAGCGTTAGTAACCGGTTGAATTCGGTGATGAAGGTATTGACCATCATTGCTACAATATTTATGCCCCTCACCTTTATTGCAGGAATTTATGGGATGAATTTTAAATATATGCCGGAACTGGAGTGGCGTTGGGGTTATTTGATGTTCTGGTTGATTATGATAGGTATCGGTGCCTTCATGCTAATCTATTTCAAAAAAAAGAGATGGCTGTAAAATTCCTGGAGTCTTGATAAGATTAAGAAACAGCCATGGCAGAAGACGATATGAAGCGATTGTCTTTTTAAATTCTTCTTCAGCAAGGGTCTTAATCCACAATTTGTTCTAAAAGAAATTTCCGTCTCCTACCATAACCTTTAACCCGAAAAAGATTCAGAAGGCCACCGAAGCCGATCAAAGGAATCGGATGATGTTCCACCTGGGAAAGGATTATGCCCTTTATGCGGAGTTGTTCAAACGAAAAGGCGATAGATTAAAAGATTAGGAGAATCTCGGCAAAGCCATAGAAATCTTCAAAGAATGTGGCGCCGACGGCTGGGTCGAAAAAGCTGAAAAAGAATTGGCAACAATTTGATTAAAAGGGGACAGGCTACTTTTTAGTATTGCATAATTCGGCGGAGGAATTATTTCTTTCTTGATTGTTAAAAATTGGATACTGTAATTTCAAAAAGTAGCCTGCCCCCTTTTTCCCTCTCTTTATACTTCATTTGGTTCTTCCGGAAGTTGAGCACCATGCCAGACGGCTACGATCCAGACAGTTTTTCCTTTTACACGATAAAAGAAACGGTAAGGACTTACAATAATTTCACGAAAAGGAAGATCAGGAAATTCCGGCAGTGCCCTGCCAGATTGGGGGAACTTTCTGAGTCTGGACAAGACCTTTTCCGCCTTGCGCCGGAAAGCAACCGCCGCGGGTGGATTTTCGTGGTAGATATAAGCAATGGCTGCAAGGAACTGTTTGCGCCCCGAAGGAGTGAAAAGAACTTTCAAGGTTTCGTCTCTTTTAAGAAGGAATCGGCTTCAGC
>JBEKWN010000072.1:0-16738 GCA_049513055.1 Thermodesulfobacteriota bacterium
TATCTTATGACCAAAGCCAAAACACATTTTGTATGTCAGGCCTGCGGATACCAGGCTCCAAAATGGTTGGGAAGGTGCCCGGGATGTCAGGAATGGAATACTTTCGTTGAAGAGCGAGTGATTGAAGAAAAAGTTCCTGAACGAGACCTTCTGGGTTTTGAGAGCGAAGCTGTTCCAACGCCTATCATTGAAATTGTTGGTGAAGAGAGGGGAAGATTTCAGGTCGGTATCGGTGAATTCGATCGGGTCTTGGGAGGGGGGATCGTTTTTGGATCGGTGATCTTGGTCGGGGGCGATCCTGGCATTGGCAAATCTACGCTTCTTCTTCAGGTGATGCACCGTTTAGCATCAAAGGGGAAAAAAGTCCTTTACATCTCTGGAGAAGAGTCGCTCCAACAGACCAAGATGAGAGCAGATCGGTTAGGAGTTTCCTCAGAACACCTCTTTGTAGTCTCAGAGACATCTTTAGAAAAAATTCTCCAGGACATCCAGACGCTCAGACCTTCGACCGTAGTAGTTGATTCAATTCAGACGATTTATTCCTCCGAACTTCCTTCGACACCTGGATCGATCAGTCAGGTAAGAGAGGCATCGAGTCGATTGCTCTATCTGGCAAAGCGTCTCTCTATCCCCATCTTTCTCATCGGTCATGTGACCAAGGAGGGTTTTATTGCAGGTCCAAAAGTTTTGGAGCACATGGTCGATACAGTTCTTTACATCGAGGGGGAAGCCACTCACGCCTTCCGCATCTTGAGGGCGGTCAAAAATCGCTTTGGCTCCACCAATGAGATTGGGGTCTTTGAGATGAAGGACTCCGGATTGGTGGAAGTAGTCAGCCCTTCTGAATTCTTCCTATCTGAACGGACCCAACCCACCTCTGGTTCTGTCGTCATGCCCAGCATGGAGGGTTCGAGACCCATCTTGATTGAACTTCAAGCCTTGGTCGTTCCCACCAGCTTTGGTGTTCCACGAAGAACAGCCCAGGGAGTAGATGCCAACCGTGTTTCACTTCTGGTTGCCGTCATGGAGAAAAGACTGGGAGTTCACCTTGGCAATCAGGATATTTTTCTCAATATCGCTGGCGGAATGAGAGTGGAGGAGCCTGCTGCTGATTTAGGAGTGATTGCTGCCATTGCCTCAAATTTTAAGGATAAATTGATTGATCCAGAAATGGTGGTCTTTGGAGAAGTAGGGCTGGGTGGAGAGGTGAGAGGTGTTAGCCAATCGGAGGTCAGAGTGAAGGAAGCAGCAAGGTTGGGATTTAAAAGATGTTTTTTACCGAAGCAGAATCAAGAGAAGATGAAGGGAGCTAAAGGCATTGATTTGATCGGGGTCAGAACCGTTCAGGAAGCAATGAACGTGCTGTTTAAATAAGCACCAAATAACAAGCACCAAATTACAAATAAATTCCAATGACCAAAATTTGAAATTCCAAACAAAACCTTTTTGGTTATTTGGAATTGAAATTTGGGATTTATTTGGGATTTGTAATTTGGGATTTCTTTTCATAAGGAACATCTCATGAAAAAAAGGACCGTTGGATTGCTTTTACTCATCTTCATTTTATTAGCATCGCCTCATAGTTATGGGCAGGAGAAATTTCTGAATCCAGGGGAACTCTATGATTCGTCCATGGATCTTTATTATAAGGGGAAATGTGACGAGGCCATTCAAGGTTTTTCAAAAATTGTCCAATCCGCTCCAGCCAGCAAATTGGTCTCCTACTCCCAATATATGATCGGACTCTGCTATCTCAAAATAGAAAGATATGAAGAGGCCGTTCAACAATTAGAGCTCTATTTAAAAAACTATCCAGAGAGTGACCGTGTAAGAGAGGCAGGGAAAGGGATCCAGATTGCAAGGGAACAGTTGAAAGAGAAGCCCCCTGCGCCGTCTATTGTTTCTGAACCGGTCGCGAAAAAATCCCTCCCTGAGGACAAGAGGGCAAAGAGGCGGATCTGCGTTCAGGTCTCCTATTTTGAAGGAAAGAATCTTGAGGAAGTGGAGAAGAGAGTGAGGGAGTTGAAAAATGCCGGTGTGAATACGATACTCTTCAGAGTCTTTCAGAATAAAGGGGATCGACTGTATAAATTTATTACGGCCCAACATGAAGAGGGAGTCTATTTCAAAACAGAATATGCTCCGGTGGTTGATGATATCCTGGGGAAAGTTGCAGAGATCGTTCACCGGAATGGCCTTGAAATCTTTGCATGGATCACCACCCGGTATGCCAGCTACGGGTTGGAAGGGCCCCCTGAATATCGGTGTAAGAGTTATAATTTCGAAACAAAAAAAATGGAGGTGGCCAGGGGTTTCAATCTCTTTCACCCCGAAGTGTTGAAACGCTTGGAGGGCCTTTTCCGAGACCTCGGTCGCTATCCCATTGATGGCATCCTATTCCAGGACGATCTGATTCTCAAACATAATGAAGATTTCAGCACCGAAGCCAATAAAGCCTTTCTGAAAGAGTTTGGATACTTGCCCCATCCGGACCTCTTTTATATCGATCCTTATAAATCAGAGTCTGGAAAATATTATGTCAAGGCTTATACCGATCGCTTCTGGACTTGGGCGAACTGGAAAAACCGTTGGTTAATGAATGTGGCCAAACGATTGATGGAAGCTGCCAGAGAATCAAATCCTAACTTACAGTTTGCCATCAATCTTTATTTTGAGGCCGTCCTCAACGACTTTAACGGCATGGCTTGGTTTTCACAGACTCTTTCAGAAGCGCTGAGAAAGGATTTTGACTACTATGCAGTAATGGCTTACCATCGTCAGGCGATGAAAGACAAGAATATAGAAGTGAAGGAAGCCATTGACTTGATGGCTGAGGTGGCAAAGAAAGCGGTCAAGTCAGTAGGAGAACCCTCCAGGGTTCTCATGAAACTCCAGGTCCTTGATTGGAAGAGTTATGCGATCCTTCCACAAAAAGAGGTGGAGGAGATTTTGACTGGGATCTTGAATCAAGGGGAGATGAGTTTAGCCTTTGTTCCCTACATCGATCAATTCCCCCTCCATTTATTAAAAGGGAAATGGACGTCTTCTAAAAAAAGTTCGGAGTAATTAGTTCGGAGTTCGGAGAATTTAGTTTTGAGTATTTAGTTTAGAGTTTTTGGTGGTGAACTCAGAACTCCGGACACCGAACTCCTAACTTATTTTTTCTCTTCGATTTTGAGCCATTCAGGATTAGCCCGATAATCCTGAGCTTGTTTTGGAAGAACATTTTCGAGCATGTTCTTCGCCTCTTCCATCTGTTTTTCCCAATCCCTTGTCTTTTCTTCGAGGGTTTTGATCTCAGCCTTCAACTTCCTTTTGACGCTGTCGGGTTTGAATTTCGAGGTTTCTAATTCATTCTCCTTTGACTTCCATTCACTGTAGGCGTTTTCATAATCTCTCTGGGAGGTCTTGAGTTTTTCATTCCACTCGTTCACCTTTGCCCTCCACCATTCTTCTCCACGGCCTAAGATATCTTTCTGCACAGACCCAGGGGCTGACTCAGCCTCCTTCTCAGGCTCCATACTTTTAGGTGATTCGATGGATGGAGGAGAAGTGGGTTGAGAAGGTATGGGTTCTTTTGGAGGCGTCTTCTTTTGGATCTGTTCTCGATATTTTTCCGGAACCTCACCCAGGTCATCCGTGAAGTGTACTGTTCCTTTCTCATCCACCCATTTGTAAACCTCTTGGCCAAATGCCAACACAGAAGAGAACAACAACCCTGCAATAATGATGAGACACGTTCTTTTCATGTTGATCCCCCGTTAATAATAGTTCGGAGTAGTTAGTTCGGAGTTTTTAGTTTTCGGTTTTGCTCCGAACTCTTAACCCAGCACTCCGAACTATCAGTTAATGCACCTCTGCCCAATTCTTCCCCGAATGGATGGAGATCTTGAGTGGGACAGAGAGGTCCATCACCGTCTCCATTTCATTCTGGATCATAAGGGCAGCTTTTTGAAGTTCCTCTTCGGGAACCTCGAAGACCAATTCGTCGTGGACCTGCATGATCATTTTGGTGGAGAGACCGGGTTCTTCTATTCGATTCTGGATGTGGATCATCGCGACCTTGATGATATCCGCTGCCGTTCCCTGGAGAGGAGTATTGATGGCCATCCTCTCTGTAGCCTGCCGGATGGCTACGGTTGGGGAGTGAATGTCCGGCAGATAGCGGCGGCGATGCAAAAGGGTCATCACATATCCCTTCTGCCTCGCCTCTTCCAAACTCTTTTCGATGTAGGTTTGAACGCCGGTATATTTTTTAAAATATTCATCAATATAGGCCTGGGCGATTTTGGGTTCTGTCCCCAATTGTTGCGAAAGACCATAGGCGCTCATTCCATAAATAATGCCAAAGTTGATCACCTTGGCCTCCCTCCTCATCGGAGGCGTCACCTTTTCCATTGGAACCCCAAAGATCTCTGAGGCGGTTCGGGCATGAATGTCTTCATCTTTTTGAAAGGCTTCCATAAGGGTTTCATCTCGGGAGAGGTGGGCTAGAATTCTCAATTCGATCTGGGAATAGTCTGCAGAGACGATGGACCATCCTTTCTCTGGGATGAAGGCCTGGCGAATCCGGTTTCCCTCCTCTGCACGGACAGGAATGTTCTGGAGGTTGGGATCACTCGAGGAGAGTCTTCCTGTGGCAGTCACCGTTTGATTATAAGAGGTGTGAACGCGTCCGGTTTTCGGATGGATCAATTTGGGAAGGGCATCGATGTAAGTGGATTTGAGTTTGCTCAGATTGCGATAACCGAGGATCTCGAGGGGAAGGTCATGCCGGAGAGAGAGTTTGGTCAGGACCTCCACATCCGTGGAGGTGCCTGTTTTGGTCTTCTTGACCACAGGCAGTTTCAGTTTATCAAAAAGGATTTTTCCCAGTTGCTGGGAGGAGTTGATATTGAAGACCTCTCCCGCTAACCCGTAGATTCGTTCTATCTTCTGTTGGAGTTGAGTTTCGATCTCTTTCGAATATTCTTGGAGAAGGTCCAGATCGATTTTCACTCCATTCATCTCTATTTTTGCCAAGACCATGACGAGGGGCATCTCCACCTGGTCAAAGAGATCTTTAAATCCCTCCTCCTTCAGTTTTGGAAAAAGGAGGTGAGAGAGTTGGAGAGTGACATCCGCATCTTCACAACTGTAATCCCTGGCCTTTCCAAGTTCGATCTGGTCAAAGGTCACTGCCTTCATTCCACTCCCTACGACTTCTTTGAAGTCAGTGACAGAGCGATCCAAATATTCCTGGGCAATTTCACTCAGGTTGTGGTTATGTTTGGTGGGATTGAGGAGATAGGAGGCGATCATCGTATCCCCGTCTATCCCTTGCAGGTGAATTCCATATCGTTTCAGAACAATCCATTCATATTTGATGTTCTGACCTACCTTCTTCACTTCCCTATCTTCCAAAATAGGTTTTAACTGTTCCAATACCCAAGGAAGAGGAAGTTGTTGAGTTGTCTCCCGATGTTGGTGGCCAAGGGGAATATAGTAAGCTTGATGGGGAGCGCAGGACAGACTGATCCCGACGAGATCCGCCCACATTGGATAAGGGGATGTGGTCTCCAGATCGATGGAAAAGGTTGTGACCTTTCTCAGGTCTTCTAATAAAGTGAGGAGTTCATTTCGATCTGTGAGCAAACGATAGTCCCTGCCTTCCGAAATGGAGTCCTTTTCTTCGAGGAGTTCTTTGAGAAGTTTGTTGAACTCCAACTCTTTGAAGAGCTCCTTAAGGCCCTTCAGATCAGGGGGCGAGAGGGAAAAATCTTTTAACTGGTAGCTGACAGGCACATCGATATGGATCGTTGCCAACCGCCGGCTGAGACGAGCGAGATCTCCATGGGTCTTTAAATTTTCTTTCAATTTCTTCCGGGGAATTTCCTCCACATGGGTCAGAAGATTTTCGATCGATCCATAAGTTTTGATCAATTGAATGGCCGTCTTCTCCCCAATCCCTGGAACACCCGGGATGTTATCAATGGCATCTCCAGCTAGCCCCATCACTTCCACCACCTGTTCAGGAGAAACGCCGAAGCGCTGGATGACTTCTTCCACCCCGAACCTTTTCTCCTTCATGGTGTCATAGACCTGGATCCGATCACTGACCAGTTGAAGGATGTCTTTGTCACCGGTGATGATCACGACATCGACTTCTGACTCCAGTCTCTTGGCGACCGTTCCGATGAGATCGTCCGCCTCGTATCCTTCCATCTCCAAGAGGGCAATTCGGTATCCCTCGATGATCTTCTTGATATAAGGAATCTGGGGGGTAAGCCCCTCTGGCATGGCAGGCCGGTTGGCTTTGTATTCTTTATAGACCTCGCTTCGAAAGGTGGGAGCCTTTGAATCGAAGATCACGGCAAGATAATCCGGCCGATGTTCCTTGAGGACTTTAAGAAGCATTTGGATGAAACCAAAGGTCGCATTGGTCGGGAGCCCCTTGGAATTGGAGAGATGACCGATGGCATAAAATGCACGGTAGAGATAAGAGGAGCCATCGATTAAAAAGAGTTTAGGACGATCAGACATAGGCATGATAAGCGCCAAATCACAAATTCCAAATAACAAATAAATTCAAAATTCAAAAATGAATCGTTTTTTTATTTAGAAATTGGAATTTGGTAATTATTTGTAATTTGGGATTTAGAATTTGGAATTTGAAATAAATCATTCGGGTAATTCCCTTTTTGATCTTTCGCTACAATAAATCAGAGGGCCAGGGGATATTCGTATGGACTCGATTCCCGCCCGAATGCTTGGCAATATACATCGCATCATCCGCAGATTTGACAAACTCCTCCAGGTCGAAATGGTCCCTGTATTCGGATAGGCCAATGCTGACTGTGATGTTTTGAAATTCTGCCTGTTCGATGGAAGAACGGATGCGTTCCGCAATGGTCAGGGCATGATCTACGGAGGCCCCAATGAGGAGGACAGCAAATTCATCCCCTCCGTAACGATAGCCAGAATCGACATTGTATCGGATGGAATGTTTGACGACCTCACCGATGTTTTTCAAGACCTTATCCCCTTCCAGATGGCCGTAGAGATCATTATATCTTTTGAAATTGTCGAGATCAAACATCAAGAGGGAAAGGGAGGTCTTCTGGCGTTTCAAACGAGCCAATTCAGCTTCTAAGGTCTTGAAAAAATGGCGGTGGTTATAAAGGCCGGTTAAATCATCGGTGATGGAGAGCCTTCTCACCTCCTCCTCCAACTTTTCTTTCTCCTTCAGGGTCTTGTACTTTTCTAGAGATTGGTTGACGATGTGGATCAGATGCTCGTTCTCGAAGGGTTTCTTGATGAAATCAGAGGCGCCTTCTTTGAGGGCGTGGATGGCATTATCCACTGTGGCAAAGGCAGTTAGCATGATGACGCATTGAAGAGGATTGATGATTCGAATTCTCCTCAAGGCCTCGGTGCCATCAATTCCTGGAAGATTGATATCCATCAAGACCACTTCAGGTTTTTCCTCTTCGACCTTCTTCACTCCTTCTTCACCGGTCGAGGCAATCGTCACATCGTATCCCTCATAATAGAGAAGTTTCTGGATAATTTTTAAGGTATCCGGTGCATCATCAACAATCAGAACTTTTCCTTTTGCTTCTCTATCAATGGTTGAGTCTTCCATCTTCGTTCTCCAGAGAGAGGGGGAGGGTAAAGTAAAAGATGGAACCCTTTCCCAATTGAGACTCCACCCAGATACTCCCGCCGTGTTCTTCAACCAACCGTTTGGCAATGGCGAGCCCCAAGCCTGTTCCACCGTGTTTGCCACCCTCGACCTGGTAAAATTCATCAAAGATCATGTGGAATTTATCTTCCGGGATACCCATTCCTGTGTCCCTAATTTCAAGGAGCATAGATTGATCCTTTTGGGTGGCGTTGATCGAAACCTTACCTCCATCGCCAGTAAATTTGAATGCATTGGAGAGGAGGTTAATGAAGATATCATGAAGGGCATTTCTATCAGCGTAGATGAGGAGGTCTTGTGGAATGTCAACCTGGATGGAAAGGTGCTTTTCCACCGGGGTGACCTCATTGATATATCCTCCAATCACCTCAGAGAGCAGGATCGGCTCTCGGTTGAAGAGGAGACGGTCAGATTTAATCCGGCTCAGATCCAGCATTTGATCCATTCTCATTTGAATTCGATTGGTATTTCTCTGGATCGTGAGGAGATAGGATTTCAGATTCTCGGGAATCTTTCCTTCTTTTTCGGAAAGGATGAAATCGATATTGGCCTTGATGGCCGTGAGCGGAGTTTTCAATTCATGGGAGGCGATGCCAATGAATTTCATTCTGGTCTCGTCCATCTCTTTTAACTCACGGTTGACCATTTCCAATTCCCTCTTGGCGGATTGGAGTTCCTCAAGCATCTTCAGAGTGGAGGTTCTTGCCCGATTCAGTTCCGCAATGTTCGCCTCTAACTGGTGGGTTCGTTCCTCCACCTTTCTTTCGAGATCGCCTCTGGATTCTTTCAGTTGAAGGGTCATTTGGTTGAAGTCTCTGGCCAAGTCTCCAATTTCATCTCTGGACCGAATATCAACGGTCTGTACCAATTCTCCCTTTGTCACTCTCTCGGTCGCCTCCGCCAACTTTTCGATCGGCCGAAGGAGAACCCGGGTCAGGATGAGGGTGAACAAAATTCCTAAACCGATCACCCCTAAGGTGACAAGGAGGATATCTCTTTTCAACCCATCGATCTGGCTGTTCATTTTAAAAAGAGAAAGACCAATTTGGAGGGTCCCGATCATCTGACCTTCTTTGGAGTGGATGGTTTGAGTAATTTGATAGGTCGATTGAGGGTCGGGAAGCCTTCCTTTCTTCACCGCACGGGCCCACCTCTCTCCAGAATTATCGTAAAGCAAACACAACACGACATCTTCATTTTCGACGATTCTCTCAGCAACGTTTTGTAGGAAGACCCGATCCGAGAGGTCCATTCCATGCTCGATGAGAAGGCTATAAGAATTGGCCATGGATCTTCCGTAAGTCTCCCAATGGCTTCGGAAAAGGGTCATCTCCCTTGCGACTGAGAAATAGCCGAATGCCGCCGCACTCATCAAGACCAAAAAGAACACGGCAATGATGAATTTAAAGGTCAGGCTGATTCGAAAACGAAAAAAGTGTTTAGAAAATAGCTTCATACTCAATGATAGATATTCTAAGTGAATAAAACGAATGAACCGAATTAATCGAATATCTCCTATGGTTAAACCGGCTCATAGATACAATAGGGTTCCTCAGCCATGTACTCCCCTGAGATTTCGTAGGCCCGCGCCCGACAACCTCCGCAGACCTTTCTGAACTCACACCTTCCACATTTTCCCTGATAGCCATCGGTATTCCGAAGATTCTTGAAGACTTCGGAATTCGCCCAAATCTCCTGAAAAGATTTTTCTCTTACATTTCCACAATTCAATTCTAGATAGCCACAGGGTTGAACCCGGCCGATGTGTGAGATAAAACAGAACGAGATGCCTCCAAGACATCCACGGGTCATGGCATCCAATCCATGTGTTTTAGGAGTGATCTTCTTTCCCTCTTTTTTCGCTTGTTGTCTTAGAATGCGATAATAGTGAGGGGCACAGGTCGCCTTGAGTTGAAGAGGAACCTTATCGGTCTGTTCGTAAAACCAGTGGAGGGTTTTTTCATAATCCAGAGGAGATATTTCCTGATCTTTCAATTCCTTTCCTCTTCCCGTCGGAACCAGAAGAAAGATGTGGAGAGCCACCGCACCCAGATCCACAGCCAGGCGGAGGATGTCAGGGATCAGATGGAGATTGACCTGTGTAATGGTGGTGTTGATCTGGAATTCGATGCCTCCTTTCTTGGCCATCTCGATTCCTCGAAGAGAGCCTTCAAAGGAACCCTTCACTTTCCGAAAGGCGTCGTGTGTCTCTGCAGTCGGACCATCGATACTGATGCTGATCCGTTGAATCCCTGATGTCTTCATCTTTTGGACGATTTCTTCAGTAAACAATGTCCCGTTGGTGGCCATCACCATCCGGAACCCTTTTGCTGTTCCATAAGATGCCAGATCGAAGATATCCTGTCGGAGCAGGGGCTCTCCCCCAGTCAGGATGATGACGGGTTTGCTGAAGGAATCGATTTCGTTCATTACCCTGAAAACCTCCTGCGTTGAAAGTTCTCCTTCGTATGGACCGTACCCGGCGGAAGCACGACAGTGAACGCAGGCGAGATTGCAGCTTCGGGTCAACTCCCATGCAATCATTCTCAACTCGTGATTCGTGGCTCGTAATTCGTGATTCGTCGTTTTTGATCGATAATCCTTAGCTTTTAATTCATAATTCATAATTTATAACTCATAACTCTAAACTAATTTTTTGGCCGCCTCTTTGGCAAAGTAGGTGAGGATCAGATCCGCACCTGCCCTCTTAATGGAGGTAAGCGATTCCATCATCATCTGTTCCCCATCCACCCATCCGAGTTGCGAAGCAGCCTTCACTAAAGCAAATTCACCACTGACATTGTAAGCTGCCACAGGTATGTTAAAGGTTTGCTTCACTCGATAGATGATATCCAGATAGGGAAGGGCGGGTTTGACCATGACGATATCCGCACCTTCTTCGATGTCGAGTCGAACCTCTCTCAGGGCCTCATCTCCATTGGATGGGTCCATCTGGTAGGATTTTCGATCACCGAACTGAGGTTTCGATTCTGCAGCCACTCGGAAGGGTCCATAAAAACTGGAAGCATATTTTGCTGAATAAGCCATGATGGGAATATCCTCGAATTGATTTTCATCGAGGATATTCCGGATGGCTCCCACCCTTCCATCCATCATATCAGAAGGGGCCACGATATCTGCCCCTGCCCTGGCGTGAGAGAGGGCTTGACGGGCGAGAAGATCAAGCGTTTCATCATTCAAAATTCTTCCTCCCTCTACCACACCGCAGTGTCCATGACTGGTATATTCGCAGAGGCAGACATCCGTGATGATGAGAATGCCTTCCACCTTTTCTTTAAGCTGCCTCACCGCCCTCTGAATGATCCCGTTTTCCGCATAGGCCTCTGATCCCAATTCATCCTTCTTTTCGGGGATGCCAAAAAGGATGATGCCCAGAATCCCTAAGGATTTTGCCTCCTTCACCTCTTTGATCAGGAGATCGATAGAGAACTGAAAATGCCCGGGCATGGAGGAGATGGGTTGTTTCAATCCCTTTCCCGGACGAACGAATAGGGGATAGATCAGGTCATCTGTCCTGAGGTGGGTTTCTCGGATCATTCTTCGAAATAGTTCGTCTTTTCGCAATCTTCTTGGTCTATACTGTGGAAACTTCATTTGGCCTCCTTTAAAAATATTGATGAATGATGCCTCTCACAAATCTTCTGCTATCCTTGTTTCCTAAAACCGAGATCTCTTTCATCTTTTCTTATTTTTTACAATATTTTAAGGTAATTGTCTATAAATGAAGTGAACTAAAATATTTTAAAACCATCGGATATCCTATATAATTCTCCTGAGGAATCATCATGATCGTTCAAGGGAAAATTCCGGGAACAGAGTCTCCGGTGAACATCATTGTTGAGAGAGGGAAGGTCATCCAGATTGAACCTCATCAAAAAGGATCTCCCTATGATTTCGGTGGGACGGACCTGTACCTCTGTCCAGGTTTTTTTGATCCTCAAGTGAATGGGTTTGCTGGGGTGGATTTTAATAGTCCTCGTCTTACCCCTGAAGGGCTTCATCAGGCAGCCCGCTCCTTGGTTTCCACTGGCGTCACTCACTTTCTTCCCACTTTCATCACTTCCTCCCGTGAGAGGATGATTCACCAGTTGAAAATCATGGCGGACGCTTTAAGAAATGATACTCTTCTCCAGAAAATGTGTCTTGGGATCCACCTCGAAGGACCTTATATTTCTCCTGAGGACGGGCCCAGAGGAGTTCACCTTCGCGAGTTTGTCCGGCTCCCCAAATGGGAAGAATTGGAGAGGTTTCAGGAGGTGTGCGAAGGCCGGATCAAGTGTATGACTTTAGCGCCGGAGGTGAAAGGAGCGATTCCTTTCATCAAGAAAGCAGTGGCCCGTGGAATGGTTATTGGAATCGGACACACCAATGCCTCTGAAGAGGACCTTGAAGAGGCTGTTCAGGCTGGGGCCCGTCTCTCCTGCCACCTTGGAAATGCAACCCCCAAACCCCTCCCTCACCGTCAGAACCTCATCCAAAAACAGTTGGCCATGGATCAATTGATGGCAAGTATCATCACGGATGGGATTCACCTCCCCTTTTACGTAATGAAGAACTATGTTCGGGCAAAAGGTATAGATCGAATCGTCCTGACAACCGATAGCATGGCTGGAGCAGGAGCCTCTCCGGGAAGATACACATTAGGAGACTTAGAAGTGGAAGTGGGTCCTGATCGGACAGCCCGATTGGTAGGCACTTCTCGTCTGGCAGGTTCCACCCTGACCATGGATCGTGCTATAACCAATGTCATCCAGTTTGCAAGGATTGATCTTGCTCCAGCGATTCAAATGGCAGCGAAAAATGCTCAAAAACTATTTCCAGAAGTGGGAGGAGAAATTATTCCAGGCCATTCTGCCGATTTAGTGCTGTTCGAATATCCAGGGGAACTGGTGGTTCGATCCACATGGATAAATGGGGAGAAGATATTTTAGAAGTGTGATAAGATATGGTAATCTTGGTGTTGCATTGGATTGGCAGTTGAGTGTGCTCCCCAACCTTTACAAAGCGGATCTTTTCTATGTTTTAGGGGTAAAGTG
This sequence comes from Thermodesulfobacteriota bacterium, assembly GCA_049513055.1. Classification (GTDB taxonomy): domain Bacteria; phylum Desulfobacterota; class BSN033; order BSN033; family UBA1163; genus UBA1163. Next base: position 12,742 of record JBEKWN010000072.1, read on the forward strand.
GGATGTTACCTGAGGAGGTTTTTGTAAATTGTGTGGAAACCGGTCAGGTGGACGTTTAAAGGTTCCGCTGTAAAGGTTTTTCAGCACACCCAACTAACTTTTGGAGCATTTTTATGTAACGGTCAGGTTAAAACTTTAGAAAAGGAGGAAAGAACTATGAAGGTATTTTTGTGGATAGCCTTTTTAATCCTCATCGCTGTAACGATTTTTGCTGTGCAAAATTCTGCCGCTCCTCTCATTACAATAAAATTTCTCTTATGGGAATTTAAAACCTCTCTAGTCTATACCGTTTTAGGATCGATCGGTTTAGGAATATTGTTCATCCTTCTTTTTTGGGTTCCAAGAGCCTTACGGGCATCGTTTCGGTCGAAAAAGTCAAATCACGAGATTCCTTCGACCTAGCCCTCGCCTTTGGAAGGCCACATCATAAGGGGCAAAAGTTATGAAAGGGGTAAAGCTTTTTCGGGTACTGGGGATTCAGATTTCTTTAAATTATACCTGGTTCATCGTCTTTGGGCTGATCGTCTGGAGTCTGGCTATTGGCTACTTCCCTTCCAGTTATCCTGACTTGAGTCGGTCAGCTCACTTGGTCATGGGGTTTCTTGGGGCCTTCTTTCTCTTCCTCAGCGTTCTGGTTCATGAGTTGACTCACTCTTACATCGCCAAAAAGGAAGGAATAGAGGTGAAAGAGATCACTCTTTTCATCTTTGGTGGTGTCTCTCAATTGACAAAAGAACCAGAGGATCCAAAAAAGGAATTGAAAATAGCTATTGGAGGGCCACTCTCCAGTCTTGTTCTCGCCTTGATCTTCTGGATCATCTCAAAAGTGACTTCTCCAGCGCCCCACCTCATCCTTATCACCGGTCTCCTGGGGTATCTGGCCGTTATTAATCTTTCCTTAGGCATCTTTAATCTGATCCCTGGATTTCCGCTGGATGGGGGCAGAGTTCTTCGAGCCTTCTACTGGAGAAAGACCGGCAGCCTGAAGAAGGCAACACGAATCGCTTCAGAGGCTGGAAAGTGGATTGGTGTAGGAATCATTCTTCTGGGCCTTTTCTGGATATTGATGGGAAATCTCATCGGTGGGTTCTGGTTTGTCATTATTGGAATCTTTCTACGGTCCACTGCAGAAGGGGGATTTCAACAGGTAGCGATGAAGGGAGCCCTCGAAGGGGTGAAAGTGAAGGCATTGATGAGCCGGGATGTGATTTCAGTTCCGTCCTCCCTTCGCATTCATCAGTTAGTGGAAGACTTTTATCTCACCCACACATATATTACCTATCCTGTGATAGAAGGGGAGAGAATTACCGGCATCATTACCTTGAAGCAGGTCAAAGGGATTCCGCGGGATCAATGGATGGAGAAAACGGTGAGAGAGGTGATGATGCCCCTTCGAGAGGAGATCATGCTCGATCCAGATGGAGAGGCAGTGGATGCGCTGCAAAAAATGATCCGTACCGGTGAGGGACGCCTTCCTGTAGTCAAAGATGGAAAGGCAATGGGGATGATTACTCGGAGGGATATCCTCAATCTCCTCGAAATCAAGACAGATCTGGCAGAGTGAAAAGGCAAGAGGGAGATAGATTAAAATCAATGAATTGGATAAAAGATATTTTAGATCCTCTCCGTCTTCTTCAGCATGCTTTAAAAAAATTCAACGATGATAATGGGTTTCTCTTATCCTCTGGGCTGACCTTCAATCTCCTCGTCGGATTAATTCCCCTTTTCTTATTATTGTTGGCACTCGTCGGGACATACCTCTACAGTGACAGAGAAGTTTTAAACTATATTCGTCGTTATCTGGAGAATGTGGTCCCTTCGTTAGATCCGAGGATTATGAAGAGCATTCTGAGGGTGATCCGGGATCGGGAGATTGTTGGAATATTAGGCATCGGAGGTTTGATCTGGACTTCCATATGGGTGTTCAGTTCCTTGAGGACGGACCTCAACATTATTTTTCAAGTCAAAAAAGGTCAGGGGATCCTTCGGGGAATTGCGATTGACCTTCTCATGATCCTCTTGGTGGGGATCTTCCATCTGGCGAGTATAACACTCACTTCTGTCATGACTTACCTTAAACGCTATCGTTTTAGCTTTAAATCTCCTTTAGAATTGGGAGCAATCATTGGATTCTTTTTAAAATATATCATTCCATTCTTCTTTTCTTTTTGGATGTTCTTTTTGATTTATAAGATCATTCCCAATAAAAAGATAAACTTCAAGACAGCACTTCAGGCCGCTCTCTTTACTAGTTTGCTGTGGGAAGGAGCAAAACAATTTTTTGGATGGTATGTTCTGGGTTTGGGAGGATTTACTGCGATTTATGGTTCTTTAAGTGCCTTGGCTATTTTTGTCTTATGGGTTTACTATTCCTCGACCATCCCTCTCCGGGGAGGGGAAGTCGCTTATTTATTGGAGAAAGAGTGAGGGTACAAATGATTGGAGAAAAGGGAAGGAAGACGAAGATTGTCTGTACCATTGGTCCGGCAAGCGAATCGCCTCAGATCTTGGAAGTTCTGATCCAGACCGGGATGAATGTGGCACGGCTCAATTTCTCCCATGGGACTCACGAAGAGCATTTAAGGAAAATCAAAACCATTCGTCAAATTGCCGACCGATTGAGACAGCCCGTTGCCATCCTTCAGGATCTCGGCGGTCCCAAAATTCGGATCGGTGTGATGAAAGAGGGTGGAGTAGAGTTGAAAAGAGGGAAGGAATTTTTTCTCACTAATGAGATGGTTGTAGGTGATGAGAAAAAGGCATTCGTTACCTATCCAACTCTTCCTAAGGAGGTGAAACCAGGGGATAGGATTCTTCTGGCTGACGGAATGATTGAACTGAACGTCTTAGAAAGTGATGGGAAGAATATCCGATGTCAGGTGATCGTGGGAGGAATCTTAACTTCCCATAAAGGGATGAACTTTCCAACCCGAACCCCTCTGGTTTCAGCCTTTACAGGGAAAGATCATGGGGATCTTCTCTTCGGCATTCAACATGGAGTGGATTTGGTTGCTCTCTCCTATATCCAAAGAGCCGCTAACATCGAAGAAGTTAAAAGCATTTTAGAGAAGGAGTCAGCCGATATTCCAGTTATTGCCAAAATCGAAAGGAAAGAGGCTTTAGACAATATTGACGAAATTATTTCAGCCTCAGATGGGATCATGGTGGCCCGGGGAGACTTAGGTGTGGAGACTCCGATTGAAAAGATTCCAAATGTTCAAAAGAGATTGATTCGGAAGGCCAATATCTTAGGAAAGCCTGTGATCACGGCTACCCAAATGCTTCGCTCGATGGTTGACCATACCCAACCCACTCGAGCAGAGGTCACCGATGTAGTCAATGCCATCTATGACGGGACGGATGCAGTGATGCTTTCGGAGGAGACGGCCAGCGGTCAATTTCCTGTCGAAGCTTTTCAGATGATGGCGAAGATTGCTCAATCGGCAGAAGAAGAATTTCCTCACCCTCTATTTTTAAGGAGGGAAACAGACGAAGGAATGAATCTCCCACAGGCGATCACCTACGCTGCTTCTTTACTTGCTGAGGAAGTGGGAGCGAGGGTCATCGTTACGCCAACCGAATCAGGAAGTACGGCACGATGGGTGTCGAAGCATAGACCCCGCCAACCCATTCTCGCATTGAGCCGACACCTATCAACAGTCAGAAAGCTCAATCTCTGTTGGGGAGTCTATCCTATCCTTGTCTCTGATTGGAAGGATACGGATGAGATGTTGGAGAGGTCGAAGAGGATGCCCAAAGAGCTGGGAATGGCCTCAAAAGGAGAGAAGATCGTTATCATCGCCGGGGTCCCGATCAGCATTTCTGGATCCACGAATCTTATCAAGGTGGAGACAGTGGAATAAATCCTCACTGAAGACTTCACCTCCTACTTATCATTTGTGTTATAGAGTCTAAAAGAATGGGGTTTTACTCATTCAAGAGGAAGGCAGGAGAACTTGAGTTTTCACCTGGGTCAGAGAACCCTTTTTGTAGTGTG